>DATCEX010000013.1:0-9754 GCA_036509795.1 Acidimicrobiales bacterium
CCCTTGAGGTTGCCCCAGAGTCCCTCGACCGGATTGAGATCGGGCGCGTAGGCCGGTAGTCGCTCGACGACCAGCCAAGAACGTTGCGTGGCGAGGAACGCGTGCATCTTTCGGCTGCGGTGGCTGGGTAAGCCGTCCCAGATCATGGTGACCTTGTCACCACCCAACTGACCACGCAGTTGACGGATGAACGTGATCAAGCTCGTGTCGTTGTAGGTACCGGGTCGAGCACTGAACATGACCTTGGCCTCTGACCCGTCGGGCGCGAAGGCGAGCACCGCGGCCATGGACATGCGCTTCCAATTGAAGGGCGTGTAAAGAACCGGCGTCTGTCCTTTGGGCGCCCAGGTCCGTCGCACCGGCGGGGTCAGTGAGATGCCTGATTCGTCTTGGAAGACCAGCCACGCGTTGCGGCGTCGGGCGTTTTTTTTACCTGGGGCCAGCGCGTGGCGACCCACTCGTCGACGGCCTCGTCGTTGCGCTCGAGTGCTCGACGAGTCGGGCGCTGGGGGCTCCAGCCGAGTTGGCCCATGATCCGCCAGACGTGGCCCGGGTGATAGGAGACACCGGTGAGTGTGGCGATGACTTCGGTGATCCTCGGCAGCGTCCAGATGTCCGTCGCGAATCCCGACGCCTTGGGACCACGGCGCAGCGCCTTCTCCACTTTGGCCAGGTCTGAACTATCGAGCAGCGGCCGTCGACCGGCGCGGCCCGCACCTCTCAGTTCCTTCAGCCCACCACGCGACCACGCCTCGTGCCAGCGGCTCACGCTCTGACGCGACACGTCGAGTTCTCGAGCGACGTCGGCCTGGGAGACGCCCTTGGCGAACAGCCTCGCCGCTTGTCTTCGTCGAGCCTCCATGCCTTCGAAGTCCCGTTGGGGTGCCCGTGTTGTGACCATGCAACATTATCCCACGGATGGCGGAGAATGTCACTCTATTACGCGAGTCTCAGTAGGTGCGACTCGATTATTCGGAGAACTGAATGGCGTCGCGTACATGATCCGTCCACCAACAGATAAGGAATCTCTCACAATGTCAATCGAAGAAAGCAATAAGGCCGTAGTTGTTCGCTGGTTCGGTGAGTTCTGGAGTGACAACTTCAACCCCGACGTGGTCGACGAACTTGCCGCCCCCGATATCAAGTTCCACTACTCTCTCCATGACCCGATGGTCGGCCGGGAAGCGGTCAGGGCGTTCGGCATCGCTTTTCGCGAGTCGTTCCCCGACCTCAACTTCGGTGCAACTGCTGACCTGATCGCTGAGGGTGACTTCGTCGTCGGACAGTGGGAAGGCGGCGGAACCCACACGGGTGACGCATTCGCAGAACTTCCCATCGGTTCGCTGCCAGCCAACTCCGGCAAAAGGATGTTCTTCAGCGGTATGACGGTTCTCGAACTCAAGGACGGTCTCATCGTCAGCGAGCTCGGACTCGACGACGGCGTGAAGGTGCTCCAGCAGCTCGGCATTATCCCGATCGCGTAGTCCTGCCTAACAGTCCCTGTGTCGCACCACAGTGGTGCGGCACAGGGACATTTTTTTGCGGCCTCGGAGGCTTCATCTTCGGAGCCACTAGTTCTCACTTCGTGAAATGGACAGAGCCGATGTCATTCGAAGTAGAAGATAAAGACATCTGCGGCGGCTGGTTCGCCAAGTACTAGAACAATCGCCTGTTTTGTGAAGACGTTCAGATCGTCGATGGCGCTCCGTTCCTCCAATAGATGGGCATCATCCCGCCAATCAACTCACCCGAATTCGACGATGACAAAAAGAAGCGCGGGGAACCAACACGTTCGTAACTTCGTCGGATGGAGCTCCCTGTTCTGAAGGGGTGTACCTCGACGACGGCACGCTGTTCCTTCAGCAGAAGCGTGTGATTTCGCCCATTTAAACCTTACGAAACTGACCCGCCCAGCGTCTTCTCCCCAAGGGCGGGCAAACGCCCTTCGCCCGAGCAGAAAGGATCGAAGCATGACCACCATCGGGTACACCGCCGGCGTTTTCGACATGTTCCACATCGGACACCTGAATCTGCTCGAGAAGGCACGACGCCACTGCGACGTCCTCATCGTGGGGCTGACGACCGACGAACTCTGCCAGAACTACAAGCACAAGAATCCGGTGATTCCATATTTCGAGCGCGCTGCCATCGTGCGCTCCCTCCGTCTCGTCGACGACGTCATTCCGCAGCACTTCATGGATCGGTATTCAATGTGGAAGGAGCGCCGCTTCGACGTCACGTTCGTGGGCGACGACTGGCGAGGCAGCGATCTGTGGATCGACTATGAAGAGAAATTCGCGAATGTCGGAGTACGCGTCGTCTATCTGCCTTACACGAGCCATATTTCTAGCACCTTGCTACGCAAACGCTCCAAACCCTCTGATCATCGACAAGCCCAAATTGTCCTCGACTCCAATGACGTCACCGGAAATCTTTTTCTCGCCAGGTAACATCCACACGCAGTCCCCCTCCCCCACAGCGCCGAGCAATTCGCGGTCGAGCGTTGCCAAGGCGGTGCGCGGTGAGGTTCCCCAAAGCGAGATTCGCCGCATCCGCGGTCAAGTGCTCCTCCTTTTGCTCGGGTGCGATGTTGATGTCCAGAGGTAGTTGAGTGCGTAGGCGCGCCAGGGTCGCCAGGACTCGGCGATCGTTGCGGCTTCGTGGGCCGAGATTCCGCCAAGTGCGCGTCGGAGGATGAGGTCGCTAGCGGTGAACGCGTCGGGGTCGGCCATGGCCCTAACGGCGAGGAAGTCGACGGTCCACTGGCCGATTCCCGGGATGGCGAGAAGCCGCTTGCGAAGCGCCGGCGTGTGTTGGCCCCTCGGCAGGGCGAGGCCGCCTAGGAAGGCATTCGCGCAGGCAATGATTGTGTGGGACCGTGCGCTAGTGAGACCCACCGTGGTGGCGAGCTCCTTGGCGGTGGTCGACGCAAGTCGTCCGGGAGTCGGGAACGTCGTCAAGCCGCCCGGGCCGGGGGACCCGTAGGCCGCGACCAGCCGACCACCGAATGTTCTGCCTACTGTGAGAGAGACTTGCTGCCCGATAACGGTCATGATCGTTGCCTCGAAGTCATCCGGATAACTCGGGATACGGATCCCCGAGTGGTCGTTGACGAGCGGTGCGAGGATCGGATCAGTCGCGAAATGCTTGGCCATATCATTGGTGTCGGTATCGAGGTCCAGCCAGCCACGGACGGCGGCGACCAACTCCGCGATTTCGGTTGGATCCTCGGTCTCGCATTCAAAGATGATGAAATCAGAGAGAATTTCGACAGTGACTGAATGGCTGCCGGAGCCAGTCGCGATCAGCCGGCTATGCCGTGCGTCTTCGTGGGATTCTGCCCCGGGAATCGCATGGGCGCCGAGAGTTGCGAGGAGAATGTCGGCGGCGATCGTGCCACCGGCAGGTGTGAGTTGTAGCCGTGTCATTGTTTCGGCCAGACACCGGAGCTGCCGCGACGGTGGCTGTCGAGCAGATGGGTGTCGATGATGCCGATGGCTTCCATAAGCGCGAACATCGTGGTCGGCCCGACGAAGACGAACCCTCGTGTGCGCAGGGCTTTTGATAGCGCCAGCGACTCGGGCGACTTTGTCGGAATCTCATCGAAGTGTCGCGGCTCGGGTGTGGCCTCTGGTTGGAAAGACCAGACGAGGTCGACGAGCCCGCCGTCGTCGCGGAGCTTCACTGTCGCCCTGGCGTTGGTAATCGCGGCCAGGATCTTCGCACGATTTCTCACGATGCTGGCGTCTTGCAGTAAGCGGTCGACGTCGCTGACGGTGTAGTCGGCAATAGTGTCGGGATGGAAGTCATTGAACGCGGCCCGAAAGGCGGGACGTTTGCGCAGGATGGTCGCCCAGGACAGGCCGCCTTGAAAGGCTTCGAGACTGATCCGTTCGAACAGGCCACGCTCGTCGTCGACGGGCATACCCCACTCCCGGTCGTAATAGTCGCGCATCAGAGGATCGACTGACGCCCACGCGGGTCGCGCGAGTCCATCGGGTCCGACGATGGTGCCGAGAACCGATTCAGTGTTCGACATCAACTCATTCCGGTGACGCGCATGGTGATGTTGATTCGGCCGGTGGTGAGTCCGCTGGACGGCGGAGCGGTCTGGGGATACACCTTGGTAACGCCGTGGAAGGCGAGTCGGGAAGCTCCGCCGAAAACGAACAAGTCGCCAGATGTGAGATCGATATCTTCGTAGGGCAACTTGCGGTTTTCGGTATTACCGAATCGGAACTGGCACGCGTCACCAATGGAGATGGAGACGACGGGGGCAAGTGAGAGTTCGTCTTTATCTTGGTGCATGCCCATGTGGGCGTTATCGTCGTAGTAGTTCACGAGCGCGGTGTCGGGGGCATAGGTGTCGCCGGCGTGTGGGTTGCTTGCGACGACGACGAGGGCCTTTCGACCGAGGTCGACCATCCAGTCGGGGAAGTCAAGGACTCGATTACCGTTTACGTCGGTGGCGTGACGTGTGTATTGGTAGGGCTGCCAGTGCCAGCCGAGGCAGACCGTGCGCACAGACATTTCGTGACCGCGCACTCTTGCGGCACGGATGGGGACTGGGCCGGCGACCCACTGGTGGAACTGGCCGACGATCCAGCGTTGTTGCTCGAGCGTGAGCCACCCGCGAACGTGGTACGCGCCCGGAGTGAGTTCGCGCCTAGGTCGGTCGAGAAAATCGCCGGTGAACAGTGCGGTCACGCCCGCTCCTTGGGCGGAAATTCGGTGTAGATGGTATTTGCGACGTTCCAAGTGCCACCGGTCGCCGTTGCTCCGACGAGGCCGTCGAGATTTTGGCGACCCGCAAGCTGGTGCATGGTGGGAGAGGACGCCGAAGTGAATCCAATGGTCTTTTGCGCAGACCAAGTTGTGGACCAGACCAGTCGCAGGATCATCTGAGCGAGGCCAGCCGGAGCGCCACCCAAGACGTAGAGGTCAGGATCTACCGCGGTTAGGCGGCGCGCTGGGCTGAGCCACGAAGCGCCTCGTTCGGGCCAACGGATCGTGCAGAGAACGATCCCGTCCGTTGCGAGCCACGCGTCGGTGAAAGCCTGGACGGCCGTCGTTGACGCGGCGTCGGCTCCGTGTCCGATTGCAATGCTGACCGCGCGCCGCTCAGATGCCAGTGAGACCAATCTACCGATCTCGCGGGCGGTGTGTGCGACGGGCGGCACGTATGCGTCATCACTTTTGTCGATGCGTAGGTCGTTCAGTCGCGGTGAGTGGGTCATGATTTGGCACATTCGGTGCGTGCTCGTTTCCAAACTACGTATTCCTCCCGCATGCAGGTGCCGCACGGGCGGTAGCCGGCCGCCGCGGCGGTCGCCTCATCGGCGAAGAAGATCCGGTACTTCACATACCCACCGCGCGCGATCGCACGCAGCGCGGCTGGGCAGTCGAGTCGGCCGTAAATCATCGATCCGCGATGGCCGCCGAAATCACCCGGTGCTGTTGACTGGTAGGAACGTCGGTCGGGGCCGAGAAGCGTGTATGTCCTCTCGGCCCCGGCTGATTCATCGCTACGGGTCATGCTCAGCCCGCGTCGTGAAAGACGAGTGCGACGGTTTGGCGTTCACCCGAACGGATCGCAGACACCCCATGCCGTACTGGTACCGCAGACCAGCCACGCTTGGATTCAACGGGCCGATCGCGGGTGGTGAAGAGGTAACCGTGTCCGTGTGGGAGAAGCGTGGCCGTGCCGCGCGACTGTGCACGTGGTCGTTGCTCGAGCAACAGGAATTCGCCGCCCGTGTGGTCGACGCCGGGCTCGTTCAGATTTATCACCACCTGCATCGGGAACACCAGGTCACCGTAGAGGTCGCGGTGAAGAGCGTTCCAGTCCTTTTCGCCGTATTTCAGAAGGATGGCAGTGGACTTCATCTGACCGGCCTCGTGGCACGCGTCGAGCCACTCATCGAGTGTTTCTGGCCACGGCGCCGAGCGCCCCAGCCTCTCGTACCAGTCGCGCGCGATCGGCAGAAGTCGCGGATACAGGGCTTGCTTCAGTCGTTCGATCGGCTCCGGATACGGCGTGTTGAAGTATCGGTACTCGCCTTCACCGAAGCGGTGCCTACCCATGTTGACAGTGCTGCGGAACGCGTCGTCGTTCGAGTACATTTCCCGGATTTCGACAGTCTCCTCGGGCGTCAAAAGCCGCGGCAGCATCGCGCCGCCGTATTCATTTATTTCCTCGGTAATCTGGTTCCAGTCGCCGCTGGCGACGCGGGATTCCCACACGTCACTCGTGGTGTTGTTCGGGCTCATGCTGCTGCCTCCATATTCAGTAGTTCGGTCTTCGCCGCGAGCCCGCCGACGTAGCCGCCGAGGGTGCCGTCGGTGCGAAGTACTCGGTGACAGGGGACGACGATCGGTAGGGGGTTGGTTGCGCAGGCAGTTCCGACGGCGCGGACCGCTTTCGGATTTCCCACAATCGTGGCGACTTGCTTGTAACTCTCGGTCATCCCATAAGCGATCTGCGGGAGGTGCTTTTGCACCATTTGGCGAAAGCCGCTGGAGAGCGAGAAGTCAAGGGGTAGGTCAAAGCGCTTGCGTGTGCGGCCAAAGTATTCGTCGATCTCAAACGCTGCAGCATCCAGTCGCTTGGGTGACTTCAAGATGCGTTGACTGATTTTGGTGCTGAGTGTGTCCACGACCTTGTCGAGGTCCTCGCACTCGTAGGCGACTCGGAGAAGCCCGTTTTCGGTCGCTGCGAGAAGCAGCGTTCCGACCGGAGTGTCGATGGTCGTGTATGCGACGTCGAGGATCTTGGCTTGCTCGGCTGATTCTTCCAGCCTGCGATGTAGCTGCTCCATCGTCTCTACCGTGGGCACGGCGGTGCTAGCGAGAAGGTCGGAGATCTCTCGCTCCCCTTTTGTGTCGGTGTTCATTGACTTGCTCCTTTCAAATCTTGGCCTGCGAACGTTTTCCGCAAACTTTTTATCCCGTCGGCCGCCGCCCGACGAGCCGCGTCCGTTGTTCCACCTAGGATTTCGGCGATTTCTCCATACGCGAGACCGCCTAGGAAGTGATAGGCGACGACTTGGCGTTGTTTCTCAGGTAGGAACTTCACGTAGTCCCATATCTCGTGATCTGTTGAACGAGGTGCCCCGACGGGCGAAGGTCGATCGGGTACTTCACCTACGGGGATCGCGATTCGTTTCTGAACGCGGATGATGTCGATCGCTTTCCTGTGTGCGATAGTCACCAGCCACGCTTCGACGACTGCGTCATCCGGCAGCACCGGATATGCCTTCATCGCGGATATGAACGTTTCCGACCAGGCATCATCGGCGTCGTTGAATCCCACGACGGCCCTGCATACTCGCAGAACCGTGGGGCCGTGTTCGGCGACGATTTTTTCGAACGGTTTTTTCATATTCCTCAGTCAGTAGACGTGTACGGCGGTCATAACGTGAGATGCCGTTTAGAAGAGCGTCCCAGAGCCTGCGAACGGCTTCTGTGCTTGAATTTCTGCCGGCTTCTCCAAGTCGAGCAAGAACTGCTTGCGCTTCAGTCCGCCAGCGTAGCCTGTGAGCTTTCCGTTCTTTCCGACGACGCGGTGACAGGGAACGATGATGCAGAGCGGGTTTTGTCCGACTGCCTTGCCGACCTGTTGCGCGAGGGACTTGTCGCCCAGGCGCTCCGCCATCTGCCCGTAGGTGATGGTGGTTCCGGATGGAATTTCGTTGAGGAGAGCCCAAACCCGTTCCTGGAAGAGGTCGCCGTGCGTTGCAGTCGATAGCTTGAAGGAGGTGCGTTCACCGTGTGAGTATTCGGTGACCTGCGCGGTGGCCGCGGAGAGCAGTTCATCAATGGCTACGTCGACTCCAGCGCCGAAGGTGCTGTTTGGTGGCATGTACCAGTGGTGGGGGAAATAGAGGCCCGTGAGGGTATTATCGGTTGCGACGAGCGTCAAGTCGCCAATCCGGGTTTCGATCACTGCGTGACGTGTATCCATGGCTGTGTCCGTTTCTCGAAAAGTTGCAGGCTCGATTCGTGTAATGAGAAGACGATCAGCTCCGCCATAACGTGAGATGCCAGCCGGGATCACGTCGCAACAGATTTTTTTCGGCTCATCTGACATTTCTATCGGCGCCATCGTCGATGAGTTGGACCACTCCGGCGTACCGATGACGTGTCGTTTCGCTGGGGAGTTCCCTCGGCCGAACGATGACCGAATCGAATCAGCTATTAAGCATCTATTGCCGGACTTGGTACTATCAAGTCAGGGTCCGCCCGGTTCTGTCGTCCCCGTGTAAGTGGTGAATCGGCCCGACCCGATTGACCCTTCTTTCACGGGATGGTGCCACCATCAGCGGTTCAGACTTATGGCAAGTGAGATCGGGGTCCGGTCAGCGACACAATCTTTAATTCATGAATAGAAAACATCGAAGGAATACGATTTCTCGAGTGTGGGTGTAAAAATGCCATGCGCTTTTTCTCCGTTCTCCGGGGTTGGTGGGGTCTGGATAAAGCGAGCAGCTGACCATTAACGCGGCCATTGGTATCCCGATGTCGTCTGTGTCCGGCCCGCCTGGCCAGGTCTCCAGAGGCACGATCATTTATCGAGCGTCTCGCGTGACAACCAGCGACATTGCTGCCGGTAGGTATTAATTCACACAACTTGTAGATCTACCCCGAGGAACTGCGGCCCCTCAAGGTAGATCACTGTGGAGTCGTCCCCTATTGATCGAGGAGCGCTGAGGCGCAACTCGTATGGCTAGTGGCGACCGGGTCGTTCACGACGGAAGTGCATTGTCGTGGTGACGTCTTCGCGGTCAGGTATGCCTCCGGATCCTTTGAGAGCCCGTCCCGTCACGATTGATTGGCGAACCCGTGACCGGGCACCATCTGGGCATGGAGCGGCGGATAGGCGCCGTCATCGATGGTTAGATATTCGTGAATGACCGCGCGGCCCTTGAAAAGTTCAAACTTTCTCACTGGAATTTGTGTTCGCACTGTTTCCCTGTGACGCTGGGGGTCTACGAAATGCAGTACAGGGAACTGCGCTGATCAACGATAATCTATATGGGTCGTCTTACTTGCTTTTCACCGTCCGGGCGTTCGGTGGAAGGTGAGCGCAGGAACAATATTGGCGGACGAGTGATTCTGCGAAACGGATACGGTGATCTAGTGGCTCTCAGTCGCGGGATCTGTTAATTGGTTTGACAAACAATTCAGCAGGCACCCGAGGCTAACTTGAAACCGGTCGCGACGGTCTCTGACTGCACTTTGCTAGGTCGGAAGCACTGGTCCTCCTACGATGATCGCATGCATGGTGGTGCGCACGACGGTAGTGGTGACGAGATCTCGGCTTGCCTAGGGGCCGGTGGCGCTCGCAGCAGCCCGCTTCGTCGAAAAATGGTGGGTTGATCGGCACCAGTGAAACAAAATAACCCCCTCGTGGCATATGCATAGTGTGCGAATCCTTCTGCCCTACCTTTCAATTCAAGTGCTCTCACGCGACGCCGGACTGCGATCATGACCACTGACGCAGAATTGCTGACGAGCGCCGATACCGATCCTCGAGCGTTTCGAGAGATCTACGATCGTTACGCCAAGAATGTTCATGGCTTCTTTCTTCGTCGCTGCTCTAATCGGGATGTCCCACTCGATTTAACCGCCGAGACATTTGCCCAGGCGTGGCAGTCGCGTCACCGCTTCGTCGATCACCGTGACGGCTCACTGGGTCCGTGGCTCTTCGGCATCGCCCGCAACGTACTCACGCGCTCAGTCCGTGAGCAGACGA
>DATCEX010000014.1:0-3304 GCA_036509795.1 Acidimicrobiales bacterium
TGACGCGGCTGACATGACTGTCTCCTTACGCCGGCATTACCCGGTCAAGTTCAAACGGTCGGTGACGCTTCGGCCAGTGCTGGCCAGTCACCCTCTCAGCCCGGTTCGTCCGAGCTCCCGTAAATATCAATCAAGAATTTATCACGAAGTTTCGCCGGCAATGAAATCCTCTCTGCTCACGCCGCGAATGTGAATACCCGAGCAGTTCCAACTCTCTGAGGACCGCCTCCAGAGAAAGCGTCGTCCTAGGCCATTAGACGTGCGTTAAGGCGCCCGAAACCGATACAAATGGGCCTCGAAACAGGCCTCATATTTCGGCAACACCACGAAACGAGACCGACACAGGATAACACGATTCCTTGTTATGTGGAATTCCACATAACAAGGATTATGGAGAAACCCTGATTATGTGGAAACGATCATGGAAGCCCTTTGTTTGACGCAGATCGAACAGAAGTTTTCCGCATAATCCCGCGAGCCTGAGTCAGTTAAAGATTCCTTCTCAAGTGCAGTTTGAGTGAGGAGGAAGTATGACTCGAGATCTATCAATGGTGAAGGTGACGGGCCCGCTGGTTGGTTACGTTGACGGATTCATAGCAACACTTGAGGGAGATGGCTACCGAAGGGACTCGGTGTGTCACCACGTCGAACTGCTCGCCCACGTGAGTCATTGGCTAGTGGAACACGAGCTCGGTGCGATCGATTTCACGTCAAAGCACGTCGAGGAGTTCTTACGCTCGCGAAAGACGGAGGGCTACCATCTGCTGCTCTCGGGCAAGGGCGTGGCCCCGCTGCTCGACTACCTGCGAGCGTCCGACGCGATTCCCGGGCCGTTGGTGGCTGCCGACTCGGCCGTCGACAAACTCCTCGTGAGCTTTCGTGAGTACTTAATCGATGAGCGGAGTCTCGCTCGAAACACGGCTCGCGACTACGCGCGCGTGGCGCGAAGGTTCGTCGATGACGATCCCATTGGCTGGCTCGATCAGCTGAGCGTCGCGCAGGTGTTGGGCTTTGTCACCGACGAGTGTCGTCGTCACATGCCGGGTTCCGTCGTCACCGGCCTGCGGGCGTTCCTGCGCTACTGCTTTGTGCGGGGTCTGACGAAGTTCAACCTCGCGAACGCGATACCCGCGGTCGCCAACGTTGGTCAGTCATCACTCGCCAAGAGCGTTGCGCCGAGTGACGTCCGTCGACTGCTCGACAGTTGTGATCGCACCACGGCCATTGGTGCGAGAAACTTCGCGATCCTGAGCGTGCTCGCCCGTCTCGGGCTGCGCGCGAAGGAAGTGGCGGCCATGGAGATCTCGGACATCAACTGGCGCCGCGGTGAGCTCACGGTGCGCGGCAAGGGGCCACGTCTGGACCGCTTACCGCTACCCGTCGACGTCGGCGAAGCGCTCGCCGACTGGCTGGCGACGGGTCGACCGTCCTGCGCGCACCGCCACGTCTTTTGCCGACTGGTCGCGCCGTTAGATCCACTGACGAACGTTGGCGTGTCAGCGGTGGTCGTCGCCACGTGTCGTCGAGCGCAGGTTCCCGAGACGAGGGCCCACGCGCTTCGCCATAGCGCCGCGAGGCAGATGCTGCGCTCGGGTTCGAACCTGAGTGAGATCGCTCAGGTGCTGCGACACACCGACCTGGCGACGACCAGCGTCTACGCCAAGGCCGATCACGTCACGCTGATCCGCGCGGCTCAGCCCTGGCCCAGTGCGTCGCAGCCCCACGTGTCGCTCGTGTCGCTCGTGGGTGCGTCGTGAACTCCCTGCGCCAACAGCTAGCCGACTACCTCGACGTGCGTCGCCAGTTCGGCTACGCCCTCACCAACGTCGGGCGTTGGCTGGGCCACTTCGTGCACTACTGCGAAGAACGAGGCGCCGACGTGGTTACGACCGAACTGGCCCTCGCCTGGGCGACGCAGCCTACGAACTGTGGTGCGAGATACCACGCCCAGCGACTGAGCGCCGTGCGCGGCTTTGCCCGCTACCTACAGGCCCTCGATCCACGAACTACCGTTGCGCCGACGCGCCTGATCGCCGGCCAATACCAACGCCCCGCGCCTTACCTGTATTCGTCCGCGGAGGCGTGGTCCCTGATGAGGGCGGCGCGAGAACTGTCACCCGAGCTGCGCGCCGTGACGAGCGAGGCCATCCTTGGTCTGCTCTTCGCGAGCGGTCTGCGCATCGGCGAAGCCCTGGGCCTCGAGCGCGCCGACGTGGACTTAAGCGAAGGCGTGCTGACTATTCATCATTCGAAGTTCGACCGATCCCGAGAGGTGCCGCTGCATCCGACCTGCGTCGCGGCGCTCCGCGCCTACGAGCGACGCCGCGAGGAATTGATGCCGCGAGTGACCAGTCCGGCCTTCTTCCTGTCCGACGCCGGAGCACGCGTTCCCTACCACAGGTTTCGCACCGACTTTCGCTCGCTCGTGACGAAGGTCCCCATAGCGTCCCCGCCGCCGGGTCGCGTTCGCATCCACGACGCGCGCCACACCTTTTGCGTCAACGTGCTCGCGCGATGGCACGACGAGGGCGCCGACGTCCGTTCTCTGTTGCCGTCGCTGTCGACCTATATGGGTCACGTGAATCCGGCGTCCACGTATTGGTACTTGTCTGCTTCGCCCCAGTTGCTCGAGCACGCCGTGACGCGTCTCGAATCGACCTACGAGGCAACCTCGTGAGCGCGCCCACCCTCGCGAGCACGCTGGAGGCCTTCTTCACAGAGCGCCTCATGGGCCAGCGAGACGTGAGCCCTCACACGATCGACGCCTACCGCGACACCTTCAAGCTCTTGTTCGCCTTCATCCAGGACAAGAGTGCAAAGGCGCCATCGTCGCTCGGCTTTGAGGACATCGACGCCGCACTGGTGGGTTCGTTCCTGCACCACTTGGAAGTCGACCGGGGCAATAGCGCGCGCACGCGAAACGTCCGGCTCGCGGCCATACATTCGTTCTTTCGATTCGCCGCCCTGCGACACCCCGAACACGCCCAAAACATTCAGCGGGTGCTCGCGATTCCGACGAAACGATTCGAACGAGCCCTCGTCTCATTTCTGAGCGACGACGAAGTGACCGCTTTGCTCGCGGCACCCGATCAGGCCCAGTTCATCGGACGCCGGGATCACGCACTGCTCCTGCTCGCCCTGCAGAGCGGGATGCGAGTCTCGGAACTGGTGGGGCTGCGTCGAGGCGACGTGGTCTTTGACGCGAGGTCCCACGTGCGCTGCATGGGCAAGGGTCGAAAGGAGCGCACTACGCCGCTGACAAAAATGACCGCGTCAGTGCTCAAGCGCTTAATGGCAGAACACG
>DATCEX010000015.1:0-49706 GCA_036509795.1 Acidimicrobiales bacterium
CGCGGCCCTGGACGAAGAGGGACTGATAGATCGTTTCGTGACTCACCTGCATCATCAAATCGTCTGGGAACTCCAATTGCAAACGCGACGAGATCTCCTGAGGGCTCCAGAGCTCCTCGAGCCAGGTGCTCACCTGCTCGACGAGCATCGGGTGGTCCAATTTGGCGAGCTTGGGACGGCGCACCTGCGCCCTCGCGCGACAGTGCGCTCGCCACGCCCCATAGTTCTCAGGCCCACCGTTGGCGGCGACTTCACGAGTGACGCTCGAAGGTGATCGACCCAATCGACGAGCGATGGAGGACATCGACTCCTCGTCTCTCAGACCCAGGAGGATCTCCTCTCGCTCCTGGGCGCTGAGTCGCCCCGGCGCCGGCGACCATTCGTCGGGCTTTCCATCCCTGCACTGACGATCACGAACGGTCACACGAATCGCGTCAGCGGTGTAGTTCAGTTCGCGGGCAATCTCTTTGATCTTGAGGCCTTTGGCCCGCAGACGGCGGGCCATCTGCTTCTGGGTTTGGGTCATGTGAACAGTCACTGGCAATCTCCTCGGTCAGGGCAACAAGCGTTGCCGATTTACCGAATCGTTGCGGTGACCCCTTGAAACCGCCAATAAAAAGGAATTCACAAAAAATCGCTGACGACATATGCGAAGAGATGGATACAGCTCTTTTTATTCAGGATGGTCAGAATTAGGCGTCTAGCACCGGCTTAATCGCATCGGGGTTCGGTTCGGTCAGGACTAGTTTTAGCGCTTCTTCGGGGTCCATGTCTATGTTGACTGGTTCGTCGTAGCCTTCAAAGGCGTCACGTGGCACAGAACAACACTACCGGCCGTTTGCGGGATTTCCTCAGATGGATTTGAATGGTTTCTGAACCGGGGGAAACAATGCGCATCGAGTGGGCGACGTTGGTGAAGTCTGTCGAAGGCGACGGAATGAAGATGGTAGTAAAAGGACCCGGCGCCGACAATATCCAGCCACCCACTCTTCCGGCACTAATAAAGATTTGGGTTGTCGCGAGTTTGGCGGTGAACTTTCATGAGTTACAAGACCCTCAGGAAAGCACGCTCCAAGTGATTGTGCAAGAACCTAGCGAGATGACTGTCGTTAGTAAAACGGTATTTCGGATGGAATCTCCCAAGATGGCGTCAACCAAATTTGAGGTTGGTCACACCGGGCGCGTAATAAAGAAATTTGAAATTATCTTTACCGCCGAAACTTCTGGCTGGTATTCCATCCAGTTTGCACTCAATGGAGGGAGTAGTTACCTTCTGGATCTTCGGGTGGCGTCGTAAATTTGAGATATTGACGCGTGGTACCAACCGTCTCCAACTTTAATTCATGGGCGACGCCAATCGGGAATTCTTCGTCCGCCGGGAAATTCGATTCTGAAGATGGGGACATGAGTTGACTCTATATGTTGGTGATTGTTTTGTAAACCAACCTACGCCCGGGTACTTGCCCCATCAATTTGATCATTCGCTCCGTGTCGCTCAGGTAGTGAGTGCCATGACGGAATGAAAATTCAGCAAGATAGCGGTGCAAGTGTTCGGGACTCAAGTTGTGGTGCGTCCCTGAGATCGAACGCTTCAGTTGACTAAAGAAGTTCTCTGCCTTGTTCGTCCCATCTGAGAACTCCGTGACGTATTGACCTACATGATGGTTGACGACGTGGTGCGCGGTCATCTCTTTTCCAATGCCCCGGTACACACCAGCGGAGTCAGTATGCAGCGACGAGTTTGTAAATGAGATGTTCTCAGAAATGAATCTGCGAATGTTCGGACCGGTTACTGAGGTAACGGCCTTAGTCCGAATTTCGTTCGTCTCTGATGAGATCAACGCAACAACGGCAGTCTTGCGAGCGGTGGAGTTTCCAAACTCTGCCCTGCGCGGGTCATTAGCGTGCCAGTTCTCCGGCTTGCCACCAATGTAGGTTTCGTCAGCCACGATGTTGCCACTCATCAATCCTCCACGTGAATTCATAGCCTCACGGATTCTTTGAGTCATGAACCACGCTGTCTTAGGCGCAACGCCGTACTTGCGAGCAATCTCCCTCGCGGCAATTCCGTTCTTGTTGGCGCACATCTCAAAGAACACGAACAGCCATATACGCAGACTCACCTTGGAGCCGTGAAAGATCGTGCCAGTAGTCACGGAGAACTGCTTGCGACAATCACGGCACTTCCACACCCTGCGCTCTGAGTACGTGCCCCTGGTGGTGATGCGGCTAAAGCCGTTCTCGGGCTGGAGGTGGTAGTGATCAGCGATTACCCCACAGTGAGGGCACACCGGCTTCTCAGGCCACCTCAGGGTTTCTAGGTAGATGTAGGCGTCTGCTTCGGTGGGGATTCTTCGAGACATGTTGGCGAAGGTGATTTTGTCCATATGCTTAGTAAACACACTTTGAGTGGGTTTGTCAAGTTACACGTCACCGAGTAGCCACTCCCCGTCACAGACGCCAATGCCCTTAAAATCACTGATGAAAGGAGCCACCATGTGCGGACGCATCGCCCTCTTTAGTCCCCCCATTCGCTTCGCCCGGCTCCTTGACGCCACTCTGGTGGCCGGGCTGGAGGAGGAAACCCACCCCAGTTGGAACGTGGGACCCCAACGCCGACTCTTCGGCGTCTACGAACACGAGGGGAAGCGCATCCTTGATCGCTACCAGTGGGGACTCCTGCCGAGTTGGGCCAAGGATCCCGCGGTTTCGAATCGACTCTTCAACGCCCGCGGTGAGACGGTCGCGGAGAAACCATCATTTCGGGCCGCCTTCAAGAAGCGTCCCTGCATCATCCCTGTCGACGGCTTCTACGAATGGGACCACCGACCCGGCCGCGAGAAGCAGCCGAATTTCTTCACTCGTCGCGACGGTGAGCCGTTACTCCTCGCGGGGCTCTACGAGTTCTGGCATGATCCCACGACGCCCGATGACGCGCCGTCGCGTCAAACCTGCACGGTCATCACCACAACGTCCAACGACGACATGGACGAGATCCACGACCGTATGCCGGTGGTGATCGAGATCGACGACGCCGGCGACTGGCTCGACACTAGCGAACGCGGACCCGAGGAGCGCCTGCACCTGGTACGTCCCGCTCCCTCGGGGACCCTCAGTCATTACGGCGTGAACCCTGCCGTGGGATCAGTGCGCAACGACGGGCCCGAATTGATCGAACCCGTCGAACCGCAGTCGCTGTTCTAACGCCACATCGATGGACGGCTGGTCGACCTCGCGCTGAGCGATTTCCGCTGAAGGACGGTTATCTCGTTAGTCGATAGTCATTCTTCGTAATGACGAGTAGTTGTCATTGGCCTGTCGCCCCACGTGTCGACTCATCGCACGAGGTCGGGGTGTCCGTCGTTGAGCGCGGGCCGGGGTGAACGTCCCGGCTTGTACGTGGATACCGATGGGGTATTAGCAAGCCAGTATCGCCAGGGAAAGTGTTCTACTTCGCCGCCCGGTCCACTGACGCCCACTCGTGGCCCGACCAAGTGGGGCACGACAATGCCGTCACGGGCAACGAATAGACGCCACTGACCCGAGCAGAGGTCGTCACCATCGTTGGTGAGGTCCGCGCCAAAGGTTAGAGCGACGCATCCCGGTCCTCGCGCCAATTCGTAGTCAGCCAACGCGGTCTTACGGGGCTTCTGCTCTCGGCGGTTCCGGGCGAGTTGCGCGCCTTCGATGACGTCGCCCGCGCGAATAAGGCACGCGTAGGGCTGATCCAACTGCCCGACCACGACGTTGATCGCGTGATGCATCCCGTAGGTGAAATAGCAATAGAGGTGACCGGGCGGCCCGAACATGGTCTTGTTACGATTCGTCCTACCGCGATAGGAGTGCGCCCCCGGATCACGTTCGCCAGCGTACGCTTCCACCTCGGTGATACGCATGGCGATAGTCCCCTCGTCAGTGACTCGTTGCAGGACACCGCCCAAAAGCGCGGGGGCGACGTCGAGGGCGTCACGAGCGTAGAACTGTCGATTCGCGAGGCGCATGTCATCAAGGTCGACCACCGATCGATCGTACCGGTGCGACGCGTGAGTACCTCCCCGCCGTCACGTCGCGGTCGGGCGAGACGACGTATTCTGCGATCGGCTTGCCTCGTCAAGCCTACGTGGTCACTTTGACACGTCCTTGGCTCCCGCAACCGGTGAGAGCTCCGCGCGAACACGGCGGACCGCTTCGACGAGATTCGTGAGAGTAGCCCGTACTTCCGGGTAGGCACGAGTCTTGAGACCGCAGTCGGGATTAATCCAAAGTCGTTCTGAAGGAAAGGCCGACACCGCCAGTCTGATGCGCTCGGCGATCTCATCCACTGAAGGAACGCGTGGCGAATGGATGTCCCAGACACCGGGGCCAATTTCGTTCGGATACCTCGCCGTGGCGAGGTCCGCGACGATCCCCATATCAGAGCGCGCGGCCTCCAAACTTATGACGTCAGCGTCCATGTCAGTGATCGCCTCGAGCACGTCGCCAAACTCGGCGTAACACATGTGCGTATGGATCTGAGTGGCATCACTGACGCCCGCCGTCGTCAGACGAAATGATTCAACCGCCCACTGCAGATAGGCGGCGTGATCACTTCGCCGTAACGGCAGAGTTTCACGAAGGGCGGGTTCGTCAACTTGAATGACTGCCACGTCCGCTCTCTCGAGGTCCAGGACCTCGTCACGCAGGGCGAGCGCGACCTGACGCGCCGTCTCGGCCAGTGGTTGGTCATCACGAACGAAGGACCACGCGAGCATCGTGACGGGTCCCGTCAACATTCCCTTGACGGGTCGACTGGTGAGTCCCTGAGCGAACGTCGTCCAACGCACGGTCATGGGATGGGGTCGAGAGACGTCACCCACGATGATCGGCGGACGAACGTATCGCGTTCCGTACGACTGCACCCAACCACTCTTCGTGGTCACGAAGCCGTCAAGTTGCTCGGCGAAGTATTGCACCATGTCATTTCGTTCCGGCTCCCCGTGAACGAGAACATCTAGCCCGAGCGCTTCCTGGAGCGAGATAACCTCGCCGATCTCCTCGCCGATCAACCCCTCGTACTCGTCTCGATCACTTTTACCCGCGGTGAACGCCGCTCGTGCTTGGCGCAATCGTTTCGTCTGAGGAAACGAACCGATGGTAGTGGTGGGCAACGGGGGAAGTCCGAGTCGCGCTACTTGCAACGTGCGTCGTCGTGCGTACGCACTCTCACGGTGGATGTCCCTATCCGACACCAACTCGCTTCGTCGTCGTACCGAGTCGACGTTCACGATCAGCGACGTCGCGCGTTGAGCAAGGTGTTCGCGATTCTCGTCCAACTCCGCGGCGATCATCTCGCGTCCGGAGCTGAGCCCCTTTGCCAGAATCGTGAGTTCACCCAGTTTCTGTCGAGCGAACGCGAGCCACGGTGCGATCGTGGGGTCGAGGTGCCGCTCGAGATGCACGTCGAGCGGTACGTGAAGGAGTGAACACGATGCGGCGACGTCAACGTGATCACCCACCCCCAGCAAAGTGACGAGAGTACCCAGCGCGTTGGTGAGATCCGTTGCCCAAACATTTCGTCCGTCGATCACTCCCGCGATCAAACGCTTACCAACCAGTCCGCCAATTTCTGCCAGCGCATTCAAGTTGACCTCAGCGGCACCGGTGAAATCCATCGCCAGACCGTCCACCGGTGTCTCGGCAATCGTCGCGAGCCCATCGCCGAGGCGACCAAAATAGGTGGCCACCAAGATCTTGGGTCGATCCGCCTGACGACCGAGGCGTCGATATGTTTCGCCCACGCAGTCGAGTACCTCAGTCGACTGGTCGGTGACGAGTGCCGGCTCGTCAAGTTGGACCCATTGCGCGCCAGCGACGTGCAGTGCGCGCAACAGTTCCTCGTACAACGGCAGGACGGATTCGAGAAGGTCAATCGGTCGGAAACTCGAGGGCGCATTCGCGGCAGGCTTTGACAGTAATAAGTAGCTCACCGGACCGAGGATCACCGGCCGCGTGATGATTCCGAGTTCCCTAGCGTCACGAAATTCTTCCAGGGGCTTGCTGGCATCCAGACAGAACGACGTGCCGGGCTCTAGTTCGGGCACAAGAAAGTGGTAATTCGTATCGAACCACTTGGTCATCTCCATCGGTGCGATGACGTCGGTGCCACGCGCCATTGCGAAGTATCTGTCGAGGCGTCCGGCTGGGGTACCGGAGTCGGTCACCGCGTTGCGATGGCGCTCGGGGATGGCGCCCAGCATGACGGAGGTATCTAGTACGTGGTCGTACAGCGAGAAGTCGTTGCTGGGAATTTCACCGAGACCCGCGTCACGCATTTCTATGAGACGCTGACGCCGTAGCTCGCGCGTCGCGGTCAATAATTCTTCTGCGTCCATTGCGCCAGCCCAATACGCCTCGGTGACCTTCTTAAGGACACGATCCGCCCCTTGGCGCGGATAACCGTAGACGGTCGCGATGCAACGTGATGCTTCACTCGTACTCACTGAACTCTCCATCGTGGCGTGGTTGTACTTCTCGATCAGTGGCGGGGCTCGCACGTCAATTGAATCGGTAGGATCCGAACTCCATCCACTGGATGTTGCCATTTAAGACGTTCAACTCGACGTTCGCAACGCTCATCTTTGAGTACTAACGAAAGTTCTATCTGCACCAATCAAACGAGAACGCTCGAATCCTTCGACGTATTTAGAGAACCGGCGGGTTCTCTCGCAGATCGCGAAGTGACATCGTGTGACGAAATCACCGAAACTTCGTGTGACGCGTGCGGCGACCGGTGGGTCACTCTCAGTGGTCGAGAGGCGTGGTCGGATTGTTGGCCGCGAGCATTGCGCCAACGTCCTCCCCGGGAACAGCGGGAGACCACAGAAAACCCTGTCCGAGTTCGCAGTCGAGATGGTTGAGTCGGTCGAGCTGGGCGGACGTCTCGATCCCCTCGGCGAGGACCGTCATGTTCAACTTGTTCCCGAGAGTGACGATCGCTTCGAGCAACGTATCGCTGCGTCTCTTGTCGTGCTTGGGTCGAACAAATGATTGATCAATCTTGATGATCCGGGGATTCAGGGCCGCCAAGTACGAGAGCGACGAATAGCCAGTCCCAAAATCGTCCAACGCGATACCGATACCGAGGTGATTCAACTCGTCCATGACGTTCATCGTTTCCGTCACGTCGACCAAGGCAACGCTCTCGGTCACTTCGAGGATGAGACGCGTCGCATCGACACCGCAACGATTCAATTCGATCTGGAGAAGTGGCACCAGACCCGGGTCGTGGAACTGACGTGCCGAGAGATTCACCGTCACGTAGGGAAGCCCTTTTGCCTCATCAGTGACGTCCCACGTACTGGCCGCCTCAATCGCCGTTCGCAACGCGAAGACGCCCAAATCCAGAATGAGATCGCTCTGTTCGGCCAGCGGAATGAACACGTCCGGTGGAATCCAACCTCGATCCGGGTGGTGCCACCGCATCAGCGCTTCAAATCCCACGATCGACGCCGACGCCAAGTCATAGATTGGTTGGTAGTGCATTGCGACGTCGCCGCAACCAAGGGCGTGGCGTAGTTCTTGGACAATGGCAAAACGGCTGACGGCTTCTTCACCAATCTTGGGTGTGAACATCGCGATGTGACCATGACCTTGGCGCTTGGCCTCGTACATGGCAGCGTCAGCTTTCTGGACGAGCTCAACGTTGTCGGCGCCGTCACCATTCCAGACCACGATGCCAATGCTCACCTGCTGCTCCAGACAGATGTCACCGAAGATCAGCGGTTCGCTCAACGTGTCAAGCAACCGCTGTCCTATTATCTCGGCCTCTTCGCGCGACGACAATCCCTCCGCCAAATAGAGGAACTCGTCTCCCCCGAATCGGCACAACGTGTCGGACGTGCGGGTGACACCTTTGAAGCGATTGGCAACCTCGATGAGAAGTTGATCACCCACGAGGTGCCCGAAGGAGTCATTCACACCCTTGAAGTCATCAAGGTCCATCAAAAGAACGGCTCCGAATTTTCCCTCACGCGTCGCTCGTGAACGCGCTTGGAAGAGATGGTCATCGAAGAGAGCTCGATTGGCGAGACCGGTCAGTGGATCGTGTAGCGCCTGAAAGGAGAGCTGGGCCGACAATTCCCTTTCTTCGGTCACGTCACGAACTGAGGACACAAAATAGGAAGACTCTCCTAACTCATCTCGAGCGGCACATATTGACACTTCCGCGAAGACGACTCGTCCGTTCTTGTGCAGGAATCGTTTGCCGTACCGATATTCGTCAATGACACCGGACGTGATGAGATGGTACGCCTCCTCGGCAACGCCAATATCGTCGGGGTGCGTGAAGTGCTTGGAATCGTGACCCAACAACTCTTCCTTGATGCGTCCGCTCATGGCGCAGAAGGCGCCGTTAACGGCCAAGAACTTTCCGTCTCTGTCACTGAAGACCATCGGAGCCATACTTCCTTCAAACGCCATTCGAAATCGTTGCTCGCTCTCAGCCAAGGAAGCGGCGATCTTCGCGTCAGAAATGGCCTTAGGGCTAAGTGAATCTGACGGGTCGACGTCCTGGGGGACGTCGTCACTGATTCCTCGTACCTCGACAATCGTCCACGGTCCGTCTTTACGATCGAGGTGCGAGAGTACAATATCGACCGATATCTCGTGGCCGTCGCGGCATCGTAGAGAGTGTCTCTCGCTGTGAGACTCCGCCTTTTCTGCTTTGTTATTGCCCTCATCCATTTGGGACAAGAATTGCGAATAACAACCCGGCGAGTTGAGAAGTGTGTGAATGTCGTGTCCCACGAGACTGTCAACGGAATAGCCCGTCAACGTGGTGAGACGATGATTTATGAGGTCAATGTTTCCGTCACCATTAACAAGAGCGATCCCACACGGAAGCCCTTCAATCAACTCCCCTACTGACATGAGAGGACCATCGAAGTTCTTCAAGTCGAAACCTCTTTCGGTGACTTCACGTGGCGCGACGGAACATCTTCATCCCACATCCTATGAAAACTCTAGGTTTGCCTCTATTGCAAAGTGAACATGGTCAATCAAGTCGACCAGAGTCGGCAATTCGCCCATGAAATCCTTGATGAATCCCCATCCGCACAAGCAAAACTCTTCGTTTCTGCCCACTCACCGCAAGGTGTGGGAAGTTCTCAGCGAATCGCGCACAATGGCTTGACGTAGATCGATCATTGCCGATAGATCGAGAATGAAGTTCTGATGTACCAGTCTCTAGCGATCACCCAACGGGATTGGGTAATTGTGAACCGCGAAGTGCAGATACTGTGATGGCAGCGGCACTACGTTGAAGCTCACCTGGTAGCCGCCGTTCACGACGGTGCCCACGTAGTTGTACACGGGCAACTCCATCCAAATATTGCCCTGCATTTCGTGGGGCGCGTAACCAAGTGAGACCGACGTCAAGTTCACGATGTCGGGAGGAATCGTTGTCGTCGTGGTTGGGCCGGTTGCACCGGACGCTCCGCTCACTCCAGTGGTACCGGTTGCGCCTGACGCGCCTGTGGTACCCGTCGCGCCAGTGGCTCCGGTTGCCCCACTTGCACCCGAGGCTCCAGTAGTCCCGGTAGCACCCGCGGCAAGAATTGTTCCAGCGGCGTCCGTCGTCATCGTCGTCAAATTCACGGGAGTCGGCGCGCCCACCGATTGGGGCGCGAGAGACGTCGTCGGAGTCGACGGTGAACTACCCAAGTTTGACTGCAACGGGGCGTATCCGGTCCAACCCGTGAAGAAGACGTAACGCTGTGCATCAATTTGATCAATGCCGGCCACTTGAGAAATCAGTGGATACGTGGCAACCGTGCTCAGCGAGAAAGTGTCACCCGAGGCGCCCACCAGAGTTCCGTCACCTTTGAAGTCGAACGAGACTGACCGATCCGATGGCGCTTCGTTGATCAGAATCGGAACGTCGATCGTCGTAGTACCACCTCCACTGGTTGTCTGCGTTGGCGCCCCTGCGGTATCACCGAGGGCCTTGACGTACGACACCGCTTGGGTCACCAGCGACCCCGTCGCTGCAACTGGGCCGGTCGCACCGCTCACGCCGGCAACTCCTGTTGATCCGGTTGCGTCCGTAGCACCAGTTGTACCCGTGGCACCCGTCGCACCGGTGGCACCACTCACACCTGTCGCTCCGCTCGGAACGTTGGGAGTCGCGTTGATGTTCCACGAATCTGATCCGCCGAAGCTATCGATGTTTCCGGAATATCCAACGCCGGCCACGCCGTACGACGTGCTGGAGTTATTGGGAGTGGGCGTCGTTGCGAGTGTGACTCCCAACGTCGTCGCGATGCTTGAGAGAGTCGCCGCCAGATCAGTGGGCGCGCTGAGGTCGAATACGGGCGCCGATCCGCTGGCCGTGGAAAAAGCAGCGCCGCCGGTGAACGTGTAATTCGGCCGGTACAGCATCATTGGTCCCTGAAGTTTTGTCGCACCCAATTGGGACTCTGCGCTGGGGGCGCCATGCGCCGCCGCCGAAAATCCCAGCACCGGAAGCGCGGAACCCGCGCCGCTCAAAAGGCTCACGCCCACGACGGTGAGCGCGCCAGCGGCCGCGACCGAACCCGCCATGCGTAGACGAAAAGCCGTCCACGCCGCGTCGATATGACGAGGCTGGTGCATGGTGCGCGCCACGATGTCGTCGTAGTTGGCGGGCACGTACCCTTGCGCTACAGGATTACTGTCTGCCAATCGCTCGTCAATCGATTTCATCATTTCTCCTCCGCTTACCTTGTTTATGTCGTCGACGGTGAGAAATTTCAGTCGACGGTAACGCTGGTGAAGTTCTTGCGGAATCGATCCTGGGCGCGCGAGAGGCGAACAGCGGCGGCGTTGGTACTCAGGCCCAGGATGACGCCGATCTCCGTAGCGCTTTGTCCATCCCACGCGTGTAGTAAAACAATGTCACGATCATCGTCGCTCAACGCAGCGAGTGCGGTACGCACACCCTCATCAGCGATGAAATTGTCCTCCGCCGACGAATCGTAATGTGGTGGTGTCATGCGCGACGCCATCTCCTCCGCGCGACGGTACTTACGGTGCGCGTTGCGCAAGATATTGCGCGCGACGCCGATCAACCACGGCACCTCGGCACCCGCCGGGATGTCGTCGAGACGACGCCACGCGACGATCAACACCTCCTCGATGAGGTCGTCAACGTCGGAGTAGCTCAAGGGATAAATGCGACGTCTGATGTACGCGCCAATCGCGGGCGTCGCCTCATCAGCGACGGCTCGGAACCGTCGCTCCCTGTGCGCTCTCATACCCACGTCCTGTCTCGGTCCGCTACTTTCTTACCGCGTTTGTTGAGACGAGAAGGGAATTGTGACCTCAACGTAAAATGCCGTTGGAAAAGACGAAAACCCCGAGTGACCAGTGAGTCGAAACTCACCCGCCCCTCGGGGTTTCCGAGGCACACCATTCGTCGCCCCGTGTCGGACGGGCCACCGAATGACGGCAGGTACTCCACACCCTTCACCGTGTCGTCAAGCGGACCGAACTCCGCTTGCCGCTGAAGTGCTCCTTCTCTCTTGCGAGATCCCTCACACTTCCGCTTCCCTCTTCTTTCGAATCAGGCTACGTCGGCAGGTACTGCGTGGACTACGAGAAATACAATGCCACCAGCGAAAGCCTCCGTGAAGGCTCGGAGACGAAATCGAGAGGTTTTGCCCAGATATCGTCCACTTTTGCACCATAATCCTCACGTTCGACACACTTTTGCACCATTAATTCGCAGGTTTTACACATCATGCAACCATGTAATTTCACTCGTGGAAATAGATATCGCTTTTGCAAGAGTGCCTGCCAGCGAAGGGACTCGGTCGACGGTGTTGCTCGTGACGCCCATCGATGGGGCTCCACCACTGGCGAGATCGAGAGAGGCACCCGCACCGTCAGCCTGGATTGTCAGGCCTTGTCGCAATCATTTGTCGCGGCGCCAGACTCCACAGAGTTTCATGACTATTTGCCCTAGAGACCACAAAGCTGCGGCATCGAGACTACGTAGATGACTTTGATTATCGGTGGCGATCGCAACTCTGAGATTCACGCCGGGGACCATCGACGAGAAATACAGCGTCGTCGCTTCAATGACCGGCCTCTCCTCGTCTTTTGGGAGATGACCAAGGCTTGTGACTTGGCCTGCTCTCACTGTCGTGCCGATGCGCAGTGCGAACCCAGCGTCGACGAACTCACTTCCGAAGAGGGTCGAAACCTGATCGATGATTTGGCGGCGCTGGCAAGTCCCCGACCTATTTTGATTTTGACCGGAGGCGACTGTCTCAAACGTTCTGACCTTCTCGATCTCATTGACTACGCAAAGTCGAAATCATTGCCCGTCGCACTCGCGCCGTCGGTCACCTCCTTGTTGAATACCGAATCAATGCGGGAACTTCGCGAGCACGGCATCACGACGGTATCCATTTCGCTTGACGGCATGGACGCGGCGACGCACGACGCCGTTCGTGGTGTGCCTGGACACTTCACCAGAACCTTGACCACATTGCGTGACCTCAAGAACGCTGGCTTCAAGGTACAGATCAACACCACCGTGATGTCGAGCAACGTCGAGCAACTAGCCGACATCGCGGCCATCCTCGCGTCGCAGGCCATCGACATTTGGGAGGTGTTCTTTCTGATCCCAACGGGACGCGGGATTGACGTCAATTCCTCGACCCCGCAACAGAATGAAGACATCTGTCACTTCCTCGTCGACGCGTCGCGCTACGGCTTCACGGTGCGCTCCGTCGAAGGACCCTTCTTACGTCGCGTGACGCAGCAACGCCACGAGGGTATCGTCGGACCGGCGACCGGCGACCTTTACGAACGTTTGGATCAGCGACTCGTCGACGTGCTCGGAGAGTCCACCCACGACGTCTGCGCTCCTAGCGCCGCCACCCGAGATGGCAACGGCATTGTCTTCGTGGGTGCCACGGGCGACGTCTATCCGTCAGGGTTCTTACCGCTACCTCTCGGCAACGTACGCGATGCTTCACTGATCGACATTTACCGCGACTCTGCCGTGATGCGAAGTATCCGCGACGCAGCATTCCACGGCCCCTGCGGGACGTGTTCGTTCAAGCAACTCTGCGGCGGTTCGCGTTCTCGAGCCTTTGCCAATGGTGGCGACCCCTTGGGCTCCGATCCTGCGTGCGTGCTCGTCGACGACGCAATGCTCCTTCTGCGCAGTGGGAAGTACTGAGGACGAACGGTCTCGAATCAATTTACGCGGGCATCGTTTGAGGACAATGAGGATGAGTTCACGGCAACGTACGCACCCACGAGTCACTCAACAGCGGCGACGTCGCGGACCGCCCGACACTGATGCTGATCACCGGATGATCGGTCGGACGCAACCAGAGCATGATTTCATTGAGGACTCGTGCATTGATTGCCACGCAGCCAGCTGTTGGAAGGCCACTTGACACGTGGAGGAAAAATCCGGAGCCAGCCCCCTTGACCACCGGATCGGTGTTGTAATTAATGACCACTGCCTGCGCGTACACCGGGCCGGCGTCGTAGAGATTCTCCGAATCGCCACCCGGCGAAAAAGTACTGCGCACGTGATGGTTATACGCGCGCGATGCGGGATTTTCGTCCCACCAGTCGTCGGGACCCGCGCGAAAATAAGGTAACCGAGTTCCGTTGTTCTCTTCGTTGCCGAAAGCCTGCGTCATAGTAAAGACACCCACCGGTGTCCGACCCAGGCCCTCGCGAGTGGGTCCCACTCCGTGAATGCCCACGTTGGCCAGAGTCGGAGCAAAAACGGCCACATAATGATCTTTGGACCACTCCCATGCGCGCACCACGGCAACTGTCGCGGTCGAAGATGAGGCCTCGACCGTGATCACCTGGCCCGGACGCGTCGCAGCCGTTGACGGCGACGCACCGCTGACGACAACGATCCACGCCATCGCCATGAGCGCCACGCCGCAACGCCACACGAGGACCTTTCCTCCATCACGTTCACGGCGCCGTAAGTACAAAGTATCTGGGACCCTAACGCAACGGTCCCGCCCATCGTTCTAACAGAAGCGCGTAATTCGAGACTCGTGACTCATCGATCCATTGTGGCCATCGGCGACGCAGTCATCGTCGAACGACCTGCGGCCACTGTCGATCGCCAGCGGGGCATACGCTTCGCAATGGTTGTTGTTCAGGATTCGGGATGCACGACGAGAACTGAGCACGACGCGTGTGAAACGACAGATGCGGCAACGGTGCCGAGAAGGTGCCCAACGACGCCGGTGTGTCGGTGAGCGCCGAGCACGATGATGCTCACATGGTGCGCTCCGGCGGTCTGAATAATTCCCTTCCACGTTGGCGCAGCTTCCGTGGTCAGACCTTGTGCTCGAAAACCCGCGTTTCGCGCGAGTGACGCGCCGAATGCGGCAGTCTCTTCGGCGGCCTGGTGGACCTCGTTCGCGGCGTCGGCATCGAAGTGGCGCTTGTTGACCGGCTCGAAGCCGACGTCGGCGGGCTGCCAGACGCAGAGAGTGAGCGCGTCGCGATCAGTCGCCAGCTCATGTCCCGCGCGCTCGATGGCCAGCGCCGCAAGTGCGGAGCCGTCATAGACGAACAGGATCGGACCGAAGGACTTCTTTGCACCAATTTCGCCTGTGGACATGTCAATAATCGCTTTCTGTCAGTGCGCCCGCGAACGCTGGGATCTTCGTCTCCGGCTCGCTTCGGCGAAGTTTCGCGAATAACGGTGGCGACTCCCACGCGGGTTCAATCCCAGCGAGGAAGCGATCGAGATCGGGCGCCTGGGGACGCGCGCCGCTCACGATGTAGATGACAACTCCGATGATCGCGCCGCCGAGGGCGAGAGCGAGTCCAACCCACAACGCGATGGCCGTACCCGCGTCGAGGCCGCCACCGGTGGCGGCGGCGAAGTGAAAAAAGATCGGAGCGACCATGAAGGCCGCGACGGCTCGGAAGAGCTCGACAATGGCGAAGACCCGCTGAAGGTTCGCAGCAGGCAGAGAGAATCCGGCGACGAACAACGCCGGCGCCACCGTCGCGCCGAGTCCAATCCCCGTCAGGCCCGAACCAAGGAGCGTCATCGCCTGGCTCGACGGAACGGAGATTCGAAAGACGACGATCCCGGCGGCGAGCATGATCATGCCCACGAGCGGGAGGTAGTGCATTGCGCGCTTGCGCACGACGAGTCCGAGCGCGATGGCCGACAGCACGGCGCCGGCGAGTTCGGGCAAGTAAAGAAGGCCGATGTGCAGTGGGCTGTAACGAGATTCCAGTACACCAACCGTCAGCGCCGTCGCGGAGATCGATGCGGCCGCGGCGAACAGCGCGACGACAATTCCCGCGACGGGAATGGAACTCGTGATCATCATCTTAATCGTGAGCAGTGGTCGCTTGGCGAGGCACTGATAGACGACGAGCGCGATGATGAGCGCGAGGCCGCCCAGCAACGGGACAATGGTTTCGACGTTGAGGAGCGCGTGGCTCGTGAGCTCAGACGCACCAAAGAAGGCCGCCACGCAACCCACGGAGGCGAGAGCGATCGCCGGCAAGTCGCGCGGTGAGTCGGGGTTGGCCGCCGGAGAGTCTTCGAACGTCAAGATCACGAGGATGAGTGCGAGAACCGCAACACCCACGACGATCCAGAAAAGTGGTCGCCACGCGAGTGACTGCGCCTGCACACCACCAATGAGCGGGCCAAGCGCGACCGCCCCGAAGATGCACATATTCATGATGACTGCGGTATCGCGCAACTTGTTCGCGGGGTAGCCAATCGCCAACGGCGGCACCGCCGCAATCAGCAGCAGGCTGGTGCAGAGTCCCTGGATGATGTGGCCAGTGATGAACATGCCCGCATTGGTGGCCGACGCCGTCAGCACTGATCCAATGACGAGCAGCACGGCGTAGCCGAGCAGCATTCGTCGTTGCGGGTAGTGCTGGGCAAACTGGACCGCGAGCACCGTGCCGAGAGCGTATGCCGCATTCGCCAGTCCCGTTCCAAGGCTGAACGTCTGCGCGGACATGTGGAGCTGTTGACTGATGATTGGCGTCAAGGGTCCGAGTGCTGCCGATAACGCCAAGTACGGAATCAGAGCCAACATCACCATCGCGGCGACGGCCGAGTACCGTCCGGCTAGTGGTCCTTGGATCATCGCATCGCCTCGGTATCGTTCGATGTGACATTTTTGGACACACCGACGCGCAGAATCGCTTGCACCGTGCGGTTGACTGGGGAGTGCATTGCCAAGCACCTTTCCATTCATAAATATTTGGCAGGAAACAGATAATTCCTGCAGTAACTATACGGGGAGTGCCTCCGGATAGTGCCGAACGTCGAGGATGTCGACCGATTCTGAGTATCTCCGTCGCACCGTGACAGTACCTTTGGTATCGGTCAGTCCCATTCGGTGGACGGCGCAGTCACACAATAAGAACCACTTGGTCGTCGCACTCGCTCAATTCAAGCAACCTTCAAAAGGCGATGCTCCCTACAACAAGTCGATGAATTGACTTACGGTAACGCCGGACTGTCGAAGAATTACCGAGAGCGTCCCTCGGGCGAGTCCACGGTGAGTCGGGACAATAACCGTTCCCCCCTCTTGATTCCGAAGTTTTACGTGACTACCCCGCTGCCCGACTTGTTCGAAACCAATCTTCCCAAGCGCCGTGACCGCCTCGTGACCGGAAACAACTGGCAGCGGGGGACTCACGCAGGAATCAGGACAGTGGTGATGATCGGTGGCTCTAGCGAGTCGGGAAGGTGCTCCCCTTCAAAGTACAAACCGAGCGCTTCTTCGAGATTCGCGACAGCATCGTCGACAGTCTCACCTTGACTTACTACGTCGACATCAAGGCACCTCGCCACATACCACGGTGCTTCATGTGTGACTGCAACAGTGAACTTCATACTGCAAATCGTACCAGCGGCCTGCGTCATTAGGCCCGGTTCTTATTCTGTCCACGGAGTGGAGGTGATGGGATTCGAACCCACTGCCTCTACATTGCGAACGTAGCGCTCTACCAATTGAGCTACACCCCCGAAGGAGTACCAACTTTAGCCCAACGCGTAGCGTCGCGAATTACGGTGCTCCTGGTCGTCGTAGAACGGCTCGTCATATGCCTGTGCGTACCGGGGCTCGTCGTACGTCTCGTCGGCGTAGCGTCCCGCCCCGTCGTTAACGTCAAATGACATGTACGCCCTCGTAGTGCGCCGTCCCACGAGGGACGACGCCGCAATGAAACCAAGACTCACCGCAAAGAGGGCCACCGCAACGTACGCCACGAGGGTTACCCACGAGAGAACGGCCAGATACTGTAGCAGTGACAATCCGACGAGGAAGTCAAGTCCCGTCGTCACGATGGCACTCACGGTCAGACACGCGAAGATTCGTCGTCGACGCACCATCATGGACACGCGAATCGGGTCCTGGTGCGACGGCGTCGCACGCTGGGGCTGGGCGGCGCGCACGTAGGGTGCGGGTGCGCTCGCGTAGGGTGCGGGTGCGCTCGCGTAGGGTGACGGCGCGCTCGCGTACGCCGCGTAACGATGGTGCCCGTGGTCGGGGCCAGTACCGATCATCCGGGGCTCGTCGTAGTCGTAGTCGCGCTCCCATTCGTCCCACGTCACGCGACTCTCCAGTGACGAATAGGTGTCATCATCTTGAACGACTGTCAGTCGCGGACGCGAACGTTCCGGCGCGTGCTCGGGTTCGTAGGCGTACTCCTCGTAGAGATACGCGTCGTCGAGTCGGCGTGCGGGAGCAACTGAGTAGGCCTGTCGACTCAGCACTTCGTGCTCGGCATGAAAGGAGTCGATGGACTTCTCCGAACGCGAATTGCGGAACTTCACGATGCCCCACGGGATCAGAATGGCTAGCCAGAAGAGTGCGACGATGAGAGCGAGCATCAGCCGACCAATCCAATAGCACGCGTAAACATTGAAGTCAAATGTACTGCCGATTTCCTTGAAATTGGTGGATGTTCGGCAGTTTTAAGCCTCGTGAAGGCCGCACTCTTCCTTATCGGCACCGGCCCACCGACCCGATCGACGGTCACCGGCGACGAGGGGTTTGATCGTCACCGGCGCACATCCGATGGAGGCGTACCCCTGCGCCCAGAGAGGGTGCGTAGGCAGCGAGTGCGAGCTCAAGTAGTACGCGACGTCGTCGTCGGTCCAGGTCGCGAGGGGATTGATCTTCACGAGACCAAACTTTTCGTCCCAGTGCACGATCTTCATTTCGGCCCGCGACGGAGCGTCCACGCGCTTCACCGACGTCAACCAGGCTCCCTTGCCCGCGACCGCTCGCGACAAGGGCTCGACTTTACGCAGTTCACAGCATCGATCCGTCCCACAGGGCCAGCCGGCGGCCTCGGGTCCCGGCTGGGTGCGCGTGACGTTGAGGTCCCAGTCGCGTTCCAGACGATCCAGGAACTCCGTGGTCTCAGGGAAATGTCCGCCGGTGTCGAGGAAGATCACCTCGGTCTTGGGTCGAATCTCGTGCACCATGCGCAACAGGGCCACGTCTTCGAATGAACAGGCCATCGTGACGTCATCGCCGAAGCGCTCGAACGTCCACGTCAGTATTTCCCCGGGGGACGCGTAGGTAAACTGCACGTTGGCAGTTTCGAGTTCGTTGAGGAGTTCTGGCGACGGCATGGTCATAAGTTTGATGGAAGGAAAAACCTAACATTCTCTAGTGGTTTACTGGGGTAAGATACATCGTACCCGCTCTATGACCTCTTCGATCCTGCAGGCTTCCGACATGACAGACCACCTCGACTTGCTCGAATCCCACGCGATTTTCATTCTTCGAGAAGTCGTCGCCGAATGTGAGCGCCCGGTTCTGTTGTTTTCCGGGGGCAAAGACTCCGCTGTGTTGCTTCACCTGGCGGCCAAGGCATTCGCCCCCCAGTCACTGCCCTTTCCGGTCATGCACATCGACACGGGCCAGAATTTTCCCGAGGTGATCGAATTTCGTGATCGCACTGTGACGCATCACGGAGCTCGTCTCGTCGTCGCTTCCGTTCAAGACTCGATCGACCAGGGCAAGGTCGTCGATCCCGGCCCGATGGGCCCGCGTAACCGACTCCAGACGGTGACGTTGCTGGACGCCATTACCGTTCACGGTTTTGACGCCGCCTTCGGGGGTGCCCGACGCGACGAGGACAAGGCTCGCGCCAAGGAGCGCATCTTGTCGTTTCGCGACGCCTTCGGTCAATGGGACCCGCGCCAGCAGCGTCCCGAACTCTGGCAGCTCTACCAGGGCAAGGTGAACCCGGGTGAGCACCTGCGGGCATTCCCGCTCTCGGACTGGACCGAACTGGATATCTGGCAGTACATCGAGCGCGAGCAGATGGACCTACCCGAGATCTATTTCGCCCACGAACGCGACGTAGTGTTGCGCGACGGCATGTATTTGGCGGTCGGACCCTTCGTCGAACCGCGCGACGACGAGAAGGTCGAGCGAATCGTCGTGCGTTTTCGCACCGTCGGTGACGCCAACCTGACCGGCGCCGTGGTGTCCAGCGCCGCCACGTTGGCCGCGATCGTCGCCGAGATCTCCCTCGCTAACGTCTCGGAGCGCGGCGCCACTCGCGGCGACGACAAATTCTCTGAAACCGCGATGGAAGATCGCAAACGTGAGGGCTACTTCTAAATGAAACTTGCGGCAAAGGATCTCTTGCGCCTCGCCACGGTAGGTTCGGTGGACGACGGTAAGTCCACGTTGATAGGTCGACTCCTCGTCGACACGCGACAGCTCTTCGACGACCAACTCGACGCCGTCGCGGCCGCCTCGGAAAAACGCGGTGTCGGTGACCTGGACCTCAGTTTCGTCACCGACGGACTTCGCGCCGAACGCGAACAGGGCATCACCATCGACGTCGCCTACCGCTACGCGTCGACGCCGACGCGTAAGTTCATCATCGCCGACTGCCCCGGCCACGTGCAGTACACCCGCAACATGGCCACGGGCGCCTCGACGGCAGATCTGGCGTTGGTGGTGCTCAACGTCGCGCACGGCGTCAAGGAACAGACGCGCCGACACCTGTGCATCGCGGCTCTGCTCGGCGTGCGTACGATCATCGTCGCGGTCAACAAGATGGACGAGGTCAATTGGTCTGAGGCCGCGTACGTGAGCGTTGTCGACGAACTCACCACCTTGTCGCACGAACTGGGATTCGAGTCGATAACGTCGATTCCCACGTCGGCCCTCCTCGGCGAGAACGTGGTCGAGCGCTCGGCCCACCTGGAGTGGTACGACGGCCCCACCGTCCTGCAGGCCCTCGAGGGATGCGACGCAGGTTCGTGGACCCACACGCGATCAGGCTCACGCTTGCCCGTGCAGTGGGTCCTACGCCAAAACGGTGGTGGACGGACGTACGCCGGCATGCTCAACGGGGCGACCCTGCACGAGGGCGACGCCGTCACCTTGCTGCCGGCGAACATCGAAACGACCGTCACGGCGATTACCTCGGGATCAGGTGCGCGTCACGCCGCCACGGCGGGACTCTCCGTCGACGTGGCTCTCGCCGCCGAAACAGACGCCGGTCGTGGTGACATGATCGCCACTGCTCCCCTACCGACGGTGACCAAGGAATTCGCCGCCACGGTGTGTTGGTTCGGTGACCAACCCATGCGCGCCAACCAACGCCTGCGCCTCAAGCACACGACCAAGGTGACGCCCGTACGACTGCGCGAACTCTCGGGCGTCGTTGACATTGGGACGCTCAGTGTGAGTCCGGCGACGGAGCTCGCGACCAACGACATCGGTCTCGTCACGCTGCAGACCGCCGACTGGCTCGTCGTGGACGACTACCGCGACAATCGCGTCACGGGGAGTTTCGTCCTCATCGACGAGGTGACCAACGCCACGGTGGCCGCGGGTATGGTCGGTCGCGCGTCATTCCTTTAGGAGTCGCTCGTTGGAAGACGTGAACGACGCGGAATCTTGAAAGACGTCGACAATCCCTTGACGCGCCGCATCGAAGTGAGCAATCCACTGCGGACGGAGCTCGCCAATCTCTGCTCGCAGTGTGCGGCGCAGATCCAGGTCCACCTCTTCGGGTAATTCCAAGGTGTCGAGGAAACTGACGGCGACCGCGCGGTCGTGGACGCGTCCCAAGACCTCTTGAATCTCCTCGAGGTGCTCGGCGACCGCGTGCGCGGGCGCGCCCAAGAACATCGCGGCGACCTCGAAGCTATAGCGACACTTCTTCGAGGAGATGCGAACGTAGTGCAGTGCCTCGTCACTGCGGCGCTCGTAGGGATCGCCGATGTCGTCGAGGTAGCGACACGCGGCGTCCCACAGGGGTGGCGTGAAGAGCTCACGGGCCGCTACGTCGCCGGTCGCGCCCAAGCCGGGATGACGAGATAGTTTCACGAGGCGCCGTACGAGTCGCGCGTACCGCTCGGATTCGAGCACCTCAATCACGTCACGACGTCGCTTCTCGCGACGTCGTTCTAGTGCCGCCATTATCGCGTCTCGTAAATCGGTTCCCTCGCACGTATGGTCCTCGAACAGTTGTCGCAGCACCTCGAGGTCGCGCAGTTGGCCCAGAGTCGCCCCCAGCCACTGGAGATCAGCCTCGACGTCGGTCCACGGCTCGCGCGGCAATACCTCACGCAGTGCACGTAGCTCCGAGCGCAACCGACGAGCACTGACGCGAAGTTGGTGCACCCCTTCGGTGTCGAACCCTTGGTGGACGAGCGGTTCATTCACCGACATCGACTTGACCTCACGACGCAAGAAGTGCTTGACAATGTGGCGCGCGGTGACCGACGCGTCGCCGTGATTCGAATCATTGTTCGTCATCGTTTACGACGCACCTTCTCTTCTTGACGACCACGCACACTCGCGCGTACGCCGCCCACCACTACGGGCAATGTATACCCGCGCCACGTGACGCGCGAAACCGTGTCAGTCTTCGCGGCCCTGGCTCTCGAACCCTTTGACGACCTCCAAATACCCGGCCGCGGTGAGCATGCGCCGCAGATCCACGACTTGTTGCACGTCAATGTCCTTGTGCTTTGGTCGTTCGAAGAAGTGCACCTCAGTTCCGACGCGCACTTCGAATTTGCCGTCGCGGTGTTCCGCGATCGTACCGACGACGCCCAGCAGTGAGGCGACGTCGGGCCACTCGATGTTGTGACTCGTGGGATGCTGGAAGAGTCGAATCAAGGTGTCACGGTGGTGATTATTGAGATGGACGGGTTCTTGATGTGATGACATTGGAGACCTCCTGTGACTCGAACATAACCCGAGTTGGCCCGTCGCCGAGCGCAAAGTAGCGGGTCGCGAGGCCTTCGCCCGAACCGCTGGGCTAGATATGTCGTGGCCCGTGGCGGGGCGGTGCGGTCGCCTCAACGCCACCGGAGCTAGAACTGCACCAACATCGCGACCAGTGCGACGGCAATGATGGCGAGCAATGTGTCCATGGAGCGCACCAGCTGGCGCCCGCGATCGACACTCGCGTGCCCGTCGTGGGCGATGACCTCGCCGATGGTCCGCTCCAGGGGTAAGGTGCGCGCTTCGAGGTGGCCCGCGCCGGCGAGGTAGCACAAGAGTCCGACGCCGATCCAGGGTTCCGTGAGTGACACAGACTTGTCGCCAATCATGGACATCGCGAGCCCGGTGATCACGAGAAGGTGAAGTACGCGCGCCGCCCAGTTGCGCCGATTGGGAAACTTGCGCCGTTGCTCGTCGTCACTCGCTCCCTTCACGATCGCTTGCGCGGACAGGCGCATCACGATGAAGACGGCGATGACAGTAACCGCGCTCATCAGGTGGACGACAAAGATCAAGTCGTAGGGGACGCTTTGGGCAATCATTCCTCAAACAGTAATGCCCGTGCCGCGCGGTACGGGTCGGTGGTACCCGCGAGCAATGCGTCGAGTTGCTCGTCGTAGCGACGCGCACCATCACCGGAACGGACTTTCTCGTGAAGCAACGCACCCAACACGCGATCGAGTTCGAGCGACGCGCGTGCACGACGATGTTCCTCGCGCGGGCCGGCGGCGAGGAAACGATGGTGGGCGACGAGCGCCGACCAGAGGTCGTCTACACCACGGCCGTCCGTGGCGACAGTCTCGATAATGGGGGGGCGCCACGCGACGTGTGGTCCCATGTCCATCATGCGCTCGAGGTCGCGGCGAGTTTCGATGGCGCCGACGCGATCGGCCTTGTTGATGACAAATATGTCGGCCACTTCTAATATGCCCGCCTTCTCGGCTTGCAGAGCATCACCCCAGCCGGGGTTCACCACCACCACCGTGGTGTCAGCCGTCGACGCAACGTCGACTTCCATTTGGCCCACACCCACGGTCTCGAGAATCACTAGCTCAAATCCCGCCGCACCGAGAACTCGCACCGCGTCGGGTACCGCGAGTGACAAACCGCCGAGGTGTCCCCTCGTCGCCATCGAACGGATGTAGACGCGATCATCGGTGGCGTGACGTTGCATGCGAAAACGGTCGCCCAGCAAGGCCCCGCCGCTAAAGGGTGAGCTCGGATCAACGCAGAGCACCGCGACACGCTCGAAGGGTGCGGCGCCGTCGAAAGAGCCGTGCGCCAGTGCGGTCGTGATGAGTCGATCGCTCAACGAGGACTTGCCCGCGCCCGGCGGTCCCGTGAGTCCGACAACATGTGGGGCGCGCTGCGCGTAAACGAGGGCCGCGGTGTCGAGATGTTGGTGACCAGTACCTTCGACGTAGGTGATGAGGCGCGCCAACGCGGCTCGCGATCCCTCGCGAGCTCGGCTCAACAGGTCGCTGGGTTCAGAATCAATCACGGAACCCACGACACGGAGGCGCCCAGACTCGCCAGTCGACCCGGCAAATCGTCGTAGCCGCGCGCGACGTGTTCCATACCACTCACGGTGGTCGATCCCTCGGCGACGAGACCCGACAGGACGAGGGCCGCCGCGGCGCGAATGTCGTTACCGTGCACCGCCGTGCCGGTCAGGTGGTGTACGCCGCGGATCATCGCGTGGTGCCCTTCGGTGGTGATACTGGCGCCCAAACGTACCAATTCATCCACGTAGCCAAAACGACCCACGAAGAGGTTCTCGGTCACCACCGACACCCCTTCAGCCACACTCATCATGGTCGTGATCAGCGGTTTGTAGTCGGTGGCGACCCCCGGATACGGCAGGGTCGCCACGTCGCACGCGTGCAATCGTGACGGGCCTTTGACGCTGACGCCCTCACCCGAGAGATCGACCACACCGCCCATTGACTCGATCTTGCGTAACAGCATCACCATGTGGTCAGCGCGCGCGTCGAGAACCCGCACGTCGCCACCAGTGATCAGTGATGACGCCAGATACGTCGCGGTGACGACGCGATCGGTCACTACATTGTGCGTCGCCGGCGACAACTCGCCCACTCCGTTGATGATAAGGCGCGACGTGCCCAGCCCCTCGATGCGCGCGCCCATCGCCAGGAGTTGTCGACCGAGGTCCTCCACCTCGGGTTCGCGTGCCGCGTTCTCGATGACCGAGCGACCCTCCGCGAGAACGCACGCCATGAGTAAATTGTCGGTCGCGGTGTGGCTGGGGTACTCGAGGGTGATGTGCGTCGCGCGCAGGCGCCCACTCGACGTGGCACGAATACACGTGCGATCGTTGTGAAAGGTCGCCCCCATCGCGCTCAGACCATCGGTATGAAAATTGATCGGACGATGTCCGAAGTCGTCTCCTCCCGGCAGCGCCATCGTCGCGTTGCCGCAGCGTGCGAGTAAGGGACCCAACACCACGATGGAGGCACGCATCGCCTCGAACAGGTGGTGAGGCGCCTCGGTCTGGAGATCACACTGGTCGGGAACCGTCACGTACAACTCGTGGGGCACCGAACGATCCACCTTGCAACCCAGGGCCACGAGGAGGTCGCTCATGATGATCACGTCGGTAATTCCCGGCACGTTGGTGAGGTGATGCGTGCCCGTGGCTAACAGGCACGCGGCCATCTGCTTGAGGACAGCATTCTTCGCTCCAAAGGCCTGAACGTTGCCCGAGAGAGGGCCCCGAGGCTGGACGACGAGAGAACTCACCCCACAAGTATTGCCGTATTTTTAAGTACCACGCAGGGCCCTCTAATCAGGGGCCTACTACGCTAGCGGAGTGCTACGACCATCAACACCGGACCGCAACCTCGCTCTCGAGATGATCCGGGTGACCGAGGCCGCCGCCGTCTCGGCCGCCCGCTGGTCGGGACGAGGCGACAAGAACGCCGCCGACGGCGCCGCCGTCGACGCCATGCGTTTCGTCCTCGGAGCCGTCGCCATGGACGGGGTGGTGGTCATCGGCGAAGGAGAAAAAGACGAGGCTCCGATGCTCTACAACGGCGAGCGTATCGGCGACGGTCACCCGCCCGAGGTCGACATCGCGGTCGATCCGGTCGACGGCACGACGCTCACCGCCAGTGGACGTAACGGCGCGCTCTCGGTGATCGCGCTGGCCGAACGCGGCAGCATGTTCAATCCAGGACCGTGCTTCTATATGAAGAAGGTTGCAGTGGGACCACGCGGGCGTGGCGCCGTGGACGTGAACGCCTCGGCCACCGACAACCTCAAAGAACTCTCCAAGCGACTCAAGCGCCCGATTCATGAATTGGGCGTCGTCGTACTTGATCGTCCCCGGCACGACGACTTGGTCCAGGAGATCCGCGAGGCGGGTGCTCGCGTCCTGTCGATCACCGACGGCGACGTGGCGGGCGCCGTCGCTACCAGTTGGCCTAACTCGGGCGTGCACATGTTGCTCGGCATCGGCGGTACGCCCGAAGGCGTCATCGCCGCGGCGGCCCTGCAGGGACTCGGCGGCGAGATTCAGGGCGTGCTGCACGCGCGCACACCCGAGGAGCAGGTCGACGCTGAAGCATTGGGCTACGACTTTTCACGAGTCCTCACGACCGACGACTTGGTGGCGTCGGACAACTGCTTCTTCTCGGCGACGGCCATCACCGACGGCGATTTCTTACGCGGCGTTCGCTTCACCGAGTTCGGCGCGACGACCCAGTCATTGGTGGTGCGTAGCCGTTCGGGTACCGTACGCACCATCGAAACCTTCCACCGTCACGACAAGCTTCAAGAGTTCACCACAGGGCTCTAGTGCTCTGTCCTCGTCGGCACGGCTAACGTTCGACCATGACAAATGAGCCGCTCGACGCTGAAGATTCGGCGTCGCGCCACGACAACATCGTGCAGAAACTGTTGTCCTGGGTCGAATACGCCATCGTCGTCAGCCTGTTGGTCATCGCGGCCACGGTGTTGGTTCGAACGATCTACAATTTCTTTCGCCTATGGGGAGGCTTCCCCGAGACGGTGGTGGGGGCGATCGACGGCGTGCTGGTGGTCATCATTCTCCTTGACATCGCCCACACCATGCTCGCGCATCTTCGTTCGTCCACGTTCCCGGTACGACCCTTTCTCGCCATCGGCGTCCTCGCGGGTGTTCGAGACATCTTGAGTGCCTCGGCGCGTCTCACCTTCGGCGGTTCCGTCGCGGGGAGCGACTTCAACCACACGATGATCTCCCTGGCGCTTGGCGTGGGCGTGGTCGTCGCATTGTCCGTCTCCCTGCTACTCCTACGCGAGCGGCCCCCCGAGTCCTAGGGTCTATTTCCCTCGATGTTGAACTTCGTGAACAATCTCACGAGTCAATTCGCATTTCACGTCGCGAATGCCGACTGTGAGGAATAAGGTCCGCTCAAGAGCACTCTGAACTGCGGGTGCCCTGACAAGGGGGTGAATCATGCAGGTAAAAGGACTCCTCGCGAACAAGGGACGTGAGGTCGCCACCATCTCTCAGGAACGTACGGTGGAGGACGCCCTCCAGCTACTTCGCGAACGCGGCATCGGTGCCCTAGTGGTGACCGGTCCCAAACCTCCCCTGGTAGGGATACTTTCGGAGCGTGACGTAGTGCGCGCCCTCGCCACGGACGGTGTGGACGCTCTCACCAAGTCCGTGTTGGACGTCATGAGCACGTCGATCACCACCTGCGGTGAGTCGACGACCATCGATTCGCTGATGGCTTTAATGACGAACAAGCGAATTCGTCACGTCCCCGTCATCGAGGATGGCGAGCTCCGGGGCATCATCTCGATTGGTGACGTCGTGAAATCGCGCGTCGACGAACTCGAGACTGAGAAGCGTGAGCTCATCGAATACGTGAGCGCTCGCTAACTCGCCAGGCTTGCGCGCTACTTCGTGGCGACGCGAAGACGCAACTGCGCGCGCTCCAGTGATGCTTCGACCACAGCCCGGTCGCTATCGTCGTGCTCGCCTATCGACGCGAGTTGCGCCTCAGCCGCATCTCTCGCGGCCTGGGCTCGCGTAACATCGATCTCGTCGAGCGGCTCGGCAATTCCTGCGAGTACCGTGGCGCGCGTCGCGCCTGCCTCCTCGTCGGGACCGACTTGAAAAAAGCCCCCGTGAACGAGAAAAGCCAGTTCGCCGGCCGACGTCGCGACCCGTACTACTCCGGGCACGAGGTCGCCCACCGTCGGCGTGTGTTGGGGCAGGATCGCGAACTCACCCTCTGACGAGCGCGCCATCAGCGCGGTGGCCTCACCCGACCACAACGCCGCCTCGGGCGTGACGATCTCTACCTTCAATGTGGCCATGGACTAGCTCTTCGCCAGTTCCGCAGCCTTGCGCTCGACGTCCGAGGCACCGCCCACGTTGAGGAAGGCCTGCTCGGGGAACGCGTCGAGGTCCCCCTTCACCAGGTGCTCAAAGGACTCGATAGTCTCGGCGACCGGCACGTTGATGCCGTCGATACCGGTGAAGATCTTCGAGACGAACATCGGCTGGGACAAGAATCGCTGGATTTTGCGGGCGCGCGACACCGTGATGCGGTCGTCCTCGGACAACTCGTCGAGGCCCAGGATAGCGATGATGTCTTGGAGCTCCTTGTACCGCTGCAGGATTTGCTGCACCTGACGCGCGACATCGTAGTGACGGTCGCCGACGATCTCGGGCGCCAAGATGTTCGACGTCGACGTCAACGGATCGACCGCCGGGTAGATGCCCAGAGCGGCGATCTGACGACTCAACTCCGTGGTGGCGTCCAAGTGGGTGAACGTCGTGAACGGCGCCGGGTCGGTGTAGTCGTCCGCGGGGACGTAGACGGCCTGCAGGGACGTGATGGAACGACCTCGCGTCGAGGTGATGCGCTCTTGGAGCTCGCCCATTTCGTCCGCCAGCGTCGGCTGGTAGCCCACCGCACTGGGCATACGGCCGAGCAGCGTGGAAACCTCTGAACCCGCCTGGACGAAGCGGAAGATGTTGTCCACGAAGAGCAGCACGTCCTGGTTCTTCACGTCGCGGAAGTACTCGGCCATAGTCAAAGCGGCCAGCGCGACGCGCAGACGCACCCCGGGCGGCTCGTCCATCTGACCGTAGACCAACGCGGTCTTTTCGATGACGCCGGACTCGCGCATTTCGAGCAACAAGTCAGTACCTTCACGGGTACGCTCGCCCACGCCCGCGAAGACCGACACGCCGTCGTGTTGTTCGGCCACGCGTCGGATCATCTCCATGATCAACACGGTCTTGCCCACACCGGCACCGCCAAAGAGGCCGATCTTGCCACCCTGCACGTAGGGCGCGAGCAGGTCAATGACCTTGATGCCCGTTTCGAACATCGTGGCGCGCGGCTCGAGTTGATCGAACGCCGGGGCGTTACGGTGGATCTCCCAGCGGTCCTCGACGGGACCGATGTCGTCGGTGTCCAGCGGTTCGCCGATCACGTTGAAGACGTGGCCCAGGACGGCGTCGCCCACCGGCACGGTGATGCCGCGCCCGGTCTGGCGTACGACGGCACCGCGCACGAGTCCGTCGGTGGGCTTCATACACACGCAGCGCACACGTCCGTCACCGATCTGCTGGGCGACTTCTGCGGTCACGGTGACCGTGACGCCGTCGATGACGATGTCGACCTCCACGGCGTGGTTGATCTCGGGCAGCGAGTGCGGCGGGAATTCAACGTCCACGACCGGTCCGGCGATCGCGACGACGCGACCCGTTTCCAAAGTGGTCTTTTCAGGAGCGATGGTCATTTGTTTCTCACTTTCCCGAGCGAAGCGCTTCCGCGCCGCTCACGATTTCCATGATTTCGGTGGTGATCGAGTCCTGGCGGGCCCGGTTCATAATTCGCGTCAAGGTCTGACCGAGTTCATCCGCGTTGTCGGTGGCCGCGGCCATCGCGCGCTGCTGGGAGGTGTGAAACGACGCCGCGCCCTCGAGGAGGGCCGAGAAGATTTCGCTCTCGAGCGCCTTGGGAGCCAACTCAGTGAGCAGCTGCTCGACTTCGGGTTCGAATTCGGTGTATCCCTTGGGTCCCGTGGACGTGTTCACCTCGAGCTCGTCAGGCATCGTCAGGGGAAGCAACTGATCGGACTCGACCGTCTGGGAACCGGCCGAGTGAAAGCGTGTCGACACGAGAAGAACCTGTTGGACCTCGCCACTGACGAAGGGGGCCGCCACGGCGTTGGCGATCACACGCGCGTCCGCAAAAGATGGGCGATCGGCGAAGCCCACGAAGCCGTGTTCGTGTTCGATACCGCGGAAGCGGAAGAAGGCCGGCGCCTTCTTGCCCACCGTGAAGAGGCGCACCTGGGTACCCTGGTGCTGGAGCATGTGCACGAGTCGCTCGGCGGCGCGCAGTACCGACGAGTTGTAGGGACCCGAGAGGCCGCGGTCGCCCACGATCACCAGCACGATGGCCGTCGCGACTTCCTCGGGAGTCGCGAGCATCTTGCGCGCCGCTGCGGGATCGGCCGAGGCCGCCTCACGGATGATGCGCTGCATGCCCTCGCGGTACGGGCGGTTGGCGACGATACGCGCTTGGGAGCGAGCAATTTGTGACGCGGCAATGAGTTCCATCGCCTTCGTGATTTTTCGTGTGGCCTGCACCGACTTAATTCGTCGACGCAAGATCCGTTCTTGTCCACCGGCCATCGCTCCTCCTTCCCTTCTCGCTCGTCTCGGTACTTACTTCGATACCGCGAAGCCGGCGACGAAGCTCGTCAGCGCGGCGTTCAACGCGTCGGTGTTGGGCATGGTGCCCGTGGAACGGATGTGCTCGAGCAACTCGGCGTGGGTGGCGCGAAACGTCGTCAGCAGTTCCTGCTCGAATCGACGCACGTCCTCGACCGGCACGGTGTCGAGCCAGCCCTTGGTACCCGCGTAGATCACGATGCACTGCTCCTCGACCGGCACGGGGGCGTTGAGGCCTTGCTTCAGCAACTCTGTCAGGCGATACCCGCGGTCGAGCTGGGACTGGGACGACTTGTCGAGTTCCGAGCCGAAGGTCGCGAAGGACTCCAGGTCACGGAACTGCGCGAGGTCGATCTTGAGCGTACCAGCGACTGACTTCATCGCCTTAATTTGCGCGGCGCCACCGACGCGCGACACCGAGTTACCGACGTTGATCGCGGGACGCACACCCGAATAGAAGAGGTCGGACTCGAGGAACACCTGTCCGTCGGTGATCGAGATCACGTTGGTCGGGATGTACGCCGAGATGTCACCGGCCTTGGTCTCGATGATCGGAAGCGCGGTGAGCGATCCGCCACCGAGGTCGTCGCTCAACTTGGCCGCACGCTCCAACAGGCGACTGTGCAGGTAGAAGACGTCGCCGGGGTAGGCCTCGCGGCCCGGCGGACGACGCAGCAACAACGAGATCTGGCGGTACGCTTCGGCCTGCTTGGACAGGTCGTCGTACACCACGAGGGCGTGCTGACCATTGTCCATCCACTCTTGGCCGATGGCGCACCCGGCGTAGGGGGCGAGGAACTTGAACGGCGCCGGGTCGCCGGCCGAGGCCACGACGACAACCGTGTACTCCATGGCACCGAAGTCCTCGAGCGTCTTGACGGTCTGAGCCACCGACGAGTTCTTTTGGCCCACGGCGACGTAGATGCACTTCACACCCTGACCTTTTTGGTTCAAGATGGTGTCGATCGCGACGGTCGTCTTACCGGTCTTGCGGTCGCCGATGATGAGTTCGCGCTGGCCGCGACCGATCGGCGTCATCGCGTCAATGGCCTTAATACCGGTCTGCAGCGGCTCACTGACGGGCTGGCGTCCGATGATGCCGGGGGCCTGGACCTCCATCCGACGCTGCGAGGGGTTGACCAAGGGGCCCTTGCCGTCAATGGGCTCGCCCAGGGCGTTCACCACTCGACCGAGCAGTGCGTCGCCGACGGGCATCGACAAGATTCGACCCGTGGAGCGCACGACTTGTTCTTCTTCGATCCCGTCGACCGAGCCGAGCACGACCGCGCCGATGGTCTCCTCGTCGAGGTTCATCGCGAGTCCCACGGTGCCGTCTTCGAACTCGAGCAGCTCGTTCACCTTGGCCGAGGGCAGACCCGACACGCGCGCGATACCGTCACCGACCTCGACGACACGTCCGACCTGCTCGGCGCCGACGGCGGGGTTGTACTCGGTGACGTGCTTACGCAGGGCGTCAGTGATCTCGTTGGCACTAATGGTGAGCTCAGTCATCACAGTTTCCTTCTCTTAGTCATTTCGATTCATAGCGGTTTCGTAAAAGTGCCCCGACGACACCGAGTCGTGCAGGGCAGCGAGGCGTCCGCGCGTCGACGCGTCCAAGCGAACGTCACCGACTTCGACGAGAACCCCGCCGAGCAAGTCGGACTCGTCGGCGATTTGTAATTCCACGCTGGTTCCGGTCAGTGCACTGAGTGAGCGAATCAATTCGTCCTGGGAGGCCTCGTCCAGGGGTCGCGCGGTGAACACGCGCGCCACGCGCCAGTTGCGCGCCTCGGCCACGTAGTCCACGACGAAGTCCAGTGTCCCCACGACGTCGCGGGGACGACCACCCTCCACGACGAATCGAGCGAGTTGCAGCGACGTCGCGCTGACCTTGCCGCTCAGCAACTGGTCGACGAGACCGAGTCGCGAGTCGAGCGGTGCGTCGCGGTCCAACAGGATCCGACGCAGTTCGATGTTGTCTTCAACGGTGCGCGCCCAGCGAAAGAGGTCGTCTTCAATCTGGGCGAAGTCGGCGGTGTCGAGTTCCTCGAGCACCGCATCGGCGAAGCCCGCCACGCGCTTACGCGCGGCCAGGAGACCGAGGTTGCGCTGGTAGAACGCGCCGGTTTCTTCGAGCGCGAGGGCGGCTTGCGCCAGTTCGCCGATAGCCGGGGCGACTTCTTGGGCCGGCGCGACGAGCGCGGCGTAGACCGCCACGCGGCGCGTCTCGAGGTGGACTTTTCCTTCGAGGAGGTCCGAGAACACCCGTCCGCGCACGACGCCGGTGAGTGATGTGTCGCTCAACATACCCCGGAGTTGGGGCTGGGCTAGGACCGCGCGCTCCAACGAGTCCAGTTCGCCGACCACCGTGGTCAAGGTCCCTTTATCAACAGCGCCCAGGAGGGCGGCGGCGTATCCTTCCAGCTTGGGCAGCATGATTAGCGGTTCGATTCCCTCTGCGCTTCAGCGTTGAGTGCGGCCACGGCCTCGCGCACCAGGTCCTGGTGCGCGCTCTGGTCCACTTCGCGCCCGACGACCTTCGCCACGAGGTCAAAGACGATCTCGCCAATTTTCGCTGACGCCTCGTCGATGGCGCGCTGGCGCGCCGTCGCGACCTCTTGATTGGCCAAGGCCACGATCCGCTCGTACTCCACCTGACCACGACCCGCCGACTCCGCCTTGACCTGATCCGACAACGCTTGCGCGTTGGCCACGATGTCGCGGGCCTGCTCACGCGCTTCGGTGAGGACGCGCGCGCGCTCGTCCCCGGCGGCGTCCGCCGCGGCGCGTGCTTCGTCGGCCGCCTGGAGGGCGATACGAATCTTGTCCTGACGGGCTTCGATCATCGCGTTCAACTTCGGCAGGGCGTACTTAGCGACGACGAGCAAAATGATGATGAAAACCGCGAGCTCGACGAACCACGTCCCGTTGGGGAGGAGGAAGATGGAAGCTGTACTCATGTAGGGTGACCTTCTTTGTTAGAGCGAAGTGCGCGCGCGAGCGTTCGCCGAGCGCGCCACGAACTACTGCTTCTTGAACACGTAGACGAAGACGACCATGAACAACAGGTTGATGAAGTACATGGCCTCCACCAGACCGACCGTCAAGAAGAAGTACTGACGCGCCTTGTTTTCGATTTCGGGCTGACGAGCGATCGCCGCAATGGTCTGGCTACCCGCCAGGCCGTCACCTATCGCCGCACCGATAGCACCACCGCCGAGGGCGAGACCGCCACCGACGAGTGCACCGGCGCTTCGTACCGCGTCCGCAATGCTTGTATCTGCCATTTTTTCTTTCCTCCTGGGTTGGTTAGTGCGAGGCCTGTAGGACGTCGAGCGGTTCGACGTGGGCGTCTTGGGCGTCGTGATGGCTGGTGGCCATATCGAAGTACAAGACGGAGAGCAACATGAAGATATACGCCTGGATGGCGCCCAGGAGTCCGTCATCGAACGGCTTCCACAGAAGCTCGCCGAAGGGGATGACGTACACCGGTAGCAACGTTGTCATCACGACGATCATCAGGGCACCCGAGAACAGGTTGCCGAAGAGACGAAAGGTCATAGTGATGGGCTTGGTGATCTCTTCAATGATGTTGATCGGGGTCAGTCCGAGGAAGGGCTGGCCGTAGTGCTTGAAGTACCCGCCGATGCCCCGCGAGCGTACTGATTCGATGTGGACCCACACTATGACGAAGGCGGCCATGGCGAGGGGCAAGTTGACGTCGCTCGTCGGCGCGGGGAAGATGTCGCCCGATTGGCCCGGGTGCATGTCGGTGGGCAAGAAACCAATCCAGTTGCAAATCAAGATGAAGATGAAGAGCGTCACGCCCAGCGGCACGTAGCGCTTGCCGCGCTCGCCCATGGCCGAAATGGCCAGGGCGCCGACGAGGTCCACGGAGATGATCTCCCATAAGACCTGTAACTTGCCCGGTACCTCGTCGGTGACTTTCGAGGTCATGCGAAAGACGAGGAACAGCATGATGGCCCCGGCCAATACAGTCGACATGATGATGTCGAGGTCGAAGGTCAATCCCAAAAGCTTGAACGTCGGGTGGACCCCGACTGGAATACTCTTCGCCGCGTACAGCGTTTTCACTACATGTCCCCCTGGTTCGCCACCACGCTCAACACGTTGATGACGAAAACGATCTGATAAATCACGAGCCCTGCAACAATACCTATTCCTAGGGCCGTGTCCAGCCACAACGCGCCCAGGGCAATGATGGTCATGACGACGAGGCGACTGACGGTCTTGCCACCGAGTTGTCGGCGAACGACCTTGGTGTTTTGCTCACCCCTGATCTCGATCTTGGCGACCTGGGAATCGAGGAATCGGAGGTTGAGGATCGCCAGGCCGACACCGATGACGACGCCGAGTCCCGCCAGTGGAGCGATCATCACCCCGATGACGAAACCCACGGCTCCCGCCGCGATTGCTGAGAGGACGGTACGGCGCAGGAGGCGCGGCAACGTTGACGGGGAGAGGTTTTCGAGCACGTGGGATGGGGTTTCTAAAGGAAACGCCGGACTTGCTGAACCACGCTCACCACGGCGGCGACCGTTCCTAACACTATCCCGATTAACAGACCTGCGGGAGCGGTGTGCCAGGCGCTGTCGGCCCACAGACCAAGGACGACGCCCACCGCTACGCACGTCGCGATCGTGGTACCCATGACCGCGAAGACGGCCACCCCAGAAAGTCCAGAATCATCAGGGGTTTCTTCTTCGTGCAACGGCGAGGGTTCGCCCCGGTCGGGACTCAATGGTGGGCCTCTTCACGTTCGTAGCGACGGTGCTCGAGGCGTCGTCGACGCGTCAGGATCGGACTGGACCACGTGAAGAGACCGATCAGCAAAATGGCGACCGCCAAGGGCAAGAAGACGTTGGTGCGCGGGTAGAAGAGTGGGAAGAGCACGAAGCCGCATAACAGAGCGGTCCACAACCACAAAATGATGACCGTGCGACTGTGCCCGTGACCCAGTCGCATCAGTCGGTGATGGATGTGGTTCTTGTCGGGCGTGTGAAAACCTTGCCCCGAGACGGTACGTCGAACGAAGGCGAACACGGCGTCGGTGAGGGGTACCCCGAGGATGAACACGGGGATGAGCAGCGGCGCGAAGAAGAAGAAGGTCACACCGCTCGCCGGCGGGGTCCTTCCGCCGATCACCATGGTCGAGGCACTCATGAGCAGACCCAACATCAAGGCGCCCGCGTCACCCATGAAGAGTTTGGCCGGATGAAAATTGTCGCGCAAGAAGCCCACGCAAATACCGAAGGTGAGCGCCGCGACCAGCGGTCCCACGTTCGTCGAGGGCAAGAGACCCAAATCCTCGAGACGCAGTCCGTAGACGCACAGTGTCCCCGAGGCGATCGCCACGATTCCTCCGGCGAGTCCGTCCAGACCGTCGATGAGGTTGACGGCGTTGGACAATGCGAACACCCAGACCGCCGTGATGACCGGCAGAATCGAGGGTCCCAACACGATGAAACCTGCGAAGGGCAACTTGAGCTGGTACATCGTGCAGCCGCTGAAGTACAGGATCGTCGCCGCCAGAACTTGTCCGGCCACCTTGGCCGGCGCACTCATTTCACGAAAGTCGTCCACCACGCCGACGGCGAACATGACGCCGGCGGCGAGGAGCACGCCGAGCATCTCGTGTGAGGATTCGATGACCGCGCGCGTGGTGGGTAAGACGAAGGCGGCGACCAGAGCCATGCAAAAGCCAACGAACATCGCGCCGCCTCCCCCGTAGGGGGTGACGATTTGGTGCACCTTGCGTTCGTCGGGCTGGGCGCTGTAGTTCACCGCCAGGGCGATGCGCCGCGCCGACGGATTGGCCACCAGCGTAATCAGGGCCCCTACGAAGGCGATGATCCCGTAGGTACCCAGGGAATTCATCTTCTACTTCGTAAAGGCGGCGTAGGGGTTGAAGGTCGCACACAACTCGGCGACCTCTTCGCGCACTCGCGCGAGTTCCGACTCGTCGTCGCGCCCGCGCAGAGCACGCGCTATCAGTGCGGCCACGGTGACGAACTCACTCTCGCGCAGTCCTGCGGTCGTCTCGGCGGCGGTGCCCACGCGCAGACCCGACGTGATGAACGCGCTACGCGGGTCGTCGGGGATCGTATTGCGGTTGGTGGTGATGCCGGCGCGGTCGAGCACCTCCTGGGCGACCTTACCGGCCAATTCCGCGTCGAACTCGCGCAGGTCGAGCAACACCATGTGATTCTCGGTCCCTCCCGACACCATGCGAAACCCCTCGCCTGCCAGGGCGGCCCCAAAGGCCCTCGAGTTGGCGACGATCTGGTCGGTGTACACCGAGAAACTGGGGTGAGCGGCCTCGCGAAACGCCACGGCCTTGGCCGCGATCGCGTGCTCGAGGGGTCCACCTTGTTGGCCTGGGAACACCGCCATGTCGATGGCCTTGGCGTGTTCATCTCGGCACAAGATCGCTCCACCACGCGGACCACGCAGGGTCTTGTGCGTGGTAAAGGTGACCACGTCGGCGTAGGGCACGGGATTGGGGTGCGAACCACCGGCGATGAGACCCGCCACGTGGGCCGAGTCGAACATCAACAGGGCGCCCACCTCGTCGGCGATCTCACGAAAGGGTGCCGGGTCGATGCGACGCGCGTAGGCGGTGGCCCCGGCCACGATGAGCTTGGGACGGTGGGCGCGAGCCATCTCGCGCACGTTGTCGAAATCAATCAATTCGCCGGGCGTCGACGGATCGTCGTTGCGCGGCGTCACGCCATAGGAGACGAAATTCCAGGCCTTCGAGGTCATCGACACCGGCGAGCCGTGGGTCAGATGACCGCCCTGGTCGAGTCGCATGGCTAAGACGGTGTCGCCCGGTTCGAGCAGGGCTTGGTACACCGCGACGTTGGCGTTGGCGCCAGAGTGCGGCTGGACGTTGGCGTGCTCCGCCCCGAAGAGTCCCGTCAATCGACGCCGGGCCAAGTCCTCGATCTCGTCGACGATCTGGTTGCCGCCGTAGTAGCGACGGCCCGGGTATCCCTCGGCGTACTTGTTGGTCAGGATCGAACCCGTCGCGGCGAGGACCGCCGGGGATGCGAAGTTCTCACTGGCGATGAGTTGCAAGGTGCTGGTCTGGCGGGTCCACTCCTGGGCCAGCAAGTCGACGACCTCATCGTCGTTGGTGATGAAGGCGTCAAAGGGAGAGCTCACGGGGAACCTTTCTGTGCGCTAGGCGCGATGATCGAGTGCTGAGAGTTTGTCGAGGCGAGCGAGGTGTCGACCCTCACCGGGTTGCGCGCCGAGCCAGGCCGCGAGCGCGTCCTGGGCGACCGGCGCACCAATGAGGCGCGCACCGAAACACACGACGTTGGCGTGGTTGTGCTCGCGCGCAAACCGAGCCGAGGTCGCGTCGTGCACGAGAGCCGCGCGAATACCCGGCACCTTGTTGGCGGCGATGGAAATGCCCACGCCCGAACCGCACACGGCGACGCCGAGGTCGCACTCGCCACTGGCGACGCTGTGGCCGACCGCCGAACCGAAATCGGGGTAATCCACCGAGTCGACCCCGTTGGTCGTCCCCAGGTCGAGGACTTGGTGACCCCACTCTTGGAGGGTGGTGACCAGCAGGGTCTTGAGTTCATACCCGGCGTGATCCGCTCCGAGCGCGATTTTCATACCCCCACCCTAGTTGTCACGCGGCGGCGATTCGGGGCCGAGCACCGCCTCGAGTTCGCCCAGCGCGAGCGCGCCGCGACGACGTACCCACCACCCCTCGGCGCTCACTTCAACGACGGTCGACACCGCGCCGTCGCACACTCCCCCGTCGAGGACACCGGCCAGGGGGGCGCCCCACTTCGTGGCGAGAACGTCGGTGGCGCTCACGCACGGCGCGTGGCCGTGCTGATTAGCGCTCGTCACCGCCAATGGCCCGCACTGGTCGATCACTGCGGCGAGCACTGCGTGATGCGCGGCTCGTAGTCCGAGGGACGACGTCGCCCCTACGCGTGCGGCGAGCGCGGGTGCGGCACCTACGACGATGGTGAGAGCGCCCGGCCAGAACCGTTCCGCGAGGAGTTGCGCCGCCGCCGGCCACTCCACGTCCAGTGCGGCGACGTCGCGCGACGACGTCACTAGGACCGGTAGGGCGACGTCACTCGGTCGACTCTTGACGCTGAACAACGTGGCGACAGCGGCGGCATCCTCGAGTCGGGCCGCCACCCCGTAGACAGTGTCGGTCGGGACGGCGACCACGTCGCCTCGTCGCAGTGCCGCGACCGTTTCGTCGAGGTCCAAGCGTTTCATCGCGGCCGCTTCGCGACGAGAATTCGCGGGCGCCCCGCCAGATCGTCGAAGTCGTGTACGTACACGTACCCGCACTCGTGCGCCAGTGCCAACACGGCGGGACGGTGCTTCTCACCGTGTTCCATCACCAGCGCACCACCGGGACGTAACCAAGTCATCGCGCCGCGGACGATGACGTCGAGGTCCGCGAATCCCACCACACCATTCCCGTCGGGTGCCACGAGCGCACCGCGAGGCTCGCGACGCAACACGGGGTCCAGATCGGCCATCTCCGACGCCCCGACGTACGGCGGATTCGCCACCACCATATCGACCCGACCGCGCAACGACGGGTCGAGGTTCTCGAACCACGACGACTCGACGAAGGACACCGCGAGCAGATCATGCTTGCGCGCATTGATGCGCGCGACACTCAGGGCCTCGACGGACTCGTCGAGCGCCACCAGGGTGGCGCTCACGCCGCGCGCGCGAAGCTCATCCAATAGAGCCAGTCCGATTGCCCCGGACCCGCATCCCAGGTCCACCACAAGAGGCGCGAGCACGTCCGAAGTAGCGAATTCGTTGAGTGCCACGTCCACGAGCTCCTCAGTCTCGGGCCGGGGAATCAGCACGCGCGCATCCACGTCCAAGTCGAGGGAGCGAAAGGGCCAGTGACCGATGACGTATTGCAAGGGCTCGCCGTTCAGCCGGCGCTCTGCCGCGACGCGTAGGTCGCTGAGCGCGTCGCGGTCGCCGCCGGGAAGGAATTCCTCGACCAGCCAGCGCGCCTCACGACGCTCGAGACCGAGCTCCACGAGCTCCACGAGCTCGACGACGGGATCGAAGTTAGCGTCCGTCACTCTCGGCCAGTTGGCGCGCACGCTGGTCCGCCAGGAGCGCGTCAATGTAGGGGTCGAGGTCCCCCGCTAGCACGGCGTCGAGCGAGTAGTTCGTCAGGTTGATGCGATGATCGGTCACGCGGTTCTCTTTGAAGTTGTACGTGCGGATCTTTTCACTTCGTCCGCCGCCTCCCAGCTGGGATCGCTTCAGGTCACCCAGTTCGTTGGCCTGAGCGTCCTGGGCCGCCTTGAGCAATCGCGAGCGCAACACAATGAGGGCCTTGGCGCGGTTTTGGATCTGGCTCTTCTCGTCCTGCATCGAGACCACGATGCCCGTAGGGAGATGCGTAATGCGTACGGCCGAGTCGGTGGTGTTCACGCTCTGGCCGCCCGGGCCCGACGAACGGTAGACGTCGATCTTGAGTTCATTGGGGTCAATGGCCACGTCGACCTCCTCGGCCTCGGGTAACACCGACACGGTCGCCGAGGACGTGTGCACGCGACCCTTGGCCTCAGTCACCGGCACGCGCTGCACCCGGTGCACCCCCGCCTCGTGCGCCAGGCGCGCCCACGCGTCGTCACCCTTGATGAGATACGTCGCTTCGTCGAGTCCACCGTGATCGGACTCGCGCTCTTCGACCACTTCGAGCTTCCAGCCACGCAATGCGGCGTAGCGCCGATACATCTCGGCGAGGTCGCCGGCGAACAAATTGGCCTCTTCGCCGCCTTCGGCCCCGCGGATCTCGAGGATCACGTTGCGCCCCTCGTTGGGGTCGCGCGGCAGTAACAAGGTCTCGAGGGCCGCTTCGAGATCGGGCAGTCGCTCCTCGGCGGCGTTCACTTCCTCGCGCCATTGCTCGCGGTCGTCACCGCTGGTTTCGTTGAACATCGCGCGCGCGGTAGCCAGGTCCTCCTGCGCGGACTTGAGCTCGGTCCAGGCAACGTTGATCTCCGAGAGTTCCTTGAAGCGACGCGAGAGGTCGCGCAGACGCGTCAGGTCCGCGGCAACGTCGGGTTGGGCGAGCGCCGTCTCCACCGAGTGGAGTTCGTCCTCGAGGCTAGCGAGGGTGTCGTCGAGTGAGCGCACGAAAGGTGGCGGCCCGCCGGCTTACGCCTTGGGAGCGCGCGCCTTGTTGGTCTTTTGTGCGTAGCGACGCTGGAAGCGCTCCACGCGACCACCGGTGTCGACCAGCTTTTGCTTACCGGTGAAGAAGGGGTGGCACTCGTTGCACAATTCGACCTTGATCTCGGCCTTCGTCGACTTGGTCGTGAAGGTGTTGCCACACGAGCAGGTCACGTGTGCGTCGATGTAATTGGGGTGAATGGCAGTCTTCATGAGTGCTCCTTGGTGCGGATGACGAGTTTAGCGGATAATCAGCTGGTCGGTGCAGGGCCCCGGGCGATCTCGGAGAGGAACTCGTCATTGGACCGGGTGGTCTTGATTTTGTCGATCAAAAGTTCCAAACCGGCGGCCTCGCGGCCTTCGGAGGCCAGGGCGTTCAACACGCGGCGCAACTTCCAGACCTGGGGCAAGACATCGCGGTCAAAGAGCAGTTCCTCGTGGCGCGTCGAGGAACCGTTGACGTCAATTGCCGGGTACAGGCGACGTTCGGCCAGACGGCGGTCGAGCTTGAGCTCCATGTTGCCGGTTCCCTTGAACTCCTCGAAGATGACCTCGTCCATTTTGGATCCGGTCTCCACCAGGGCCGTGGCGAGAATGGTGAGCGAGCCACCTTCTTCGATGTTGCGCGCCGCACCAAAGAACTTCTTGGGCGGGTAGAGGGCACCGGAGTCCACACCACCGGACATAATGCGTCCAGTCGCCGGGGCGGCGAGGTTGTAGGCGCGCGCCAATCGGGTGATGCCGTCGAGGATGATGACCACGTCGCGGCCCTGCTCGACGAGGCGCTTGGCGCGCTCGATGCAGAGTTCGGACACGTGGGTGTGCTCCTCGGCCGGACGGTCGAAGGTGGAGGCGATGACCTCACCGCTGACGCTGCGGCGCATGTCGGTCACTTCCTCGGGACGCTCGTCCACCAGCAGCACCATGAGGTGCACCTCAGGGTTGTTGGCCTCGATCGACTGGGCGATCTGCTTCATGATGGTCGTCTTGCCGGCCTTAGGGGGCGAGACGATGAGTCCGCGCTGGCCCTTGCCGATCGGCGCGAGCAGGTCGACGATGCGAGGGGTGAGTTCGGACTTGCCCTCGTTGGAGGCGAGCTTGAGCTTCTCGTCCGGGAACAATGGGGTCAAGTCCTCGAAGCGCGGACGCAGGCGCGCGACCTCGGGGTCGAAACCCGCGACAGTGTCGACGCGCAACAACGCCGGGTACTTCTCGTTGGACGCCGCCGGACGATAGCCACCGGTGACGACGTCGCCCTTGCGCAGGTGGTAGCGACGAACCTGGTTGATCGACACGTAGACGTCATTGGGCGACGCGTGAAATCCCTTGGTACGAAGAAAACCGTACCCGTCGTCACGCAGGTCGAGCAGACCCTCGATCTCGACGAGCTCGCCGTTGTAGGGCTGGTCGGCGTTGGGCATGGCCTCGCCAAAGCGCTCGCGACCGTTACGGTTCCGACGGTTACGGCGGTTTCGACCGCCGGGTTCGTTGGTGGAGTCACGGGGCTGACGATCGCGGGGCTGGTTGTTTTGACGAGTGCTCGACGCATCGGGGTTGGAGATCTCCGACGACGAATTCCCCGGTCCACTCGCAGGCGGGTGCGAGGATCCGTTGGAGGAGCCATTAGTGGATCCGTTCGTCGATCCATTAGAAGAACCGTTGGACGAACCGTTGGAATCGGCCGCGGCGACCTTGCGCGAACTGGGCGCGGGAGCGTCGCTGGTCGACGGGGCGGACGCCGGCTCCGAATCAAATTCATTCAGGAGTGACTCGAAGTCGTCGTCCGGTGTGGCCACCGTACGACGTGAACGCACTGCGCGGGTGGTGGGCTGGGGTTCGGTGCCGGAACTTGACGACGTGCCCATGATGGTCTCAATGAGTGTCGCCTTGGACGCTCGCGCCGAGACGTCGACCCCGGTGAGTTTGGCAATGGCCTGAAGGTCCTCGCGTGACTTGGATTCCAAGTCGGAACGATCAGGAGTGGTGGGCTTTACAGCCATACAATTAAATCCTCTCTCGCCACGTACACGCAAAAATGGTGGGTGGTGAAAAAACGGGAAACGTCGTAATTGGAAGAATTCCGCACATCGGCGAACGGCCAGACGTGAACGACGAACTTCAGTGTAGCCGATTCCGGGCTGATTGCAATCAATTACGCCAATTCAGCCAGCAAAGCTTTCATTGTCGCGTCCACCACCATGGGCATCGTACTCGTCGAGACGGCGGTGTCGGGGTCCTTCAAGCCGTTGCCCGTCAGTACGCACACCACCGTCGAACCCGCTGGCACGCCGTACTTCAAGATGCCCGCCACCGACGCGGCCGACGCCGGCTCACAGAAGATTGACTCGTAGCGCGCCACGTAGCGATAGGCGTCGAGGATCTCGTCGTCGGTGACCGCGCGAATGTCGCCCAGAGATTCGTGGATGACTTCCAGCGCCGGAATCCAACTCGCCGGATTACCAATACGAATGGCCGTGGCGATGGTCTCGGGATTCTTCACCGGGTGACCCAGCACGATCGGCGCGGCACCCGCGGCCTGAAATCCCCACATCTTGGGCAGTGTCTTCGCGCGGCCCGCCGAGTGGAACTCGGTGAAACCCCGCCAGTACGCCGTGATATTTCCGGCGTTGCCCACGGGGATCGACAAGATGTCGGGAGCGACACCGAGCACGTCCACGATCTCGAAGGCACCAGTCTTTTGACCCTCGATGCGGTCGGGGTTGATCGAGTTCACGATGGTGATCGGTAGGTGCTTGGTGAGCTCGCGGGCCAGGTCGAGGGCCTGGTCGAAGTTCCCGCGAATCTGCAGGACCTGGGCGCCGTAGACGATGGCCTGGGCGAGTTTGCCCATGGCGATCTTGCCCTCGGGCACGAGCACAACGCAGTCCATTCCAGCCTTGGCGGCGTAGGCCGCGGCAGCGGCCGACGTATTACCGGTCGAACCACAGATGACGGTCTGCGCACCTTGGGCCTTGGCCTTGGTGATCGCCATCGTCATGCCGCGGTCCTTGAAGGACCCCGACGGGTTCAGGCCCTCGTACTTGAGCCACACGTTGGCCTCCAAGCGCGCGGACAACCGCTCGGCGAAAATGAGAGGCGTGTTGCCCTCTTGAAGAGTGACGATTTCGTCAACACCCTCGAGGTCGAGCCACTGCCCGTACTCCTTGAGTAGTCCGTTCCAACCTGTCACGCAACACCTCCGTCGATTACACGAATACAAGCGCCAATGGAGTCCACGGCCGCCAACTGATCGAGCTCGTGCAGCGTCGACGTGACGTCGCGCGCCAGCGCCTCGTGCGTCAAGAACGCGAGCCGCGCTTCTTGACCGAAGCCGGATTGTTCCATGGACTGGATGGACACGTTGTGATTTCCAAAGACGCCCGCCACCTGTGCGAGAACCCCGGGTTCGTCGCGCACGTCAATGCTGAGGTAAAAGACACTCGAGAGGTCCCCCGCGTCCACGCTCTCCAGTCGATCGTCCACCGTGAAGGGGATGTCGTGTCGTCCCGCGACCCGATTGCGCGCGGCGTGCAAGACGTCACCCAGCACCGCGGTGGCGGTGGCGATGCCGCCGGCACCTTGGCCGAGCCACATCAGGGGTCCGCTCTTGTCGCCCTCGATGAAGACCGCGTTCATGGCACCGTGCACCGCGGCCAGCGGATGGTCCACGGGAATGAGCGCCGGGTGGGTGCGTCGCGAGATCCCGTTCTCACCGACGCGCTCGACGACGCCGATGAGTTTGATGACGTAGCCGGCGCGACGCGCGAACTCGACGTCGACCGAGCGCACCGCGCTGATACCTTCACGCGAAATCGGCTCACCGTGTAACCCCGTACCGATCGCCAGTGACGAAAGGATCTGCACCTTGGCCGCGGCGTCGAAGGCCTCGACGTCGGCCGTCGGATCGGCTTCGGCGTAGCCGAGCGCCTGGGCTTCCTTGAGTGCTTCGTCGTAGTCACGACCTTCGCTGGTCATCTGGGACAAGATGAAATTCGTCGTCCCGTTGACGATGCCGAGTACTCGATTGATCTTCTCTCCGGCGAGCGAGGTCCGTAGCGAGCGAATGATGGGGATGCCGCCCGCCACCGACGCCTCGTAGAACAAGTCGGCGCCGTTCTCGTTGGCCAGTTGGGCCAACTCCGTACCGCAGGCGGCCATCAGCGCCTTATTGGCGGTGACGACTGACGCGCCGCGCTTGAGGGCGGTCTCGATCCAGGTGCGGGCCGGTTCGATGCCCCCCGCCAGTTCGACCAGAATGTCCACGTCCTCGCGCGCGGCCAACCCCAGGGGGTCGCTGACCAGGAGTGACGAGTCGACGCCCTCGCGTGATGTCGTCGCGTCACGAACGGCGACGCCGACGATCTCCAATGTGGCTGTCGCGGCGTCGACGAGAGCGACCTGGCGAGAGTCGTCTGCGAGCAGTTGCACGAAGGCGCGACCGACGAATCCCGCGCCGATTACTCCGAGTCGCACGTGCGGCGTAGTCATGGATAAAGGCTAACCGTATTCATCATGGGCACTTTTACGCTTCGAGCCCGGCCAGATCGTCGAAAGTCTCGCGACGTAGCACCACGCGAGTCGCTCCCTCACTTACGAAAATAACCGCCGGTCGCGGCACCCGGTTGTAGTTGGAAGCCATCGAATACCCGTAGGCCCCCGTCACCGGAGTCGCCACCACACTGCCCACCCCCGTGACTTCGGGCAGCCAGGCCTCGTCGATCAAGACGTCACCACTCTCGCAGTGTCGCCCCACGAGTCGCACCACTTGAGGTCGAGGTGCGAACGGCGCTGCCACGTCGAAGGCCTCGTACCCCGAACCGTACAGCACCGGGCGCGGATTGTCGCTCATCCCCCCGTCAACTGCCATGTACGTGCGTTGGGCCACGGCCTTGACCGCCCCCACGGTGTAGAGCGTGACGCCCGCTTGGGCCACGATGGATCGACCGGGTTCGGCGGTGATCCGCACCGACGGGTCGAGCCCCGCCGACAACGCCGCCGCGCGCACCGCCGTGGCCCACTGAGTCAGTGACACGGCGGACTCGCCCGCCACGTAGGCCACGCCGAGTCCACCACCAATGCACATCTCGTCAAAGTCGTCATTCGCGATGAAGTCGACCAGAACTTTGACCTCCTCGTCGAAACCCGCCACCTCAAAGATCTGCGAACCAATGTGAGCGTGCACGCCGTGCAGCGTGACGTGTGCCATCGCGCGCAACGCGTCGATGGCGCGACGCGCGTCGCCCGACGCGAGTGAGAAGCCGAACTTGGTATCTTCTTGACCCGTGCGAATGAACTCGTGGGTGTGCGCTTCGACTCCTGGCGTCACGCGAATCAGGCAGTTGAGCGGTCGCGACGCCGACACCATGGAACGCAAACGTTCGATTTCGTCGAAATTGTCAACGACGATGCGGTGCACTCCGACGTCGAGGGCGCGCTCAAGCTCGGACACGAGCTTGTTGTTCCCGTGAACGATCACCCGAGTGGCTGGGACCCCCGAGCGCAGGACGATGTCGAGTTCTCCCCCGGTCGCGACGTCGATATAGAGGCCCTCTTGCACCGCCAGTCGGGCCATCGCACCACAGAGGAACGATTTCGAGGCGAACGCCACGCCGTCATCGAACACCTCGGCCGCTTCGGCGCATCGCGCGCGCACGGTGGCTTCGTCGTACACGAAGAGCGGCGTGCCGTACGTGGTGGCGAGTTCTCGTAGCGACACGCCGCCCATGATGACGTCGTTATCGAGCAATTGCGCCGAGTCGGGTAGCAGCGACGTGAGGATCGGCTCAGAGGACACGCGAACACCGTCCGGTAGGCTGTCCTTCGCGCCCTCGTAGCTCAGGGGATAGAGCATTGGCCTCCGAAGCCTGCCATAATATTCGCCGGTCAATCCAAAAAGCCCTTACGCACAAAGGGTTTACGTCCAATTTACCTTCAATATAAGGGTTCCCCGAGCAAATGACAGTTCCCCAGTATTCCCGGCTTTTCACAGGTGCTCAGACAAATCCACGGGGCAGCCACGGGGCAGCAAGGTTTCCAGGCACAAGTCCTCGATATCGGCAGCTAAGAGGACTTGTGTCGGTGACGCGCGATCTAACAGGGAGCCGAGGCCGCTTCGCGTCTTGAACACTCCGTCGAAGTTCTCACTGAGCACAATATCGAGAGTATCAGGGGGAAAGTTTCACTATCGAACCAAATACTTAACGGAATGTACTGCGCTAAGGACAGCGCGTTGTCATTCATTTCTCTTGCTGGATCGCAACCGCGTAGCGTGCAGGTGCACGTCGGGCCTTCGACACCACAGGTTTGCAACCTTGCGTCAATCCGGCCTCATCCAACGTCACCAAAATTGGCGGCACACCGGCCACTTGCACGGTGATTTGATCGGGATAAATGCAGACAGAATCGATCAGATCTTCCACCACAACACGGCGTTCCGACTCGGTGGCCACCTTAAGGATCTGCTCGAAGTCCGTAGTTGCCATGTCAACGTCGGCCCGCGCTGAAATACAGAAGCGGCGGAATATTATGTATCGCTTCGGGCACCCCAAATTCATATAGCGCGATGGTATTCGATGTCAAGATTTCCTGACCGGTGTGCGGGTTCACCTCGGGGGCCAGTCATCACTCGACTTCCTCCCAAATCGCGAGCAGCACGCGGAGCACGAACCCGAAGAATGCGAAGAACGATAAGACGAGCAACGTTCCCACGATCTCACCGAGGATGATCAGCGCCCCCAGTTTTTCGGGGACGTGCCCACTCGTGTAGGCGATGGAGAACACCCCCAGGATGAACGACACCACCGCGAACGTGATCAACACCCCCGCCGTGAACTTCGCGCCGTTATACGTCTTTTCCCAACCGTGCTCATCCATCATTTCCTTCTCTCTATTCAGTCCAACATCCTCTGACACTCATCTCGCAGGTCCACCACGAACGCAATCGCGTCCCGGTTTGTTTCGTCGCCATGTGAGAACTACCTTCTCGTCGCCACACGTAGCGATGTACATACGGCGATACTTCAACATAAAAACGTACGCAACAAGAGCAGCGAGCAACATTGCGTAAGCAAGATAGAGCCCCAGTAAATGCAATGTCTGATATTTAGATACCGCAAGGAATCCGACCCCGATGAACATTGCAACGAATCCGCGCAAGCCCCAACGTGTCAAGAGGATTCCGTACTGGTTCGAATTCGGCAACACCAAGTCCCAATTACCTTGGTTTTTTAGAGCGTTGCGGATGTTCCGTCGTGCGTAGTCGCTCGGGTCGATTCCTCGATTGATTAGCTCTTCCTCGGTGACTCCAAATAGTCGAGCGAACTTGTCTTTCTGTTCTTCGCGATCGAAGGCATTACCCGACATGCTCCAATCATTGTCGGTCCTCGCGGCTAACGGTCAGTTCTCGCATTTAGTCGAGATCTCCGAACGAAAATTGCTCTATCTGCTCTCACCATGAAGCAATTCTCCACTCGAATGTGCAAATCCCCGTAGAGCAGGACCAACAATGTCTAGCCCAAGCGCCAGTGCGAGGTTGCAGAACAGTTGCTTTGAGCCGCCGACGCCCGCAAAATGTTGCATGCCACAATCCAACCTCCACGCGACAAAAAAAGTGCATCCTATGAACGCAGACCAATCAGATCTCGGCGTGGAACGTAGATCGGAAATGTCTGAATGTGCCGAGTGGCGTTCAACTAACGCCCAACGGCAATGCGTTCAATTCGTTCAATCAGAACTTCGGAGAGTTCAGTGTCGTTGGCATCGGCCGCCTCGCGCGCGGTGTCGAGAAACCTATCCACAATTGCCCCAGCGCGCACTCGGCCCATGCCCCACGAAACACCCTCGTCGACGAGGTTGTCGTGCGTCACCTCATTCACGTCCTCTATGCCGTCAATGAACTGCCCAAGCTTGGTACTGAATTCCCGCGCCTTGCCAAACTCGTCGACTGGTTTCATCGACACCGTCGACGCAATGTCGTAGATAGGAGCAATTGAGATTCCGACGTCGTCTGGTTGATGCAAAAACGCGATGTTCTTAGAATGGGCATCAGCGTTTCCGATCACAACATGAAGTACGGTGCGCCGCAACAATTCGTCGACGTCATTCGGATTGCCAAACTCATTCACGATGACCGACAGTGCCCGTAGCGACGGCCCCTTGTCAGATTCGTATTTCATATTCGAAGGAAAGCCGGTTGCTTGAAGACCATCTTCTTGATGGACGCGATCGCGACCGTTGCGGTCGTATCGCTGAATCGCCAACGTCGCCACTCCGTCAATGTCAATGAGCTCGGCGCCGGGTACATCCATCCCACACATTCGAGCGAAGTTTAAACACGTCAGCTCATTGACAGCGGAGGGAAAATTGCCGTCAGGCTTCAATATCCACGTCGACGGCGCATGTCCATACGGTTTGGACCACTGCCCATCATCGGTTCGTCCAACAAGAAGCTTGCGCTGTACTCCGGCAAGAGAAGGACGAAAGTCATCGTCGGGGTCCGCTCCGAGTGGCACAACATCAATGCGCGCGAGTTCATCACGCAGGTCGTCGGTGCTGAGAACACGGTAGCCACTGTCGCGGTCGTTCTCGAACGTCTCGTCTTCGGGCAATAGTGATACGGCCCCCGCACAGTCCCGGCCAAACTCTGCCAACAACTCAAACGTGTTCGACTCCGAAACTCTGATCATCCTGGCCATCGCGGCACGCGCCGGACCTTCAGGTAGAAGGTTGTCAAAGAAGTTCTTAACGCGACGAGGCCGCTTTTCGAATCGATCGCCAATCGGAAGCGATGTCGACAAGATGGCGCTGTTATCTCCCCACCTTCGTGCGGTGTCAGGCAACCACGCCAGACCGAAGAATCCGCGATCGTTCGGCGAACTCAGTACGCCAATCGGTGTGCCGTAAAGCCAGACGACTAGACGCTCAACCACGAGGAGCGCGCCGACGAACAATCACTTCGCACCCCAGCAGGCGCAGCAGGCGCAGTGCGTGGCCGAGTGCGGACCCGAACCTCCCGTTCTCCAACGATGAGAGGTAGGACTGGCCGATTCTTTCCATTGCAGCGACCTCCACTTGAGTCTTTCCTGATTCGATGCGAAAATGTCGTAAGGCGGTGCCGAAGTCAGACGCCCGAATAACTCGAAATTCATTAGTTATTGCCATATAGCAATACTAAAGTAATTATCACTGAATAGCAATATTCCTTGACTATCACCGAATAGCAATATGAGCGGCTATCGCGCCATCAATCCGATGTGAAACGTGAGGACAAACGTCGCGGCTCTGGAAATCGTCCTGCGAGTAGATGTTGAGCGATGATCGTACTTGTTCAGGCTGTCTAGACACAATACCGTTTACTTAATGATCTGAATGGTATTCTGGACGTATGCCGCGCGCCGGGTGGGTGAAGCCAGAAACGGATCAACGCCTCTCTGATCACATCTCCATCGGTGTGTTGACACGAGTCTTCTCGCCCGAACTCGTTGACCGAATTGTCACCGAGT
>DATCEX010000016.1:0-5102 GCA_036509795.1 Acidimicrobiales bacterium
GATCGGTCACGTCATCGACCAACATCAAAATGCTCGTTGCCTGGCCCTCTGGTGAAGGCAGCAGCGCCGCGGAGGTCGTGAGGTCCCGACGTCGTCCCATGATCTCGACGTCGATGAGGTCTCGGCCACTCGCCACCTCGCCGTCCAGGACCTCTGACCATAGGACTGCCAACTTGTCGCCCGCTCCATCTGGAAAGCGGGGTTCCGTCGCCGTAGCCTCGTCGTACGTGGGCCAGGCGAGGATCTTGCTCGCGGCGCGATTCCACCACCGGACGCGACCTTTGAGGTCGACCTCAACGATGCCCGCGGGCGCCGTGTCCACGAGTATTCGAAGACGCGTTTCACTGGTCTCGATCTCTCTGCTGAGTTCCGTCGCGCCGAGCGCCGTCGCGGCCATTTGGGCCATCAGGGTGAGAACCTCCCGGTCCTCAGTGAGGAACTCTGCTTCGGCCCTTCGAACGGCCAGCACGCCCCGTGCTTGATCACGTCGCTCGAGTACCGGCGCAACGAGCCAGTCCCCGTCGTTCCACGGCACGAACGTACTTCTAGAGGCTGGGACGTCGTCCATTGCCGCGAAGTCCTCCTGGCCTAGGCACGTGACGGGCCAGCCGCGCCGGGCCACACCTCGGAGGGGTGCCTCTAGACCGGACTCGAGAGTGAGGACCGCGACCTCCGCGTCGAACACTCGTCGGGTACTACTCGCCAAGCTCTTCAATATGTCGCGTTCGTTCCGCATTCCCGCCACGGTGATCGACGCCGCGATGAGTTGGTGCAGCTGACTGGCGATACGCTGCGAACTTCGTACGGCGTCGTGAGTGTCTTGGGCGTCAATCGGCGAGACATCGGAAAGGGCCCTTTTATCCTCTTGAAGTATGAGCTTCCCTCGACCCCGGGCCACGATTCGTCACTCCCCTGAGTTTCGCTTCACGCGGACTTAGAGAGGCTTCCCCGAGAAGATCGCGAAATCTTCGAGAAAACGATCGATCTCATCAGCTTCGTGGGGCCTAGAGAAGAGGTACCCCTGACCGACGTGGACCTTTTCGTTTTGCAGCTGCGCTCGCTGTTCGGAGTCTTCGACGCCGGCGGCGATCACTTGCAGATGACGAGTCTCGCTTCTCTCAACGAGTCGGTGAACGAGAGACGAAGCCTCCGACGAATTCGCAAGTCCCGCAATGAACTCTCGGTCGAGTTTCACGATATCAATCGGAAACTCTCCGAGTTCGTCAAGTGCCGAACTTCCAGGCTCGAAGTCGTCAATGGCGAAACGGACGCCAAGCGTTCGTAGTTTCGTGAGACGCGAAACCGAAGCTTCTCGGTCGACCGTCAACGTTGCTTGAGCGAACTCCAAGACCAGGAGTGAAGCGTCGAAGCGGCTTGAAAAGAGAGCGTCGGCAACGTCGTCGAAGAAGGTCGACGACTCGAACTGTTGCTGGGAGACGTTCACCGAGACACTGAATCGATAACCCCGGTCGTGCCACGCGGCTCCCTGGACGCACGCCGTCTGCAGTGTCCAACGTCCTACCGGAATGATTTGAGAACTTGATTCGAGCTCTTCAATGAAACTGCGCGGTCCAAGAACGCCACGCGAAGGGTGACGCCATCGGATGAGTGCTTCGACGCCCGCAAAGGCATTGGTCTGGAGGTCAATCGTCGGTTGATACACCAAGAAAAACTGATCACGCTCGATGGCTTGAACCAGATCTTGCGCGAGATGGGAGGAACCCTCATCCGCGTTCGAATCTGCAGGTACTCGTGCCATTGCGCACCGCTTCCTTGAGTCTTCAACTGTGACGAGAGAACCGCATCGGTTCATAACTCCTCGGAGGTGACGCTACCAGTTCGACGATGATTCTCGATTTCTCATCGCCGTGATCGGAATTCAACTTCTGACGCTGGCTGAGGTCCACCATTGAGTTGCTGCGTAGCACTCGTTCCTCGGGTCCACCTTGAACTAAGAATCAGTCAACTTTCGAGACACACGACGAACAACAGATTCACCTTTCGCCCCCGCACGGTCCCGACGTCTCGCTACGCGCCCTCAGTCCCCACGGTCCAAATGATCAACCGTCGCTCGCATACGGTCGGTAAGTATTCACCCGTGAACCGTGTTAAATTCCTCGGGTGATCGAACTGACGGTGATCATGGACGCGCTAGGCCGCCATCCGGACAATGTCGCGCTCCAATGGTGGATCCTGACGTGAGAGTACTCGTCACTGGCGCGGCCGGATTCATCGGTTCAACGACGGCAGAGATGTTGCTGGCAAGGGGACACGAAATCGTGGCCCTCGACAATCTCGCTTCTGGTCGCAAAGAGAACGTGCCCGTCAATGCGACGTTCGTCGAGGGCGACTGCGGCGACGTAGAACTCGTTCAGTCGTTGGGCTCCTTTGACGCCTGCGTCCACTTCGCCGCGCGAATCGAACCTGGCGAGTCGATGAAATATCCAGAAGTGTTCTTCGCGAACAACGTTGCCTCGACTTTTCGACTGCTTGATGCACTGATTAAGTCGGGCGTGGAGCGATTCGTTTTTTCGTCGTCTTGCGCGGTCTACGGCGATCAAGTTGATATGCCGATTGATGAGACGCGATCAATTCAACCTCATAGCCCGTACGGACAGTCCAAGTGGATGGTTGAGGAAGGTCTCCACTGGCTCGTGGAGTGTGGACGCCTACGCGCGGCGTCACTGCGCTACTTCAACGCCGCTGGCGCAACCATGGCACATCCCGAACGTCACTCCCCTGAGATTCATCTCATCCCCATTGCTTTAGACGTCGCGGCGGGCAAGCGACCGTACCTCGAGATCTACGGAACCGACTATCCAACACCAGACGGCACCTGCATCAGGGACTACATTCACGTCACGGACCTCGCCGACGCGCACGTTCGGGCCATCACGGCGCTTGACGACCATCCGGAGTTGACCCTCAATTTGGGTTCGGGGGTGGGCTACTCCAATAGGCAGATCGCCGAGACGGTGCAGCGAATCACCCAGACTGGGATCGAAGTCCGATACACCGAGCGGCGGCAGGGCGACCCCGCGGCTGCGATTGCAAGTAACACTCGCACCCGTGAACTTCTTGGGTGGAGTCCAGAACACTCCGACCTCGACACCATCATCGGCGATGCTTGGGCCGCTCACCCGACCATCTTTTAGACGAAAGCGTTGAGAGATAGAACACCTACGCCTTAGACCGAACGTTCTAGCGTGCCTTCGGTGTCGAGACTTGCTCGGCACGAGGCACTGTCCGAAGTGACTCAGAAACCTCTCGTAACGTCTTTGAGCCGGCTGGCTTCGGCCCTTCCGCATTTCACCAATTGGAACCGCGTATGACGCAACTTTCCAAGGCGCCGAAAGGCGAGCCACTGGCAAAAGCGGACATGAAATTTACGGCTTTAGTAGTCAAATAATTGGCTCAACTGGCACTTTTAAATCCCTGTCATTGGGATATATTTCCTAGTCACAAGTGGTATAGAACAGAATTGAGTGTTTGTTGTGACTCCATAGGTAGCGGTGTGATTTGAGGCTGAAAATTTATAGCCCATGGACAAGGGCTCATTCAAAAAATTCATCAGTGGTAACACTGCTCACCGTTTCCCAAAGATGGTGACGCTTGGCGTTACGTCATGCTTACTCGTAGGCATGATCGGCATCGACGCTTCGGCGTCGGGCGACTCTGCCGCGACCGTTACCTACGTTACGACGACTCAGTCGGTACGTTGGAGCCTGGCGCAACTTGCGGAGTTTGCAAACCACTGGCAACCTCCTCACTCGGTGAGTTTGATCGAGCCATTGAAATTGAGAAAGATCAAAGTCACGACTCCGGTCTCTACGAATACGGCGCCCGTCATCACGGCGACCGCGGCTCCGCCCGTCACCACGACACTCGCGGCTCCGCCCGTCATCACGACGACCGCGGCTCCGCCCGTCACCACGACGACCGCGGCTCCGCCCGTCACCACGACGACCGCTGCTCCGCCCGTCACCACGACGACCGCTCCCCCCGCGCCCCCCACAACGCAATGGCCGGTCGGTGTTGTCGATAGTTCCGAAGCCTCCGGCTACGCGCCTCCTTCGGCCACCGCACTTACCGGTTACACCAAGAGCCATGTTGTCGACTTCACGAACCTGTCGTCGCTACCGTCAGGCTGGGATGCGTACAGTAGCCCTCCCAGTGGCGACACCGGTGCGCAGTTTGGCGGCTCCGCCCATGACGTGGTTGGTAACGGGATTCTTTCGTTGAACACCTGGAAGGACGCGACCTACGGGGGTGCGTGGGCAACCGGAGGAGTCTGTGACTGCGGCTATGCACCTACGTACGGTGCGTTCTTCGTTCGCTCACGCGTTACCGGTGCTGGACCCACCAACGTTGAACTACTTTGGCCCCAGTCCAACAACTGGCCGCCAGAAATCGACTTCAATGAGACGTACGGATCAGCTGCCGCAACGTCAGGGACCGTGCACTGGAGTTCCAACAACACCCAGTACCACAGCAACATCAACATCAACATGATGCAGTGGCACACCTGGGGCGTCGTTTGGACGCCGACGTCCATCAAGTACACGGTCGACGGCAACGTATGGGACACGGTGTCGAGTAGTTCCGCGCAAATTCCCAATGTTCCGATGCACCTTGCTCTTCAACAGCAGACGTGGTGCGCTGCATCCCCGGCCTATGCCTGCCCCACTGCCCCAGAGTCGATGCAGATCAATTGGGTCGCGGTGTACACGCCTAATTAATAGGACCTTCACTTCAACGGAGCTACTGAGCAGTGAGCGCCTCCGTAGAAGTGAAGAAGGAGCACGCGCAACACGCGGACGACGTAGCGGATCAAGAGTAGTTAACGGCAGTATTCGATCGACGTTTTCGGACGTTGGAATGAACGCAAGGGTGACAGTATGAGTTCGAATTCTCCAGAACCGGGGTTCAGCGGCTCCGTTGACAAGAGCACGAACGTTCGAAGCGGCACCGTGTCGGTCATCATCCCGACCCTCAACGAGGCGGGCAACCTCCCCTACGTCTTGAACACCATTCCCGAGTGGGTCCACGAGGTGATCTTGGTGGACGGACGCTCGGACGACGACACCAAACGCATCGCCATG
>DATCEX010000017.1:0-122955 GCA_036509795.1 Acidimicrobiales bacterium
TAAAGGGCACCGCTCAACTCAGGGATGCATCAACTTCTCAGGCGCCCTTGTCGCAGTGGGTGAATTTCGCTTCGTTAACGACTGCCATCTCCCCGCACGAACGTTAAGGGCTCTATGCGGAGATCCACTCAAAACGACCCATCGAACATAATTTGAGCCAGAATAAGTCTCCCGATTGCACTAACGCCCATGGAACGCCCAAGCCAATCGCGCACCGCCCATTTTTACTAAATTAAATGGTTGTGATCAGTAATTATGTACGTAACAGAATTGAAGCCCGTCCACCCTCTCAAGCTAGCCATGCGGGTTCGATCCCCGTCACCCGCTCCAACGATCTTCCGCCGAAAGCACATTGAATTCATGGTCGTCTTTCAAGTAACCGTGAGTGACCACTGTTCACCGCTAGTCATCACTGTTGCATCCCCAAACTATGCGCGACCAACCGTACGAGAATTTCGCACTTCGACGGTTCGCGGGTCGTTACGCCGTTCCATTTTCTTGATGATGCTCTCTTTCATTGCGGCCTAACCATTATCGCTACGGTTGTCCCCCAACGGCATCAATTTACTGACAACTCTTCGTCGCGTCTCCACGACATTCGCTTCACGACGCCCTCGAGTTCGCATCGTCCACGTCCACCACAACTCTAGGAGTCCTGGATGGTGAAGTTGGCCATGGGCAAAACGCCGACGTAAAAGTTATTCATGTTGTCACCAAATGATCACACAACAATCTGACATCCGATAGTGGAGTCCACTTGGGTCAATGCGCTGAAGTGTGTTGCGCGATACAGAAGGTGAGGATTTGATCGCACTGTCAATATCTTGGTGGTCGCTCTTCGTACGGCATCGCTTAGCAACAACCCGGTCAATCGCGACTCAAAATACCCAATACAAAAGAGCGTGGCCACGACGGTCGATGAAATAGTAGTGAGCCGTACAGTCATTGCAATTTGTTCGAGCTCCCATCGAGGTGATGGGCATCGCATAGATGACTTGAGTCTTCGCCAAGAGTTCTTCGCCGCAAGAAGCAGCGACAATCGAGGCGCCCGGCGCGCTCGGAATGCCCTTGACGACCTCCTGGCGCCGATACTGCGGCGATGGCGTAACGACAGGACGCGAATTGAGCGTTGCCAACGACGACCAGAACGAGGGGTCCGTCATCTGCTGTGTGGCGCGCTGTCCTCCCAACGCCATCTGGGATGTCGCACGAAGGGCCCGTGCGCTCGTTGTCGTCGTGAAGGCCGTGAGTCCCGTGGGATTGGGACACTCGGTCAGCACAGACGATTTCTTTGCCGGAACAGGGCGTGGGTATACAACGCGAGAAAATGACGGCGGCCCACCACTTTGAAGTACGTAAAGGGTCGCACCCGTGACGATCAGGACGAGTGCAACGACTCCCGTTACCCAAACGTGTGATCGATGTGACCCTTTGGATCCGCCCATTACCCTTCCTTCCCGCTGAGGATTTCGCCAGCCAATGACCACTAGTGAAGGCAATCGGCGAAACAACCGTTACGAACAATTCGTACCACTTCCTGATCTGCGTAGAAAGCGCCAATCGAAATTTGGACTCACGACTTCGAGCAACTGAGTGTTGCGCATCTTCCCCGTTGGTGGTCAGGCACGACCGGTTGCCTCGAGAAAACCGAGTGCCTCGAGAAAACCGTCCTACGCGGCGATGGCGAGTCGCTCGAGTTTCTCCAAGTTAGTGAGGTGAAGGGCCCCGCCCACCTCACTAAAAAACCCCGTTGAGCCCTTGATGACATTGAGGCCACTGTACGGTGTGCCAAGCATCGCGTGCCACGTATAGGCAATCGGTCCCAAGCCACTGACCGGAGCAAATAAGATCTTGAGCCCTTTGGGGAACATGGCCCGCGCCGTCGCTTCGGCCTGCGACAGCGAGTGCGTCTGAGAACTGGACAACTTAGTCTCGTTCTCCATTGACGTATTGTCCGGCACGCCGCTAAAGATACACGCCGCTATCGTTCCCTTGACGGTAGTTTCGGCCAGCGTCAGTTTGGCACCCACGATTGCGCCGATCTTCGTAGTAGACAGATGACGGCAAAATGGTGCTGTCGTCAGTGAGTGACGCGCGGATAACGCTACCGCGTTGGTTGCGGACGAGATAACGAGACTCATCGCCACCGCCACCAGCGTGACGCCACGCGACGATCTTTGCCCACATCGCCGAAGACGTCGGCGTTGGGCCGTCGCGGTGCGGCGAGACGGCATTCGTCCTCCACTCGTTATCGATCAACGCATCGCAGTGAGGAAAAACGCGGACGTCCACCTCCGATGACACCACGGAAGTATCGTGTCGTCGGCTCAGTTTTCTTGCTCGTCGTCACCGTGATTCGCGACAGCGACCATTGTGCCGTGGAAGTTACAGATCTAGCTCAAAGACATATTCTTCATTGTCGACGTCGCGTCCCAGAACTTTGGTTCGACGGAAACCAAGCTTGGTGACGACTCCAATGGAGGGGGCGTTACTGGACGACACTGTCGCAATTGCGACACGTGATCCTTGCACTTTCGCCCAACTCACGAGCCCTCGGACCGATTCAGCTGCGTAGCCTTGACGACGATACGGAGCAAGAATCGTGTAGCCGATCTCCGCTCGTCCATAATCCTCCGGATGTCCGTGAAATCCGCAGTGCCCAATCACGACCCCATCTTCTTTGCGAAGGATGGCTCGCGCATACCAACCAGGGGTCGAAGGCCACTTTCGCATCCCGTCGATTTGTCGCGCGAGGAATACGTCGTTGACCGAACTAAGGAACTCTTCGGAGAACGTGAATCCTTGGATTCGTGCGGCGGCGTCGTAGTTTTGTTCACGCACCATGTCGAGTACTTCGGGAGAGAAAAGTAACAACTGCAGACGCGGAGTCTCGATGGGTGCCCCGTTTGACATGAGACCGAATGTATCGCTCTTCGCGGCGTCTTTCTTCACGGTGGCATTCGCCTGCCAATAATTGGTCGTTCACGTTCGTGACTACTGGTGCCGAGGGCGCGATCTCTGTCGTCGGTGTCCTGGTATCGACGGCGGTGACGTCTGGCCTTCGTCACTCACGTCGTTGCGTGCGCTATGACGAACAGATTGTCGGCAACCACTAGCGAAGGCGCAACTTGATGACTTGAACGATGACACGTGGGCTGATTTGGCCGACCTCTTTGCCGACGAGGCGTACGCCTCGGTCAAAGGTCGCGTGCGCACCTACGTGATGCACCAGCAATTGTTGGAACATCTCCCGCCGCGGCCGGCAACCGTACTCGACGTCGGCGGAGGCGCGGGACACCAATCGTTTCCGTTGGCTCAAGTCGGCTACGAGGTGACCCTGCTCGATTCGTCGCCCGCCATGCTCGACAAAGCACAACGGCGACTTGAGCGACTACCCGTCGAGGTCCAACGACGCGTCACGTTTGTACGGGCCAACGGCGAGAACGCCAGCGACGCGGTGCACGGCCGGCGCTTTGACGTCGTGTTGTGCCACGGCGTACTCAGGTACCTCGACGAGTCGGAGTCGATGTTGAGCCAGCTGAGTCGGTGCGCCAGCGACGGGGGAATCGTCTCGATCATGACGGGGAACGCCCACGCGATGGCGGTGCGCCCGGCCCTGGAACGTCGGTGGGACGACGCCCTGGCAGCTTTTGACACCGGAACCGAGATTGGGGTGCTGGGAGTCTCCGGCCGCGCGGACACGGTGGAAGAACTCAGCGTCATTATGCGTAGCCAAGGCGTGGAACCCCTGCGCTGGTACGGGGTCTGGCTCTTCGTCGATTGGCTCGAATTCAGTGGCGCCGCGTTCGACCTCAATGATTCAGAGCAGGTAGCGGCCACCGCGGCCGTCGAACTTGAGGCCAGTCGTCGCGACCCCTACCGACAACTCAGCCGCGCCTTCCATCTCGTCGGTCGAAAGATCGTCCTATAGTCGTAGCGCTGCGCAACGAATTAGCCCAACAGAGTGACAACGGCCTCCGCCGACATCGGGCGTGCCAGAAGGAACCCCTGAACCTGATCGCAGTCCAGTCCCACCAGCGTGTTGAGTTGGTGATCCGTTTCGACGCCCTCGCCGACTACGGACATTCCCAGGGCGTGCGACATCGCTGTCACCGCCGCGACAATCTCACGGTCCCTATCGCTACGGCCAATGTTCTCGACGAAGGTACGGTCAATCTTCACCATATCGACTTTCATTCGCTGCAAGTGCACGAGGGACGAGTAGCCAGTTCCGAAGTCGTCCAGCGCAATGCGCACACCCAGTGACGACAATGCGCCGAGCGTCTCTTGAATCTCGCTCCAGCCACCGATGAATGCCGTCTCGGTGATCTCCAGGCAGAGTCGCTGCGGCGCGATGTCGTAGCGAAGTATCGCGTCAGCGACGACGCTGGCAAAACTGGACTCGGACAGTTCGCGCCCCGAGACGTTGACCGCCATGGTGAAACTCTCGGGCCACCTATCACGGTGCGTCCACTCGGCGAGCTGGCGACACGCCTCGTTCAAAACGAATCTGTCGATCCGGCCAATCAACGCGTGCTTCTCGGCGAAGGGGATGAACTCGTCGGGAGGGACGATCCCGCGCTCGGGGTGTCGCCAGCGCACGAGCGCCTCGACGCCGACGAGCGACTGGTCCTCCAGCGAAAACAGGGGCTGATAGACGAGAAACAATTCTCCGTTGTCGATGGCGTGATTGAGATCAATTTTGAGTCGGTTCGAAGTGGACGCGATGTGGTGTGAAGGATCGAACACACGATGCCGGTCGCGGCCCTTCGCCTTCGCCTCGTACATAGCCTCGTCGGCGCAGCGAATAAGTTCCTCGGGTTCGACCGCCGGATCAGAGGTGACGATGATCCCGACGCTGCACGTCACGAATAGTTCGTCTCCGCCGCGCACGATGGGCGCGCGAATTCCCTCGACGATTCGATCAGCGATGAGCGACACGTCATCACCATCACTCAGCGACGCGCATAGAACCACGAATTCATCCCCGCCGAGACGCGCGACCGTGTCGGCGCGCCGTGAGAATCGCGTGAGTCGTCGCCCGACTTCCATCAGGACTTGATCGCCGGCGTCGTGACCGAAGGAGTCGTTGACTTCTTTGAAGTGGTCCAAGTCGACGAATAAGACGGCGAGTCGACCCGGTCGCCGTTCCATCGCAATCAGCGCCTGTTTGAGCCGGTCCATAAGGGAATATCTGTTCGCCAGACCGGTGACCGTGTCGTGCAGTACCTGATAGGCCAGGTCGATCTCCGCCTGGACCTGTGCGGTGACGTCGCGGGTGATCCCGAACGTACCGATGATTTCACCACGTTCGTCACACAGTGGCATCTTGCTCGTCGAGACCCAGGCGTCGCCTCGCCCGTGGAACGTCTCGCGCTCCAACTTTCCCTGAATGGGCTTTCCGCTGCCGATGATGTCCTGCTCATCCTTGTACGCCGCTGCCGCGTGTTCCTTGCTGTAAAAGTCGAAGTCCGTCTTGCCAATGAGCTCGTCGAGCGCGTGACCCGTCGGAAGTGTGGCGTCACAACCGGAGCTGACCAAGAGGAAGCGGCTTTGCAGATCCTTGAAGTACATACGAATTTCGGCCGTCGCCAGCAGATTATCCATGCAAGTTAGTTTTAACTCGCGTAACTCGTCGCTATCTGGTGGCGGCTGTCGATTGGTCTTAATCATCACACTCCAGTGCACGGGCGTGAACCAGTGCCATCGACCGAGTCTTTGGACAAATCATAGTCACGAATACTTCGCGAATTGGTTGCAGTACGTTCAAGATAACAACAAGAATTCCGCGCCGAAGATACGTCGCGCTCACTATTTCGATGTCAGAGGTTCCCGGATGAACTCAGGGTTTACCCTTATAGATGACGCGTAGTCGCTTCTCTAACATGGGCGCATCGCCCCGGGGCGCGACCAAAAGGAAGTCACGATGACCGATGTGCTGAGCGCAGAAAGACCCACCACGCTTTCCGAGAGTCCGTGGGCGGTGGAGACCCACGACCTCACGAAGCGCTTCGGCGGGCGCACCGCAGTCGACGGCGTCGACCTCCTCGTCCCGCGAGGATGCGCCTTCGGCTACCTGGGACCCAACGGAGCGGGCAAGACCACCCTGATTCGAGTGTTGTTGGGACTCACCCACGCCGACGCCGGCACCATGAAGTTGCTCGGCCACGACGTCCCCCAGCACCGCGACGTGGCTCTCGCGCGAGTGGGCGCAATCGTGGACGAGCCTCGTTTCCACCAGCACCTGACGGGTCGACAGAATCTCCAGATTCTCGCCGCCGCGCGCGAACCCGCCGCCAAGGAGCGCATCGACGCCGCCCTCGACCGGGTAGGAATATTGCACCGGGCCAATGACAAGGTGGCAAAGTACTCCATGGGCATGCGCCAACGTCTGGGCGTCGCGGCGTGCCTCCTGGGAGACCCCGAACTGCTGATCTTGGACGAGCCCATGAATGGTCTTGATCCGGCGGGCATGGTGGACATGCGAGAGATGATCACCTCGCTCGTCGCTGAAGGACGTACCGTCGTGCTCTCATCACACCTGCTAGACGAGATCGAGCGAACCTGTGACGCCGTCGCCATCGTCGACCAAGGCCGGATTATCCGTCAAGGTCCGATTACGGAACTGCTCGCGGGAGCCACTCTCGAAGTAGAGATTGATTGCGACTCCCCCGAACGGGCGAGTTCGCTCCTACAACACAACACGTTAAGTGCCCAGGTGTCGGTGGTTGAAGAATCGTTGCACGTGAGTTTGCCCGCGGGCACGACGCGCGACGTCGTTGGCGAAATCAACCGACTACTGGTGACCGAGGGTGTCTCGGTCTACCGACTCCAGGAGAATCACGCGTCACTCGAAAAGTGGTTCCTCGAAGTCACGAGCCGTCTAGGAGACAACCAATGAGCGCGTCCACCGCCGAGATCCAGGCCCCTCGCGTGGGACAATTCGCCCCTGACCACCGTGGCAACTTTATCCCCACCTGGGGCATGATCCGTACGCGCATTATGGAACTGCGTAAACGCCGCGGTCTCATGATCGCCCTCATCGTGGTCGACATCGGGCTCCCGGTGATCTTCTTAGCAATTCGTCTCATCTCGCACGCGGTATCGCCCAAGTCGTTCGGACCCGCCGGTGGATATGACATCTTCAGCAACCTCGTGGCGGGCGTCATGTTCGTCTTCGGTTTCATCGTCGCGGCCACCCTCGGGTGCACCGCCGGGTCGGTGGACTTGAGCGAAGGTGTCTTTCGCCACCTGGTGGTCACCGGGCGATCCCGCGTGGCACTCTATTTCGCGCGAATTCCCGCCGGACTCGCCATTCTGGTGCCTATTGTCCTGGTGGGTTTCGCCATCGTGTGTGCCGTGTGCGTCATCGCTGCTCCCACCAAGTTGAACTACGACGGACTCACGGTGCCATCGGGTCTTTCGAAGCCGGCCTTGGTTTCGTGGGCTGAAGAAGACGCCAACGCCGGCAATGTCGTGTGCGCGTTCAACTATCGCGGTCCGATCAACGTTCCCGTACCGTGCGGTCCCAATGGTGTCGTCATCCGCAAGGTTGGGCCGGGTCAGGCTCCCGCTGGACCGGCGCCCACGAAGGCGCAGGTCTCGGCATTGGCCGGCAAGATCGCCGCCCAGGACTACGCGGATTATCACAATAATTTCTTGTCGCCCCCCTTTAAGTTGATGGCTCAGTCCTTCTTGTGGCTCGAACTTGAGACGGCCATCGGCTTCATCGTCGGACTTGGTCTGGCGTCACTCATGGGACAACGAACGGTCCCTGTCGTGTTGATGATCGTTCTGGAGATCGTGCTGACGCCATTACTGGCGACGAACCATATTCCCCACCTCATCAACCTCCAGCGAGCCATCGTGGGTATAGCGACGGCCCACGTCGAACCCAACGGCATTCCCACCGTCTTCGCCAATAACCACAGTGGAGGAGGTAGTGGTCTCATTCCCGAGACCACCCTGGTGGCGTATCTAGTCATCGCCGCGTGGCTCGTCGGCTGGACGGCACTCGGGGCGTGGCGAATGTCGAAGCGCGACGTCTAGTGAGTCAGAGGCGGCGGGGCTAGTAACGCGCCCCCACCGTCGAGGCCTGGTAGCCCCACCCGAGGAACTCTGATTCGACCCACTGACGACCGGTAGCGTCAGTGCGGCAGGTCGAAATTGAAGACGTCGGCGTCGTACGTCTCGTACGAGGCGTAGTCCAACAACTCGTAGAGGTCGACGCGGTGTTGCATCTCCCCCAGCAGCGACGTGAGGTTGCCCTGGTCGCGCAGCGTGTCGAGGGCACGTGACGCCGCACCCATGGCGACGCGTAGTAGTGACACCGGAAAGATCACGATGTTCACTCCGACGTTGGCCAACTGCGTCGTCGTGAAGAGGTCGCTCTTGCCGAACTCGGTCATATTCGCCAGAAGAGGTACGTCGAGCGCCGCACGCATCACCTCGAATTCACTCAGGTCCAACATCGCTTCGGGGAAAATAGCGTCGGCCCCGGCGTCGACGAGCGCCTTAGCCCGTTCGACCGCGGCCTTCAGACCTTCGATCGCTCGAAGGTCCGTGCGGGCCATGATGAGCAGGTTCGGATCACGGCGCGCACGCACGGCCGCGCGAATCCTCTGGACGGCCGTCGCGTCGTCGACCACCTGCTTGCCGTCCAGGTGACCGCAGCGCTTGGGATTGACCTGGTCCTCGATGTGTAGCGCCGCGACTCCCGCGTCCTCGAGTGTCTGCACGGTACGCGCCACGTTCATGGGCTCGCCGAATCCGGTGTCGGCGTCCACCAACGAGGGAAGATTCGTCACCCGCGAGATCTGCTCGCTGCGCTGGGCGACCTCACTCAACGTCGTGAGTCCGATATCGGGCAAACCCAGATCGGCGGACATCACCGCGCCCGAGATGTAGACCCCATCGAAACCTTTGGCCTCGATCAATTTGGCGGACAGGGGGTTGAAGGCCCCTGGTAGCAGCAACATCCGCCCCGAGGCGAGGTGGGCGCGCAGCACTTCGCGCTTGGCCGCGGCACTGAGTGGTGAATTCAACATCAGATCAACCCGACGGGCTCAGCGACGGATTCGAGGTACCCGGGGCGAGCTTGAAAGGTGAGACCGTCCAACTGAGGTGCCGTCAGTTCCTTCAGGTCTTGGGCGACGCGTAAGAAGCGCTCGATCTCTGCGGGCGCAACGGCGTCGGCGGCGAGCGAGCGGAACTTGGCGAGGTACTCGTCACGCGCGAAGGGTCGCGCGCCGCGGGGATGCGCGTCGGGCACGACGATGGAATCCTCCACGATGGTGCCATCGCTCAAGTCAATGTGGATCCAGCCTCCGAAGGCCTGCTGGACCGGGTCACTCGACAAGTACCGGCGACTCCACTCCGGGTCTTCTTGCGTGGTGATCTTTCGCCATAGCGCCAGCGTGTCAGTGCGCTGCGCTCGCTCGGGCGCGTAGGACGTTTCGTGATGCCACGTCCCGTCTTGGAGCGCCACCGCAAAGATGTAGGGCAGGCTGTGGTCGAGCGTCTCGCGCGTGGCGGTCGGCTCGTATTTCTGGGGATCGTTCGCGCCCGATCCAATGACGAAGTGCGTGTGGTACGACGAGTGGATCACGATCTTGTCGATCAGGTTCACGTCGAGCAACTCTGGGTGCTCGCGTCGCAGTCGGCGCGCCAAGTCGATCCACGCTTGGGCCTGGTACTCGGCGGAGTGTTCCTTCGTGAAACTGTCGAGGATCGAGCGTTTCGCTTCGCCCGGGCCCGGCAACGACACCGTGTAATCAGCCGACGGACCGTCGAGCATCCACGCGATGAACCCGTCTTCACCCTCGTAGATGGGCGCCGGCGACGTCTGACCGCGCATCGCGCGGTCCACCGCTTCGATTGCGGCCTTGCCGGCGAACGCCGGGGCGTAGGCCTTCCACGTCGAGATCTCGCCCTTGCGTGATTGACGTGTGGACGTGGTGGTGTGGAGTGTTTGACCGATCGCCTGATAGATGGTCACGTCATCAAGTCCGAGAAGAGTACCCAGCCCCGCTGCGACGCTCGGGCCGAGGTGAGCGACGTGATCAATCTTGTGCTCGTGCAGTGATACCGTGCGCGCCAGCGAGATTTGAATCTCGTAGGCGGTGGCGATTGCGCCCACGAGGTCACGCCCACTCACGCCACGCGCCGTCGCCACGTGCTGGGCCACTGCGACGAGGGGTGCGACGTTGTCGCCGGGGTGCGAATACTCAGCCGCCAAAAACGTGTCGTGAAAGTCCAGCTCGCGTACCGCCACCGCGTTGGCCCACGCCGCCCACTCGGGCGAGACGCGCAGTTCGGGCGAGACGCCGAACACCGTCGCCCCGGGAGCGAGTACGTGACGGCGAGCCTGCGCTCGTGCCGCCACCACGGGCGCGCGCGTCAGGGACGCCGCGGCGACCGCGGCGTTGTCGATCACGCGGTTGATGATCATCTCGACCACGTCGTCACTAACTTCGACCGGGTCGGACGCGACGCGCGCGATCTTGAAGGCCAATTGGTCCTCGCGCGCCAGGTTCTCGTCACTGCGATGAACTCGCACGTGGTGATCTATCACGTCACTGACTCCTTTGATTGTCGCCCTCTAGGGCAGACGCTTGGTAATGGAAGTACTGGCGCGCTTGAGTTCGACCACGCACCAGTCGGCCTTGGCCTCGTCCAGGTCCGCCGCACGGCCCGATACTTGCAGCGACGCCACCATTTCACCCTCTTGACTCAAGACGGGAACGGCCACGGACGCCGAACCGAGCTCTCGCTCCGAGACGCTATAGACGTAGCCCTGCTCTCGAATGACCTCGAGGTTCTTGACGAACTCTCGGCGCGTGACGACTTGGCCGCTGGCCAGGCGATACTCAGGGACGTCCTTCATCAGTTCCTTGACGTCCTCGCTGGATAGCGCCGCCGCAAGTACTCGCGCTCCCCCAAGGTGCAGCGGCGTCAACTCTCCCAGCGGTAGCAAGTACCGCGCGGGTTCGTTACCCTCGACGCGCAAGATCATGACCTGGGCCATATCCACTCGAACCGACAGCGCCGACATGTAACCGCTGGCGCCCGCCAACTCCTGCATCACGGGCAAGGCAATCTGGCTCAGTGAATTGGTCATGTGAAAGGCGTAGGCGTTGATCATCGACGTCACGCCGACGGTGTAGCCGTAGCGCTCTTGACTCACGTAGCCGTAGTGTTGCATCACGCTCAAAATCCGCTGGGTGGTCGCCAAGTGGATGCCCGACTCGATCGAAATATCGGTCAGGCGCATCGGGACTCGGCTACGCCGCAAGATGTCAAGGATCTCGAAGGACCGTTCGAGCGAGCGCATCGACGTCGTGTTGGCGATGTCCTTTACCGTCGCCATGGTCGCCTCTCGGGATAGCGCATTCCTGGTAACGCTAACCGAGGGGGCTCAGCGAACCATCGATTTGCGAGCGTCGTCATCGTCGGTACAACGGTGCCGCGCGCGTCGTCGATGGCCGATTGGCCGGCCGTGGCCACGCCAAAACGCCGACAGTCAGTCATGGTGGAAATCCTCGTGATCAAGGTGTAACTCGTCCCTCGCCGGCGAGGTGATCGGTTCTTTCCAGGGCGACAGGGCGCCCACGTAGGCGTCGCTCCCGCGTCGAAAGTGTTGGGCCTGAGCTTCGGTCTCAATGAAGGGCAGGTCCATCGGAAATAGAGCGTTTCCCCGAGGTCGCGGTCCGGCCTTCGAGACGTGTCCCCATAGCGAGTGACCGACGACGTCCTCGGCCAACAGCGCGGCGTCAATCAGTCGAGGTAGGTCAACGCCCGTGTCGATCCCCAGTTCGTGCAACAAGTTCACCAAGTCCTCGGTTGGAATCATGCGCGTCATCCGTCCGTGGCCGCCGTAGGGACACCCTCCCATCCCACCTATCGAGGCGTCCAAGATCAAAGTGTGTTCGGGTCCGAGCACCGACAACGCTTCGTACGCCGACAAGAGCGCCGTTCCGCGCGCGTCGTGCAAGTGCAGGTGGAACGTAGTGATTTGCGGCCAGCGTTCCATAATGGCGCGTAATTGGGCGCCCACCTGATCGGGCATGTTCCAAGCCATCGGGTCACCGATCCAGACGCGGTCGACCGTCACGCCCGCCTGACTCCACAGACGATGTTGTCGCTCGAGGAGGTCCATGCGTTCAGACTGATCAAAGAGACCCAGCCAGTTCGAGCCCCACGCCGCGTTGATCGCAATACCGGCCGTCGTTGCGCCCGACGCGACGGTCTGGGCAATGACGTCGGGCCAGAGCGCTATCTCTTCGGCCTGGGAGCGGTTGGTATTGCGACGCACGAACACGTCACACAGGTGCACGAAGGTGCGTGGGAACTCAATGGAGGTCACGAGGGGCGGCATGTAGTGACTCATCCTCTCGCGGCCGCGTTCGTTGAGGGCGAGTGCGGTGTAACGCACCCCATCCACGGGCGTGAACCGTGTCACGAGCTCATCGATATGAGCCATCTGCGGCGTCCACGTCGGGCTGACGAACGAGCCCACGACGATGGTGCTGAGACCCGTTCGCGATAATGCGTTGAGCAACTCGATCTTGGCGTCCACGCTGATATCGGCGCTCTCGATCTGCATCCCTTCGCGCAGACCTTCTTCGATGATGATGATCCGTGGGTATGTCGACGTCGTGGACGTTGTCGTCATCAGACGGCTCCCTCTCGGCGCATCGTCGTGATTTCGTCGCTCGAGTAGCCCAGCTCGGTCAAGATCTCATCAGTGTGCTGACCGAGCCGCGGTGGCGCACATCGCGGGGCGAGCGTCGCGCCATCGACGTGCACTGCGCTGCCGAGCACCGAGACGTTCGAGCGTCCCGGGACGTCCACCGCAACCTCGTGGACGAGTCCGCGCACGCGGATCTGCTCTTGGTGCAACGCCTCTTCGACGCTCAAGAGCCGACCGGCGGGGACGCTGACGCGCGCGAGCAACTCCTCCCACTCGAGCGCGGTGCGCGCCTGCAGGGCGGAGTCGAGTTCGCGGCTCAGTTCGCGTCGGTGACGTTTTCGTTCGCTGCGATTGGCGAATCGTGCGTCGACGATCAGGTCCTCGCGCGAACAGACGTGACAGAGCGTCTCGAATTGGCGCTGCGTGTTGGTGGCAATGTTAATGGGCCCGTCGCTGGCGGCGAAGGTTCCTGACGGCGACGAAGCCGCATTGTCGTTGCCGTGACGCTGGGCCGCACGCCCACTGATGAGCTGTTCTGAAATCACCCAGGTCATCGAAGTGAGTGCTGCTTCGAGCATCGAGACGTCGAGAAAGCACCCTTCGTCGGTCGTGGACCGTCGAACGAGTGCGGCGCAGATCGCCATCGCGGCCACGTAACCGCCCAGAGCGTCGCACAAGGGAAACCCCACTCTCACCGCGTCGCCGTCAGCCAGTCCGGTGACCGAGGCCATGCCCGCGAAACCTTGAATGATCTGGTCGTACGCGGTGCGCTCGGCCAACGGACCGTCTTGTCCGAACCCCGAGACCGCGCAGTAGATCAGGCGCGGGTTCAACTGGGCCACGCGTTCGGGCGAGAAGCCCAGTCGCGTCAGCACGCCGGGACGCATGTTCTCGATGAGCACGTCCGCCCACGACAACAGTCGCACGAAGACTGCGGCGCCCGCTTCGGACTTCAAGTTCAAGGTCACCGAGCGCTTCCCGGCGTTTTGCGCGAGGAACGATGGGCCCATGGCGAAGGATTTGAGGACCTCGTCCTCACCGAATTCCCGGGCCAGGTCGCCGGTTTCGGGTACTTCAATCTTGATCACGTCGGCGCCCATCAAGCTCAGGTGGTACGCCCCGAAGGGACCCGCCAGAACGGTCGTCAAGTCGAGGACTCGAACTCCACTGAGCAGTTGGGTCACAATGTCAATTCCTTACGATGGCCCTGGGGTCTAGCCACCGATCCTCCCAGGGGATGCGAGAATTCAACCCCCACCCTCTCATTCACCTCGAACCGTGAGGTCGAGGTGAATGAGAGCACTGGGGATAGCCAGCGGCCGAGTCGCTGACTATCCCCAGTGCGGGAGGGCGAACTTCCTACTTCTCTCAGCCGCCCTTGGCGACGACCGCGGCCAACTGGGCCGGGGTGACGTACGCACGGGTGACGTTGTTGAGGCTCGAGGTGAAGCCTTCCATCTCGAAGCCGGAGAAGACGTTGTGGTACTTGTTGAAATCGTCGTTCCCGGAAGCTCCGTCGTAGTTGATCTTCTTACCCGCCTTGATGAGTGCGACGCACTGCTCGTAACGCCCACAAGTGACGCCCGGAGGGTTCGAGACCTTGATGATATCCTTGACCCACACCTTGGGGTCGGTGGACTTCGCCAGGGTCATGGCCAGTGAAGCTATGACGATCGAGTCGTACTCGTTGAACGTCGTCGGCAAGATGGACGTCGTGTGCCACACCGACTGGTAGTCGACCAGGAAGTGGTTGTAGGCACCGTCAGCCGTGGTCGGCGTGGCCGGCAGCGCAGCAACCAAGTCCGTGGACGCCGTTGCGCCAAAGGCCTTGGCGTACACGCCCTGAGGAGCCGACTGCAGGTCGTCACCGATCCAGTGCGTCGTCATGTCACCCAACTGCTGACCGTCGGCGAACAACGTCGCGGCGGTCTGGGAGTCCATCGAGTCAAAGATGACCTGCGGGTGGCCGGCGAAGGCCGAAGTCAACTCCGAGCTGTAGTCCGACTGCCCCGGGGTCAGCGTGATGTTCTGCTGAACCGTACCGCCCAATGCCTTGAAGGCCTTGATAAGCGGTGGGACGAAGCCCTGGGAGTTCGCCGAGTTGTCAAAGATCAACGACGCCGTCTTCCAACCCTGTGAGATCGCGTACTGCGCCATGGCGAGGGACTCGTTGGAGTCCGACGATGACGTGCGGTACACGAACGGATTGGTGTTGGTGTCCAGCGTCGTCAAACCACCGACCATGAAGTCCACCACGTCATTGGGCTGGAACTGGTTGATGACGGCTTCGATCGTCGGCGAGAACGGCCCGACGATGACCGAGGGGTGACTCAGTTCCAACTTACGAAACGCCGGCAACGCGTCGACCGAGTCGGCCGCGTCGTCCACGTACTTCGCCGTGAGCTGGTGACCCAAAACGCCGCCGTGCTGGTTGACTTCGTAGACACCGACCGCGACACCGTGGGTTCCCCACGACGAGAGCAGCGACTTCGAACCCGTGAACGGGAAGATGCCGCCGACGACGAGTGGTGCCGACTTCTTCGGAGCCGCGTTCGCGACGCCCGCGGAAACGCCCACGCCCGCCAACGCAGTCACCATGGCGAGAGACAAGACGACCCGGCCCCTCAGGCGACTCCTCATATTTCCATTTACTGTCATTCCGTAAATCCCCCTTTTTGCTTTTTTCCTTCGTGAACGTGGGAATCTCCCACCATTACGACTTTGTAGCCTCAGCTCGTCCCAAGAAAATCGCGGCGAGGTCGTGCTGGGCGATCTCGGCGGTCGATCCGTGGAGGTGGTTGGTTCCCGCGACGAAGATGTGAACGAAGTTGGCGTGCTTGAGGGCGCGTTCCACGTTCTGTTCCACCACCAAGACAGCGGTACCCGTGTTGCGAATGCTTTCGATCTGGTTCCACACGACGTCGGTGTAAGCGGGCGAGAGACCGGCGGTTGGTTCGTCGAGCACGATCACGGTGGGATCGACCATGAGCGAGCGCGCGATTGCCAGCAAGTTCTGTTGACCACCCGACAGGAAGCCCGCGCGCTTGCCGGTCGCCTTCTTCAGGTCCGGGAAGGCGTCGAGGATCTCCGCCATCCGATGGGAGGTGTCACCCTTGACGGCGAAACCACCCACTTCCAGATTCTCTCGAACCGTCAGGTTGACGAAGACGTTGTCGTTCTGAGGCACGTAGACCATTCCGTTACGTGGGATGAGGTGACCCGGCATCTTGGTGATGTCCTGGTCGTTCACTTTGATAAATCCGGACTGGGTGCGCAAGATGCCGACCAACGTCTTGGCGAACGTGGACTTGCCCGCACCGTTGGGACCAATGATCGTCGTGATGGTGCCCACGTCGGCGCTGAGCGAAATGTTCGAGATGATCACGTTGCGGCCATAGCCGGCGGTGATGTTCTCAGTGACTAGTGCTGGCATTGATGACCTCTCCTAGGTACGCCGTAACGACTTCCTTGTTCTCGCGCAATTCGCTGAGCTTTCCCGTGGCGAGGGTCTTACCTTCGGCGAGCACGATGACGTTGTCGCAAATCCTCTCGACGACGTTGAGGTTGTGCTCGATCATCAGCACGGTGACGCCCTGCGCTTTCATATCGAGGATGTACCCACCGATGCGCTCGATCAGGGCCGGGTTGACACCGGCCATGGGCTCATCGAGCAAGAACAGGGAGGGCGACGCCATGACCCCGCGCGAGATCTCGAGCAGTTTCTTCTGGCCGCCTGACAACTCGCGCGCCCGATTGTCCCGCAGGTCGTAGAGACCGTAGGTGCGAAGGATCTCCGTCGCGCGCTCGATGTTTTGACGCTCCTCGCGCTTGAGGAGTCGAGGGCGAAAGAAAATATTGAAGAGTGACTCCCCCGCCTGCACCTTGGGGGCGACGAGTAGGTTCTCCAACACCGTGAGTCCACCGAGTTCGCGCGATAACTGAAAGGTCCGCATGAGTCCGAGGCGAGCAATCTTGTAGCGCTCCCAGTTGGTAACGTCGGTCGAACCCATCTGGACTCGGCCCGAATCGCACTTCATGGCTCCCGACAAGATGTTGACCACGGTGGTCTTACCCGCGCCGTTGGGGCCAATCAGTGCGGTGATCATGTTCCGCGGGATGTCAAAGGTCGCGCCGTTGACGGCGTTGACACCACCAAAGGCTTTCGTGATGCCCTCGCACCGCAGAATCGGTCCGTCGGCGCCCATTGACGAGGCTGCGGGATCGTTATAGGTCATCATCAGGCATCAGTCCCTTCGTGGGCATCCGAAAAGGGCGCGTTCGCGCTAACGGACGCGACGGCCTCGGTCAAAGTAGGGGCTACGACCGAATGACCGTCGCGATTCAAGAGCTCTCCCGCGGGCTGGGGAAAGCGGCGAATTCTCTCCGGCACCATCCCCTGGGGGCGGAACCACAACATGATCATCAAGACGATGCCGATCACTATCGCGTCGATGTATTCGATCAATCCCGGGTGTCCGGGGATGTCGGGAAGGAACGCCGGGAGGTGAATCAACAGCGTCTCCACCAGGAGCGCGCCGACGAGGAGACCGACGTTGTTACCAACTCCCCCGACGATGATCACCGCGAACACGACGAACGTCTCGCCGGGCAACCAGGCCGACGGGTTGAACGATCCGCCAAACTCGATGATGAGTCCGCCGCCAACGCCCGCGAAGAACGAGCCGATCAGCATGGACATTAACTGATAGCGAAAGACACCCTTACCCAACGCGGCGGCGACGTCCGCGTCGTCACGGATGGCCCGAAAGGTCCGCCCCAAGGGCGAGCGAGTGATGCGACTCATGACGGCCCACAAGATCAGGGCGACGACTCCGGTGACGAGTGAGAAGAAGATCACGAAGGTGTTCGTCCCCATGTGAAAGATACCGGTCATTGGTTGGGGCACGTTGTAGAGGCCGTCGGCACCGTTAAAGAGTCGTGGGTAGTTGTTGATGATGTCGTACAGCACCAACGACAGCGAGATCAGCACCATGGCCAAGTAGTCGGTGCGCAAACGACGCAACGCGATAAAGGCCACGATCACCGCGAGGATCATGGCGGCGACGCCTCCCATGATGAGATTGACCGGAAAGGGCATATTCCAACCAAAGATGTACTGCTGGCCAGTGCCCACCGAATTGGGCAAGCTGACCGCGCCGGTCACGTACGCACCTAGTGCGACGAAACCGATGTAAGCGAAGTTCAACACACCGGTTTCGCCATACTGAATGTTGAGCCCCATGGCCAAGATGAAGTAGTCGAAGAGGAAAAAGACCAGGGTGAAGACGTAATACCAGAACTGGGACATGGGTTATGCCTTTCCGGGGCGCGAGAACAAGCCGCTGGGCCTAAACAAGAGGGTCAAAATCAAGATCACGAACGCCACGTCGAGTTTGTAGGCGGCGTTGATGAAGGCCGCCGACACCTCGGTCGCCAGACCGATGAGCACGCCTCCGGCCATCGCGCCGTAGATACTGCCGACGCCCCCGACGATGACCGCGGCGAAGATGACGAACAAGAACAGTTCACCCGACGCCGGCGTGAGGTTGCCCTCGGTGATGCCGAGCACGCTGCCGGCCAGTCCGGCCATCGTTCCCGAAAGGAACCACGTAATGGTGGTGATGCGCTTGGTGTCGATGCCACTGGTCATCGCGAGCGTCGTATTGTCCGACATCGCGCGCATCGATTTTCCGAGTCGCGTCGTTTTGAGCATGATGTGGATGAGGATCATGGTGACGACGGCGATGATCATGATGATGATCGCGTACAGGTTCAACTCGAAGGGGCCGATGTGCTTGTCGACCTCGATCCTCATGTCGTAGGAACGTACGTTAGAGCCCCAGATCGAGTACACCAGGTTCAACATGATGAGTGACAAACCGAAGGTGACGATCAGGACGTAGAACGTCTTGTTGAATCGTCGAGCGAAGGGGCTGAGGAGAAAGCGGTTGAGTGCGACCGCGATGAGGCCCATCAGCAAGGAACCGACGACCATCGCCACCCAGATGTTGACGTGGAAGATCTCGGCGTTGAAGGCGTACGTCAGGTACGCGCCTAAGGCCATGAAGTCGCCGTACGCGAAGTTGATGTAGTTCGTAATACCGAACTGCAAACTCAAACCGACGGCGGCGATAGCCAGGACCGATGCGGTCACCAGCCCAAAACCGAACGACAACCAGAACTGCGTCACTCTTATCCCCCCGGACTATTCAGGCCAAGCGCGGACCCCTTCGGGTCTCTCGCGGTTGTGAGAGTTTCTATCGCAGTTTTTCGAAAATGTCAAGTATCGTGATAATTGTTACCAAATTGAAATATTGGCGACGTACGCCGATTCGTCAGTTCTGACGATTTTCGTTTCACGCCCTCCCCCACGTCGCGCATGCGAACACGACTCATCATTATCACTCTTTCGCCAACCAATCCATTCCCATTCGCCAACCAATCCAACGTGTCGTCGTCACGTGATGGTGACGGCCGACGTGCACTCATCTAGCGTCATCGGCGGCTGCATCAGTTCGGCGGATTGGGATCGGAGTCGTTGTCGGGCGTCGAGTCAGGAATCCTTGCCTTTCCGGCATCGTTGTCGTGCGACGCCGGCAGTTTGTTTTTGGGAATCGTCACCGTGGCGGCGGGTCGCAGATTCGCCGTGGTGGGAGGCGGACTCGTGGAACTCGTTCCACACCCCGTCAACGTCACCGAACTGACAACGAGTGAGATAACGGTCATGACCATGGTCCGATTCGAGAGCGTTCGCACCCACATGATGACGTCTCCTCACGCGATCGAGCGACCTCGCTGTCTCGCTACACCATTCTAGAAGTTGGACGTCGTCGCTCCCTCGGTAGGGCAAGGACGCGGCGCATTCATCGCGCGGTGGACGGTCGAAGTCTTTCTCTTCCACGGTGTGCCGCGACAACGCGGCGCCTAGCGTCTCTGAGATTCCCGGGCCACCAGGAACGAAGCCACAACGCGGAGCGACCGGTCACGGCTAGCGCTGCTGAGTGAGCATTGCGCGACGCTCAGTTGAGTGGACACCCCAATAAAACGGTGGCGAACACGGCCAAAATCCCTTGTCGTCAGCACCTGTCTCGATGGCGCCTGGCTTAGGGGTGCTATCTAGTCGAAATTGTTCTTGCGACCCTCGCGAACGTAGTCCACCGTGGATCGAATGTGTTCGTCACCATGAATCGACTTCTGCTTAGCGACGTGTCCGAACATTTGAATTCCGAATCCTCCATCGAGGTCATCAGTGATGCGCTTCTTCCAAGGTCGTCGAACGATCTGCGTGGTGAGCCGACGAGTCACGCGCGGCTGGGACATGATGTGATCAGCGATCTTATACCCACGCGCGATGAGTTGATCGCGTGGCACCACCTCGTTGACGAGTCCGTATTCGAGAGCTTTCTCCGCCGTGATGGCCTCGCCGGTCAACAAAGCGTAGGCCGCACGCTTCGTGCCGAGGAGTTCTTGAAAGGCGTTGTGAATGCCGTCAGCGGGCACCGAACCAATGTCATAGTGCAAGTCGAAGATGACCGAGTCGGTCGCGGCCAGGGTGATGTCGCACATCAGCGCGATCTCGGAATGAAACCCGGAACCGTTAAACAGTCCAATAGTGGGCACTTCGATGTCGTTGATGAGTGAACTCACGTTGATGCGCCCGTCCTTATAGGCGTACTCGTACGCCCAGTACGGCATGTCCTCGGTCTCGAGCTCGAAGCCATTTGGATCGGACTCCATCATGAACTCGTCGCCCGAACCGGTCAGGATCAGCAGTTCATTCTCGGGGTCCGCGCCGATGACCTTCAACATCTGGCCGAGGGCCCGGTGGTTCTGAACGCTGAGCTGGATCGGACCTCCCAGCGTGTGAGCTTGGGCGAGCAGTACGCCGTCGTCGCGGCGCTCCAATTTGAAGAAGTCCTTGAAGACCTCGCGGTACTCGTCGAACTTCGGGGTCGGTATGAACTTTTGCAGTGACACAATTACCTTTCTGTTGCGGTCGGGTGGACGGGCCTCCGCGCCCGGTAGTTCACTGGGGTCGCAGCGTCAGACCAGCGGATTCGGCCTGAACAGCAAACAGCGAGAGGAAGTCGGCGTCGCGGTACCCGCGGCCAATGGCGCCTTGCAACAGCTGCAGCACGTTGGCACCGAGTGGCATTGGCGCTTCGGCCGCCCGCGCACAGTCCATTCCGAGTTCAAAATCCTTGCGCAACAACTCGGTCGTGAACGTGGGCGTCCAGTCGAGGGCCAAGAGGTCCGGCGTCCGATTGGTCACCCAGGGCATCGCCAGGCCCGTCGAATTCAAGAAACCCAAGAACTGTGCTCGATCGACGCCTGATTTCTCGGCCAGCACCGTGACTTCGGACACTGATTGCGCGATCATTCCGAGATAGAGGTTGTGACAAATCTTGACGATGATCGCCTCTTCGCCTTCGCCCACCCACACCGTGGCGCGCGCGATTGTGTTCAGCAGTGGTGCGACGTGCTCGAAGGTGTCGCGCTGGCCCGAAACGACGAACGTGGAGCGACCATCGGCCACCACGTGAGGATTGCCACTAATGGGGGCGGCTAAGAACGCAATGTTCTCGGCGGTGAGGGCCGCGCGCACTCGTGCCGACGTCGTGGGGTCGACGCTGGCGCACGAGACGACCACGCGAGGCCGAACGGCCGCGGCGAGGATTCCCCCCTCCCCGAGCACCACCTCGTCGAGATCCTCGGGTCGCGCGACCATGACGAACACGACGTCACAGGCGCCGAGTTCGGCGATCGACGACGCGACCTTCGCCCCCGCCCTGGCGAGTTCATCGACCTTGGAACGGGTGCGATTCCAGGCGGTCACGTCGACACCCGCGTCAACCAGGCGACGCGCCATGGCCAGACCCATTCGCCCGGTCCCTAGCCACCCGACTCGCTCATTCGACATACTCATCCTCTCGATGCTGCTGGCACGCGATCACACCGGCGCATACTCGCCCAGTGGCGTCACCAGCACCGGAGTAGTAGGAGCAGCGCCCTCGCGACCGAGCACGCTCCATCCGGCGTCGACGACGTCTTGAGTGGAGAGTCCGTATTTCTTGAAGAGCCACGCGGCACTCTGCGCGCCCTGGGCGAACGTGTCGGCCAAACCCACGCGTCGCAGGCGTCGTCCGAGACCCTCTTCGGCGAGGACTTCGGCCACCGCCGAGCCCAACCCCCCGATAATGGAATGATTCTCCGCGGTCACCACCGCCCGCGCCCGCGACGCCGTCTCGATAATGGTCTGCCTGTCCAGGGGCTTGATGACCGGCACGTTGACCACCCCCACGCTGACCCCGGCCTCTTGCAGCGTCGCCGCCGCCGCTAGGGCGGACGAGAGCATCATCCCACTGGCGTAGATCACCAGATCCTCGCCGTCGTGCACGACGTGCGCGCGATTCAAGGAAAACTCGTGTCGCGCGTCGAAGATGATGGGAATCTCACCGCGCTTCAGCCGCAGGTACACCGGCCCCGGCACGTCGGCGATCGCGACGACCGCCTGGCGAATTTCGGTGGCGTCGGCAACGTCCACCACAGTCATATTGGGCAGCGACCGCATCAGAGCGACGTCGTCGATGGCCTGGTGACTGGGACCTCCCGGACTCGAGACCCCCGGCATGAATCCAACGATGCGTACCGGAAGATTCGGGTAAGCCACGCAGTTGACGATCTGGTCCAGTGGCCGTCGCGTGGCGAAGACCCCGAAAGTGTGAACGAAGGGTAGAAAGCCCCGTCGAGCGAGCGCGCCGGCCATTGAGATCATGTTGGCTTCGGCCATTCCCGCGTGAATGAAACGATCAGGAAACTCCTCCTGGAACAGATCGATCTCGGTCTGACGCGTCAGATCGCCCGACAGACAGAGAATCTCTTGGCGGACGCGGGCGAGCTCGACGAACGCTCGGCCGTAGGGCTTGAAAACCGTCGGGTACGGGGGAAGATTAAGCACGTCGCGCCTCCAATTCGGCGACCGCCGCGTCGATCAGGTCGCCCGAGATCTTGATGAAGTGGCCGTCAGCCCCCTCGGAGAGACACGCCAGCCCCTGCGCCGTCGACGTCCGCGCGATGACGATGGCGGGGCGTGACTGCTCGATGGCGTCGTGAATCGCCGTCGCCAGCGCCGCCACGTCGTGGCCGTCGACGTCGTAGGCCGCCCAACCAAAGCTCTCCCATTTTTTAGCGATCGGCTCGAGCGTGGTGATGGAGGTGACCGGCCCATCGACTTGAGAATTGTTCGCGTCCAGGAGCACGATCAGATTTGACAGACCGCGATGCGCCGCAAACATCGCCGCCTCCCAGACTTGACCCTCCTCCAACTCACCGTCACTCACGAGTGCAAAGATTCGTCGCGCGTCGTCTCCGTACAGCTGCGCCGCGAGCGCCAGACCCACCGCGCTCGACAAACCTTGACCCAGTGACCCGCCGGTGATGTCGGCGACGGGCGAAGATTCGGTTCCAATCGCCTCCAGCGACGAGCCGTCGAAGCCGTACGTGGCGAGGTCGTGGTCGTTCAAGAGGCCCAGTTCGGGGCCCGCGGCGTAGGCCACGATGATGTAGTGACCCGGTGAGACGACCAGTTCGTCGACGCCGGGACGAAATCCCTCCGCGAAGGTCACGGCCATCAGCTCCGCGCTGGAGAGTACCTGGCCGAGGTACCCGAACCCGTGGGGCGCCACCATGCGAACGGCCCGCAACCGCAAGAGGTCGGCGGCGCGTTCGAGTTCTCTTCTGCGGCTCAACTCCATCAACGCTCCCGAGTCATAGTTGCTTAGCCACTATAACTCCGTACGCGAGCCTCGACGTGACGTTACGCAGTGCTGCGGTGGCTGGCCGCCAGGTGTTCTTGCATCGCGTGATGATGCTCCAAGACGGCGAGTTGGCCGCCGAGCGCGTCGCGATCGCGCACCGCGAAGAGAATCGGCTCGTGCAATGCGGTGAGCGCACTCGCGTGTCGTCGACCGAGCCACGAGGGAACGGTGCCGTTACCGATCCAGGTGCGATATTCGTAGTTCATCAGCGTCTTGTGCACCCCCTCGAAGATCGACGTCAAGAAGGGATTGTGTGACGCGCGTACCAGCGTCGCGTGGAATTGGGTGTCGGCGCTCAGCCAAGCCGCCGTCGATCCCGTGCTGCGTCGCAGCCGATTGAGCGCGGCGTCGGCGAGCTGCACGTCATCGTCCGTACGACGATCCACGGCTTCACGGATACCCGCGTCTTCCAGCCAGAGTCGAAGGTCAGTGAGGTGACCGACGGTGTCGTGATTCACGCCGAGCATGAGGTCCATGGACGAGGCGAAACTCGCTTCGGGTCGACGCAGGACGTACGAACCCGAACCCCGACGTGACTCCACCAAACCGCGGACAATGAGGATGCGCATCGCTTGACTGACGGTGGGTCGACTGGTGGACATGATCTCCGCGAGGTCGCGCTCCGAGGGCAGGCGCAACCCCTCGGGCAAGTTTTGCGTGACGATCACTCCTTGTATCTGCTGGGCAATCTCTTCGGCGGCTCGATACTCCACCCCCACACGAACGAGGGAACTACTCCATATCTCGAGATCGGTTATTGATTTTGATCGAGACATTCCTTCACCCTCGTCGGCCCGTTCGCGCCAGACTAGCGTTACGTCGTGTCGCACCCCCGAGTGACAATGGGGTGCCAGAAATGTCGACCGTGACCACTGGTTCGCTGGCACGTGATTGGTAGGGTTAATTGCGTACGCACCGTCAACGCGTGTCGCAGCGCATTTAACTCTCGTCGCGACCCTCAACAGAAAATGGAGACGCCCGTGGCCGTCGAAATCGTCGAACCTCTCTTTGTCCAACCGATGCCGGGATCGGACCGACCCGCGAGTTTCTATCTCGCGGAAACTCGCGACGGGTTGTACGTTCCCTACGCCCTGCGTACCCCCGCTGACGAGGGGAAATTTCCCTTCGTGCTGTTGGCGTACGCCAACGGTGGCGGCGGTATCGAGTGGCTCCAGTCGCGCCTGAAGACACACCCTTACATCATGGAACGACTGCTCGCCGCGGGCTACGCGTGCGCCTGGGCTCGTTACCGCAGCGAAGTCGAACTCGGCTTTCATCACGGTGGACGCCTAGTCGTCGACCAACGAACGGGAATGGATCTCATGAACCGCTCCCCCTTGGAGTACGAAGACGAGTTGTCGATTTTGCACCACGTCGCACAGCATCCCAACGTCGACGCCGACCGACTCGGTCACGTCGGCGTGAGCCACGCCGGCGAGATGCTCCTCAAACTTTCGTCGCAGTACGCGCGCACCGTGCGCGCGGGAGTGGCCAGCGAACCCGCCAGTCACGAGTTCCTCGACCTTGCGACCGCCGACACAGCGGTCGTCAACCCCGAGACGAACATGCGCCTCGTCGAGGAGATGCAGATGCCCGACGTCGAACGCGTGCGCGCGCGAAGCAACCTGCCTCTGGCACTGGAGCGAGTGTCCACTATCGACGTACCCATTCTCGTCATGGGTCGCGACTCGGACCACCTCCAAGGCATCTTTCGTCTCAGTTACGAGTTACTCGCCGAAAGCGGCAAGGACGCGACGTGGGTGTCGTGGGATCACCCGCTGCACGGCTACATTTTTCCCGTCACCGACGCCGACGGTCACGTCGAGGTCGACGACGTGCAAGAACTTGCCATTGACGGCGTCATCGCGTTCCTCGATCAGCACCTCAAGGGCACCCTGTCCTAAGCGCTGCGCGATTCGCGAGCGAAACTACCTGCAGCTAGGCGTTCATCGCCGTCGAGACGGTTGCCACGATGCGCTGCACCGAGGGAATCGCCATGTCCTCGAGGGCGTCGGCCGCCGGCAGCGGGATGTGCGGGGTCGTGATGCGAACAATGGGCCCGTCGAGGTCGTAGAAGATCTCTTCGGAGACGATCGAACTCAACTCGCCGCCCCAGCCACACAGCCGCGGGTTTTCCTCGACGGTGAAGAGGCGACCGGTCGCGGCGACGTCACGCAAGATCGTCGTCGTGTCCAGGGGCACCAGTGAGCGCACGTCGATCACGGTGCAGTCAATACCGGCGCTCGCGAGTTCCTCCGCCGCCTTGAGGGCCTTGGGCACCATGGCGCCCAGTGCGACCAACGTGGCGTTGCTCCCTTGTCGCAACACCTTGGCGCTGCCGAGAGTGTCGACAATATCGCCGTCGGGCACCTCCATCTTGGACGCGTATAGGGCTTTGGCTTCAAGAAAGATAACGGGATCGGGATCGCGCACGGCCGCCGCCATGAGCCCAATCACGTCCAGCGCGTTGGAGGGCACCACGACTTTGAGTCCGGGCACCATCATCGCCCAATTCTCGACGCTCTGCGAGTGTTGCGCGCCGAAGCGCAGTCCACCTCCGTTGCCCGAACGAATCACCAGGGGGAACGTCAATTGACCGTTGGTCATGTAGCGCGATTTGGCGATCTCGTTAACGACGATGTCCCAACACACGGCAAAGAAGTCAGAGAACATGATCTCGGCGATCGGCTTGAGGCCCGTCATCGCCGCACCCATCGCCGCACCGAGGATCGCCTGTTCAGAAATCGGCGTATCGCGAACGCGCACCGGGCCGAACTCATCTAGGAGCCCCACGGTGCCTTTGAAGACGCCGCCGGCGGCGCCGATGTCCTCACCGATGGCGAGCACGCTTTCGTCTCGGCGCATCTCTTGGGCGATGCCGCGCGAGATTGCTTCACGGAAAGTTAATTGCGCCATGCGGAGCCTCCATCAGCCCAAACGTCCTTCATCAACAAGTCGACCCCGGGGATGGGACCGGCCTTCGCTTCCTCGGTCGCCTGCTCAACTTCAGCGGCCACGGAGTGTTCAATCTCGACCAACTGCGCCTCGGTGGCCCCTTCGGCCAGGAGTCGCGCGTGGTACATCGGGATGGGGTCCTTCGCCATCCACTCGGCGACTTCTTCGTCCGGACGATACTTTCCCGGGTCGGCCCGTGAGTGCCCGCCGTGGCGATAGGTGAGCGCCTCAATCAAACTCGGACCCTCGCCAGCGCGCGCGCGGGCCATCGCGGTTGACGCGACGTCGTAGACCGCGTCCACGTCGTTGCCGTCGACGATGATCGACTCCAGGCCGTACGCGCTGGCGCGATCGGCGGCGGGGTTGGCGACGGCGGTGATCTCGGTGGTGCGGGTGTATTCCATCCACAGGTTGTTCTCGCACACGAAGACCACGGGCAGCTTCCAGATCGCCGCGAAGTTGAGGGCTTCGTGAAAGGCCCCGATATTCGTCGATCCGTCGCCGAAGAAGCACACGGCGACTTGCTCGGTCCCGCGGTACTGCGCGCTCCACGCGGCACCACAGGCGATCGGCAAGTGCGCGCCGATGATGGCGTACGATCCCATGACGCCGTGCTCGACGCTCGTGAGGTGCATCGATCCACCCTTGCCCGCCATCAACCCGTTGGTGCGTCCCATCAATTCGGCCAGCACCGGAGTCATGGGCACGCCGCGCGCGAGAGTGTGCGCGTGTCCGCGGTAGGTCGCGAAGGTGTAGTCATCGGAACGCATCGCCGCGGCGAATCCGGCGGCGATGGCCTCCTGGCCGAGCGACAGGTGACTCGTGCCCTTGACGTAGTTCTCAAGGAACAGGTCGTAGGCGCGCGTCTCGAACTGACGTAGAGCGACTTGCACGCGGTAGAGTTCGAGTTTGGCGTTGAGATCCAGAGCGGGGGCTGTGGCGGGGGCTGTCATTCTCACTCCTAATACTTGTTGGCAATCATGAGCTCTTGAGCGGGGAACTTCGTCAGGATCGCCGGACCGGACTCGGTGACGACGATTTCTTCTTCGATGCGCGCCGCGGAAATGCCGTCGGTCGCCGGACAGTACGTCTCGAGGGCGAAGACCATACCCACCTTGAGCTCGATCGGGTCCGCCAACGAGTTGAGACGTGAGATGACCGGACGCTCGTGCAGGCCCAGTCCGAGGCCGTGACCGAACTGCAGGCCGAAGGCCGCCATCTCGTCGGGGAAGCCGAACTCCGTCGCGGCCGGCCACGACTTAGCGATCACGTCGGTCGTGACTCCCGGCTTGACGAGGTCGATTGCCTTGTCCATCCATTCACGCGCCTGGGTGTACGCGTCACGCTGCACCGCGGTGGAACTGCCCACCGACATCGTGCGGTAGTAGCACGTGCGGTACCCGTTGAAGGAGTGAATAATGTCAAAGAAGGCCTGGTCCCCCGGACGGATGATGCGGTCGGTGAAGTTGTGAGGATGCGGATTGCACCGTTCGCCCGAGACCGCGTTGATGGCCTCGACTTGGTCTGACCCCATCTCGTAGAGACGTTTGTTGGCGAGCGCGACGATTTCGTTCTCGCGCACGCCGGGCTTGAGAGCCTCGAAGATGTCCTGATAGACGCCGTCCACCATGGCGGCCGCCTGGCTGAGCAGCATCAATTCGTCCTGGTTCTTGATGACGCGCGCGTCGAGCATGGTCTGTTGCGCGTCGCGCACGTCCACGCCGGCCTTTTGGAGTTCGAAGAGGAACGGTAACTCGACGATGTCCAGACCAATCGGCTGGTCGAGCACGCCGGCGTCGCCTAAGAGACCGACGATCTCTTTCACCGCGGACACGAAGAGGCCAGCGCGCGGCGCGATGGCGCCGCGAAGACCGAGCATGCCCGCACGACAGTTGTCCGGCTCGAGCCACGGTGCGAAGAGCTTGTGGTGACGCGCGGCTGATCCGAAGTCCCAGACGATGGGTTCGCCGCCGCGGGTCAAGAGGCAGTACCGGGTCATCTTGTCACCCAGGGCACCGCCGACCCAGGTACCCGAGACGTAGCGGATGTTGTAGAAGTCAAAGAGCAACAGCGCGCCGAACTCGCTGTTCTCGAGCACCTCGCGCGCCCGCGCCAGGCGGTAGTCGCGGAGTCGATCGAAGTCGACACGCATCTCGAAGTCCACGCCCATGTGCCCGGGCGTGTTCATCACCGGTCCGAAGCCGTCCATGTTCAGCCCCCCAATCCGTCGTCGACGACGATGTTCTCCGGCACCATCTCGAGGCCCGCCGCCCGCGCGGCTTCGAGCAGCAAGACGGCGAAGTCGTCGGTGGCGTACCCGGCGCCCGCCGTGGTCTTCACGAGTTCGGTGCACAGCGCCGACAATGGCATGGGCACGTCGTACTCGTACGCCGCGTGCATGCCGAGGTCGAAGTCCTTGCGCAGGAGCACCGGGGTGAAGGTCGGCGTGAAGTCGAGATTGACGAACGCGGGCGTCTTGTAGCGAGTGAATCGCGAACCCATGACCGAATCGTTGAGGAAGTTGAGCCACGCGGAGCGCTTGACGCCACCCTTTTCGGCCAGTACCGTGATCTCGGCCATGGCCTGGGTCACGATCCCGAGCATCATGTTGTGACAGATCTTGACCAGTCGGGCCACTTCGTCGTCACCAACGTAGGTCACGCCCTTGCAGATCTGATTCATGTACGGCTCGACGTCGTCAAAGGCCTGCGTCGGTCCCGAGACCGCCATGGTGAGTTCGCCTGATCTGACGACCTTGGGATTACCACTCACCGGAGCGGCCAAGAACTGCGTACCACGCGCGGTGGCTGCGGCGCGCACCGCGGCCGACGTCTCGGTCGACACCGTGGAGCAGTCGACGAGGATCTTGGGCGAGGAATCGGGATTCGACAAGACCCCCTGGGGGCCAGTGGTGACTTCAAGTAGGTCGTCATTCGCCGAGACCATCACGAACACGATGTCGCGGTCAGCCAAGTCGCGTGGGCTGTCGACGACCTTCGCGCCGAGATCCTCGGCCTTGGACCGAGTGCGATTGGTCACCGTGACGTCGTTTCCTGCCGCGATGAGTCGCGTCGCCATCGCCGCGCCCATGCGGCCGGCTCCGATCCAGCCAATGGTGTGTTCGCTCATTGCTTATTCTCACTTTCGGGACCCACTGCAACGTACGTCGTCGCGGAAGTTTCCTCGATGGAACCACCTAGGTACAGGGCTCCGATCTCGGGATGATTCAGGACTTCGTGTCCCGTGCCGCTCAGGCGCACGTTGCCGTTCTCAAGGACGACACCGTGGTGACTCATCTTGAGGGCGCGGCGAGCGTTTTGCTCCACCAAAAGTACTGTGCGACCCGCAGTGTTCATCATCTTGATAGTGGCGAACATCGACCTCAGTGTTTTGGGGTCCAGTCCCATCGACGGCTCGTCAAGCACGACGAGGTCGGGTTCGAGCATGAGGCAACGAGCAAACTCGACGAGTCGCTGTTGGCCACCCGAGAGACTCCCGGCCTTGTCGTTCGCACGCTCCGCGACGATTGGGAACATTTCACGAATGGTTTCGAGTCGAGACGCGATCAGCTTCTTGTCTTTGATGAGAAACGCGCCGAGAGCAACATTCTGTTCCACTGACATTTCGCGAAACAGACTGTGGTTTTGGGGTACCTGTACGACGCCGAGGCGCAAGATCTCCTTAGGAGACTTACCTACGAGATTTTGGCCTTTAAAAATGATGTCGCCCGCGCGGGGTTTGAGGATACCGCTGACCGTCTTCAGAAGGGTCGACTTGCCCGATCCGTTGGGTCCGACGATGGTGGTCACCCCGCCTTGTTGAACATCGAAGTTGATGTCCTTCAGCACATCGGCCCCGCCGTAGCCGGCGAAGACCCCGCGGAACGTCACGAACGCGTTCTCAGGCATTGACATCGACCTCATCTTCTTCGTCGTCGCCACCGAGGTAGGCGTCCAGAACTTGCGGATTAGAACGAACTTCAGCGGGCTTACCTGAGACCAGGTTGCTTCCCTGGTTCATTACTGTGACGGAATCGCACAGATTCATTACGAACTCCATGTTGTGTTCGACTATCAAAAACGTCTTGCCTTGCGCGTTGAGTTCACGAATCTTCTCGGCAATCTGATTGATGAGCGTCAAGTTCACACCGCCAGCGGGCTCGTCCAGCAATATCACGTTAGGATTTGCCACCAGGACGTACGCGAGCTCCAAGAGCTTACGCTGGCCGTAGGAGAGCGAGCCGGCCTCGAGTTCGGCGAGTCGTGTGATCCCCACGAAATCAAGCCACTCAAGTGCGTTGTCGACTTCAGCCTTCGAGGACTTGGAGCGAGTCATTCCCCGCAGCCAACTCTCTTCGTGCTGAATTGCGATGAGCATGTTCTCCAGCACCGTCATGCGCGCGAAGATTCGAGTCAATTGGAACGTCCTGCCGATCCCCCGGGCGAAGACCTTGTCGGGCTCTAAGCCAGTGATATCGGCACCGTCGAAGGTGACCGTCCCCGTATCGGCCTTGACGTAGCCGGTGATCACGTTGAACAACGTGGTCTTACCCGAACCGTTGGGTCCGATCAGACCGGTGATGGACCCTTGTTCCACCTCGAGGTTGCACTCTCGCAAGGCTTGGAGGCCACCAAACGAACGACTAATACCTTGTGCTCTCAATAACGCCGTCATACGAGAGTCCCCACGCTCGCTGCCGGTTGGGGAGATGACGACGCGGGGCTGGCCGCAGACGAGGCCGCGAGCGCCCTACGACGTCGATCAATGAAGTAGTTGACAACGCCACGCGGCATGAAGGTGATCACCAGGAGGAACAGTGCTCCAAAGACGATCAGATAGAGCGAACCGTTCGAATACGTTACCGTCAGATACTGCTGTGCCGACTCGAGCACTAAGGCGCCCAGTAGTGGACCAGTGAGTGTGCCGAGACCACCGAAGAACGACATCAGTGCGACCGACACGTCAAAGGTGGGATCGAAGACGAACTGCGGATAGATCTGGCCCTGGAACATCGCATAGAGCGCGCCCGCCATGCCGATGGCGAACGCCGACAGGGCAAACCCGCTCAATTTGACGGCGCCCACCCTCACTCCTAGCCCGAGAGCGCGGTCCTCATCATCTCGAATCGCTAGCAACTGCAAGCCAAATCGTGAACGACGCACCAGCGCCGAAATGATGGTGGCGACAATCACGATCGTCAACGCCACGTAATAGAAGGGGACGTTGTAGTACGAGGCCCCCCACTGGACGAAGGGTAGCGACAGGCCCGCAGTACCGCCGGTGAAGGAGAAGTTGATCGCTCCCAACTGAAAGATGAAGAAGATCGCAATCGTGATGACCACGAAGGTGTGGCGACGCACTCGCAGCGCAAGCCAGCCAACGGGTATCGCAACGACAACCGCGACGAGACCGCCGAGAGGCACCAACCAAAACATCGCCGCCCCGGGTGCCATGTGCAGGTGAATCGACGCGAGTGCCATCGTGTACGCCCCGGTACCGTAGAACACCGACGATCCAAGTGCGATGTAGCCGGAGTAGCCCGAGAACATGTTCCATGATGTTGCGCACGCCATGAACAGCAACGTGTAGACCCCGATGCTCGTATAGGTCGGGTTCGTTACAACTATGGGAAAGACCGCGAAGATCGCGACGGCGATAACCCACCAGAGGTTTTTGGTTCTCGACATCAGGCAACCCTCGCGGACTGCTTACCAAAGAGACCTTGCGGACGAACCAACAACACCACCGCCAGAACAATGAAGTAGGACATGCTTGACCACACGGGCGACCACACGACGCCGACCATGTCGCCCACGAACACCATGCCCACGCCCGCGAGCATCGCCCCACCCAGACTTCCCATGCCGCCAAGGACGATGATGGTCAGCAGCCGAGAGATGAGGTCGTAACTGGTCGACGCATTAAACGCATTAGTCGCCCCGTAGATCATTCCACCCGCGGCGGTCACGGCCACGCCAATACCAAAGGTAATGGTCGACACGCGCTTGACGTCGATGCCGACCAGGGCCGCTGAGGTCTGATCGGCCACCGACGCACGCACGCTCACCCCGAATCGGGTGCGGTACAGCATGAAATACAGCGCACTCAACAGCACGACTGCCAACGCGAAGCCAGCCACGTAAATGAATCCGAAGTGGATGTTGCCAATGGCGAAGGACTTGTTGACGTACGAGCCCTGCAACTGCACGTCATTCACCGAGAAGATCATGTTGAGCGACCCCTCGATTAGGAGCGAAACAGCGTACGTGACCAAGATCGACATTCCTGTTTTCTCGGGCCCCGTGAGGCGACGAAAGAACAGTCGCTCAATCACGATCCCGACGACGAACATCGTCGGGATCGTGATGAGCAAACCGACAAACAAGTCGATGTGCCAATGAACTTGCAGCGCGTAGCTCAGGTAGGCGCCAAGGATGACCAGGATGCCCTGGGCAATATTGATGATGTCCATTACCCCGAAAATCAGGGTGAGTCCCGTCGCCATAAGGGCGTAGACCGAACCGGTAAGGATTCCATCCTTCGCGGCACTGAGGAGTGCTGTGGAGTTCAAGGTCTACTTACCCCAAGCCGGCTTCGGGAAGAGGACCTTGACCGAGTTGGGGTCCTTCACCGGATTGACCTGTACGAACTTCGCACCCTGCCACTGGAACGTGAAGGCCGTCGGCGTTACGTTCTCACCGACCGAGTTGAACTTCACCGGTCCCTGCGCCGACGACATTACTGCCCCGGAGTGCAGGTAAGCGATGATCTTCTTGTTGTCGAAGCCGCCGGTTGCCTTGACCGCCTGGGCCATCACTTCGCCGACCGAGTACGCCTCGACCACGTCGCTACTGACCCCGGCGGCCGTGCCGCCGTACAACTTGAGGTACTCAGCGACCATCTTCTTGCTGAGGGGGTTCGCGGAGCCACCGTACCAAGCGTTCGGCACCATCACGCCGTCAGCGTTCCCGGCTCCGACCGCCTTGATGAAGGTTGTCCCTTGGTCGGGACCACCCGTAGCGATAAACACCTTTGGCGTGAAGCCCGACTGCTCGAATGCCTGCATGAACGCTGACACCGTGGGCACGTCGGTCGAACCAAGCACAACCACTTGGGGCTTCGCTGCCGCGACCGCGTCGGCAATCGGCGTGAAGTCAGTCACTTCCGCCGGGAAGACCTTGTTGTAGACGGACTTAATCCCCGCTTTAGAGAGCGTACCTTCGATGGTCGTCACCTGCGGTTGGGTGAACGGGTCATTCGACGTCACGTACGCCACCGTCTTAGGACGACTACTCGCCGGAAGCGAAGTGATCCAAGTCGCGAACGGTATCAAGTTATTGGCCACCGGCAAGGACACGTCAAAGAGGTTCTTCAGTCCGCCCTGAAAGACCGAGGGACCACCTCCGGCGCCTTCAACCAAGGCGTATCCGTATCGCGACAACGTCTTACCCGCGGGTAGCGACAGCAGTGATGAGAACGGTCCAAACGTCAAGTTGACCTTGTCGCTAGAGACCAACTTCTGGTAGTTCGTTACCACCTGCGTCGGACTCGACGCGTCGGACACGATGTCGAGCGACACCTTGTGGCCCAGCAGTCCACCAGCCTTGTTGACGTCGTTCGCCCAAAGTTTGTATCCCTGCTGGAAGGCAAGGCCGTCGCCCGAGAAGTCGCCCGACAGCGACAGGGAGATACCGATCTTGACGGGCGCCCCCTTGGCGAGTCCGCCCGAGCTAGCGCCGCTGGTCGTGACCATCGTCAGTGATATTGCACTGGCTACCGAGGCCACACTGAGCGTGCGGAAATACTTCCTAGATATTTTCATTGACTTCCCCCCACTACATGTAGAACGTCACGCCGAGGCCCCCCAAAAGGCTCGCGCGTCAGACGACCGTTCGATGAACGATGGGCTAACAGTAACGATGGCACTTAGTAGCGTCAAGTTTCAATACAGTGAAATCTTTACACCGTCGTTAAAAGAATTAACGATAGGTGCCCTAGTCAGGCTGGGGAATCGACCGTTACGATTTGATTACTGCGGTACGAAACGAGGGGGGACCTCATGGCTGATGCCTTGCTCGAGACCGCCATTGCCAATTGGGAACCGCGCTTCACCGCGAACGGTGTCGACGCCAGTGACTACGAGCGCATCACTTCGTCGCTCGAATTTTGGGGTGAGTGGTGCGAGGGATGGTCGCGCGGCGCTGAAGAACACTTACAACTCGGAGTGGACGCGCTCGGCGAGGGCCGCGAACGCAGCGCCGGGGAATTCTTCGCGCGCGCCGCGACGTATTTTCACTTCGGCAAGTTCCTCTTCGTACACGACCTCGAACAAGCGCGCGCCACGCACGTGCGCGCGGTGGACGCGTTGACTCGCGCGTTGCCATTATTGGATCCCAAGGGGCGACGCGAGGAAATTGCCTTTGACAGCTCGACCCTGGTGGGGATACTACGCCTTCCCCACGGACCGGGTCCTCACCCCACCGTCATCTTGATCCCGGGACTCGACTCGACGAAGGAAGAATTTCGCGAGGTCGAGCGAACTTTTCTCGATCGCTCCGTGGCGACGTTCTCGCTCGACGGACCGGGCCAGGGCGAGGTCGAATGGACGCTCCCGGTTCGACCCGACTGGGACGTCGTCGGTGACGCCGTTATCTCACACCTGCACCAGTTGCCCGAGGTCGACGCGGCGCGCATCGGGGTGTGGGGGGTGAGCTTGGGTGGCTTGTACGCGGCGCGCCTGGCGGCGAGCGACCTACCCATTGTGGCGACAATCGCACTCGCTGGACCCTACGATTTCGGAGCTGCCTGGTCGAACCTCAACCCCTTGACGCGGCGTGCCTTCGAAGTGCGGTCCTTCTCCTCATCACCCGAGGAGGCGGAGCGCCGCGCCCACGACTTCACCCTCGAAGGCCACACCAAAAAAATTACCCGACCACTACTGGTCGTGATGGGCATGCGCGATCGACTCTTTCCCTACGCCGGCGCCCAACGTCTCGTCGACGAAGTGACGGGCCGGAGCCAGTTACTGCTGCTCGAACACGGCAATCACGGGTGCGCCAACGTTATTCATCACCATCGTCCCTTCAGTGCCGACTGGATGGCTCAACAACTCGACGCTCCCGGGTCTAGCCCGAGAGTTCGTTAAGAAAAGAGAGTCGACATGGCCGACGTCTTCATGCCTCAACTCGGCGAGACCGTCGCTGAGGGCACCGTCACAAAATGGTTCAAGAATGTCGGCGACGCCGTCACTCGCGGCGAGACACTCTTCGAAGTGTCGACCGACAAGGTCGACACCGAGATTCCCGCCCAAGCCGACGGCGTGCTGAGTGAAATCCTCGTCACCCAGGGCACCACGGTCGACGTCGGAACGAAACTCGCCGTTATCACGGGATCGGGCGACCCCGCGCCCGCCGCCGTCGACGCGCCCATCGTCGCGACAAAATCATCCGCGGGTGGTGTCGTCGCCGCTTCCCCGGCGCTCGCGAGTGCCGACGCGTCAGAGAAACTCTCGCCGGTCGTTCGTCGACTCCTCGCCGAACATTCCCTCACCTCCGATGACGTCACGGGAACCGGTCCCGGCGGGCGCATCACCAAGGACGACGTGCTGGCCGCGGCGCGTGGCGCGGACAGTAGTTCGACGACCACGGCGTCTCCTCCCGCGGCCAACGTGGCGCAACTTTCGCCCGTCGTGCGACGACTACTGGCGGACCACGACCTCGACGCGTCGACGATCGCGGGGACGGGACCCGACGGTCGCATCACGCGTCGCGACGTGGAACTCGCCGCCGGCACAGGTCCGCGCGTCGCCGCGCGCGAGGGCGACGAAGTGATCCCCTTCACCAAGATCCGGCGTCTCACGGCCGAACACATGGTCCGCTCCAAGGCCACGTCGGCACACACCTTGATGGTCAAGGAGATCGACTTCGAAGCCGTCGAGCGGGTGCGCCGCCTCTTCGGCGCCGAGTTCAAGGCGAGGGAGGGATTTTCTCTCACGTATTTGCCCTTCATCGCCGTCGCGAGCATGCAGGCGCTACGAGAATTCCCCCACCTCAACGCCTCGGTGGGTGACAACGAACTCATCGTTCACCACACGCTCAACTTGGGCATCGCCGTCGATCTCGACGCCGTAGGTCTCGTGGTGCCCGTCGTAAAACACGCGGACACGCTCGGTGTCACTGACATGGCGCGCACCATTCGCGATATGGCCACCCGCGCGCGAGCGAAGTCGCTGGGCGTCGACGACACGAGCGGGGGCACCTTTACGATCACGAACCCGGGCCCCTACGGCACGTTGATGACCGGCGCCGTGATCAACCAGCCCCAGGTCGCGATCTTGTCGACCGACGGTGTCAGTCGTAAGCCCGTGGTCGTGACCAGCCCGGACGGCACCGAAGCCATCGCGATTCACTCGATCGGTCTCGCGGCCTTGACCTTCGACCATCGCGCCATCGACGGCGCCTACGCCGCTCGGTACCTCGCGCGTCTCGCCCAACTTCTGCAGGAGTCTGACTGGGCCTCTCGCCTATGAGCATCGAGGAGGTTCTCGATAGGCTTGAGGGCGTGACGACGCGGAGCCGTATTTTGGAGTCAGCCGCGCTCGAAATAGAGCGCAACGGGCTGACTCTCTTTCGCGTCAAACGAGTCGCCTCCGAGGCGGACATCTCGGTCGCCCTTCTGTACAGCTATTTCACGGACCGTGAGGACTTGATCGCGGCCACCATTGTCCATCGTTTCGAGCAGGTCCTGCTCGGACAGGCCGAGATTTTCACGACTCCCCTGCGCGACGTCAACACCGCCGCGGAACTGCGAGCGGCCCTGGACACGATGATCGCCGACGCGCAGGATCCGGAACGCGACGAGCAGCGGCTCCTGCGCATTGACGGCATCTCCTTTGCGCACCACAACACGACGGCGTCCGACGGCATCGCTCGGGCCAAGTCCGAGACGAGCGAAAAGATCGTCCAGATCGTCCAACCCTTGCAAGATAAGGGTCTCCTGGTTGAGGGGATGACCGCGGTGGCGTTCGCACGCCTCTGGTACGCCTTATTTTTCGGTCAAATCGCCCTCGACGGCGAGCACGCGCTCTCGATCAATCCCGAGGCGTGGCTGACGGCTTTGCACGTGCTGGCCAACGCCATCGTCGCGTAAGTGTCCGCCGGCGCAAAGAACCGTCGCGACGAATGATCAGTGACTAATCAATAAGGTGCACATCACCCGTGTGCGGGCCCCTCGACGCCCCGGCCCTTCGAGGGGCACCGACAAATCGCCACGATACGTTCAGTGGCGCAGCGACTCCGGATCAGGTGACTCAAGGGGCGTAGGGACGATACTTTCGGCGAGGCAAATCGCTACCGTCAAGCCTCCCCCCGGAGTGTCGTCGAATCGCAGTTCTCCCCCGAGCAACCTAATGAAGCCGGCCGCAACGCTCAAGGACAAGTCGTCGTCGGCTGATTGCGGCGTACTATTCTCGTCGGTCCCACGAAGACGTCGGCGCGGGTCGCGGGTGCCCGGTCCGTGGTCAATCACGAGGATCTCCAGACCCGTCGCGGTCTGGCCGGCCGTCAAGCGCACCGGTTGATCGTCGGGACTGAAGCGCAGGGCGTTGGACAACACGTTGGAGATGACTCGCTCGAGGAGGTCCGGATCGGTCACGACCGTCGGAAGATCACTGGCCACGTCCACGGCAATGCGGTGACCCTTGGCGTCGAGCGATCCCAGTGCGGTACGCACGAGGTCAAAGATCGACACTCGCCAATTACGCGGCGCGATCATCTTGGCCTCGAGACGTCCCGAGTCGAGCAGGTTGGTGACGAGGCGCGTGAGGGTGTTGAGTTCGCGCGAGAGTGACGTCAGCGACGAACTCGTGCTCGCCGACTGGTCGGGGACCGAGCGCAACAACGTCGCCACGTCGTGCTCCATCGTGGCCAAAGAGGGTCGCACGTCGTGAGCGATGGAGCGTAGGAGACCAATACGCAACGCGTCGGTCTCGAGGCGCTCCTTCATCCCCTTGGCCTCTCGCATCAGATTCTGGATCTGCACGGCGGCGGCGAGTCGCGCCGCGAAGGCCGCAATGAGCTGGCGATCCTGGTTGTCGAGTTCGGGTTTCGCCAGCCACAGCACGTAGTCGTCGTCGACGGGGAACTCCACCACCGTGTCTGAACGCGCGAGAGTTTCACCACTGGCGACTTCGGTGTCGTCACCTTCGTCACTCACGCGCACCAGGGCCACGCCCGCAACTGCGAACACCGCACGTAAGGTGTCGAGCAAGGGACGCAGGTCGTCGCGCGACGCGGTCACCGTCACCACCGCCTCGGAGAGCAGTTCCGCCTCGGCGCGCGCCCGCGCGCCGTCCGCCGAGCGTCGAGCGAACTTATTCATCGCCAGTGAGGCGCCGATAGCGAAGACGAAGAAGGCGATGATCGACACGACGTCGTCGGGACGTGCGACTTCGAGCGTGTGCAAGGGGGGAACGAAGTAGAAGTTCTCGAGGGCCGACGCCGCCAGGGCCGCGACAACACCAGTGGCGATCCCGCCCCACGCCGCCAGGCTTAGTACCGCGACGAGATACACCAGGAAGACAGTCGACAACGAGACATCTGACCGGATCTGGGTCATCGCGAATGTCAAGAGAGGCATCACAGCCGCGGTGAGTAAGAGGGCCAGTAGCGTGCGCGACCACGAGAAGGTGGGCCGTCGACGCCGTCGCGGCGACTTCACCCCACTCTCGGACTGAACGGCGATGATGTGCACGTCCAAGTCGCGCGCCTGACGCAGAACCTTTTCGACAACGCCCCCGGGCATCTGCCACGACCGGTTCGTACGGCTCGAACCGAGGATGATCTGCGTCCCTCGTTCCGCGCGAGCGAAGGCCACCAGAGCAGTCGCGATATCCTCGTCGATGATCTCCTGGAAGGTGCCCTCGAACTCGGTCACCAACTCGCGCGCGAGCGTCGTGTCGGAGGCTCGCTCACGCATGGTGCTCGAGTCGATGACGTGCACGGCGGCAATCTCGGCGTGATTCCTCGAGGCGATTCGCGCGGCGCGACGCAACAAAACCTCGTCGGACGCCGAACCCGTCACCGCCACGATGAGTCGCTCACGCGTCTCCCAAGTCTCGTGAATGTCGTGGGAATCCAGGTAGTCCTGGAGTGAATCCTCGACCCGGTCGGCCAACCACAGCAAGGAGAGTTCACGCAGCGCCGACAAGTTGCCCGAACGAAAGAAGTTGGAGAGCGACGCGTCGATCTTGTCGGCCGGATAGATGTTGCCGTGCGCCATACGTCGACGTAACGCTTCGGGAGTGATGTCGACGAGCTCGATCTGCTCGGCGCGGCGCACCACGAAGTCGGGCACGGTCTCGCGCTGGACGATCCCCGTGATCTTTTCGACGACGTCATTGACCGACTCGAGGTGTTGGATGTTGACCGTGGTGATGACGTCAATGCCCGCGTCAAGGAGCGCCTCCACGTCCTCCCAGCGCTTCTGGTTCGTACAACCCAGGGCGTTGGTGTGGGCCAACTCGTCCACCAGTACGACCTCGGGACGCCGCTCGAGTATCGCTTCCGGGTCCATCTCTTCTATCTTGGTTCCGCGGTACTCCAGCGTCTTGCGCGGCACGATTTCGAGGTCACGAACCTGGCTCAAGGTGTGCGGTCGTTGATGGGTCTCGACGTACCCGGCGACAACGTCGGCCCCACGTTCGCGACGGCGCCATCCCTCGTCGAGCATCTTGTAGGTCTTGCCGACACCTGGGGCGAGCCCCAGGTACACCCTCAATTGACCGCGTGACATAGCGCCATCTTCCCTTCTCGGCGTCCGGTGCGCGGTCTCAATTCTCTCACCAGTCGCGACGTGCGTGTGCGTCGTGCCTCTGGGCGTGAACGAGGCTGGCGACGACGTTCACCAACGACGCCGCCACGATGCGCTGCTCCTTGCTCACGGCGAGTCCCGGTGTCGGCGTCAGTACGAAGCGACCGAGTTCCTGGTGGCGCCAGCGACAGGTGATCTGGGACCGGGGCCCGGGAATTCCGTAGTCGTTGGCCGGCCAGCGCATCCCGACGTGGATCACGCTGCCGTCGTCGTGGATTTGTGCGTAGGGGGTACCCGTCTCGGTTTCGAAATGGCACTCGCGCAGACTCAAGATGGTCGCAAGGGTAGCGCACGTGTCGGCGATGACTTGCGCCGGGTCAACACCCGCAGCGACGTTCGCGGCGGTCTTCGACAACGTCGCGACGAAGGCACTTTCGTCGCCCGCGATACGACGATGACGACGCGAGCGTGCTGCGAGCTCGGTCACGATGATGCCCACCACAACGAGAGTAATCGTCGTCTCGAGGTCAGGTCGGTGACTGATGGTGAACTGTTCGTAAGGCGGTGCCAAGAAGAAGTCGAACCACAGCACCGCCGACACGGTGGCCACCAGTCCGCCGAGACGTCGCCCGACGATGGCGATCCCCTCGATCAGGGCGACCAGTACCAACGCCGCGCCGACGTTGGTGAAGGACGCGCGAAAGGGAACAAAGCTGGCCGCCACGCCGAGGGGGACCAAAAGCGCGGCGGCCAGCGTCCAGAGTGTGGGGTGCGTCCGAACCTTCTCGAACAGCTTCACCCCTACTCCATCTTCGCCAGGGCTTCATTGAGTTGCAGCACGTCGATGTAACTGGCACCCAAGAAACCGAATTGCGGACCGTGGCTCTGACTGGCGATCAAGGCCGTCAAACGACTCGACGACATGCCGGTGGCCTTCGACACCATCGGAATCTGCACTAGGGCATCTTGGGGGGAGATATCCGGGTCGTAACCCGAGGCCGAGGTGGTCACCAGGTCGGGAGTCGGATTCACGCCCATCGAATGCCAGTACGCGACCAACTCCTTGGTATCGGTGAGCAATACCTTTGAACGTGGACCAAGATTGGTCGCACCGGACTCACCGTTGCCACCATTGTTGACCAGGGGGTTGTCGCCGCCCGAGATGTTCTTCTTCGGAATCGCCGCGTAGGGACCGAAGTCGTCCGGGCGTCCGTGAAAGAACTTCGGACTGGTCCAATTCTGTCCGATCAACGTGGAACCGTTGGCGGTGATCGAGCCGTCGGCCTGGGACTTGAAGAGCACTTGAGCGACACCGGTGCCCGCGAAGGCGTAGATGAAGCCGAAGAACACCATGCAAATTACTGCCATGACGATGGAACGACGGAGGTGAACAATCATGATGTCTCTCTTTAGTAGGCGTGCAATGCGACGAGCACGAGGTCGATGAGTTTGATGCAGAGGAAGGGCACGATGACGCCACCGACCCCGTAGATCCACACGTTGCGCCGCAGGATTGCCGCGGAATTCGCGGCACGGAACTTCACCCCACGTAGCGCCAAGGGGATCAGCGCGATGATCACCAAAGCGTTGAAGATAACCGCTGACAGCACGGCACTCTCGGGGCTGTGCAGATGCATGATATTGAGTGATCCGAGTTGGTGATACTTGATCGCGAACAGTGCCGGGATGATGGCGAAGTACTTAGCGATGTCGTTGGCGATCGAGAATGTCGTGAGCGAGCCTCGCGTAATCAGAAGTTGCTTGCCGATCTCGACGATGTCGATCAACTTGGTCGGGTTCGAGTCGAGGTCGACCATGTTGCCAGCTTCCTTGGCCGCCGTGGTGCCAGTGTTCATCGCGACGCCGACGTCGGCCTGAGCGAGCGCGGGCGCGTCGTTCGTGCCGTCGCCGGTCATGGCCACGAGTTTGCCGCCCTCTTGTTCTTGCTTAATCAGGGCCATCTTCGCCTCGGGGGTAGCTTCGGCGAGGAAGTCGTCGACTCCGGCTTCTTGGGCGATCGCCGCTGCGGTCAGCGGGTTGTCGCCGGTAATCATCACCGTGCGAATACCCATCTTGCGCATCTCTTCGAACTTGACCTTGATCCCCTGCTTGACCACGTCCTTCAGTTCGATGACCCCCAGGATCACCGATCCGTCGGTGACCGTCAAAGGTGTCGAGCCGGCGCGCGACACGCGCTCGACGATGGCGTCGAGGTCGCCAGGCACCGCTCCGCCTTGTTCACTGACCCAGCGCTTCACCGATTCCGACGCGCCCTTTCGAATCTGGCGCGTGCCCATGTCGAGTCCCGACATACGCGTCGTGGCGGTGAAGGGAACGAACACGTGGCTCTCGTCGATCTGGCGTTCGCGAATACCGAAGGTCTCCTTGGCGAGCACCACGATCGAGCGGCCCTCGGGCGTCTCGTCGGCGAGCGACGCGAGTTGGGCCACGTCGGCCACCTCTTGCTCGGTGTGCCCCTCGACCGGGAAGAAATTGGCCGCCATGCGGTTGCCGAGCGTGATGGTGCCGGTCTTGTCCAGCAGGAGCACCTGAACGTCCCCGGCGGCCTCAACGGCGCGGCCACTCATAGCGAGCACGTTGCGTTGCACGAGTCGGTCCATACCGGCAATACCGATCGCCGACAACAGAGCACCGATCGTGGTGGGGATAAGACAAACCAGCAACGACACGAGGACCACCACCGAGACGGTCGCTCCCGCGAAGCCCGCGAAGGGCTGCAGGGTGACGACCACAGGGATAAAGACGATCGTCAAGACAGCCAGCAAGATCGTCAGAGCGATCTCGTTGGGTGTCTTTTGACGATTCGCGCCTTCCACCAGGGCGATCATTCGGTCGATAAAAGTGTGGCCTCGTTCGGCGGTGATGCGCACGACGATCCGGTCCGACAGCACCTTGGTGCCGCCGGTGACCGCCGAACGATCACCACCGGATTCACGAATCACCGGAGCGGACTCGCCCGTGATGGCCGATTCGTCGACCGACGCAATTCCCTCGATGATTTCGCCGTCACTCGGGATGACGTCGCCGGCTTCGCACACCACGATGTCACCCTTGGATAAGTTCGCCGCGGGCACGAGTTCCTCTCGCCCGTCGGGCAACAAGCGTCGAGCTTCGGTCTCCGAGCGCATCTTGCGCAACGTGTCGGCCTGGGCCTTACCTCGGCCCTCGGCCATGGCTTCAGCGAAGTTGGCGAACAACACCGTCAAGATGAGCCAGACAGTGATCGACCACGTAAAGGTGCCCGGGTGGGCGATCGCCTCGAGCAGCGTAATGATCGAGCCCACCAGCACTACGAACATGACTGGATTGCGAACCTGGATCCGAGGGTCCATCTTCTTGAATGAATCGAAGAACGCCTGACGCAGGATCTCTCGGTCGAAGAGACCGCGAGCTTGCGCGACGCCGTGCGTGTTGGACTCGGAGGTGAGGGGAGTGAGGACCTGAGACATTAGAAGAACCTTCCGTGGCTGAGTTGCTCAACGATGGGGCCCAGCGAGATGGCCGGGAAGAACGTCAGACCTCCAATGATGAGGATGACGCCGATAGTGAGTCCGACGAACATACCGTTGTCGGTGCGGAACGTGCCGAGAGACTCTGGCACCACGTTCTTCTGCGCGAGCGCACCACCCAGGGCCAGGACCGGGATGATGATTGCGAAGCGGCCGACGAGCATGTCGATGGCACCAATGATGTTGTAGAAGGGTGTATTACCCGTCAGTCCGCCGAAGGCCGAGCCGTTGTTGTTGCCCTGTGAGGTCAAGGCGTAGAGGATCTCACTGAACCCGTGGGGACCCGCATTGAGAGGACCGGCGCGCCCCGCCACGACCGACACTGCGATGCCCGTCAAGACCAGCACCGTGATTGGCATGACGAGAGCCGCGAGCCCCGCGAGTTTCACCTCCCTCGCTTGTATCTTTTTACCGAGATACTCCGGTGTTCGCCCGATCATCAGTCCGCCGATGAACACCGCGATGATGGCGAAGATCAACAAGGAGTAAAGACCGGTGCCGGTGCCACCCGGACTGACCTCACCGAGCATCATCCCGGTCAGCAGCCCCATGCCGCCAATCGGCGTGAAGGAGTCGTAGGCGGCGTCCGCCGAACCCGTCGACGTACCGGTCGAAGCAACCCCAAACAGTGCTGTCGACGTGTCGCCGAAGCGAACCTCCTTGCCCTCGGTGTTGCCAACGGTCGAGTGGATACCGGCCGCCGCGACAGCGGGGTTGTTCTGGTGCTCGGCGAAGCTGGTGAAGCCCACCCACACCCCGAACAGGAGCACAATCACGCTGAGCAGCGCGACGCCGTGGCGGATGCTGCCGACCATCTTGGCGAAGGTGTAGGTCAGCGCCACGGGGATGGAGAGCACGAGGTAGATCGAGAGGAAGTTCGTGAGTCCCGTCGGATTCTCAAACGACGTGCCAGAGTTGGCGTTCAAGAAACCTCCACCGTTCGTGCCGAGTTGCTTAATCGCCTCCATAAAGCCAATCGGCCCGCGCGCCATCGTCTGGGTCGCCTGATTAAGCACGTCGTGGATCGTCGTGGTGCCCGCCAGGGTCATGACCGCACCTTCGCCCACGAAGATGATGCCCGCGATGAAGGCGATTGGCAGCAGGATGTAGAAGAGGCATCGAGTCATGTCGACCCAGAAGTTGCCCACCATCGAAGAGTTCTTGCGCGAAAATCCTCGGACGAGAACGATGGCGGCCACGATGCCGACGGCCGGCGACACGAACTGCTGGACGGTCAGCGCACCAATCTGGCTGAAGTACGACATGGTCGTCTCACCGCCGTAGTTCTGCCAGTTGGTGTTAGTGAGGAAGGACGACGCAGTGTTAAAGCTCAGCGCCGAGCCGACTCCCCCGAGGTGCTGGGGGTTGAGGGGTAAGTGACCCTGGATTCTCAAGATCACGTAGGTGAAAAGGAATGACACCGCCGAAAAGATGATCAGAGCACCGGCGTAGCGCTTCCACGTCTGCTCCTGCCGCGGACTGGTGCCGAGCAACCGGTACACGGGTTGCTCGATGAACTTGAGGAAGTGCACCCGGTCGTCAAAGACCGCCGCCATGTACGAACCCAGGTACCGCCACGTCAAGCCAACCGTGACGACCAGGGCCAAGAGAGTGAAGAAGAAGGACATTTAGAATTTCTCCGGTTTGAACATGGCGTAGCCGATGTAGAAGAACATCACTATCGCGACAGCGAGTAAGAGGTCTTGGGTGACGTTCATGCGCGCTCCAGTGCCCAAATGAGTCCCAGCATCGCCACCGCAAAGGCGACGATCCCGACGATTGAATAGATATCTGCCATGAATCGAGTTTCGCGTGGCCGGTCTGAATAGGTTCTTTAAAGTGCTCGCAGAGTCTTAATAATTTCTTCATTTCCGCCCACCACTCGTCACCTGGGAATTCGATGCGACAATGGAGTCGTGCGAAGACGTCTCATCGGTTTGGCCGTCGGGATCTGCGCCACGGCGCTCATCGCCCTGGTACTACTCCCGTTACGCGCGAAGGTCAACGTCTCGACGGTGACGTTGATCTTCATCATCCCGGCCATCTCCGCCGAGGTCGCCGGCGGTATCGTCGCGGGCTTCACTACCGTGGGCGTGTCGGCCCTCGTCCTCGATTTCTACTTCATCCCCCCCTACGGCACCTTGTCCATTGGATCCACGCAGAACTGGGTTGGATTGGGTGTGTACCTCGTCGTCGTCGGTCTCGTCGGCGTGGTGGTGGCACGCTACAAACGGGCCCATCGCGAAGTTCGGCGCAGTGCACTCAACATGCGCCGCGTCTACGAGCTCTCGGAGTTACTGGTCCAAGATCAATCCAGTGAGGATCTCCTCGTCTCCATCGTGCACGCGGTGCAGAACGTCTTTGACATCGAAGCGGCCGCGCTCTTCGTGCTCGAAAATGGGCGTCTCGGAATCGCCGCTTCCATCGGACCCGAGCTCTCCTCCGACGAACTCGCTCAACTCGATCCCCAGCCGGGCCACTCAGTGAGTATGTCCACAGCACTGGGATCCTCCAGCGACCTTCGCACGGTATCGCTAGCGGCGTCGGGTCGTCCCGTCGGCGTGTTGGTGCTCAAGGGTGCGCGCTTCAGTGACGAGGACCGCGACATGCTGGTCACCTTCGCCAACGACGCGGCGATCGCCATCGAACGATCCCAATTGCGCGAACAGGCCCTGCGATCAAAACTGCTCGAGGAAGTCGATCGCCTGCGCCACGCTCTCATGGGGGCCGTCTCGCACGACCTCAGGACGCCCCTGGCCACCATCAAGGTGGCCTCGTCCACGTTGGTGAATCGCGCTCGCCACCTCTCTGTCGATGACGCCCACGAACTTCACTCGCTCATCGAGGTCGAATCCGATCGCCTCACCCGACTGGTCGCGAACCTGCTCGACATGACCCGTATCGAGGCGGGCGTCTTCGAGGTGCACCGCGCACCCACTGACGTCAACGACTTGGTGCAGGGGGCGTTGGCGGTGCTGCGCACCAGCCTGGAGCCCCACAAAGTCCTGGTGACAATGGCCGACGACCTTCCGGAAGTCGACATCGACGAACTACTCATGACCCAGGTCCTGGTCAATCTCCTCGACAACGCTCGCCGTCACTCCCCCGTCGACGGCAAGGTGGCTATTAGCGCGCAACGTCGCGAAGGTCTCGTGACGATCTCGGTCACCGACGAGGGGCCCGGCGTCGCCCAGCAAGATCGCGAAGCCATCTTCGATCGATTCGTCCAGTTCGATACCGGAGGCCGGGCGGGTCTCGGACTCACGATCGCGCGCACGTTTGTCGAGGCTCACGGCGACCACCTATGGTACGAGGAGAGTTCCGCGGGTGGCGCCCGGTTCGTTGTCTCGATGCACCCGGTAATCTCCGTAATCTCAACGTAATCATGGTCAAGATCCTCATCATCGACGACGACCGGTCCTTGTTACGCGCGCTGCGCCTCGGACTGCAGTCCGAGGGCCACGAGGTCACGACCGTCGAAAACGGCGAAAACGGCTTGACGCAAACGGCGCTGTTGCAACCCGACGTCGTGATCTTGGACATTGGGCTGCCCGACATGGACGGCCTGGTCGTGTGCAAGCGCATTCGCGAATGGAGCGAAGTTCCCATCATCATCTTGTCCGCCACGGGCGCGGAGAACCGCAAGGTCGCCGCCCTGGATGGAGGAGCGAACGACTACATCACGAAACCATTCTCGATGGCCGAACTCGAAGCGCGCATTCGCGTGGTATTACGTCACCGCGCCGGCGAATCCGACGTCGACGGTACTGCCAGCGTCACGGTGGGAACGCTCACCTTGGACCTGGTCCACCACGAGGCGAGTATGTCAGGCGACGTGGTACAACTCACCACGAAGGAATTCGAGGTCCTCTCGTTTTTGGCGCGCCACGCCGGACGCACTTGTACGCACCAAATGATCCTGGGCGCGGTGTGGGGCATGGGCTACGGCGAAGAGGCGCAGTACGTGCACGCCTACGTCCATCGACTTCGCCACAAACTCAACGATGAGGACGGCGAGTTGATTCGCTCGGTACCCGGCGTGGGGTACCTTCTTGCCACACCCGAGGAACCTGCCTAGAAGAGCGGAAGTTGCGGAGCGCTGGCGAACGATTGACCCACGATGCGCCCGCCCTTCTTCGCGGCGACGGGAAAGATCATTTCGGGTCGAAACGACCTCCCCTTCATCTCGCCGTTACGCCCTCCTCGTACTTCGACCCACTCCTCGTTAGTGTGCGCGTTCGTGACATGGGCAACGAAGACCCACGAAAGGCGTCGTTCCTTCACTCCGTCGACGACCACGGCGTCACCGGTGACCAGTCCGGCCCATTTGGTCGATCGCAGGAGGTGACCTTGACGAGTCACCACGGCGCGTTTCTTCATGCACACTTTCTACACGAGGTGCCGACCTGGAACCACCACGCGTCACCCGTCGCGTCGACCTCGGGTCGGACGTGACCTCACAAGATCAATGGACCTACGACGCTGCCCGGACGGCCTACGTCAATGTGGTCTCGGGGTCAGTGACCGAGCTGAGCGACTAACCGTGACCGGACGCGCCGCTCGGCGCATCCTTCGCCAATTCTCGAGCGGCGCCAAGAGAACTCGCCGTGTTCGGTTGCCGCTCGACCCACGACGAGACGAACCCGCCGACCAGCATCACCGCGACGAGCACCGCCGTCGTGCGAACGAGCCACCGTCGGCCCTTCGAGCGTGCATTGCGGCCACCGTCGGCGTCGGGAGGCAATTGACGCACGACGGTTCCCGCGGCGACGTCGTGCAGAGTTCGACGCTTATTGTCAGTAAGTGGTACGACGAGGTAGTCGACCACCAGCACCACGACGCCCGCCACGAACGGCCACACGCCGAGGAGTCCCGAGATCAACAACAGCGAGATGCCGTAGAAGATGTAGCGCACGAAACTCTGTTGCCACGTGGGTGCGTCGCCGCAACGTTCGTCCACCACGACCAGTCGTGTCGAAGGTTGCGCCATTCCCACGGTACGCCCATCCATCGTGACCAGGATCACCCAGTACAACAACACGAACGCACTGACCGCGCCAGCTCCGGACGCCCCCAAGGAGGACTTGAGACCCGGTCCGTCGTGAAAATGCGCGCGAACGGGCCAGAGCACCACGTCGTTGACGATGGTGATGACGAGCCAAAAAAAGGCGACGACGACGAAGTCAATGATCCAACTCCACGCTCGATTCGACCATCGCGCGTATTCCAGTTCGACGTCGATCGCCTGGGTCACGAGTTCACCTTTCGCCTCGTTCCTGAATCTACGTCGCGTTTCTCGCACACCATGCACTAGGGGGACTCCGATGTCAGGACGTGTCGCCACGCTAGACGACGGACGTCACCCCTGCCACAGCCATTGCCCGCGCGATGCGACGGCTTCTTGATGTCAGAGACGTCGCCTACGGTGAATTCATGGCCTTTGATCAACCCTTACCCAAATCTCTCTCGCCGTCGCGATTAACTGACTTCCAGTCGTGTCCTCGTCGCTACCAGCATGCTTCGGTCGAACGCATCCCTCAACCCGCGAACTACGCCACCGCAAAGGGTCGCTTCGTTCACTACATCTTTGAGCACCTCTTCTCTCTCGACGCCCCGCTGCGCACGCGTCAGGCGGCGCAGCGCTTTGTCGAACCCGCCATGGAGAGCATCCTCACTCCCGAAGTCCGTCGCGAGATTGGCCTGGATGAGGCCAGCGAAGTTCGTCTGCTCGCCGAGACGGCGGTGATCATCGAGCGCTACTTCACCATGGAGGATCCGCGCGAAGTCACGGCCGAAGGCGTGGAACTACGCGTCGGCGTGACGGTGGGCGACACTCCCCTCTTTGGCATATTGGACCGACTCGATCGCGACCAGGACGGTGAACTCGTCATCGTCGACTACAAGACGGGATCGATGCCCAACCGTAACTACGATTCACAGACTTTCGCCAACGCCGAGTTGTACGCGGTCTTGTGCGAAGAGAAGCTCGGGGAACGTCCGACCAAGATCCGCCTCCTCTACGTCAGCCAGGGAGAAACGATCGAGCGACCCGTCTCCGAAGTGGTGATCAAGGCGCGCGCCACGGCGGCCAGCGCCGCGTGGACGAAGATCAATCGCTATTACAACGACGGTGACTTTCCCGCCACTCCGTCGAAGAACGCGTGTCGGTTCTGCTCGTATCGCGACCTGTGTCGCTCCCGGGGAGTGCCGGTTCCTCCGGGTTAATCCATAGGCTGTCGGGGTGACTTCTTTCGGCCTCTCGTACGATTATCGCTGTCCCTTTGCCAAGAACATCCATCTGCACGTCGTGCGCGCCCTCGCCGCCGGCGCCGACTTCGACGTGGATTTCATCCCGTGGACGATGGGCCAGGGCTACCGCACTGGGGGGTCACCCGACGTCTGGGACGACCCCGAACACGACTCGAGCCACCTCGCGCTGGCGGCGAGCGTATCGGTGCGCGACGAGCAACCCGAGCACTTCCTCGCGGCCCACGAGGCGCTGTTTCGCGCGCGCCACGAGCAGGCGATTCGCCTGGTCACCCCCGACGAAATCGATCGCGTCCTCGCCCCGATCGGCGTCGACATGCAAAAACTGAGCGCCGACATTTCTTCGCGTCGCCCCCATCGCGTCATTGGTGAGAGCTTTCGTGCGATGGAGCGCTTCGAGGCCTTCGGCGTGCCCACCTTCGTAGTGGGAAACGACGCGACGTTCGTTCGCTACATGAAGCCCCCCACCGGGGACGACGCCGCATCCATCACCGTCATCGAGTCTCTGGTGTCGCTCATGACGAACGAGCCCGAGTTGAACGAGTTCAAACACACTCGCGTCCCTAACTAGCGACGTCACACCAGGCGAAGGATCAATTCCGCCAGGCTCACGAGTGCGAGGATCAACGCCGGCGTCGCACCCTTGAGTCCGTCACCGCGGCGCAGGTGAAGGAGCGTCGCCAAGACCATCATGACGAAGAGCCCCGTCGCGGCGGCCACGTTGATGAACGCCAGTGTCGAGGCCTTTTTCGCGGCCAGTCCGACCATGACACCCACGGCACCGAGAATTTCGAGAATTCCGAGGCGCTGAAACGACGACTTCTTGAATCCCAAGTGCTCCGACGTCTGAGAGGCCATGGTGTTGAAAATCAGCTTCTGTACTCCCGACGTCACGAATGCGAGGAAGAGGATGATCGTCAAAATGCTGGCTACTGCTCTCATGGGTACTCCTTGGGGACCCGTCAACTGTACCGGAGCGACGTGGACGCAACGATCTCGTCATTCCTCGCGACGAGGCGTTGCTAGCGTGAGTGGGTGCCCGCGACCGTACCAATTCGCCCGTGGCACGTGGGGATTGTCGGAGCAGGACAACTCGCGAAAATGATGGGCGAGGTCGCGGCCGAGGTCGGCGTGGAAGTCACGGTGCTGGCCCTCTCCAGCCAAGATGCGGCGATCTCGAACGTGGACCACGTCATTTTCGGAGCGGCCGATGATGAAGACGCCCTCGTAGCACTCAGTCGCGTGACCGACGTCATCACTTTCGACCACGAACTCGTCGACCTCGGCGTCCTGGAGCGCCTCGAGCAGCGCGGCGTCGTCGTACGACCCAGTGCCGCGGCGTTGCGGTTCTCCGTGGATAAGGCTGTGCAGCGCGAGGAATTCGCCTCGGTGGGGTTTCCAATTCCGGCGTGTGTCACATTGCACACGACGGCCGATCTGACCATCCTCGAGGCCTGGATGAGCACACGCGATGTCGCAGTCGTCGTGAAGGCGGCGCGCGGTGGGTACGACGGGCGCGGCGTCCTCTTTCCTCACTCGCGCCACGAAGCAATCGAGATGAGTCGCGACCTCCTCCTGCACGGGCCCGTGGTGGTCGAAGAACGCGCCGCGCTGATCAGCGAGGTCGCGCAACTCGTCGTGCGCTCGGTGAACGGCGAAGTCGTGACCTATCCCCTCGTCACCACCGTCCAGTCCGAGGGAATGTGTGTGGAAGTTCGCTACCCCGCGACGGTCGAGGAATCCGTGCACGAGGAAGCTCGTCGTCTCGGTGTCGCCGTCGCGCATCACATTGGGCTCGTCGGCGTCATGGCGGTCGAATACTTCGTCACGCCCCGGGGACTGCTCATCAACGAATTGGCGCTGCGGCCTCACAACTCCGGGCACTGGACCATCGAAGGCGCCGCCACGAGTCAGTTCGCGAACCACCTGCGTGCAGTGAGCGGTCAGACACTGGGCGACGCCGACGCTACGAGCAACGCCGCCGTGATGGTCAACGTAGTGGGCGCAGAGCAACCCGGTTCGCTCGACGACGCGCGCCAGGTTCCCGACGTGTACGTGCACGACTACGGCAAAGCGTGGCGACCGGGTCGCAAGCTCGGCCACGTCACCACGGTTGGCAACGACGCTGCCGCGTTGCACGTGAGAGCATGGCAGAGTGCCCGTGCGTACGGGACGACCACCCGGGAGGCGTGATGGAACCAGTCGTCGGCATCGTGATGGGCAGTTCGTCGGACCACGAAGTGATGGCTGCGGCGGCGCAGATCCTCCGTCGATTCGACGTGGGTCACGAGGTTCACGTCGTCTCGGCGCATCGAACCCCCGAGGCCATGATTGACTACGGTCGCGACGCCGCGGACCGCGGGATCAGAGTGATCATCGCCGGAGCGGGCGGTGCCGCGCACCTGCCGGGGATGCTGGCGGCCGTCACCACGTTGCCCGTCATCGGCGTGCCCGTCGCCCTGGCGCGACTCGACGGACTCGATTCGCTGCTCTCCATCGTTCAAATGCCTCGCGGGGTGCCCGTGGCGACGGTCGCCGTCAATGGTGCGGCCAACGCCGGTCTGCTCGCCGTGCGGATATTGTCCGTGGCGGACCCTCAGTTGCGTCAACGACTCAGTGACTACCGCGACGAACTCGCCGCCGACGCGGTCGAACAGGACCGGACCCTCCCGCGCGCGTCAGACCATCGATAGGGTTTTCTTATCAGCGGCCACGGTCGCTCAGTGCGCCGGGTAGCGCAAACCCAATAGTCTGATGTAACACCAAGGAGGCCCCCGTGGGTATTGCCAAGCGTCTTACTTCTATCTTCCAGGCGAAGTCCAACGCCGCCCTCGACAAACTCGAAGACCCGCGCCAGACGCTCGACCTGTCCTACGAACAGCAGCTTGAGAACCTCACCAAGGTCAAGCGCGCCGTCGCCGACGTCGCCACGGCCCGCAAACGCGTCGAGATCCAAGCCGAGCAGCTCAAGAGCCAGGGCGACAAATTGGCCGACCAGGCCAAGCAAGCGTTAGGCCAGGGTAACGAAACCTTGGCGCGCGAAGCGCTGACGCGCCGCGAGGCCATCGCGACCCAGTTGAAGGACCTCGACACCCAACACGCCCAGATCGTGGAGCAAGAAGACAAGCTGACCGCTACCGCACAAAAGCTCCAGACCGAGGTCGAGGCGTTTCGTACTCGCAAAGAGACCATCAAGGCCACGTACACCGCCGCCGAAGCGTCGGCCCACGTCTCGGAGGCCGTCAGTGGCATTTCCACCTCCATGAACGATGCCGGCGCCGCCATGCAACGCGCCCAAGACAAAGTTGCTCAGATGCAGGCGCGAAGTGGTGCCCTCGACGAGCTTCTGGCGTCGGGCGCCCTCACCGACCTGTCGGCCGCGCCGACCGACGACATCCAGGCCCAACTCGACGCGGCCGGCGGCGGTTCCAACGTGGACGCTCAGTTAGCGGCACTGAAGGCCCAGATGAATTCCGGCGACGCTCCCTCGAGCCTGTCGGCCGGGACGGTTCCTGACGCCGCGACGTCTAACGACGAGAGCTGACATGGCCAAGTCGAAGATCGAATCTGATCACGGTCTGAACGTACGCATGTTCATCACCGGTCTGTTGCTGGTGGTGCTGTACCTGATTATCACCACCGTGCTGATCTCGCTGGGCGTGGCCTACGGGTTGGTGATTTTCATCGTCGTCGCGCTGATCTTCTCGCAGTACTACTTCTCGGACAAGATCGCGATGTTCTCGATGCACGCCGCCGAAGTGACACCGGCCCAAGAGCCCAAGTTGCACGAGATCGTCGACCGGCTGTGCCTGCTCGCCAACATGCCCAAGCCACGCGTGGGCGTCGCCGAGATTGACCTGCCTAACGCCTTTGCCACCGGTCGTAGCCCCAGTCACGCGGTGATCTGCGCTACGCGCGGCATCATGAACCGCCTCAGTGACGAAGAACTCGAAGCCGTCCTCGCTCACGAACTCTCACACGTCGCGCACCGCGACGTCGCGGTGATGACCATCGCGTCAGGCGTGGGCATGCTCGCGGGCATGGTGTCGCGTGTCGCGATGTTCGGTGCCATGTTCGGTGGCGGCCGCGGGGGTGGTCGCGGGAATCAAAACGCCGCGCTCGTCGAGATGGTGACCTGGCTGGTGTCCATCGTGATCTACATCGTGGCGTACCTTCTCACCATGGCGCTCTCGCGCTACCGCGAACTCGCGGCCGACCGTTCGGGGGCCATCCTCATCGGCAAGCCCAGCGTCTTGGCGAGCGCGCTCGTGCACATTACGGGCGACATGGGCAAGATCCCACGCACCGACCTACGCAAGTCCGAGAGCATGAACGCCTTCTTCTTCGTGCCCGCTCTGGCCGGCGGCTCCGCGGCGTCGCTCTTTTCGACGCACCCGACCCTAGAAAAGCGACTGGACGCCCTCAACAAGCTCGAGCGCGAACTCAACGGCTAGTGGGCCTTCGCGACACGATCTTCGGGCGAACAAAGCAGGTTGCGCCCCAGCTCGACAACATCTTCGCTCTCCCCACCGCCGCGCTGACGCTGCAGAGCGAACTCGACCTCGTTACTTCGGGTCAGGCGGGGCTCTGCTTCAAGTCCGGTAGCGGCGAGTCAACGATTAGCACCGACGCCGACATCGAGGAGTTGCTCAATTTCGACGAGGTGAAGGATTCATTCACCCTCACCACCGACGACCTGGGTTTTAAGTGGCTCGTCGTCAACGATCCCACCATCGACGGGCTCGTCACCAAAATTCACGCCGCCAACACCTCGATGGTGGAGCACCAGCTCGGACCGCGACTGTTGTGCGCGGTGTTTGGTTTCGTGCCCATCACTCCCCCGGGTGAAGGATCGGTGCGCCTGGTCTATCTGTTGAAGCAAGGCACCTTCTACCCGTTCGCACCCACGAATTCCAATCAGCGCAACAACGAGCTCGAGTTGCGCGTCAAGTCGTTTCTCAGCACCGATCTCGTTATCGAAAAGGACCTCTCACGGTGGATGGCGCTGTGGAACCTTCCGGTTAAGTAATTCTCAGCCCGCGCTAGTGCGAGCGGCCGTGTTGCGCGCCATCGCCTGCGCGTGGAACCAGAGGTCCAGACCACCCTCATTTTTGGGTGCACCCATCGCCGCCGTGAAGAGCGCCACTGCGTGCACCGCGTTGGGCGCCGCCGGATCGACCAGAACGGTGCTGACCCGGTTGAAGAGTAGGAACTCTCTCATGCGCACAATCAATGCTTCGTTCAGTGCGGGCAAGCGGGTGTGAGCCCCCGACCAGTACGAAAGGTACTGGGTGATCTGCAACGGGCGCGTCGCTGCGGGCTGGCCCGTCACGTGGTTTCGCGGCGTGGGGATGATGGCCTCGCCCGAGATCATCTTCCAGCGAAAATCGGTACGGATCTGCCAGTACATCGACGTCGCGTTGGGCGAGGCGCTGAAGGGAAAGGGGAGGACGACCGAACCCGCGGGGATCTGCAGGTCGTCACTGGTGGTGAAGAACGACGGCACGCTCGGTACAAGTCGAGTGGTGATGGGTAGGCGCGGTGCGTACACCGCGATGGCCGCGACCAGCAGGACGCCGAGCGTCACGTTCACCGCGAGTCGCGGGTCACGGCGGTGACGGTGACGCGCCGATCGCGCGAGGGGCTCCCTGGCCCACGAGATCCAGCGGGCCACACCGAGAGCGACCAACACTGCGACGAAGAATGACGCGAAGAGGGCGAAGCGATTGGGCAGGTCGCTCTGGAGAAACGAGATCTTGCCAATGGCCGCCCAGGGCAACGGGAGGTGAATGGTGTGATTGGCCACCATGAGCCAACGCCCCATCGTGAGCACGTCAACTCCGATGAGGACGCCCGTCACGTAGAGCACCCAGCGATTTCTTCGCATTGTCCAGACGATCAGCCCGAGGGCCACCACGAGCGGTGCGCCGAGGTAACTCCCGTTCTCTCCTAGGTCGCCGCCCATGAACTTGTTGCCTAACCGCGTGAGGAACGACGGATGGATGGCCTGAAGGCTATTGGGGACAATGGTGCCCAGGACGTCGAGTTTGAGTGGACTGTGCACCGTCCCGTGGGTCGCGCCGTGGATCGCCTGGGGTCCGAAGAGCTGGAAGTAGACGGGGTAGCCGAGCACGATCAGCGCCGCGCACAGGGCGTACGCGCCCGCTCTCAGCACGTAGTCGACACGCTGTCGGTCGATCTGATGACGATTGACGATCACGACGAAGGCCAGCGCGAAGATCGAGACGATGACCGTGTCGGCCGCGACTTCTTGGGAGATGAAGAATTGTCCGATCACGACGAGGGCCAAGATCAGTCCCCACCGGCGCGGCGAACCTTCCTGGACAGCGACGATACGAAAGAGCGCGTAGAAGATGAGCGGTGGCAGTGGCACGAAGATCAAGAAGACGTGCGCGACGCCTTGACCCACCATGTAGGGCGAGAAACCGTAGAGCGCGCCCGCGAGGAACGCCGCGAGATTCGAGTGCGTGAGGCGTCGTACGACGAAACAACACGCTAATGCCGACACCGGAAACGCCGCCCACATGAGGAAGTTGTAGCTGGACACCGCGCCAAAGAGCCACGTCACCGGAGCCACCACTACGGCCAACAACGGCATCACCGTGTTGGTGGCGAGATTGGCGCCCGAGGGATAGTCCATCCAGTTCGTAAACATCGGATTGTGCCCGTGTAGCAGGGCCCACGGCGTCCACTTGAGGAACCACACCTCTTGCATCTCGTCGCCGCAGGCGCAACCCACGATCGAGTGAGAACTCAGCGGCCACTGCGACCAGTACACCGCCACCGAGATGAGGACGAAAAGTCCCAGAGCCACGAGGAGGAACTTCTTCGGCGGGGTCGCCTCCACCCGATCGATCAACCGTCGCCACCCACCCGCGGCGACCTCGAGGGTCGAGGCGACGCCGTCACCAACCTGGTCGCCTCGCATGTCCACCCTCAACTCTTACGCCCCTGCGGCTGACCTCGCGCTCGACGTCCGTCCGTCGAGCGACACTCCGGGCAACTGTAGCAATGGCGTCGAGGGTGCGACGTGAACGAATACAGCGCGCGCCGGTCCCTCGCGGACGAGAATAAGGGTGAGGAAAATGAGAAATACCACGGTGTAACCTGAGGTGGCGTCATAAATCGTTTCGAGCGTCCACGTCGGTGTCCTCGCCGAGGAGACGGTGGTGGGGCCGAACCAATGGACGACGTTACCGCGAGCGCAGACTAAAATGATGGAGGCAACAACATGGCCGTAGACGATTCACTCGCGGGAGTGAACCCTTCCTTCGGATTGCCCATCGCCGGTCGCGGCCCCGGCTCGCTGCTGAAGCGCTTCATCGCGAAGTTCATCTGGCCCTTCTTACGCCACCAAGTGGACGTGAATCACATGCTGGTCGCCGAGATCCGCGACCTCCAGGCGAATCAGGGCGTGTTGCTGGCGGTCATCGACCAACAGCTCTCGGAGAACGGGCACGCCACCGTGTCCATCCGACGACTCGGCGGGCAGCTGGACTTCGTGGAGGACGGCCTGCATAACGTGGAGAACGCCCTGCACATCCTCGAAGGCCAGTTCACCTTCGTCGTCGAACAGCGCGAGAGTCACCTTGCCGACGTCCAGACGCACGTCACGGTGCGCACACAGCAACTCGAGAACCAGATCGACCTCGGTCAGCGCCAACTGCTCGCTCGCTTCTATGACGGATTCGGGGCGCTGCAGCGCGACGTCACCCAGATCGCCAACGACCTCGTGGACATGTCCGGTCGCTTCAGCGATTTCCGCAGTGATGCCACCGCGGAGATTCGCGGGTACTTAGAGACGATCGCCGGTCTGTTGGCGCGCATGGCCGAAGTTGACCACTTCCTCACCGAGGTGAAGCGCACGTACCCCGAACTGGTGAAGCCCACGCAACTCGTCAAGCTCGCCACCGGTTTCGACGCGATCGAACGCGCGCACGCCATGCGCTTTCGCGGGACGCGCGAAGTCATCATGGAGCGCGTCTCGGCGTACGTCCCCGAACTCAAGTCCATCACTGAGCTCGGACCGGTCCTCGACGTGGGCTGTGGCGGGGGTGAACTGCTCGAGGTATTGAAGGACAACGACATCGACGCCTACGGCATTGAGATCGTCGAGGCCGCGGTCGAAGAGTGTGTGGCCGCCGGGCTCGACGCTCGCCTCGACGACGCATTGCACCACCTCTCGACGGTGCCCAAGGGAACTTTAGGAGCGGTAACGGCGATCCACGTGGTCGAACACATCGGTATCGATGCGCTGATCGAGCTCATCGACCTCTCGCTCCAGGCGCTTCGTCCTGGCGGCATGATTATCTTCGAGACCCCCAACCCGGGCAACGTGATGGTGGGGGCCGATAGCTTCTACATCGACCCGACGCACGACCACCCCATCCCCAGCCCGCTCCTGGAGTTCCTCGTCTCGATTCGAGGATTCGCCGACGCGCGTATCGTTCCCTTCAAGCGCGCGCCCAACCTCTTCACTCCCGTGATGCCCAATCAAGGCGTGTGGGCCAATGACGTGTCGCGCGTCGCTCAACACGTGTCCAACGTGCTGCTGGGAGCGGAGGACTACGCGGTGATCGCTCGACGAGCGATCTAACCGTGCGCATCGCCGTCTGGACGCCACTACCGCCCGAACCGTCGGCTATTGCGGACTACAACGCTCCGCTACTGGCGGTCATGGCGCGCGACGCTCGCGTCGAGCTCACGGCCATCGTTCGTGACGACATCACCCACACGAACGCGCCATCGCGCGTCGCGGTGTGTCGCGTGAGTGACTACCAGCCCGGGGACTACGACCTCGATCTGTACCACGTCGGTAACAATCCGACCTTTCACGGCTACATGTGGCGAGCCGCCCTCGCGCGACCCGGCGTCGTCGTCTTGCACGACCCCGCCATCGTCGACTTCGTCGAGGTGATGCTCGGTGGGCGACATCGGCGCATCTTCGAACTCGAGGTGGCGTACAACCTCGGCACGACAGAACGGAACGAGGAGTGGGTGAACTCCGCAATCGCCGCGTGGGACCGCACCGAACTACTGATGTCACGGCGCCTTGTCGAATCCAGCCTCTCCACCCTCGTGCACAGCCAGTGGGCCGCTGATCACCTGCGCGAGCGCTTCGGCGTCACCAATGTGCGCACCGTTCCCTTCGCCGTCAGCATCGAAACAACGCGCACGGCACCGCGTCGTTCTGCGACGCTGACCTTCGGAGTTTTTGGCAGCATCAGCTTTCACAAACGCGTGCCCGAGGTCGTGGCCGCGTTCGTCGAAGCACGTCAGCGCGGACTCGACGCCCGCATGATCGTGGCCGGTCGCCGCGACAGTCGTGACGCCGAGGACCGGGTGCATCGTCTCATTGACCAACACGACCTGGCGTCCGACGTCCACTTCGCCGTGGACGTCGACACCCACGACTTTCGTGCCCTGCAAGAAAGTTGTGACGTCTTGGTCGGCCTTCGCTCACCCACCGCGGGAGAGACCAGCGCGTCCTTGCTCGAATGTTTCGCGCTGGGCAAGGCCGCCATCGTCTCGGACGTGCCCCAAAACACCGAATTCTCTGAGGACTACTGCTGGCGGGTGAGCGTCGATTCAGAACGCGAGAGCGAGGAGTTGGTCGACGCGATGCTGCGCGCCGCGAGCGACGTCGACGCGACGCGACGCGCGGGACGCGACGCGCTGGCCTACGTGACCGAGCATTGCCGCATCGAACAGGTCGCGGCCCTCTACCTCGACGAGTTGTTCCGCGTCGCGTCCCTCGAGACCCCGGAAACTCACGAAGAGGTCCTGCCCCCCATTGGCATCAACGCCATCGCGTCGTGGGCGGGGGCCACGGGCCTCGCCGAAGCCGGTCGGCGCGCCGCCCTGGCCTTGTTGAACGAAGGGGTCGCCATCGCCACTCAGGACGTCAACCTGTGGGCCAAGGTCGACCCGGGTCGCGTCCCCGCGGAGATCGCCGCGTTGCCCGAGGGACACCCGTACCCCATCGGTGTGTCGTTTCTCAACATCAACGAGTTCCACGTCGTCAAGGGATGGCAGCTGCGCGGACACGGTACGCCGTACTTGATCGCGATGTGGTACTGGGAGTTGCCCGCGTTGCCCGCAGACATGGTCCCCGAGATCGACCGCGTCGACGAGATTTGGGTCGCGAGCGAATTCGTGCGCGACGTCTTCATGCGATACACGACGAAACCCATTGAAGTGATGCCCTGCGTCGTCGAGCCGGTGGCGGACCCGCTCGTGACCCGCGAGATGCTGGGCGTACCCGGCGAGGAGGCGGTCATCTACCTTGTGACCTTCGACGCCAATTCGACCATCGCGCGAAAGAACCCCTACGGAGCCATCCGGGCCTTCGAAGAGGCGTTCGGCGTCGGGCGTACCGACGTCGTGCTGGTGATCAAGGTGATCAACCTGGCCAATTACCCAGTCGTCCAAAACGACCTGCGACAACACATGGAACGCATCGGCGGCATCTTGATCGAGACCGACATGGCCGCCAGTGAGATCGCCGCCCTTATCAAGTACGCGGACGTCTACGTGTCGCTGCACCGCTCCGAGGGTTTTGGCCTGGGCCTCGCTGAGGCCATGTATTTCGGACACCCGGTGATCGCGACGGCCAATTCGGGCAACATGGAATTCATGAACGCGTCCAACAGTTGCTTGGTGGGATACGAGTCAATGGTCGTGCACCGCAACGAACTCAGTGACAATCCCACGGCCATCACGCTGTACCAACCGGGCAACCTCTGGGTCGACCCCGACGTGGCGCAGGCGGCGCGACTGATGCGGTGGCTGTTCGAAAATCCCGAACAACGAACCCGCATTGGCCAGTGCGCGTCGGCCGACATCCGGTCGCGTTACAGCTCGCTGGCCGCCGGACGTGCCATGCGAGAACGCCTGGAAGAAGTGAACGCCCATGTTCGCCGACTGGACAGCACGAACAGGAAAGTTACTCGCGCGCTTTAGGGGTGCGTCATGTCCTCGGGAACGATGGCCGCGTCGAATTCTTCGTCCGTCAAGTACCCGAGCGACAGCACCGATTCGCGCAACGTGAGACGCTCCTTGTGGGCCTTCTTGGCCACCTGGGCCGCCTTGTCGTAGCCGATCAAGGGGTTGAGGGCGGTTACCAGCATGAGCGAATTGGCAAGGTGGTGTGCGATCTGCTCGTAATCGGGTTCGAGCCCTTCGACGCAGTATTCGCGGAAGCGGTCGCAGGCGTCGGTGAGCAAGTCGATGGAATTACAGAAGTTGTGAATGATGACGGGCTTGCACACGTTGAGTTCAAGGTTGCCCCGCGAACCCGCGATGGACACCGCCGTGTCGTTGCCGAAGACCTGGATGCTCACCATGATCATCGCCTCGCTCTGGGTCGGGTTGACCTTGCCGGGCATGATGGACGAGCCCGGCTCGTTCTCGGGCAATTGCAGCTCTCCCAGGCCGGAACGCGGACCCGATCCCAACCAGCGAAGGTCGTCGGCGATCTTGGCGAGGCTCGTGGCCAACGTCTTGATCGCTCCGTGCGCGAAAACGAGCGCGTCGTGCGCGGCCAAGGCGGCGAACTTATTGGGCGCGGTGACGAAAGGCTTGTTGGTCAGTTCGGCGATCTTCTCGGCGACGCGCCTGGCGTAGTCGGGGTGGGTGTTGAGGCCCGTGCCCACGGCCGAGCCGCCGGCCGCCAACTCGCACAGGCCCGGTAGGACCAGTTGCAGGCGATCAAGGTCCGCGTCGAGCTGAGCGACGTACCCCGAGAACTCCTGGCCCAGGGTGAGGGGCACCGCGTCCATCAAGTGCGTGCGGCCAATCTTGACGACGTCGGCGTAGGCCTCGGCCTTAGCGTGCAGGGCGTCACGCAGTCGCGTGACCGAGGGCACCAGTCGTTCGGTGATCTCGACGACCGCCGCGACGTGCATCGCCGTGGGGAAGGTGTCGTTAGAGGACTGGGACATATTGACGTCGTCGTTGGGGTGGATGGGGGACTTTGATCCCATGATCCCCGCGGCCAACTCAATGGCCCGATTGGAGATGACTTCGTTGACATTCATGTTCGATTGCGTCCCCGAACCGGTCTGCCAGATCCGCAGCGGGAACTCATCGGCCAGCGATCCGTCGATCACTTCGCGCGCGGCGCGCTCGATGAGGTCGGCCTTGTCGGCGTCGAGTTTGCCCAAATCGTGGTTCACCAGCGCCGAGGCCAGCTTCAAGACGCCGAACGCCCGGATGAGCGCCACGGGCATCGTCTCGTCGCTGATGGCGAAGTGGTGCAGGCTGCGCTCGGTTTGCGCTCCCCAGTAATGCTCGGCGGGGACGTCGATCTCTCCCATCGAGTCGGACTCAATACGCACGGCCATGACTTGTCACTTTCTTCAGTACGCCCGAGGTGTCCGGGTCGGACACTTCAACCAAATACCACGTTAGCCAGTGACGCCGTCGGCGGACGACGGTGAGAGTTAGTGACTATTTTCGTTAAGGTACATCCAGTTCGAAGACTCAAAACTCGACTAGCTAAAGGAGCACTCATGTCTGACACGTTCACCCCCGCCGCTCGCGCGATCTTCGACAAGCAGGTTCTCGCCCACGTCGCGTGCCTGGACCTCAACGGCGCGCCGCACGTGACGCCGGTGTGGGTCGGACTCGACGGCGAGGACGTCATCATCAACACCGCCCTCGGTCGAGCCAAGGCTCGCTTCCTCGCCAACGACTCGCGCGTGGCCGTCTCGTTGACCGATCCCGACAACCCCTACGTGTGCGTCGCCCTGCGTGGTACGGTGACGGGCTTCACCACTGACGGCGCCGACGAGGTGATCGACGGCTTCGCCAAGAAATACCTGGGCGTCGATTCCTACCCCATGCGCCGCGAGGGTGAGGTACGCGTCACCGTGCGCATCACGCCCGAGCACATCAGCGTCCAGCCGGAGTAGACGACGACGCTCAGGGGTAGTACCCGAACACGCTCTTCACCTCGAGGAACTCCCTCAGGCCAAAGACGCCGTATTCGCGACCGTTACCGGACTGCTTGTAGCCCCCGAAGGGTGAGCGACCGTCCAGCCCCTTGCCGTTGACGTGCACCATGCCCGAGCGGATTCGACGCGCCAGTGCGCGCGCCCTGTCCACGTCGCTCGACGACACCGCACCCGATAGACCGTAGGGCGAGTCGTTGGCGATGCGCACCGCGTCCTCCTCGTCGTCGTAGGCCACCAGCACCACCACGGGGCCAAAGACTTCCTCACGCGCAATCGCCATGTCGTTGGTGACGTTCGAGAGCACCGTCGGTCGAACGAAGTATCCGCGCTCGAGTCCCGACGGACGTCCCAGTCCCCCGGCGACCAGGTGCGCCCCCTGAGCGAGCGCCTGAGTAATCATCTCCTGGATCTTGTCGAATTGCGCGGCGGAAATGACGGGGCCGATCATCGTGCCGGGCGCCGCGGGAGCGCCCGCCACCACGGAATTAGCGACGCGCGCGGCAATCACTTCGGCTTGGCTCAATTGATCACGTTGTACCAAGATGCGCGTACGCGCGTCGCAAGACTGACCGGAATTCTCCATGATCGCCATCACCGACTTCGCGACCGTCTGTTCTAAGTCGACGTCGGGGAGCAAGATGTCGGCCGACTTTCCACCGAGTTCTTGGTGAACCCGCTTGACCGTATCGGCGGCGTTGCGGGCGACCGACACGCCCGCGCGAGTGGAACCGGTGATCGACACTAGGTCAACTTCGGGGTGACTGGCCAGCGCGGATCCGACTGTGGGTCCGTCACCGTTGACGAGGTTGAAGACGCCCGCGGGGACTCCCGCCTCGTCCATCACCTCAGCGATGATCAACGCACTCAGCGGCGCGAGCTCCGACGGCTTGAGCACCATGGTGCAGCCCGCCGCCAGGGCCGGCGCCACCTTCGAGGCGATTAGCAGCAGTGGCCAATTCCACGGGGTAATGAGGGCGCACACCCCGGCCGGCTCGTAGAAGACGGCCGTCGAACCGTCACGGCTGTCGAACTCGAAGTTTTGCAGCGCCTCGAAGGCCTGTCGAAACTGACCGAGGCCCACGGGCACCTGGTCCTCGCGCGACAACGTCGCGGGTGCACCCATCTCCTGGGACACCACGTCGGCCAGTTCGTCCGATCGCGCGCGATAGACCGTCATCACCGCGTCGAGCAGCCACAGACGTTCATCGCGCGTCGTCGCGGCGAACGTGGCGAAGGCGTCACGGGCGCTGGTGACCGCCGCATCAACGTCTCGCGACGTGCCCATCGCGATCGTCGCGATCTCGAGTTCCGTCGTGGGATTGATGACGGATCGCGTGTCGTGTCCGAGCGGCTGCACCCACTGCCCACCGACGTAGAACTGCCGGACGTGCGTCGTGATCATCTCGGAAACTCCTTCGTTCTCGACTTCGTCGCGCTCTCGTCTCATAGAACCTTCTCGAGGAAGGCTCTCGTGCGTTCTTCTCGGACTCCCTGGGTGGAGAGGTGACTCGACGGACCCTCCTCGATCACGGCACCTCGTTCCATGAACACGAATCGGTGCGCCACCTCGCGGGCGAAACCCACTTCGTGAGTCACGGCCACCATGGTCATCCCCTCGGCCACAAGGTCACTGAGAACGTTCAAGACCTCGTGGACCATTTCGGGGTCCAGGGCCGACGTCGGTTCATCGCACAACAACAGACGCGGCTCCATCGCGAGGGCCCGCGCGATGGCGACTCGTTGTTGCTGTCCTCCCGACAACTCACGCGGGTAGCTCTGCGCTTTGTGGGTGAGTCCGACGCGACGCAGCAGTTCCATGCCTTTTTCCATCGCGTCCTTGCGTCGCAGGCCCAAGACACCACACGGAGCCTCGATGACGTTGTCAATGGCGCTCATGTGCTCGAAGAGATTGAACTGTTGAAAGACCATGCCAACTTTCTGGCGTTGACGTGACAGCGTTCGCGCGCTCACCTCGAAGAAGGTGTCGCCCTCTCGTCGAAAGCCGAGCGAGTCGCCGTCGATGAAGATGTACCCCTCGTCCGGTCGCTCGAGGAAGTTCAGGCAACGAATAAACGTGGACTTGCCCGCACCCGAGGGACCGAGAATGCACACCGCGCTCCCCGCTTCGATGGTCAAACTGACGTCGTCCACGGCCTTCTCGTTGCCGAAGTTCTTGGTCACACGCCACGCTTCGAGGAGTGGGGTGCTCATAGGGCCTCCACTGCGGGGACGCCAACCTTGGTCCCGCGACTCGTATTTTGCATCACTCGCTCGAGCCACCACTGAAGGAGCGAGAGGACCGACACGATCACCGTGTACCAAATCGTGGCCACGACCAGTAGCGGCATCACCTGAAAGGTCCGCGAATAAATCTCCTGCACCGAAAAGAGTAAATCGGGAAGTGAGATGAAGGCGACCAGCGACGTCGACTTGCACAGGTTGATCGTCTCGTTGGCAATCGGTGGGATGGCCAGGCGAGCTGCTTGAGGCAAGACGACGCGCTGGAGGATGCGCCACTGGGTCATGCCGAGCGCTTCAGCCGCCTCGGTCTGTCCCTTGGGCACCGAGATGATCGCGGCACGGATCACCTCGGACGTGTAGGCCGCTTGCTGGAGACCAAAGGTCAAGACGGCGGCGGTCATCGCCGCGGTGAGGTCCTTCGTGGCGAAGGTCACGAACGCGGGTCCGAAGGGAATGCCGAGCGAAAGATTCTCGTACAACAACGCGAAGTTATACGCGAACAGGAGCAGTACGAGCAACGGGACGGAACGAAAGAACCATACGTACACGCCGTTGACGACGCGCAGCACCCGGTTCTTGGAGAGCCGCATGTTCGCGAGCAGGGTGCCCAGAACGATGGCGATGGCGATGGCCAGTACCGTCAAGATGAGCGTGCGCTCCAGACCGGCCAGGACCAAACTCGAAAACAAATACTGGCCCACCACTCGCCACTGCAACGCACTATTGCGCGCCAGTCCCTGAACGATGAAGACCAGAACTCCGGCGGCCAGCACTCCACCCACCTTGGAGCTGATCTGTGGTCGCAGCCGGCGGGTGGTGGCGTCGAGATTGCGGGAAAATGATGAGGCACCGTCGGGCGAAATGCGGGGAGACGGCGTTTCGCCCGACGATGCGGTCATCATGCTGGTGCGTCAGTGCTGCAAAGCAAGGAAGTGACTACTTCGTGATAGTGGGGTTCGGGTTGACGAGGGCCCTCGTCACCGCGTCAGCCTGTACGCCGTACTTGGCCAAAATGGCCTTGTACTTACCGTCGGCGATCAAGACGTTGATGGCCTTGGCTAGCGCGGAAGCGAGTCCGTTGCCCTTCTTGGTGGCGATGCCGATGTAGACGTAGTCGAAGCTCGGTCCGTCCAGTTGGAACTTACCCTTGCTCTGTACGTTCACGTAGCCCAGGTTAGTAACCGTCGCGGTCGTAGCGTCGGCTTGGCCACTGGCCACGGCTAGCACCGCGGAGCCCTGGTCGGCGAACGTGGTGACGGTGATCGCCTTCAGACCTGACTTGGTGCACGTCGAGGAGTAGCCCTGAAGGATCGGAATCGAGCTGTCGGCGGCCACCGTGGAGATGGTGAGCCCACACAGTGACTTGATCGTCTTGCCGATCGCCGGCTTGTTCGCGAGTGACATGAACTCGTAGTGATCCGCCAAGTACGAGACCATGTCGAGAGTCTTCTCACGAACGGCCGTCACGTCACTGCCGGTCACCATGAAGTAGGTGCCACTCTGCAGACCGAGCAACGAGTTCTCGAAGGACGCCACCTTCAAGTTGACCTTGTGCCCGAAGGGACCACCGAGCGCGGTGCTCAGGTCCGGGTCGATGCCCACGATCTTGTTCGTACTCGACAAGTACGCATACGGCGGGTAGCCAATGACGGCCGGCGAGACCAGCGTCGCGCCCTGAAACTTCTTGGGCAGCGTCACGGTCGACGCCGACGCGGCGGTCGCCCCGATCAGCGTGGTGGCACACACTGCAGCCGCGACCGCGCTCATGCCCCACTTCTTGGTGTGAATGTTCATTGATTCGCCTTTCTAATTAATTGGGTGATTGATGGTTAAAAGATTGGGATGGAAGTATCGGTACCAAGGCGCCGTCACTCGCCTCGTCGCAGCGTCAAGTTCCTCGCACCGTGCAGACGGATGTCCGCGCAGGCCTGCGCGAAAGGTGCCAGTCCGTCGGTCACCGACGCGATGATGTTGACCGGCGTCCAGCCCAGGGGGCCAAAGACGCGTCCGCCACTGCCGTAGAAGAGTCCGATCTCCCACACCTCATTGGTGAGCCCGGCCATCTGGCGCGGCGCCTGGTAGTACCAGATGACGTCACCGGCGCTCGGAATCACCTGCTGGTTCTCGGCGGGGACGTCCATCGGGTTGAACGTTCGCACCTCGGGAGGCAGGTCCAACATGATCTCGGGGCCCGCGAACATGGCGTGAGTCGCCAACATGGTGACGGGCGTGACGAGCGCCTCCCAGATCATGCGCGAACTCTCGGGGGCGTCGGTTTCTTTGAGCGCCGCGAACGCGGTCGGGCCACCTTCAAATTCGAAATACAGGCCGTGTGTCATTGAATCTGTTTCCTTCTTCTTGAGAGAATCCAGTCAATCTACATACACTTAGCCATTTATGCAACACTATTTATATTAAATCGCCATTAACAGTCTCTACATTTCAGGAATTGGCATCACGAGCGGACCCCGGCGCAGGGCGATCACCACGACGGCGACGTCGGCGACGCGGCTCGCGCCGTGAGAGGCCAAGTAGTCCGTCAAGAATTCGTACAGGGCGTTCTCGTCAGGAAAGAGGCAGTTCAACAGGAGTTGCGAAGCCCCCGTCGTGGCCGCACAAAACCTCACCGCCGGATGCGTCGCGAGCGCCCGACCCAGGGGCTCGACCTCGCCGGGGGGTGCCTGAATCCACACCAGGACCTCGACCGTCAACCCGAAGAGACTCGGACTCACCTCGGTACGAATGTGAATGGCGCCCGACTCGAACAAACTGTTCATGCGACGCTGGACCGTCTGGGGTGAGAGCCCCACCGACTTGGACAACGTGGCGATGGACTCACGACCGTCGCGCGCTAGTTCATGGATGAGTCCCCAGTCCTCGCGGTCGAGGACCACCGCGTCGGTGCGCGCCGGGTCCGAGACGGGCAGATCGAGCAACGACGCACGGGCCTCTTGCGAGAGCCCACCGGCCGACCAATCGTACCCCGTTCGAAAGTATCGCAGCACGGTCGACACGGTCGTGTCCTTGAGGCCCTGGAGTGACGGAAGATCGCGAAAGAGCAACTCGCGCCGCGAACCGTCGTTGGAGGGTATGAGCATGCAGACGAGGTGGTCCGTTCCCTCGAGCACCGACACCGAGGACGCGTCACGACGGGCCGCGATCTGACTCGCGATCTCGAGGGAGCGACCTGGCTCGGTGTAAGCCACCAGAATTAAGGGCCGTGCACTGCCCACGCGTGTCGTGTCCAAGTACGTGGACACGCGAACGCTCCCGTTGTCGAGCATGGCCTGACCTCTGCGCGCCACGGTGCGCTCGGGTGTCTCGAGACAACGAGCGATCGAGCGCCACGACGCTCGCCCGTTGACCTGCAGCGACACCGCTATCTGTCGGTCGAGTTCATCGAACAGGCCGATCTCGTTCGTCGACGACTCCCCCAGGGACATAGGCTCGAAGGTAGCATCCGACGTCGTCACGACGAACTTCGCGATGGCGTACCCATTGATTGCGCCACCGCGGCGGTACGCGACACGACAGCGAAGCTAGTCGCGAAAGTACGTCACCGCACCGCGCGTCTCCGCGCGTCGCAGGACAATCGAGGCGTGGCGCACTTCGTCCTCGTGCGCACTCCAGACGGTGATGGGTCGAGGAGGCGCCGGTCGATTGTAGGCACTGGTGATCGTGGCCACGGCGTTGTGCATCGTGACCTCCTCGTCGGTGAGAAGGGCCGCCACTACGTCGGCGTACGCCGACGCGTCGTGCTCGGCGTCCACGACGACGTGGTCGATCTCGAGCAGGTGCGACAGAGTCTTGACGTCGCGCGCGATGAGCCCGGCGCTGTAGTCCTCACTGGCGTGCAGCCATACTCCCCACGAGCCAGACCACTGAGCGCTGACGCCGGCCACCATGATCGCAGTATCGCCGTCGTTCACCCGGATCACTACCGGACGGTCGTCGTCGGAGACTAGAACGGGTAAGTCGCCCAGTTCCGCGCCGGAAACGTCGAGTCGCGCCAGTTGCATATCGCTAGGGCTGCAGATCTTCCTTGGGCAGTTTCTCGACGTTCACGTCGCGAAACGTCAGCACCCGCACGTGGGGCACGAAGCGCGCCGACCGATACATGTCCCAGACCCACGCGTCGGTCAAGGTCACTTCGATCATGACCGGCGACGCGGCGGACTTCACGTCGAGTTCGACCGAGTTGGCCAGGTAGAAACGACGGTCGGTTTCCACCGCGTAGTCGAACATGCCGACCACGGCCTTGTACTCCTGGACTAATGCCAGTTCGAGGGTCGACTCGTAGTCGTCGAGCTCTTCTTCGCCCACGGGCGACTACGGACGCTCGGTGACGCGGAGCTCCTTGATCTTGGCGGCCTTTCCACGCAGATCACGGAGGTAGTACAACTTGGCGCGTCGAACGTCGCCGTAGGAGTCGACTTCGATCTTGGCGATCGTCGGGGCGTGCACCGGGAACGTGCGCTCCACACCGACGCCGAAACTGATCTTGCGCACGGTGAAGGTCTCTTGGAGCCCGGCGCCCTGGCGACGAATCACGGCGCCCTGAAAGACTTGGACGCGCTCGCGGGTACCCTCGACCACGCGCACGTGCACCTTGAGGGTGTCACCGGTACGAAAATTGGGGATGTCGTCGCGCAACGAGTCGCGGTCAATGAGGTCAGTCGGGTTCATGAGAGCGGTCCCTTTCGGATCACTAGGGATTTACTACTTTAGCCGTTCTAGCCGAGTGCTTCCACCATCGGGAATTCTTCGAGCAAAGTGACCTCGTCGGGGCGCAGCCCCCCACGAGCCGCCATCAGGTCGGGGCGACGCGCAATCGTCAGGTGCAGGGCCTGGGCGCGGCGCCAGCGCGCGATTCTCTCGTGGTTGCCCGAACGCAAGATCTCGGGCACGTCCAGGCCGCGCCAACTCGCGGGCTTGGTGTAATGGGGGTATTCGAGCAGTCCCTCGCCAAAGGACTCCTCGCGGCTGGAGTCGTCGTTGCCGAGTCCTCCCGGCAGGAGGCGCACGACCGCTTCGATGACGCACAACGCCGCCAACTCTCCCCCCGCCAGGACGAAGTCGCCCAGGGAGATCTCCTCATCCACCACGGTGTCCAGTACCCGCTGGTCGAATCCCTCGTAGCGCCCACACAACAGGGTGAAACCCGCGAGTTCGGCCAACTCGGCGGCCACGTCGTGGCGAAACGGACGTCCCGAGGGGGTGAGCGCGATCACCGGGCGCGCGAGGGCGGGCACTCCTTCAAGGGTGCGCGCAATGGGCTCGGGTCCGAGCACCATCCCCGCCCCGCCACCGTAGGGAGTGTCGTCGACGCTGCGGTGGACGTTCTCGGCGGCGTCGCGAAAATCGTGTACCACCAAGTCCCAGACGCCGCGCTCACGGGCGCGACCCAGCACCGAGGTGTCCGCGTAGCCGGTAATGGCCTCGGGAAAGAGGGTCACGACGTCGACACGCAACGTCATTCGAAGAGTCCGTCGGGAACGTCGATATCAATGCGCCGGTGGGCTTCAACGCACGTCACGAACGTGAGCGGGACGAGCGCACCCGTGTCCAAGACCAGGAGGTCACTCGCCGGATTCGCCTCCACGTCCACGACCGTGCCGCGAACGACGCCTTCGCGGTCCACCACTTCAGCGCCAAACAAGTCGTCGATCCAGATGACGTCCTCGTCGTCAACGTCCAGCCGCGGCGCCGATAGAACGACACCGCGCCAGGAGTCGGACTCCTCGCGCGTGGTGATCTCTTCGAATCGCACGAGAAAGCGTTCTTGGTGCGGGGCGGCGGTGACGACCGTGAGGGGTCCACGGTCGCTGAGGAGTTGCGCGCCCGGCGTCAGTCGTTCGGTGCGATCGGTCCATAGGTCGACGATGACTTGACCCTTGAGACCGTGAGCCTTAACGATCCGCCCGACCTCGAGCGTGGGGCGCTCGGTGGCGCTCACGGCTAGTCGACGATGTCGACGGTGGCGGTCACGCCGTCTCGCGCGCCGGCGGCGGCGACGAGGGAGCGAATCGCCTGTGCGGTGCGACCGCGTCGGCCGATCACTCGACCCATGTCCTCGGGACCGACCTGCAGAGACAGGACGATCTTGCCCTGACGCTCGTTGACTTCGACGGACACGGCCGACGGGTCGTCGGCTAGGGACGTCGCAATGAATTCCAACGTGGCCTTGGCCGTCGTGGCCTGCGCCCCGGTGTCGCTATAGACGTCCGGGGTGTCGTCGTCCGCGTCGTCAATGGTGTTGATGTCGCCGTCGACGTAGTCGTCGTGCACGTCGCTCACTGCGCGGCCTTGGCGGCTTTGGCAGTGGCGAAGGCGTCCAGAGCACCACTGGCCTTGAGCAACTTGGCCACGCGCTCGGTGGGCTGAGCTCCTTGGCTCAACCAGGCGACGGCCCGGTCGTTGTCGATGGAGATGATGGTCTCGGGCTCGGCGACCGAGAGACCGCGCGGCTGGTAGGTGCCGACGATCTCGAGGAAGGCGCCCGAACGGGCACGACGGGCGTCAGTCGCCACGACACGGTACGTCGGTTGCTTCTTCTTACCCATCCGCACCAAACGAAGTTTCACAGCCACGTCGTATTTCCCTTCAAAGCTTTTGTTCTCATTCAACAGAACTGGGCGATATACCCGAGCGCACCAGTTTAGCGCTGTTTGGGGGGGGTGACTCGCCCACCCTTCTTCTTTTTGCCGCGAGCGCCCGCCGTCGGCGTCGCGGGCGCGCCGCTCTTCATTCCCGAAGCCAGCGCTTCGAAGCCTGCGGGCAGGGACTCCCCGCGCGACGACTGGGCGCGGGCGGCCATTTGGGCCATCTTTCCCATCCCCGCGGGCATCTGAGGCATTCCCCCCCCACTCATCTGCTTCATCATCTTCTTCATCTGGTCGAACTGCTTCAAGAGCTGGTTCACCGCCGTGACGCTCGAACCCGAACCCTTAGCGATCCGCTGACGACGCGAGCCGTCAATGACGGTGGGTTCACGTCGTTCTCGCACGGTCATCGACTGAATGATCGCCTCGATCTTGTTCAGTTCACCGTCGTCGACGTTCTTGGCGGCATCGCGCATGTCCTTGGTCATCCCCGGCATGAGACGCATGAGTCCCCCGAGCGAACCCATCTTGCGGATCTGGTTGAGCTGGGCCATGAAGTCGTCCAGGGTGAAGGCCCCACTCATCATTCGTTGCGCACCCTCGGCCATGGCCGCCGGGTCCATGGTGCGTTCGGCCTGTTCGATCAGGGACAAGATGTCGCCCATGCCCAGGATTCGCGACGCCATGCGATCGGGGTGAAAGAGGTCGAAGTCGCCGAGCTTCTCGCCCGTCGAGGCGAAGACCACGGGGCGACCCACCACGCCACGCGCCGAGAGCACGGCCCCGCCGCGCGCGTCGTAGTCGAGCTTGGTCACGATGATGCCCGAGAGTTCCAGCGAGTCGTGAAAGGCTCGCGCGGTGTGCACCGCGTCTTGGCCAGTCACGGCGTCAATCACCAAGAAGGTGTAGTGCGGCGACGTTTCGGCACTGATCGAACGCACCTCGGCCATGAGTTCTTCGTCGATGGCCAGGCGACCCGCGGTGTCAATGATGACGACGTCGCGCCCGAGTCGCTGCGCCTCGGCGACACCCGCCTTGGCGACCGCCACCGGATTGGTGGTGTCGGAGTACACCTCGACACCTAAGGGAGCGGCCAGGACGCGCAGTTGCTCGACGGCGGCGGGACGTTGCAGGTCGGTGCCCACCAGGTAGGGCTGGCGACCCTGTTGCTTGAACCACGAGGCGAGCTTCGCCGCCGTCGTCGTCTTTCCCGCGCCCTGCAGACCCGCCAGCAGGATCACCGTCGGCGGCCGTGACGCGTAAGTGACTTTGAGGGCGGTACTGCCCAGGACCTCTATCAGTTGGTCGTGCACGGCCTTGATGACGTGTTGACCCGGGGTGAGACTCTGGGCCACGTTCTCGCCGCGCACGCGCTCGCGCACGGCGTCGAGGAAGGCGCGCACCACCGAGAGTTCGACGTCGGCCTCGAGAAGCGCCGCACGTACTTCGCTCAGGGCCTCTTCGAGGTCCGCGTCGCTCAGGCGCCCGCGTGAGCGCAACGTTGAGCCGAGTCGCTCGAGGCGGGTACTCAGGGAGTCAAACATGGAGAAAAGGCTACCGTTAGACGCTGAGGAGCGAATCGACGAAGGCGACCGGCTCGAAGGCCAACAGATCCTTGGCGCGCTCACCCACCCCAACGAACTTGACGGGAATGCCCAACTCGCGCTCGATCGCCACGACGATACCCCCGCGCGCGGTGCCGTCGAGTTTGGTCAGGACAATGCCGGTCACGTCAGCGGCGGCCAGAAACTCCTGCGCCTGGCTGAGCGCGTTCTGGCCCGTCGTGGCGTCGAGCACCATGAAGGTCTCGACCACCTGACCCGGTTCGCGGTCCGCCACGCGACGAATTTTAGAGAGCTCGTCGAGCAGGTTGGTGTTATTCGCGCGTCGCCCCGCGGTGTCGGCCAACACCAGGTCGGCCCCCCTGGCTTGGGCGCGTCCGAGCGCGTCGTGGATGACCGATCCCGGGTCAGCACCCTCGTCCGCGCGCACGATGTCGGCGCCCGTTCGCTCCGCCCACAGTTGCAACTGCTCACTCGCGGCCGCGCGAAACGTATCGCCCGCCGCCAGTACGACCGACTTGCCGTCTTGGGTTTCGCGCCAGGCCAACTTGCCGATCGTCGTCGTCTTGCCCACGCCGTTCACTCCGACGAACAACCACACCGGGACGCGACCCTCGTCCGCGCTCGTGCGCACCGAGCGGTCCGCACTCAGCGACGCCAACAGCGCTTGACGGATGGCGGTCGCCACGCCGTCGGGCGCTCCGTTGGCCCGTAGCTCCTCGAGCAACGCATTGGTCGTAACAACGCCCACGTCCGAACGCAGCAACACCTCTTCGACCACGTCGAGCTGATCGGACGACAGTGTGCCCACACTGGTGATCGAGCGCACCCGCTCGAAGATCGAGCGCGACGACGCGAGGCGACGATCAAGTCCGGGGCTGTCGTCGATCTCGGGTCGTGGGGCGACCGAAGTGACCAAGACGTCGGGCATCGCAGCGCGTTCGGGCTCGACGCGGACGCGCCCCACGAGGCGGCGTCGGCGGCGCACGATCAACGCGAGCGCGACCACGACGACGAGGGCCACCGCGACAATGATCCAGAGAATCGTCACGCCGGTACCTCCTCAGGGGTCTTGCGTACGCGTTGGGTGACGACCTTGGAGGACGCGCCGGGAACCATGGTCACACCATAAAGCGCGTCGGCTGCCTCCATCGTTCGCTTCTGGTGCGTCACGATGAGGAGTTGTGCTTCGTGACGGAACTCGTCAACGAGGCTGAGGAAGCGCTGCAAGTTGACGTCGTCGAGGGCGGCCTCGACCTCGTCCATTAAGTAGAAGGGCGAAGGTCGCGATCGAAAGACCGCGAAGAGGAACGCGAGGGCGGCCATGGATCGTTCACCGCCCGACAAGAGGGAGATGCGCCGGACGTTACGTCCCATGGGACGAACTTCGATCTCGACGCCGGTGTTCAAGGGATCGTCCGGTTCGGTGAGGATCAGTCGACCCTGGCCCCCCGGAAACAGCATCGAAATCAGCGTGGAGAAGTGCTCGTTGACGTCGGCGACGGCCAGAGAGAAGGTCTGCATGATCTCGTCGTCGAGGGCGCGCACGACTTCTTGCAGTTCGCGACGCGCGTGACGCACGTCGCTCACCTGCGCGTCCAGTTCCTGATACCTCTCCTCCAACGCGGCGAGCTCGTCGAGGGCTAGAGGATTGATTGGACCCAGTGACGTGATGCGCGCTTCGAGGTCGCCCACGTGACTCTCGAGACTGACGCCCTCGGCCAACTCGGGAGCTTCGACTGCGACGAGGTGGTGGGGTTCGACGCCGAGGTCGCGGCGAATAGCCTCGTGCAGATTGGTGACCTTGACAGCCAACTCCGCGAGTTCAATCTGCCCGCGGTGCGCGCGATCGGCCACCTGCGCGAGTCGCTCGTCGGCACTCTGACGGGAGTGACGAGCGGCCTCGAGACGTTCCGCACTCGCGCGCGACGCTTCGAGTTGTTCGCGGTACGTCGAGTCCATCGCCTCCTGGGAGAGACGAATATCGTCGGCCGCATTGGCGACGATCTTGGTGAGGCGAGCGAGTACTTGCAGATCAAACTCCAGGGATTCGCGACGCTCGGCCGCCTCGGCTCGCTCCAGGGAACGACCCTCGAGGCGCGATTCAATCTCGGCGCGGCGCTGTTCGATCAGTCGACGACGCTCGGCAAATTCCGCCTCTCGGCGACCCAGCAGGGCGCCCGCGACGTGCGACTGGGCGCGCAGTGACTCAACGTGTTCGCGACTCGCGTTTGCCTGCGTCTGACGTGCTGCGGCTTCGTTGACCGCTCTTTCGAGCTCCGGAAGTTGTCCGCGAATCTCGCCCAGTTCGACTTCCAGCACCTGGCACTCCGCCGTGACAGTTTCGATCTCACCACTCAACGTCGCCACGAGCGACTGCGCATGGGAGACCTGTTGCTCCAGTCGAACGATCTCGCGTTCGCGACGCTCGAGTTCGGATTCAGCTTTGGCGCGCGTGGTGGTGGCCGAGTTGACGCGTTGACGAGCGGCGGCCGCGGCGGCGTCGGCGGCTCGGCGCCTATCGCGACACGGAATCAGAGCTTCGGCCGCTTCATGGGCCGCGCGTTGCGCGTCTTCGACGGTGGCGCGGGTGACGACGGCGCGGCCTGAGGCCACGCGCCAGCCCGAGGCGGCAAAACGGTCGCCGTCTCGGGTCACGACGACGAGGTCCGGATACGACACCGCCACGTCGATGCCGGCCTGCCACGTCTCGGTGACGAAAGCCCGAGTAAAAAGAGCGTCCAGCACTCGCGTCACGTGCGCCGGAGCGCCCGAGCGTGCGCGCACGAGCGAGCGCAGCGCCACGCAATGTTCGGGCGCGTCGATCGCAGCGATCTGGTTCTCACCCACCGGCAGGATCAATCCCGCCCCGCCTTCGCGACGAAGAACTTCGAGAGCCGCCTGCGCGGAACGGCGTCCGTCGACGACCATGGCCCCCACCGAGGCGCCGGCGGCGGATTCGACGGCCCGCTCCCAGCCCTCGTCGACTTCAATCAGGTCGAGGAACGCACCGAGAACTCCCTCGAGGTTTCCGATGATCGCGCGACCGCCCGATCCCGAGAGTTCTTCGAGGGCGCGAGCCAGTGCTTCGGCACGGGCCTGCGTGCGCGCCGCGACGTCGGCGGCGGCGGCCAACGTCGCGTCCGCAGTTTCTCGTTCGGCCTCATCGACGCTGACTTCAGTAGTGGCGGCATCCAGCACCGCCGTTGCGGCAGCGACGGCCTCCGCGGCGGCATCGCGCGCGATGCGGACCTCGTCGAGCGACGACGTAGCGTCACGCGCGCTGTCCACGGCGGCGGCCAGACGCTGACTCGAGCGACGCTCGTTCTCTCTCGCTGCGCCCAGCGATCGCTCGAGGAGCGCCACGCGCTGTGACACGGTGCGCCAAGCGGCTTCATCACTTTCGAGCGACACCGACCCCCAGGTCGTCTCGTGCTGCGCCTGCGCAACGGCGAACTGCGTCTCTACAGCGAGGAGGTCGTCACGCATCTCACGCAGGGTCGACTCGTCGGCCTCGACGTTGAGTAGATCGGCGACCAATTTGGCGGCGTCGGCCTCCAGGGTGGCGATGACGTTCTCGTCGGCCGACGCGACGAGAGCGGCACGCAGGCTACGCTCGCGTTCAGCGATCACCGACAACGTGCCGCGTGCGCGTTCGGCCAGCCCCTGGAGCGTACCGAGAGTCGAGGCGAGCATCTCCTCGCGGCGCGAGGCCATCTCCGCGGCCGCCGTCGTCGCCTGGGCGTCGAGGGTGAGGAGTTCGTTGCGCAGTTCGCGCTCGAGTTCGGCGGAACTCAAGATGACGTCTTCGAGTTCGTGTTTGCGGTCGTCGAATGTCCGCTGGCGCTGAGAAAAGAGGGACTGGCGAGCGACACGTAGTTCTTGGTCGACCTCGGCGTAGTGACGCGCCGACACCGCCTGGCGTTCGAGGGGGCGCATTTGGCGGCGCACCTCTCGCACCAAGTCGCCCAAGCGCTCGAGGTTTTCCTGCGTCGCGGCCAGGCGACGTTCGGCGCGCTCCTTACGTCGCCGGTGCTTCAAGACACCCGCGGCCTCTTCGATCACCGCGCGACGATTCTCTGAGGATGAGTTCAAGATGGAATCGAGTTGGCCCTGGCCGATGATCATGTGTTGTTGACGACCGACTCCGGAGTCACCGAGCAATTCCTGCACGTCGAGAAGTCGACAAGTGGTGCCGTTTATGGCGTATTCGGAGTCACCGTTTCGAAAGAGGGTGCGAGAGATCGTCACTTCGGCGCCGTCGACGGGCAGGCGACCCGACGAGTTATCCAGAGTTAACGCCACTTCGGCGCGACCCAGCGCGGCGCGGTGCGCGGTCCCGGCAAAGATGACGTCGTCCATCTTGGCGCTACGGAGGGCGCGCGTGCTCTGGGCGCCCAGCACCCAGGTCACGGCGTCGACGACGTTGGATTTTCCGGAGCCGTTGGGACCCACGACTGCCGTGACGCCGGGTTCGAATTCGAGAATCGTGTTGTCGGCGAAGGACTTAAAGCCCTTCATGGTTAATCGCTTCAGAAACACGGGTAGACGCTAGCAACCTTCTCGGGGGCTCCCCAGTCGCGCGACGGACGCCGCACCCGCGACGAGGACGCGCTCAACCCTGGCACTTGACACAAAAATACGTGGCGCGCTGATGAAAAACCACCTTGGAGATCGGCGTGCGGCACTGGTAACAAGCCAGACCCTCGCGGGTGTGCACCTGGAGCTGTTCCTGGTACCGCCCGGGTTCGCCGTCGGGATTGAGGAACATCTCGTCCGAGAGCGTCGTCCCCCCGTGCTTGACCGCCTCGGCGAGCACCTCGGGGATCGTGCGGTGCAGTCGTCGGATCTCGATAGTCGACAACGACTCCGACACTCGGTCGTACATGAGTCCCGAGGCGAAGAGGATTTCGTCCGCGTAGATATTGCCGATGCCGGCCATGATCTCCTGGTCGGTCAGCAACGTCTTGAGCCCCAGCGTGCGCGAACGCAACACGGCCGCGAAACGGTCCCAACCCACCTGATCCTCGAAGGGATCGATGCCGAGGTGCGCCAGTTCGGGCACCTGGCGACGCACCATCAGTCCGTCGCCGCCGATCGAGAGTCGAGCGAACTTCGAGATCTCGTGTTCCTCCCCCTCGGCCGGGGGCGTGGAGACGTAGAGCTCGCCGAAGGTGCGCTGGTCCACGTAGCGCAGTTCGTCGCCCGAGGTGAAGGTGATGACGACGTGAGTGTGCTTGGGCTTCTCTTCTTTGGCGTTCTTCGCGCGCAGGACTTGGCCTGTCATGCCCAGGTGGATGACCAGGTGGCTGGCGTTATCGAGTCCCACGACGATGTTCTTGCCGAGACGCTCGACCGACTTGATGGAACGACCCTCGAGCAGAGCGCGAAAGTCCTTGGCGGTCTTGTGACGGCGCACCGCACGTCCGTCGGTGACGTGAGCGAGTTTCACCTTCTTGCCGATCACCTCGCGCGCCAAGACGGTACGAACGGTTTCTACTTCGGGTAGTTCAGGCATCTGACAGTTCCTCCCACGCCGCCGCGGCGGCGTTGGCTTCGGCACGCTTCTTCGAGGAGCCCGACGCACTCGCGAGCACGCTGCCCACGCTCACGGTGGCCAGAAACATCACGTCGTGCGAGGGTCCGCTCGAAGTGACCTCGTAGACCGGCGAACCGAGACCCTCGGTCTCGGCCCAGCGTCGCAGACGCGTCTTGGCGTCGAGGGTGTCGCCGTGGCTGGCCTCGACGATCGCCCCGCGCAGTCGCGCGACCACCACGTCCTGAGCCGCCTCGAAACCGCGCTCCAAGTAGACTGCGGCCACGACGGCCTCGAAGGCGTCGGCGAGCAGTGACGAGCGTTCGTCACCCTTTTCTTTGACCACGCCACGACCCATGCGCAGGTAGTCACCCAGGGCGAGTTCGCGCGCGGCCGTCGCGAGAGAATCCTCATTGACGACGCGACTACGCAGTACCGATGACGCCCCCTCATTGAACTCGGGGTAGTTCACCACGATGAAGTCCGCCACCGCGAGGTCCACCACGGCGTCACCCAAGAACTCCAGGCGCTCGTTGGACTCGCCGCCGTGTTCGGCGGCGTAACTCGAGTGCGTCAGCGCTTGGCGCAGGGCGAGAGAACTCGGTTCCAGACCGAGTTGCACAGCCAGAGCAGCCACGTCAGGCACCTCGGCCGACTCTCGCTAGGCCAGTTGCAGTTTGGCGACGACGTAGTCCACGGCGTCGCGAACGGAACCGAGTCCTTCTAGGTCCTCGTCGTCAATGTGGAATCCGGCGACTTCGCCAGCCAACGATTCTTCGAGGGCCTCGACCAGTTCGATCAGCGCCAACGAGTCGGCGCCGAGAACGTCGAAGGGGATGTCCTCGTCGATGTCGGCGGGTGTCACTTCGAGTATTTGTGCGAGTTGATCGCAGACCAGGGCGAGAATTGCCGCCCGGTCCAGTGACGAGGTACTGCCCACCTCTGAGGTCATGCCAACTCCTTTATCGAACGAGTCAAGAGTACTCATCGCCGGCCTTTAGTGTCGGAACTATTGTTCGTGATCAGGTCGAATGGCGGTGCGCATTTTCTGCACCACTCCCGCGGCGTCCATTTCGGACGCGACGCGCAACGCGTTCATGATCGCCGTGTCGTTAGACGCCCCGTGGCTGATCACGCAAATACCGTTGAGCCCGAGCAACATGGCTCCTCCCTGGTGTTCGGGGGTGAGCGTCGTCACCAGCGGCATCAGGTGAGGAAAAAGAACCGCCCCCGCCGCGCGGGTCTCGTCGTTCGTGTTGATCGTTTCGAGCACGGTGTTGAACACGAACTGCAACGACCCCTCGAGCGTCTTCAGGGCCACGTTGCCGGTGAAGCCGTCGGTCACGATCACGTCCACTGGTGAGGGGATCAAGTCGCGGCCTTCGACGTTGCCGTAGAAGTTAATGTCCTGATCCTTGGCGAGCAGTTCGTGGGTCTCTTTCACCAGTGGCGTGCCCTTGGTGGACTCCTCGCCGATCGACAACAGTCCGACCGTCGGGGCGGCGATGTCAAAGCGCGCTGAGGCGAAGGCGGCCGCGAGTTTGGCGAATTGTACGAGCATCTCGGGTGAGCATTCCGCGTTGGCGCCGGCATCGACCATCGTCGTGGGCTGACGTCCGACGTTGGGGATCGGCGTCGCGATGCAGGGTCGCAGGACTCCGGGTAGTCGTCCGATACGCAACAAAGCCGCAGCCATGGTGGCCCCGGTGTTGCCGGCCGACACGAAGGCCGACGCGTGGCAGTCACGCACCAGTTCGGCGGCGCGCACCAGCGAAGAATCCTTCTTCTTGCGCACGCTTGATCCGGGCTCGTCGTTCATTTCGATCACTTCACTACAGGCGACCACCTCAAGCCCGAGGGGGTCGCCCATGCGACCGAGTACGCCGACGAGGGTGACTGAGAGCCCCAATTCGTCGACGGCGCGTCGAGCACCCTTGATGATGTCTTGAGGAGCGAAGTCACCACCCATCGCGTCTAAGGCGATGGGCAGGGTCAACTTACTTGACCTCGATCGCGACGCGACCCTTGTACCAACCACAGTTGGGACACACGATGTGCGGCAACTTCGACGTTGCGCACTGGGGGCAGACGCTGCGTGAGGGACGGGCCAACTTCCAGTTCGCCGCTCGGCGGCTACGGGTCTTGGCCTTACTGGTCTTGCGCTTTGGGACTGCCATCGATCTTCACTTTCACCGGGACGGGTCTAGCCGTCACGCTTCGTTGGATTCTGCGGACGTTCCATCCGCAAATCTAAGTCCGTCCAGTGTAGCCCAGCGCGGGTCCACCGGCGCCGAGCAGTCGCACGTCGCCTCGTTGCGGTCGATCCCGCAGTACGGACACAGGCCCGCACAGTCCTCACGACACAGCGGCGCGAGCGGCAAGTCCAACAAAATCGCGTCGTGGACCATGGGGGCCAAGTCCACGAAATCGTTCTCGATCACGTACGCGTCCTCGTCGCCGGTGTCGAGGTGGTCAACGAATCGTTCGTCCACCGCCACGTCGCTCACGCCCAGTACGGCCACCGAGCACCGGCGACAGACCCCGAACCACGGGGCCGAGACGCGCCCCTTGGCGCGCAGTCCCCCGCTGAAGCTCTGTAACGTCAGCGCGACGTCGACGATGGCGTCGGCGTCGACGTCAGTCTCGGCGCGCCCGCGCGGTGCGAATTCGTGATCGGCGTCAAAGGGCGCACAGAAGACGAGTTGCGTCGTCGAGGGCACGTCGCGCATGAGTTGCGCCACTGGCACGAGGTAGGACGCGTCCATTGCCTATTGGGCGTCCTGGTCGAAGAAGAAGTCGCTGGCGGCCCCGCTCGTCGGCGCCTCCGCGCCGTAGTCATCGGCGGACGCGGGCGCCTCGAGCAACGTCGGGGGCAGACTCTGTGAACTCAGTCGTTCGCGACCCGAATGCGTCGTCTTAGTGAGTCGCTCGAGGACGATCTCGAAGCCGGCGAGTTTGCCGTCGATGAAGTCCTCGGATTGGTTGATGATCTGACGCGCCTTGGCCTGCGCCTCGGCGATGATCTGGTCCGCGCGTAGCCGCGACTGGCGCACGATCTCGGTCTTATCGACCATGCGCGCGGCTTCGGCGCGCACCTGGTCCATCAATTGAATGGCCTTGATCTGCTCGGCCTCCATAAGGGCCTCGCGGTCGCGCAGGGCCCAGCGCGCCTCACGGACCTCGTCGGGCACGTTATGCAACGCCTGTTCGAGGAGCGCCAGGACGTCCTCGCGCGGGATCAGCGCCGACGCCGACAGGGGCATCTGCTTGGCGTTCGACACGATGTCCAGGAGGTCGCGTAGGTCTTGTTCGATATCGCGCCGGCCGTGCCGGCCCTGCGTGGCGTCCTCTTGGTAGGTCAACTCCTCGTCGGGGCTCTGGCTCAAGGTGGGATCGAAATCGTCGTAGCCGTCAAACACACTCATAAACCACCTCCGGGGTACAGGGCCACCAGCCGCTTGGCGACCGGCGGGGGAACGAATTGCGTCACGTCGCCGCCGAAGCGCGCCACTTCACGCAACAGGCGCGAAGCAATAAAGGAGTGGTCCGAACTCGAGGGAATGAACAAGGTCTCGACGCCCGAGAGGGATCGATTCATCTGGGCCATCTGCAGTTCGTTCTCGAAGTCCGACACCGCGCGCAGGCCCTTGACAATGGCCGTCGCCTGGACGTCGCGCGCCACGTTGACGAGCAGCGTCGAGATGGACACGATGCGTACGTTCGAGATATGCGAGCAGCTTTCGGCGATCATGTCGCGGCGTTCGTCGAGGTCGAAGAGCGCTTCGGATTTCTGCGGATTGCGAATGGCCGCCACCACCACCTCATCGAAGATGTGTGAGGCACGCTCCACGACTTCGAGGTGACCGTTGTGAAACGGGTCGAAGGATCCGGGGATCAGGCCGATGGTCACGCATCCCCCTCGTCAGGTTCCAACATCGTAACGAGCGTAGTGCCGTATCGCTTGGTTTTCGTAACGGTCCAGCCCGTTGGCGCGTCCATGTGGCGATCGTTCTCGACCACCACGCGCCCCGCCACCACGCCTTTTAACAGTGACGCCAGGTCGAGAGGGCCGTAGGGCGGATCGCACAAGACGAGGTCGATGTCGCGCGGAGGGCTCCACACCGGCAACGTCGCGCGCATGAAGACGGCCTCGCCGCTCAACTGCAGGGGGTCGAAATTGGTCTTGGCCGCGGCCAAGCACGCCGCATCGGAGTCAAAGAAGTACGCCTTGGCGGCACCGCGCGAGAGGGCTTCAATGCCCATGGCACCCGACCCGCAGTATAAATCGGCTACCACCAGGTCAGATAATCCTCCGCGGCTCTCGAGCATGGAGAAGATCGCCTCGCGGGCGTAGTCGGTGGTGGGCCGCACCGTGGTGGGCAATTTGGCCTTGAGCGGTCGACCTCGGGCACTACCACCAATAACTCGCACACCATAAGGGTAGGCGTTTCCACCGGTTCCGAGGTACTTCTGGGGTGGAGAACCTCGATTCTTAGCGCCGCCTCACGCTGACTGGTACCCACTTAGGAGCGAAACAAGAATTCGGCCTCGTCGTCGTCGACGAAGAGCTTCAACTCGTCGACCAGATCGGCGTTGCCCTCGAGACGACCGTCGCGCACGAGTTCGAGGGCGACGTCGCGCGCCTCACTCAAGATGTCTTCGTCTTCGCGCAGGTTCGCGAGTCGGAGATCGCTGCGCCCGCGTTGACGCGCCCCGAGCAGGGTTCCCTCGCCACGGAGCTTGAGGTCAACCTCGGCGAGGGCGAAACCATCATTGGACGACACGAGAGCCTCAAGGCGCTCACGGCTCTCCTCGTTGGGAGCCTCACCCAATAGGTAGCAATAGCTCTGGGCGTCGCCACGACCTACACGACCACGCAACTGGTGTAGTTGAGCCAGGCCAAAGCGCCAGGCGTCCTCAATAACGATGACCGACGCTTGCGCCACGTCGACTCCGACTTCGATCACTACCGTGGCAACGAGCACCTGGATCTCACCCACCCGGAACTGGCTCATCACCTCGTCCTTCTCCGCACCCTTCATTTGTCCGTGCAGGAGTCCGACGCTCAGCCCCTTGAGTTCGTTGGTCGCGAGACGCGTTCGTTCCGCCACCGCGCTGGTGGCCTCCACGCGTTCGGACTCCTCGACGAGCGGACAGATCACGTAGGCGCGGCGCCCCGCGGCCACTTCTTCACGCACCCGCTGCCACGCGTTGGTGACGCCAGCGGGCGTGGTGGTCCACGACGTCACGATCGCACGGCGCCCCGCGGGCATCTCGTCCAGGACCGAACGGTCGAGGTCACCAAAGACCACCATCGCCGCGGTCCGCGGAATCGGCGTCGCGGTCATGACGAGCAAATCCGGGTCGAGGGCTTCGCTGGAGTGATCGCGACCTTTCTCGCGCAAGAGTGCGCGCTGCTCCACCCCAAAGCGATGCTGCTCGTCGATGATCACCGCGCCGAGCGAGCGAAAGCGCACGTCGTCGGTCAATAGCGCGTGCGTGCCCACCACGATGTCCACGCTCCCGTTCACCAGTGCATTCACGATTGCCTGGCGATCCTTGCCCTTCACGCGTCCCGTCAAAAGCTGTACCACGAGGTCGCGTTCGCCACCGAGTACGGCACCGTCGCTGACTTTGAGTCCCGCGAGGTCGACGCGCAGCGCCGCCGCGTGTTGTTCGGCAAGCACTTCGGTCGGGGCCATGAAGGCGCCCTGGCGTCCTCCGTCAATTGCCATCAACAACGTCGCCAGGGCCACGACGGTCTTGCCCGAGCCGACGTCACCTTGGAGAAGTCGGTGCATGGGCAGCGGCGACGACATATCGCGTCCGATATCGGCGAGCACCCGTCGCTGGGCCGAGGTCAACGTGAAGCGGTGCGCCGCGAGGAATTGGTGTACTAGTGACGAGCCGTCGTCGGCCAGGGACCCCGGCGAGACGTCGAGGTCGTGTTCGTCAAAGGGATGGCGTACGCCCGCCGAGGTCTCTTCGAGTCGGCGTCGGCGCAGCGCGAGCAAGAGTTGGAGTCGTAAGAACTCGTCGAAGACGAGTCGTCGCTTGGCGGGAGCGACGTCGGACATCTCGGTGGGAATGTGAATCCCCCAGTAGGCCGCCGTACGGTCCACCAGCGAGTGATCACGACGCAAGTCGGTGTCGAGTGGGTCGAGTAACGGACCGGCCCGGCGCAGGGATTCCTCGACGAAGCCGCCCATCTCCCAACTGGTGATCCCCGCCTTGCCCGAGGCCGGATAGAGCGCGACGATGACCCCCACACTGCTCGCGTCTCGTTCGTCACCCGTCGCTCCAACGACGACATCCACGACGGGATTGGTCATCTGGCGCGTGCCGCGAAAGTCGCCCACCTTGCCGAAAAATAACGCCTGCACGCCCGCGACGAGCTGTCCCGCGCGCCAGGGTTGGTTGAAGAAGGAGATCTTCATGGTCTCACCGTTGTCCACGATGGCAACGTCCACGAGTGACTTACCTTGTCGGGTGCGCCGCGACGAGACCGAGGTCACTTCAGCGAAGACGGCGGCTTCGTCACCGATCACCAAGTCCGAGAGGTCCACGCGCCGAGTGCGATCGATGTAGCGGCGCGGATACAGCGTCAACAAATCGAAGACACTGTGTAGCCCCATCGACTCGAGCGCCGCGGTGCGCTTGGGTCCGATGTGGCGTAACTGGCTGACCGCAATCTCGCCGAGCGCGCGCAGGGGCCGGGGCGCGAGGTCGCTCACTAGGGCTACTCGACTCCGAAGAGATAGGGATAGAGCGGTTGACCACCGTGGTGCACCTCGACGCACAGTTGAGGAAAGTGCGCGGTCGCGAAAGCGCGCACCGCCTTGGTCGCCTCCTTGGTCGAACCGTCACCTTCGATGATGGTGAGTAGTTCGTGGTGGTCGCGCACTAACGACTCCAATAATTTTGCACTCACGTCCTCAATGTTGTCGGCGACCGCGACCACGCCCCCGGCGCCGAGGCCGATCCAGTCGCCGACCTCGACGTCGCCGACGTCCGTGCGGGTGTTGCGCACCGCGCGGGTCACTTCGCCGGCCACGACGTTTTGCGCCGAGGCCGCCATCGACCGCTGGTTCTCGTCGACGTCCGCATCGGGGTCGTAACTCAACAAGGCGGAAAAGCCCTCGACGATGGAGTCCGTCGACACGACGCGCACTTCGACGTCGATCAGCGCATCCACGTGTTCGGCGACGGCGCGAATATTGCGATTGTTGGGCAAGATAATGACCTGACGCGAACCGGTCTCGCGCACCGCCTCCATCAACTCAGCAGTCGAGGGATTCATCGACTGACCGCCTTTAACCAGTGCGCGCACCCCCAACGTCTGAAAGATCCGTCCCACGCCGTCACCCGCCACGACCGCCACCACCGCCGTCGTCGGGGCGGGCGTGTCCTCCAACTCGGGCAGAACATGAGCGTCGCGCACCCAGCGCTCTTCAATGACCTGTTCGGACAAGTCCGTCACGCGAATCTGTCGCGGTCGTCCCGCATCCAACGCCGCTTCGATCGACGCACCCACGTCGTTGGAGTGGATGTGACAGTTGTACAGCCCCTCACCGCCGACGACGACGATCGAATCACCGAGGGCGTTCCAGGCATCGCGAAAGGCAGGCATCTTCTGGTCGTCGGCGTCGAGCAAGAACATCACCTCGTACTTGAGGTCACTCAGGTTGGCCTCGTGATCATCGTGGACGAGGGGTAGGGCTCCGAGCGTATCGATGTCGGGTGTCTCGGGCAGCGGGTCGCCGGCCACGACGTGACACAACGCGTCGAACCACAGCACCAGCCCCGTACCACCAGAGTCGACGACGCCGGCCTGCTTGAGGACCGCCAGTTGATCGGGTGTCTTGGCGAGAGCCACGTGCGCCGCGTCGCGCGCGCCGTGCACGACCGACTCGAGCGACGACGTGTCGCCGGCGGCGACGGCTCCCTCGGCCGCCGCGCGGGCCACCGACAGGATGGTTCCCTCGACTGGGCGCGCCACCGCCTGACGCGCGAGGGCGTCGGCGCGCACGAGTCCTGCCGCGAGCTGCGTCGCGTCGATGGGTTCGTCGGAAAATTCCTGGATCAGGCCGCGCAACATCTGGGACAAAATCACGCCCGAGTTACCACGGGCCCCCATCAACGAACCTTGAGCGATCGCGCGACAGAGCTCGGTCATCGTGACCTCGGTGCCGAGCGCCGTGACGTCGGCGACGACCGATTCAAGAGTCAGGGTCATATTAGTGCCGGTATCACCGTCAGGAACAGGGTAAACATTGAGACGATTGATGACGTCGCGTTGCGCGCGCAAGAGCCCGGCGTAGGTCGTGACGGCCCGCGTCAAGTCGGCGGGCGACAGCGAAGTCAGAGAGGTCATCGGTAGCGATGCTACAATGGTCATTCGGTTTCTTGAGGCGTCGCAGTGGGTGACGTCCCTGACGAAGGAGAACGTTCATCATGGCAGCAGTCTGCGAAATCTGCGGCAAGAAGCCGTCTTTCGGCATGAACGTCTCGCACTCGCACCGTCGCACCAAGCGACGTTGGAATCCGAACATCCAACGCGTGCGCGCCCTGGTGGGCGCCACCCCCGTGCGGATGAACGTGTGCACGGGTTGCCTACGTTCGGGCAAGGTCACCAAGCCCGCGCGCCGCACCGGCACCACGGCCTAGAACTTTCTCGCCGCCACTCAGAGCTGGTGCTGCCAACCGCGGCGCTCAAAGTTCTGACTATTTAAGACTCGCTCAGCGACATCGGGAACGGTCCGCCCAATTTGAATGGGCTGGCGCAGTCCACGGTCGGCGAAGATCATGCGCAGACGCTCGACGTTCGGCGTCACGATCAAGAGTTCGTAGTCCTCTCCCCCCTCGATCGCTTCGTCCATCGTGGCGCCGTCAGCGACGGGTACTTGGTCGAGCACGAACCCCACGCCCGACGCGTCGGCCAAGCGGTGCAGGTCAAGACCTAATCCGTCTGAGAGGTCCATCATCGCGCTGGCCCCCGCGCCGCGCGCCGCGACGCCCTCGGCCAGGCGCGGCCAGGGGCGGCGATGGGCGACCACCAATTCGTCTTGCAATGACGCCCCGGCGCGGCGTCGACGCAGCCCCGCCGAGGACCGACCGAGAGGTCCGGTCACCAAAATCTTTTCACCCGAGCGCGCGCCACTGCGCAGAACCGCGCCCTTGCCGGGGCATTCTCCAAATACGGTCACCGCTACGGAGACGTCGCGCGAGCGTGTCAGGTCACCCCCGACGATCGGACAACCGGTGATGACCGCGGCGTCGGCGATCCCGCGATGCAGTTCCTCGAGGTCGGTCCCGGGGGGTGACGACACGGCAATTACCGCGCCTTTGGGTCGCCCGCCCATCGCCGCCAGGTCCGAGACCGCCGCCGCGACGGCCTTGAAGCCGAGGTCCTCGAGCGGAAACAATGCTCCGTCCAAATGAACTCCCAGCACCGCGACGTCGGTCGATATCAGCGCCTGTCCGACGAAGGGCGCGAGGACCGCGGCGTCGTCACCGATGTGACGCTCGCCATCAGGAATTGGGCCACGTCCAAGGATTGCGGAGATACGCTTGATGATGTCGTCCTCACCACGGGTTGACTCTCCAGCCGAGGGAGAGTCAGCGTCGCAGAACACGGTATTGCACAGATTGAGCGCTTCCGCTAGGTAGCGGTGCGAATAGAGAGATGGGGTTCTTGGCCATGACGTACCCGACTTCGAATAAACAATTAATTGACTGGGTGGAGGAAGTAGCGCAACTCACTACCCCCGATCGTATCTATTGGTGCGACGGCTCTGAGCGCGAATACGACGAACTGTGTCAATTGCTCGTCGACCAAGGAACGTTCTTGCGACTCTCCGACGAGAAGCGACCCAACAGTTACTACGCGACATCGGACCCGGGCGACGTCGCGCGCGTCGAAAACCGGACCTACATTTGCTCCCAGCGCGAGATCGACGCCGGGCCGACCAATAACTGGCGCGACCCCACCGAGATGCGCGCCACATTGAACGGCCTGCTCGCGGGCTCGATGACCGGTCGCACCATGTACGTGGTTCCCTTCTCTATGGGCCCCCTCGGTTCAGAGATCGCACACCTGGGCGTCGAGATCACCGACTCCGCCTACGTCGCAGTATCAATGAAGGTGATGACTCGCATGGGCCAGGCAGTACTGGACCTCCTGGGTGAGGACGGCTACTTCGTCCCCGCCCTGCACTCCTTAGGCGCCCCCCTCGCCGCCGGCCAGGCCGACGTACCCTGGCCCTGTAACCCCGACCAGAAGTACATCGTGCACTTCCCCGAGACCAAGGAGATCATCTCCTTTGGTTCGGGTTACGGTGGCAACGCGTTGTTGGGCAAGAAGTGCTTCGCCCTGCGTATCGCCAGCGTGATGGCACGCGAGGGTGGCTGGCTGGCCGAGCACATGTTGATCTTGAAGCTGACGAACCCCGAGGGCGTCGCGCGCTACATCGCCGCCGCCTTTCCTTCGGCGTGCGGAAAGACCAACCTCGCCATGCTGGTGCCCACGCTGCCGGGTTGGAGCGTCGAGACGGTGGGTGACGACATCTGCTGGATGAAGCCGGGACCCGACGGTCGTCTCTACGCGATCAATCCCGAAGCTGGCTTTTTCGGCGTGGCCCCGGGCACAAACGATGTGACCAATCCCAACGCCATGGCCACGGTCGCTAAGAACACCGTCTTCACCAACACCGCGCGTACGGTCGACGGCGACGTGTGGTGGGAAGGGATGGACCTGCCCGACACCGAAATCATCGACTGGCTCGGACAGCCCTGGAGCCCCGACATGGGCACTCCCGCCGCGCACCCGAACTCGCGATTTACCGTCCCCGCCAGTCAAGATCCGGCGATCGCTCCGGAGTGGGAAGACCCCGCGGGCGTGCCTATCAGCGCCATTCTCTTTGGTGGTCGACGCGCCAGCGTCGTTCCGCTCGTCACACAGTCGCGCGACTGGGCCCACGGCGTGTTTATGGGTTCGATCGTGGCGTCAGAGACAACGGCCGCCGCTACCGGAGCCGTCGGCAATCTTCGTCATGATCCCTTCGCCATGTTGCCTTTCTGCGGCTACAACATGGCCGACTACTTCGCGCACTGGCTCAGTTTCGCCGAGAACCATGATGAGGAAAAACTGCCCAAGATCTTCTACGTCAATTGGTTCCGCAAGGGTGACGACGGACGCTGGCTCTGGCCAGGATTTGGTGAGAACAGCCGCGTACTCGAGTGGATCTTCAACCGCGTGGAGGATGACGCCCAGGCGGTCGAGACCCCCATTGGCCTCCTGCCGACGATGGATGCCCTCGACGTGACGGGCGTCAACGTCACGCCGGCCGACATGACCGAATTGCTCAACGTCAACGTGGACGAGTGGCGCGCGGAAGTACCGGGCATTCGCGAGTACTACGCCAAGTTTGGTGATCGCTTGCCCGCCGCCCTGCACGCGCAGGTCAACGAGTTAGTGCAACGACTGGGTTAGATCGAACGCCGTCGCCGGTCAGTTGTCCGACTGATCGGCGACGATGCTCGATGCTCGATGCTCGATGCTCGATGCTCGACATAAGCGCTACACGTTTGCGTACAATTGCTCCGCTGCTGCAATGACATCGCAGGTAGTTAACGTTAGGACTCTCGCAGATCACCCAATAAAGTTGCCACGCTGGTCTCACGATCGAGGTGCACGAGGCGCTCGGGGTCAAAAGATTCGGACACTCGACTCGTCGAGAAGCAATGGCGTACCTTCTCGAGCAACTGTGCGCTGGTCATCGGATTGAGCGGATCACCCGACGCGGCGTCCGACGCGAGACGTCGCTGCCCCGTGGTCGTTTCGAGTGTGACCCTCACGGCACCGTCGCGTAGTTCCATATTGCGCACGACGCTCACGTTTTCGCGGGCGAACGTGTCGAGAGAATTGTCGCTTCGCTGTTCCTCGTCGAAGAGTTCGATCCAACAATGGCGTGTCAACAAGGCGCCGGCGGCGACGTAACGTGCCGACTGCATGGCGCGAAGTTCGTTCTCCCACCCCGCCTCGGCACCGAGTCGATAGGCCTCCTCGGGAAGTTCCACGCGCACTGCGTGCACGTCAGTAATCGCTAGCCCGTCGAGGGCCGCGGGGTCCACCAGAACGTTGATGAGGGACTGCAACGTGCTCGCGGCGGGATAGGGGCGCAGGGCGATATCCAACAACGTCCAGCGAGTACCGAGCTCGTCGGTCAATTGCGACGGATCGGGGTCGTCGGAGAACGCTCGCAGGAGTCCGCCATCATTCGCGGTCAAGATATCCTTCGAGCCCGTCAACGCGTGCTGAGCGTGTACTGAGGCGATGACGGCGGCTTGGGCGCCGCGAAGTTGATGGAACTTCACCGCCATCGTTCCCATCGCCGCGAACGAGCCCGACGCCTGCGAACCGGCGAGGCCCAAACAGCCCGCGAGGTCCGCGGAAGGGAGTCCCGCGAGCAGTCCGGCCGAGATCGACGCGCCCATGGCGCCCGAGATTCCCGGACTGTGCCAGCCGCGAGCTCGAAACGCCGGATAGTTGAACGCGCGGCACAATCGCGTGGTCGCCTCGAGACCTGCGGCGACCGCGGCGAGAAAACGTGGTCCGTCAACGTCGTGTCGCTCGGCCATCGCGAGAGCGGCCGGGACGACTTCGGGAGTGACGTGACACAGTCCCGGTCGGTACACGTCGCACATCGTGTACGCGGTGGTCTGAAAGGCGTTGATACCCGCGGCACCAACGAGAGACGTCGTCGTTCCCGCGATGATGCTCGAGGTCCCCTCGCCGTAGAGGGATCGACTCGCCGCTTCGATCGCGGTGGTATCGGCCGCGCCGCGACCCACCACTGCGTTAGCGATCGCGTCACCCGCTAATCGCGTGACGGCGCCGCGCACCTCCTCGGGGAGCTCAGACCAGGTCAGGGCCTCTGCGAAGTCGACCAGCTCGCTCTCAGCGCTCACGCACGCTTCCCCTCGCGCGTGTCACGCCTCACCAGTGTCCTTGCGCCAGACGACTCTGGACTTGGCTGACCACGTCTTCGTGAAAGCGGCGCATGTCGCGCTCGAGACCCTCGGGGTCGTGAGCATCGAACACCATGATGAGGTGCTCCACCCCCAGACGCGCGAACTCGACCATGTCCTTCACCATATTCTCGGCTCCCCCGCACAAGGCGTAGGGCGGAGGGGTGTGCTCATTGAACTTCACTCGGCAACGCACCGATAGTGTGGGGAGGGGACGTTGTAATTCTTCGGCCACTTCAAGAATGTGGGGAATGCGAGCGACCATGTCCGCTGGGCTCGTCTGCGCACCGTGCCAGCCATTGGTGAGACCCACCGATCGACGAACGGCGCGCGCGCTGCGCCCGCCGCACCAGATGGGCAGATCGGCGCCCTGTACCGGCAACGGCGCGAAACTGAAGTCGTCGAGTTGGTGAAAGCGTCCGTGGAAGGGTTCGCTCGAACCCGACCAGAGGTGGCGCCACAGGGCGATCGCCTCGTCCAGGTACGCCCCGCGGTCGGGGAAACGATCGGCCTTGCCAAGGTTGGTGTACTCGGGGATGTCGTAGGAGTCGCTCACTCCCACGCCAATGATGAGTCGCCCCTTGGAGAGAACATCGATCGTCGCGATCTGCTTGGCGAGCAGCGGCGCGTCACGCATCGCAGGCACTAGGACACTGGTACCTAGGGTGAGCGTCTCGTAGCGCGCCCCCACCCAGGCCAGGGCCGTGGTCGCTTCGAGGATGCAGCCGTACTCGTCAGCTTCGACGCCGCGCGGCACCATCAAGTGATCGGTGACCCACACACTCTTCCAACCCAGTTCGCTCGCGGTCGCACTGCCGGCGTCGAGGACCTCAGGTCCCGTACCAACCCCCTTTGAGGGCAGCACCAATCCAATCTGAAGTTCTTCGATGGGTTTATAGGCCAGCGACATTGCCTAGCCCCCCTTCGTCAGTCGAAATTGAGGCAACGCGGCGTCGGCGGACGTCAGTTCGTAGACGACCTCGACGGCGTCATCGACTTTGACGTCGAGAGCACCGTCACCCACCACGTTGGAGATCATGACGGGGCCTTCTTCGAGTTGGATCAGCGCTACCACGTAGGGCACACGGTCCTCCCACGACGGGTCGTAGGCGCGCTGGAAGCGGATGAACGTCTGCACCGTGCCGCGACCACTCAGGGCCGTCCATTCGTACTGCGCGGACAGACAGCGCGGGCAGATGGGATCGAGGGGAAAACGCACGTGCGAGCACGCGTCGCACTTTTGCAGGCGCAGCTTCCCCTCGAGCCCCGCCGCCCAAAAGGGTGCGCTGAACTCGCTCGGCGCGGGAATCGGCGTGAAATCGGTGCTCATGTGTTCCTCCCGAGGATCAGGCAACTCGCGGTGTTGAGCGTCATGCCGCGACCCGTCACCAGACAGGTCTCGGCGTCGGCGACTTGGCGCACGCCGGCGCCGTGGCGCATCTGGCGCACGCCTTCGACGAGGTGCAGCCACCCTTGCATGTAGGACTCCGACAGGTTGCCGCCGGCGGTATTGAGCGGCAGTTCGCCGTCGAGGGCAATACGCGTTCCGCCTTCGACGAAGGGTCCGGATTCGCCGGGCGCACAAAATCCCGCGTGCTCGAGCCAGAACAGCACCGAGATGGTGAAGTTGTCGTAGAGCTGCGCGACGTCGATGTCGGCCGGACTGAGACCGGCCATGCGATACGCGCGACTGATGCAGTCTTGCTGGTGCGGGAGGTACCACCAATCCTTTTTGGCCAAGGTCTCGAGCGTGTGGCCTTGACCCATGCCGAGCAAGCTGACTGAAGGTTGACGCAGGTCGCGCGCGCGCTCGGGCGACGTGACAAGGATCGCCACTCCCCCGTCGGTGATCAGACAACAGTCCAAGAGGTGCAACGGCTCGACGATCCAACGCGACGCCTGGTGGTCTTCTATCGTGATGGGCTCACGCATGACCGCCTCGGGATTGAGCGACGCATTGTTCCGGCCGTTCACCGCTACCCAGCCCAGTTGTTCGCTGGTCGTGCCGTAGAGAGCCATATGGCGCGTGGCACCCATCGCGCTGTTCGCGGCGTTGCCGAACATTCCCCAGTTCTTCCACGACGGGTCGCGACCAGGCGCAGCCGAGAACCGCGAGCCACCGGTCTTGGCGGCGTCGCCGAACACGCAGAGCACCGCTTCGGCCATGCCGGCTTCGATGTAGAGAGCGGCCTGTTGCACCAGGGCGCCACACGTGGCGCCCCCCATCTGCAACGAGCCCGCGACCTTCGGATTGATCCCCAGGTGTTCACCAAGTTCCAGGTAGTGCTTAGCCGAGTCGTTCGACGTGGTACCGGGCATGGTCAAGAGACCGTCGATGGCGTCCTTATCGATGCCACAATCATCGATCAGCGCACGTACCGCCTCGGTCGCGAGAGAAAGATCGGTCGAACCCGGGAACTTGCCCTGTCGACTCGCCCCGATCCCCGCGATGACCGCCTGGGGACCGTTTCCGTGGTGATTCACAACTCCTCCATTACTTTCCTTTGAATTCCGGTGGTCGTCCTTCGCGAAAGGCCGTGCGTCCCTCCACGCGGTCCTCACTCGTCGTGAGCTGACCCCAGAGACCACGCTCGACCGCGAGGCCGACATCGAGGGGCGCGTTGGCCGCCACCTTGAGGCACTGTTTGATCGCCGCGAGCGACAACGGCGCGTTCGTCGCGATCTGAGTCGCGAGGGCGAGAGCGCGTGCTTCGAGCGCGTCAGGATCCACGATTTCGGTGACCAGTCCGTACGCCAGGGCGTCAGCCGCGTCCATCGAGTCACCGGTGTAGAGCATGCGCGCGGCGACACCGCGCGGTATCGCTCGCACTAGACGTTGGGTGCCACCACCGCCGGGGAGCGAGCCGATACGCACTTCGGGTAGGAGGAACTTAGCAGTCGTCGAGGCGATGATGAAATCACACGCCAGAGCGATCTCGAGACCACCGCCAGCCGCGGCCCCGTTGACCGACGCGAAGAGAGGTTTGGTGAACGCGGCGAACGGCGCACTGACTGACGCGGGAGCGTCGGCCAGCACGTGACCCGCGCTCGGTGCAGATTCGCTCAGATCGACGCCCGCGCAAAACGACGGAGGCGCGCCTTGAAGGATCACCACTCGCACGCGAGCGTTCGAATCGAATTCGGCGAGGACCAGCGTGAGGCGCTCACGCATCTCCATCGTGAGGGCGTTGCGCCGCTCCGGTCGATTGAGCGTGATCACGCCCACGTGACCCTCCATCGACGTCAGCACCGAATCGCTCACCACAACACCTCGGCCGCTTGCAACTCTTCGAACTCCCGCGCGCTGCGCTGCAACAGGTCGGTCCACAGCTCTAGCGTGTGCTCACCCAGCAGTGGTGCCGCAGCAGTGGGCGCGGCGTCGTCGACCGACCACGTGAAGGGAGGACTGGCGACGCGAACCTCGCCGATCACTTCGTGGGGCAGAGTCTGCCAATACCCCCGGTCCACGATGACTGGGTCGCTGAAAACGTCCTGGGCGGTATTGACGACGCTGGCCGGCACACCCTCGTGCTGAAGTCGCGACATCAATTCGGTGGCGTCGAGATCCACGGTAGCGGCTTCGATCACGGCCTCGAGTTCGTCCTCGTGGGTCTTACGCGACGCGAACGTCGCAAAACGCTCGTCGCGCGAAGCGCCCAGCCCAAGGACCGTGGCCGTACGACGCCACTGCTCGTCATCTCCCACCGACAGCGCCAACCACTCGTCAAAACCACGACAGCGAAAGACACCTTGGGGACAACGTTCCACGGCACGATTGCCCATGGTCGTGGATTCTTCCCCAGTGAGTGAATACGCCAGGAGCGATGGTCCCATCATGTTGACGGTCGATTCGAGTTGCGACAATTCGATACGCCCACCGCGACCGGTGCGACGTCGCCGGTAGATGGCCGCGAGCAGCGCGACGAGAGCGTGCCCCGGATTGGGGATGTGGTCCGGGTAGTTGGTGCCGGTCCCCACGGGACGGCGTCCGGGCAGACCGCTGGGCGCCACCAGTCCCGACAGGGCCGCAATGGTCGAACCAAAACCGACGTATTCGCGAAAAGGTCCTTCCTCACCCTGCATGGGCATGGTGAGGTAGATCAGGTCCGGACGAGCTGCGCGGAGCGAGTCGTAATCGAGACCCCAGCGCTCCATGATGCCGGGACGAAAGTTACTCGTCACGACCGAACAATGCGCCAACAACTCACGCACGATGGGTCCCGAACGCGGATCGGACATGTTAAGAGCGAAGGACTTCTTGTTGGCGTTGCGCGAGGCGAAGTACCCCGACGAATCGAGTCCCGACGTCCCAGGGCGCGATGGTGGCGACAGACGCAAATTGTCAGGACGCCGGTGCGACTCGATCTTGATCACGTTCGCTCCGTGCAGCGCCATCATCTGAGTGACTAGCGAACCCGCACCGATCCAACAGAAATCCAGCACCGTGACGTCAGAGAGGGCTGTGCGCACTTAGGACCCGGCCTTTGCACTCGCCACCATCGCGGTGTCGGACCAGTCATTGAGCGCGTCCACGAGGCTCACGTCGCGACACAGCGACCACGTATCAGAATTCGCCATGTCGTAGAGCCGGTAGGGCTTGCCCGGCACCGTCAGCGCGTGCGCGAATTCGTCGGAGTACACCGTGCGAAAGAAGTCCCGGTACGTGAGTTGGGGGTCATCCAGGACCTCGCGCATGGTATTGACCGGTGCGATGGCGATCGAGCGACTTTGCCCCTCTTGATAGAGCCACTCACTGGACCGAGTGACGGTGTAGGACTCGAAGACGCTCGTGAAGACGTCGAGGGAACGTGGCTCGCGACGTTTTTCGAGCGTCGTCCAGTGGGGACGCGTGAATTCCTCGGCGCCGTCGACGTCCTCGTCCACGAGCCAGTCGATGAGGTTCAGCCACGCCTGCGCAGTACCGAGTTTGCCCGCGACAATGGCGATGAAGCCGTCGGCCGAACGGAAGATTCCCGTACCGGCCTCACGCGGCTGATCACCCGCACGACGACGCACCGTAGCGCAAAGGTCATATTCTGCGGTTGCGTCCTCGAGGGCACCCACGAGCGTGGCCTGTACCGAGACGTCGGCGCGCGCCGCTACGAGCGCATCATCGCTGCCGAGCAGGGCGAGGACCGCGGCCACTCCGGTCATGAGGCCCCCGCACAGGTACGCCTGGTTGCCGTAGACGGCGACGGGCGCCGTGTCGGGGTAGCCACCGAGCGACAACAATCCCCCCGCGGCCAGACCCACCAGATCCGAGCCCACGAGGTCCGCTCCGCGACCCACGTGGCCAAAGATCGACGTCGCCACGAGGACCACGTCGTCGGGTACCTTCACGCCGTCGGGCAACTCGTCGGCGAGCACCAAGTCGCTCGCGTCAATCAAGTCCTGCAGGGCGACCCGTTGGTCCTTGTCGCGCACGTCCACCGTCACGGCGCGCTTGTTGAGATTGGCGAAGGTGACGAAGGCACTTACTGCCGACCCGTCAACGTTCGTGAGCCAAGGGCCCGGTGCGACCCGGTCGTCGTCGTCATACTCGATGCGCACCACGTCGGCCCCGAGGTCGGCCAGGAGTCGTGCACCGTACATACCCTCAAAGCCGCTCAGGTCCACGACACGAATTCCTGACAGCAATCCTTCGACAATGACGTCAGGCATCGCGACTCCCCTTGGCGCGCGCGCTGTGCGCCGCGTGTGGGCGCGTGGTGTCGACCACGTCGCAGCATCGGACAGCACTCTTGTCGGACTTCTTCGCCACGCCGTCTCTCTTTCTAGGCGTCGGGGTCGTTGAGAGTGAAGGTCGAGTACAGCGGGTAGCTCTTGGCCCACTGGTTGGGGTACGCCCGGTCGATGCCCGTGGTGAAAAAGGTGGGGACCGACAAGTCGATCGACACATCGATCACCCACGACTCCTTGCTCGCCAGTGCCTCGTCGAGCGCCGCAATGAGTTGCGCGGGACTGCTCACGCTCACTCCACGCGCGCCGTTGGCCTCGGCCAACTTCGGGTAGTCGGGGTTATAGGGTTCGCCGGTGTCCTTACGGACGAATCTCGTCCACGGATGTTGACGACCGTACGCCGTCACCGATCCCTTGCGTTCGATACCAAATTCGTAATTATTCAAGATCACCCAGACCGCGGGCAACTGATACTCGACCGCCGATGCCAATACTTGGCTGGTCATGTTGAAGGCGCCGTCGCCGGTGAGGGCGAGCGCGGGACGAGACGGGTCGGCCGCCACCGCACCGAGCACCCCCGAGGAGGCCCAGCCCATCTCGGCCATACCCGGCGAGATGTGCCACACGTCTGCTCCATCGACTTCCATGTAGGGCTCGGCATACTGCACCACATCGCCGATGTCACAAAAGATCCGCCCGTGGTGACGCTTGACGGCCTCGCCCACTTCGTAGGCCAGGCGACCAGGGTGGATGGGGTCCGACACCGCGGTGAGAATCGGTTGGATCTTCTCTCGCCACTCGCTCTTCCACGTCTGGGCCTGCGCGTTCCAGGCCGGCACGCCCTCGGGCTTGGCCCCGCGTCGCTCGATCTCGTCGGCCAAATCGACGAGGAACGCTTCGGCGTCAGCGACGATACCCACTTCGACCGGGTAGTTGCGACCGATCTCCTCGTCGTCGATGTTGACCTGGACGATCTTGGTGGCCGGAACTGAGTACACCAGACCGTTGCGCCAGTTACTCGTGTTGTTATCGGAGAAGCGCGCGCCCACCGCGACCAACACGTCGGCGTTGCGCGTCGCGAGCGCCGCCGCGTCAGTACCCGACCGGCCCACCGGACCGAGACTCAAGGGGTGCGATTCCGCGACGATGCCCTTGGCAGTCAACGTCGTGACGAAGGGCATCGGTAGCAGTGTCAACAGACGCGCCAGTGCGGCGGGTGATCCCTCGGAGCGTTGGCAACCACCGCCGGCCATCAAGACGGGGCGCTCGGCCGAGAGCAGAAGGTCCGCCGTGCGCTCAACGGCGTCGCGGTCCGCGCGGCGACGCGACGTCGAGATGCGGGTGAAGGGAGATTCGGCGTGACCGAAGATCTCGGCGAGTTGAATGTCGAAGGGCACCTGCACGAACACCGGTCCGGGGCGGCCACTGATGGCGACCTTGTAGGCGTGATTGATGATGTCGATCGCGGTGTCGGGGCGCTGAATCAACCACGAACCCTTGGTGATGGGACGCATGACGTTCACGGCGTCTTCGTGTCCCTTGTAGTACATCTCCTGCATGCCGCCCTTGCCGTAGAGGTGGGTCGAACCAGCCCCGGCAATCAGCACGATCGCCACGGGGTCGTGCATGGCGGTGGCGACCGCGCCACAGCAATTCATCAGACCCGGACCCTTGGTGACGAAGACCGGCGCGATCTTTCCGGTCACGCGGTAGTAGATGTCGGCCATGTGCACGGCGTGAGACTCGTGCTTGGCTTGAATTCCCTCGATCTGGGGGGCCTCGATGAGCGCGTCCATCAGAGGCCACATCGCTCCTCCGGCGTAGCCGAAGTAGTGATCGACGCCCGCCGCCTCCATCCAGTCCACCATTGCGTCAACAACTCGCATTTCGTTCCCGTCCTTTCATTTCTTTTTCGCTCAACTCGGCTGGGCGAAGACCAGCAATCGAATTTCCGTCATCTCGTCCATCGCGTAGCGAACACCCTCGCGACCCAATCCCGAGTCCTTCACGCCGCCGTAGGGCATGTGGTCCACGCGGTACGTGGGTGAGTCGTTGATGATGACCCCACCCACTTCGAGGGAATGAAAGGCGTCCAGAGCCCTTGCGACGTCGTTGGTGAACACCCCGGCCTGCAGGCCAAACGTCGAATCGTTGATGGCCACTAGGCCGCTGGCGAAATCATCGACCTGTTCGACCACGGCGACGGGTCCAAAGGCCTCGTCGCGACACACCGCCAACGTTCGAGCCACGCCCGTGAGAATCGTCGGAGGGAAGTAGTTCCCCTCCCCGAGACCTCCCGTGACCAGAGTGGCTCCCTCATCGAGGGCCGAAGAGATCAACGCGCGCACTCGCGTCGCCGAGCGCTCGTCAATCACCGGACCAATGTCCGTGGACTCGCTCGCGGGCTCACCCACAACCAACTTGTTCGACGCGGCGACGAACTTAGCGAGGAACTCGTCGTAGACGTCACGGTGCACGAAGATGCGCTGAACGCTGATACAGGTTTGCCCGGCGTACTTGAAGGCGCCCACCGCGCACCGCGTAGCGGCCCAGTCGAGGTCGACGCCCGCGTCGACGAGAGCACCGGCATTGCCGCCCAATTCCAGGAGCACGCGTTTCTTGCCGGCGCGTTCCTTCATCGACCACCCCACCGCGGGACTGCCCGTGAAACTCAGTACCTTGAAACGCTCGTCGGTAACGAGTTGGTCCCCCACCGCAATCGACATCGCCATAATCGAGACCGCTCCCGCTGGGGCGCCGGCTTCTTCGATGATCTTGGCGACCTCGAGCATGGCCAGGGGCGCGTTCGATGGGACTTTCAAAACAATGGGGCAACCCACCGCCATGGCGGGCGCCAGTTTGTGCGCAGAGAGACTCACCGGCAAGTTGAACGGTGTAATGCCGGCCACGAGTCCCGCGGGGAATCGGCGAGTGAGCCCGAGGCGACCGCGCGACGCCTTGTTGATTCCGAGGTCCAGCACTTCGCCCCCTTGACGCTCGGCCTCCTCGGCCGCCACGCGAAAGGTCAACGCCGAGCGTTCGATCTCGGTCCTTGCGTCGCGCACCGGCTTGCCGGCTTCGGCGCTGAGGAGCGTCGCGAGGAGATCGACGCGTTGCGTCATGAGTTCTGAGACGCGGCGCAAGATCGCCGAACGTTCGTAGGGGGCTTGGGCGCGCAACGTCGCTTGGGCCGCGAGGCCGCCGGATATCGCCAGCTCCAACATCTCGCGCGTCGCTTCGTAGGTCTGTCCCACGAGGTGCCCGTCGCCGGGTGCACGCACGTCGATCACGTCGGCACTGGCCATCCACGTGCCGGTCACGAATAGGGGGGTGGGAGTGGCGTTGTCGTTCATCGCGCGCCTCCGTGTTCTCGTAGGCGCGCGTCCGAGACGGTCGATTGCGAAGCGACGCCGCTCACACCGACGCCTCCGCCTTTTCGATCTCTTGGCGCAGAATGGCCCACGTGGTGGTGCGCAGTTCCGTGTATTCCGGCGTGGAACGCCAGTCGTAATCCGCTCGCGGCTGGGGCAGGTGCACGGTGTGCTCCTCGATGACGCGCCCGGGAACTCCCATCACCACCATGCGGTCCGAGAGGAAGATCGCTTCGTCAATCGAGTGGGTGACGAAGACCACCGACAACTTACGTTCCACGCAGATTTTTTGTAGCAGCGCCTGCAGGTGCTCACGGGTCAGCGCGTCGAGCGCACCAAAGGGTTCGTCCATGAGCATCAACTTGGGTTGGATCGCCAGGGCGCGCGCCAGTCCCACGCGCTGGCATTGTCCACCCGACAACTGGTTGGGGTAGTGGTTCGCGCGGTCCGAGAGTCCCACGAGCTCCAAGTACTCCGCGGCGATGCCCATTCGCTCGCGCTTGCCCATCCCCTGCATCTCGAGCCCGTAGGCCACGTTGGCCTGGGCCGTTCGCCACGGGAAGAGGTTGAACTGTTGAAAGACCATGGCCTTGTCACGCGACGGAGCCAGCGCGGACGCACCATTGAAACGAACGTCGCCCCCCGAGGGATCGAGTAAACCCGCGATGATGCGTAGCGCCGTCGTCTTACCGCAGCCACTGGGGCCGATGAGGCTGACGAACTCGCCGTCGGCGATCGTCAGGTCGAAGTCCGCCAGTGCGGGACTTTCCGAGCCGGGATACGTCTTTTGAAGATGTTGAATTTCCAGCACAGTGTGCCCCCTTTAGGCAGTGCAGTCGAGCGATTGGCGAGCAGTGAGCATAGGAAGGACGACGAGTCAGCGGGCCGTGATGAACGTCTGGGCATCTAAAGACAGCGCCCGGACTCGCGGCGCACTTCTGCGCGCCCCGACACCGAATCGACCACTTTGGCGACTTGTCATGACTCCCCCAATACTCCCCACTTGAATTGCCGCGACGACAACGCATTAGCGACAAAATATCAGCAAAAAATATTGCAGTCAACTCAATCCGGAGAAAATTTTCTGCAGAAGCGCCATTATCATTACGCTGAGATCAGTGACGATCGCGCGCGACAACCTCTTCTTCTTCGCGCCGCGTGACTCCCGCATTAACTTAGCGACCAGGATCCCGCCCGTTTCGATCCTCGCGCGCAAGAACCTGGCCTGACGAACTACGAGGAGAGAAGAAGCTCCCTATCAGGGACGAGCGGGCCAACTCCACACCGCGTAGCACCAATCGCTGAGCCGTGTCGCCGTGCGATATGGTCGGAGGTCATCACGGAGATTGGTGAATATCGAACGATCGCGACGATCACGAGGGAGTCGAAAATCCGATTATGGCATGGGTGAACGAGGTGACAAAAATTTTTGCAGAAATCGGGATAGAGTGAAATGTCGGAGGGCAGCAAGAAGTAGCGCTCGCGACGGTGACGACGAATAAAGGACGACCGAATGAGTGAGGTTTCGCCACAACAGGACATCGTGATCGCGTGTCGAGTTCTCGAAGCCGCCGGACAGGCCGACATGGTCTGGGGACACGTCTCGGTCCGTGATGCCCAGGGACGCGGACTGTGGCTGAAGGGGAGCAACCTCGGCTTCGACGAGGTGCAAGAGACCGACGTCGTCCTCCTGTCATGGGACGGTGAAGTGCTCGAGGGCACCGCGGGTCGCCATATTGAATATCCCATTCATCTCGAAATCATGCGGGTGCGACCCGACGTGAACGCGGTGGTGCACACGCACCCCTTGTACTCGGTGGCCTTCGCCGCGACGGGACGACCCCTGCTGGCCCTCTCGCACGAGGCGTGTCATTTCGTCCCACCGGACATTGCGCGCTTCCTTCAAACGGGTGACCTCATTCGAACGCCCGTGTTGGGCGAAGACCTCGCTCGTTGTCTTAGCGACCGCAACGCCGTCCTCATTCCTCATCACGGCATTGTTACGGTCGGCACTGAACTCGGTCGCGCCGTAGCCGCCGCCACGCACCTCGAGCGGGCGTGTCAGATTGCGCTGCTGGCCGGCGAGGGTGCCCAACCGAGTGCCGACGAAGAGGCACTGCAAAAGCGCGAACGCTCCGAGCGACACTTGACGATGGCGTGGAATTACCTCGCGAGGACGCTGCCCGAAAACTCCTAGGTGAGCCCGAGTTGGCGGAACCATTCACCCGTCGTTCCGAGCACCACTCGTGACGACGACGTGAGGTCCGACACGCGCTCAGCCCCGGCGAGGAACATCGCACTTCGTAACTGGAGCCGAAAGCCATCGAGCCAGGCGAGGACTGCGTCCTCACTCTCGCTGGCGCACACTAACAACGGACGCCCGACGCCAGCGGCGACCGCGCCCAAGGCGATCGACTTGGCGGCGTCGACTCCCGAGCGCACTCCCCCTACCGCGATGGTCGGCAGCACGTCACTGCACGATCGCACGCTGACCGCGGTAGGAATTCCCCAGTTCGCGAGCGCCGCTCCGAGTTCGCTACGTCGCTCGTCACCACGAACCCGGCTGCGCTCGGCCTCGATCGCCGCGAACGACGTGCCGCCGCGTCCACCGACGTCCAATGCCGATACCCCGATGTCCTTGAGGGTCCGCGCGACCTCGATGGAAAGTCCCCCACCGGTCTCTTTGGCGACGACGGGCACCGGCGACGCGTCGACGAATGCCGCCAGCGCGTTCAACGCACCGCGCGCGCGAGTCTGTCCTTCGGGTTGAACGACCTCTTCGAGGTAATTGAGGTGGACCGCAAGGGCGTCGGCGCCGACCATTTCGATCAAGCTCGCCACGTAGCGTTCGATGTGTCCCTCTTCGAAGTACCTAATGAGTTGGCCGATACCAATATTGCCCAGGACAAGAGCGTTGGGCGCTTCTTCACGAATGACGGTGTAGGACTCGGTCAGTTCGGGGTGTTCCAAGGCCGCGCGTTGACTCCCGACGCCCAGGGCCACCCCCACCTTTTCGGCCGCCCGGGCGAGGAACCGATTGATCTGCACAGCCCCCGGATGGCCGCCGGTCATACCCGCGATGACGAGTGGCAACGACAGCTGACGTCCAAAGAGCACCGCGGCGGTGTCGACCCTGTCGGCGTCGATGCTCGGCAGCGCCTGGTGCACCAGGTGAATATCACTCCAACCGGCCGCACCGCTCGCGTCGTCGGGCATCCGTTGGGCCAGATCGAGGTGCTCGGCTTTACGGACCCAAATGGGATCGCTCATGGTCGTTCGACCACTTCAATGAACGGACGCGTCACAGCGGATACGAGGATTCGTCAGCGACGTCCAGTTCCTTGCCCATCGCGTGGTAACGACCGCCGAGTCGAACGAGGGGACCAGCGCCCCGATCTCCGTCGACCGCCTCTTCAACGCGACCGATGCACAAGACGTAGTCGCCCACGGGACATTCCTGTTCAATGGAACACCACAGGACGGCCCCGCAATCGGCCAGGGCCGGCACGTCGGTGCGCTCACGGATGTCAATACCGAGCTCTTCGAATTTGTCCGACGTCGTCCCGCGTCGAGCGGCGAGTACCGCGACATCCGTTTGATCGTCGCGTAACAACGAGATGCTGAAGTGTCGCGAACGATGCGCGAGTTCATACGTGCGGCTCGTTCGCGAGAGCGACGTGGCGATCATAGGGGGGCGAAGCGACACGTAACTTAACGTCCCGGTGGCGCACGAGCGCTCGGATCCGCGTGCCGCCCCCACGACACCGACTGGCATCGTCAGCCAGTGCAGGGTCTCGAGGATCTGCTGAATCGCGTCGGGCGACTCCGCGTCGTGTCGATTCACGTGGTCACCTCAGTCAACGTCGTCCCTTAGGAGGAACGAATTCCAGTCATTCATCATCCGAAAGAGTTGATCGTAACGCGACGTCGATTCGGGCATCTGCTCGGCCAAAGCATTCAGCAGGGCGTTGGCCACTGCCATGGGCGCAATGAGCGAGTTCTGCAGCCCGATCCCCGACACGTTGGTCGCTAACACCACGTCAACTTGCTGGGCGACGGGCGCTACCGGAGTGTCAGTGATCGCGACGATCGACGCACCGCGGTCCTTGGCGGCCGAGACGATTTGTAAGGTCCGCGCGGCGTAGGGCGGGAAACTGAAGGCGAGCAGCGCATCGTCCTTGGTGATGTCGAGCAACATGGGCGCCGCATTCAAGTCGCCACTCAAGATGCCGACCCGACCACTCATTCGAGTGAGTTGGACGGACACGTACTTGGCGAGCGCTTCCGACGCGAAACCGCCGGCCACGTAAATCCACCGCGCTCGCAGCAAAATGGCGACCGCGTGTTCAAGGTCAGTGACCGAGAGTCGAGCGATGGTGGCGCGCAGGTTCTCACTGTCGTGAATGAGCGACTTCGCAAGCGTTCCCTCCCCGAGGTGCGCCGCGTCCGAACGCTGATTACCGTCACCATTGGGACTCGGGCGCATCTGGGTGCGCACGATGTCGCGAATGCGCTGTTGTAAGTCCGGGTAGCCACTGAGACCGACCCGGTACGCGAAACGCACAATGGTCGATGGGCTCACTCCGAGCCGCGCAGCCAGTTTCTCCACGGTCGCGAAGGCCACGAATTCCGGATCCTCAACGATGAGTTCGGCGATGCGCTTTTGCGACAGCGTCAAGTCCTTGTAGCTACGACGTAAGTCAGTCAGAACGTTGGCGTCTACCGTCATGAACGATTCCCCACCTTCTCGAGGTGTCCTCGAGTTCGAACGAAACCGAATCGTAGGCCAAGGCGGCCCCTATCACGGGTACCGAGCAAGTCACTTCGATCGTCCCTCACCACGGGTTGCGTAGCACCGCGCATTATCAACTCACCTTTCGTTGACCCCGGAAGCACCGCCCGACACCAGAACAATTCTCCCTCCCATCCTACGGCAAATTATCTTGCCGTCCACCCAGAACCATGAAAGACGAGCGGCCTTTTGTCAAGTCACGTGAGCGAGCACCTCACGCAACTTCGTGCGCGACGAACGTAATTGTCGCGTGAACGATTCATGACCCGAAAAACAGCGCCGCCGCGCCGAGTCCTAGGGGCGGAGTCCACGCGTCACGGCGTCACGCGTCGCAGATACTCCCAACTGATGCGAGGCCGCTGCAGTTGTCCGAATCGCTTCTCCATCACGTCAAGGTCGTCAACGGTGTGAACGTGCTCTTCCGCCAACAACTGGAGTTGGCACGCCCTCTCGAGGTACACCGCGAGAGCGACCGTCTCACCGAGCGACGCGCCCGCGGTGACTAGGCCGTGACCCACGAGGAGCACCGCATTGCGAGTACCGAGAGTTGTCGCGATTTCCGAGCCTTTGTCCCCCGACTTCGATTCGCCCGCGATCCTCTGTCGCGCGAGGTCCGGAGGAACGAGGTGACAGCCTTCATGCGAAATGGCGTGGAACTGGCGGTGCGTCGCGCCAAATGACGTCGCGTGCAGTGAGTGGGCGTGGACGAGTGCGTGGACGTCAGGGCGCGCCACCATCACGGCGAGCGCCATGCCGTACTCAGCGTCGGTTTCGCCTCGACCCTCGAGGACCTCTCCCGACAATGAGACAAGAACTTGATCGCCGACGCTCGTCTCGTTGAACCCCAGGTTGTCTCTCGTCACCCAGACGCCTCGACCAAAGTCGTCGCGCGTCGCGACGAACCCCCACACGGTATTGCCGAGGTGGGCCGCGTGCAGAACCCCACACGCCCGACCGACTTCGATTGACTCAATTCCTCCGGCGACGCCCGGTGGAGCGTCGCCGGAGGAGTCAGTATCAGCGCCCGGCACCCGCGGGCGTCTCGTTCATCCCTGCGAGGAGGTACCCCCAGCGCTTGCGCGTCTCCGCTTTCGTCTTCGCGTCGGGACCGATCGGCGTGGCGAACTTGTCCTTCCACTCAAAGGGTCGCGTCGCGTCAATGAGCAAGCGCGAATTGTAAGTCTTGTCACCGGGCCCTTTGGCGGGATCGAGCGGTGACGAGCGGGCACGCTTGAGAATGTCCACGTCGCGCTCCGGGTCCATCCTGGTGAAGATCGCCCAGAGCACGTCGTCCATGTCGGTGACGTCGATGTCGTCGTCGACCACGACAACGATGCGACCGAAGTAGCCGGCGGACGCGACCGACGCCGCGGCGTGGAGCACCTGGCTCGAGTGCCCCGCGTACTTCTGGTCAATCGAAATGGCGTTGAACAGTCGGGTTCCCCCCTGGGCAAAGCACTGCACGTCGGTGATCCCGGGGATCCCCGTGCCACGCAGTTCTCGCAACATGATGGCCGAACGCAAATACTCACGGTAAAGGTACGGGTCGTACGCGGGCGGCTTGTTGGGCGGCACGCCGAGCATGATCGGATTATTGCGCCAGTACATCCCTTCAACGGCCATCACCGGCTCCGCGGGTTGGAGGGCGCCATAGTAGCCCGTCCACTCGCCGAAGGGCCCCTCGGGAGCCATCTTGTCGGGATAGATGTACCCCTCGAGCACGATCTCCGACGACGCCGGAACCGGAAGGCCGGTAATGGGCAGATTGACGACCTCGAAAGGTTCGCCACGAATCGCGCCCGACCACTGGTACTCCGACACCCCGTAGGGCACCTCCAACGTGGCGGCAGCGAAGACCAGCGGGTCCATTCCGCACACGATGGCAATCGGGCACGGCTCGCCACGACTGAAGTACTGGTCGCGGATGACCTTGCCGTGCTTCCCGGGCGAGATGTAGACACCGACGTTGTGTTCGTCTTGGATCATGACGCGATAGGTGCCCATATTGACCCAGTCGCTATCGGGGTCGCGCTGAACGATACCGCACCCCGTACCGATGTAGCGTCCACCGTCACCGGGGTGCCACTGAGGCGTCGGGAACTCAAAGACGTTAACGTCGTCGCCTCGACGGACGTTCTCGAAGATGGGCGCGTCCTCCAGCACTTTCAAATCCTGCGAGCGGTTGCTTTCGGTGAGACGTAGGAACTCGTCCATGAGGGGTCGCCGTTCGATGTCCACTGGCAGTCCCAGCGTCAACGCCAGTCGAGAGCGGGTTGCATTCGCATTCACGAGCAGACGATGGCCCGCGGGATACCCGGGAATATTGTCAAACAATACCGCGGGAGCACCCAACGTATGCACCAACATCTCACTGACGTGACCAATGTCTTCTTGCCAACTCGCACCGTCCACTACTCGCAACTCGCCCATATCTTGCACGCGGTCGATCCATGATCGTAAGTCGCTGTATTCCATCTCCGTCAATCCTTTTCCAATTGGGCGCACACTAGATCTCGCGCATTTACCTTCAACTGCATTCGCCAGTTCCGCAAAACGATCAGTACCGCTATCACTTGACTGTCGCTCTTAGCGACTGACATCAGACCACGGTGTCAGACGCGGCGCGTATCGATTCGCCAACCCCACCAGAACCACTGAGATGGCGGCGATGTACAAAACCGGTACGAACATATCGGCCAACAGATACTGCGTCTGGTACGTGGCGATCTGTCCCCCGAGACCCGTTTCGCTGGACACCACCTCCGAGACGATCACCCCGATCCACGAGACCGAAAATGCCAAACGCGCCCCAGCGATGACGAAGGGAACGGTGCTGGGAATGATGATGGTACGTAGGATCTTGCGCTCGGAGGAGCAAAAACTACGTCCGACATCGATCAATTCGCGGTCCACACTGTGGACGCCCTGCATGGTGTTGATGATCACGATAAACACTGCGGACACCACGACGAAGGCGACGCCAAAATTGAATCCAAATCCGAGCCAAATCACCATGATCGGGACGAACACCACCAGAGGCAAGGCGTACATGAACGACACGTAAGGGTCCAGTACTAGTTCGAAGCGACGATAACGCCCCATCGCTAGTCCGGTCGGAATACCGATCACCAGTGAGATGAGGAATCCCGCACCGAAGAGCTCCAGACTGTTGAACAAGGGAGCGAAAATGGCGTGGGTTTGAAACGTCAAATGATAAAAGGCTTTCGCGACCGCGTGCGGAGCCGGCAACGCCCCCTGATTCACGTGTTGGTATTCGTACTGCCACAGGGCAATGAGACCAACGAAGACGACGACTCGCAATATCCACGCCGTGGCGCGACCCGTAAAGAAACGAGCCCCCGAGGCGATGAAGCGGTACGTGGATCCGACGACCGTGCGCACGGGACGAACAATCGGGCGAAGCGCGGCGCGGCTGCCGCGTAACAATTTCGTCAACGGATTGACGCCGCGATTGCCGATGTCACTCGACATACCCATCGTCGCGTGCGACGTCGCGTGCCGGTCGCTGAGTCGGTGCGAACGCTCCCAGGGCATCGTGGCCCACCGCTGAAATCTCTTGAGCACCACGGAGAACGAGATACTAAAGAGACCCAGTACCAAAACGACGATGAAGTACGGCGCCAGCTGAAGGTTCTGTGAGTAACGCTGCAGTAGCGACCCCACCCCCACCAACGATGCTTCTAACTCGATCACCACCGCGCCGATCATCGCGTGACCAAATCCAATACGGGTCCCCGCAAAAATGTAGTTCAGACTTCCGGGAATGATGATGGTCGTTAGGCGCTTCCAACCAGATGCCACGAAGGAACGGCCCACGTCTTGCAGGGTGACGTCCACGCGCGATGCGCCGGTGAACGTATTGACGATCACTGACCAGATTCCAAAGAGCACGCACGCCGCGACTCGTATCTCGGTGTTGATGCCAAACACCAGAATCAACAGAGGAAAGAGGGCCAACATGGGAAGGGAATTCAACATCGAGACGTACGGCTGAATAGCCAATCGAACGAATTTGATGCGGGCCATAGCCAAACCAATGGGGATCCCAAAGAACACGCAAATGGCGAAGGCCAAACTAAAGGTCTTCAGACTTTCGTAGGCGGCGGGCAATACCTGGGGAACGAGAAATTTCTTGACGGCACGAACGACGCCCAGCGGCGAGGACATCGAGTAGGGATAGTGCGAACCGATCAATTCCCAGATCAGTAGTCCCACCACTACGGACATGATTCTGATGAACCAGTCATTAGAAACGAGACGTCTGGCCGCCCGGGGCTTGCTTGGCGCGCCCGACAACGGGTTGGTCAAGTGGGGCCGCATCACTCGATCAGTAACGTTTACCGTCGTCACTTCACTTACTCCCTTGACTCTGCACGATCGAGCGACAGCTCTCACGTCCGCCATTGGCCAATTCACTGCGAATGAAAGTGGAGTCCCAGTTCCCGTGATTGCGAGGAGTCTTTATCTCTTGTAACCGCACTGCCGTCACCCCCAATTTCACACATTCTCTCTCACCAGTCCCGAACAACACTGCAAGGTCGCGGTGAGCGAGCTCAATTTTTTGCCTGTTTTTTCGTTGTCCGTAATAACGTCGACTTCTAGATATCTCGCACTGAGGTGTGAGTCGCGACGAATCAATTCGTCGAATACTTCGCGTCACGCCCATGGTGCCAACCTCGTACGTTGAACTTCGATATTCACCATCTCTTCTTTCACGACGTCGTGATGAACACGACACACTAGGTACCGTCGTTCGCATCTCGCCGAGCGCGAACGACGGTACCTAGTGAGCGGCACCCCACGCTCAGCAGGAACTGGCGCTCTGGTGGTGTTGGGTCAAGTACTTCTTGACGAACGACGGGTCAACCCAACTCGAGTACGCGGGAGTATTGGACTTGGTCAACGTCCCCCCGGCCGAATACGTGTAGCGCTCGGTCTGGAGAATGGCGTTCGGACAAATAGCACCGTTCGTGGCGTAGAAACTACCATTTTTGAGTTGCAACCACGATGCCTGCTCCTGCGCCTTAGTCAACGAACCCTGCAACTGATTTTGGTTGGCCACACTGATGAACTGAGCTCCATTAGTCGCGGCCCAGCGGTTCGACGCCAAGAAGGCGTCCACGACCTGCTGGACGATCGTTGGGTAGTTTTTAACGTAACTCCCACTCGTGATCAAACCTTCCTGCAGGTAACTGCCGAGGACTTGACCTGCGTTCAGCAGAATCTTCACTTTGCCCGTCGCCACGGCCGATACGGCCGACGGCGCGAGCACGGGCGCGAGGTCAACTTGGCCCGACAAAATTGCCGTCACTCGGGCGCTGGTTCCGCCAACGGTCACGGCGTGCAGGCTCGAGGGCTTGACGCCGATCTTGGCCAGGGCCGTATCGGCGATGATTGCGCCGGCCGTGCCGGGACCCGCGGTGGCCAACGTCGCACCCGCGATGTTCTTGAGGGTGTACTTAGGCAGCGACAAGATTTCGTAGTCGGTGGTCTGCTCGATGGTGGCCACGTACTTGATATTGGCGCCACCGTTGGTGACCGCCACAGCGGCTTCCATCGGGTCGCCGAGATAAATGTCGGACTTGCCCGACACCACCGCTTCGAGGGCCGACGCTGGGTCGGCGAGGTTCGACAGCGTGACCGAGATACCCTCGCCCTGAAGGTGCGACACGGCGTAATAGAGCGACGCGTCGGAGAAGTCCGTGCCGCCACCCAGAACAATGCGCACGTGATGGGTCGTCGTTGCGGCACTCGCGGCCGGCAGGCTGGCCCCGTAGGTAATCAGGCCCGCCGCCAGAGCGGCCCCGGTAAGAAAGCGCGCCGAGCGGTTGAATTTGGCAAAACCGCGCTGGCGACTCTTGCTTTGTCCCACCAATTTCACGCTCGCGTCTGAAAGCCGCTCAACCCCAGTCACTTCTTCCATACAACTCCCCCTCTGCTTGTTGCACTCAGCGACGCTGAACCTGAAGGGAGTCTGACAGTAAAAATTGCCAATGTCAAGTAAGCGTTGAAATTTTATTTCATTACTGAACGAACGCTTCGGGCGGTCCGTTCCACCGCGGGAAGAGTGAATGATCAGTCAATCCAATGACGTCAAGAACCTTGCCGATGGTGTGATTTACGAGGTCATCGATGGTTTGGGGCAACGTATAAAAGCCCGGCACCGGTGGCAAAATAATTGCGCCCGCCGTCGTGACATCGATCATCAAACGAAGGTGTCCGAGGTGCAGCGGCGTCTCTCGAACGACGAGTACCAAACGTCGACGTTCCTTCAAGTGAACGTCGGCCGCGCGAACCAACAAATTGTCGTTCGCCGAATTGGCAATGGCGGACAATGTTCGAATACTGCAGGGAGCGACCACCATGGCCGAGGTGAGAAACGTCCCGCTGGCAATCGCGGCAGCCAGATTGCGTTCATCGTGAACCACGTTCGCGAGTGCCGCCACTTCGTCAGGAGTGCGATTCGTCTCGTAGGAAATCGTTGCCTGCGCCCCCTTGGACATCACGAGGTGAGTCTCCACACCTTCCATGGTGGCCAGTGTCTCGATCAGTCGGATGCCGTAGATCGCGCCCGACGCACCCGACAATCCAACCACGACTCGACGGGGGTAAGTAGTCAGTGACATCAGGTGCTCTCAAGCTTTCTTGCCTCGGGGCGATGCCATCTTGGCACGTGACCTAGACGAGGACAACTCGACGATCGGCGCCAGTGAGTACGTGCACTCACTGAGCACGAGGTGGACGCTAGAGGGGCGAATCGCTCTCGCGCTCGTGCATGAAGCCCACAATTTGATCGATTTCACTTTGAAACGAGGACGTCAGCGCGGCGAGGTACCTCATATCTTGACAAATCGCTGACACCGCAACGCTGCGAGTTCGAGCGAGTGCCCTCTTTCGTTCCTTCTCACTCAGCGTGGCGAGAGTCTCCAGTGCACCACGACACGACACATACGCGGCACTACTTCGCTCGTCGAGCTCGATGACTTCAGCCAACGTTGTGACACCGCGCGCGAGTCGAAACTCGATGTAGTGCTCGTCCGCATCAGTGTGCGTCCCGTGTTCGCGCCAGTGCTTCAGGGCCTCGTCACGCTGCTCAACAAAGGCGCTCCGACGATTACCCTCCACGGTGCGTAAGGAATCCCACGTCATCAGTAGTTCTTCGATACCGCGCACGTCGTCCGGCGAGCTCATGACATATCCAGATTCAAGACCCTGACTCGACACCGTGGTACGCGCCACGTGATAGTTATCATCACGCGAAGATCACTCGGCGGTCTCGGCGTCGGCCATGATGAGGCGCGGTCCCGACGGCCAGTCGAAGTAGCGCCACGTCCAGTTGATCATGACGCGCAACTTGTTTCGAAATCCGACCAGGTACCACAGGTGCAAACCCAACCACGCCAGCCACCCCATTGTGCCCTTGATCGTCAGGCCCCGCGGCAAGGTGGCCACCGCCGCGTGACGTCCGATCGTGGCCATGATCCCCTTGTTGTGAAACTTGAAGGGCAGCGGCGGTTTGCCCTCCATTTGGCGAAGTATCTGTTGGGCGACGTGTCGCCCCGACTGCATGGCCACGGGAGCGAGCTGAGGATAAAAGGTGTTGTCACCACGGGGAATCGCGGCCGAGTCGCCGACCGCCCACACGTTGGTCTCTCCCTCAATTTGCAAGAGCGACGTCACCCGCACGCGCCCGCCGGGACCGGACTTCTCTTGGACATCCGACGCCAGGGTGCCCGTCGCGGTCACGCCGGCCGCCCAGATCACCGCGGCCACACGCAATCGCTCACCGTCGGCGAAGCGAATCGCGTGTTCTTCGACCTCGACGACGCTGCGACCGAATTCGACCTCGACGCCCATGCGTTCGAGTTCTCTCAACGCGTAGGCGCTCGCCTTTTCGGGAAAGGGAGTCAGGAGTCGCGGCGCCATATCTACGAGGATCACGCGCACGCGCGTGGGGTCCAGTCGCAGCCCGTCGCGCTTGATCACGGTCTTGATGAGTTCCGAGAGGGCGCCCGACGTCTCGACCCCGGTGGGACCACCGCCAACGATCACGAAGTTAAGACCCACCGGCGCGGTGTCGGCCACCGAGTCTGCTTGCTCGAGTGCCGAAAGGAGCCGGTTGCGCAGGCGTCGCGCGTCGGCCAGGGAGTACAGGGGAATCGCGTGCAGTGACGCGCCCGGGATGCCAAAGAACGCGGCCGTGGCCCCCGTGGCGATGACCAGCTGATCGTACGGAATCTCGACGTCGTCGTTCAGGACCACGACCTGGCGCTGGTGGTCGACGTGGCGGACCTGGCCGTGTCGAAAGCGAACGTTGTGGGCCTTGCCAAAGACCGTACGGATCGGGTAGGCGACCTCAGCCGGCTCCAACATTGCGGTCGCCACTTGGTACAGGAGCGGAAGAAAGGTATGAAAGTTGTGCTTATCGATGATCGTCACGCGCACGTTCTTATTGACGAGACCGCGCGCGACTTCGAGGCCTCCGAAACCCCCGCCCACGATCACCACGTGCGCCAGGCGCGAGAGGTCGGGTGAGTTCGGCGCCGGTTTCGTGGAAATCGCCATATCTCGATTCATCATACTTGATGAGAATCAATTAAATTCAGTGATGGCTGAAGCGCCGACCGATCACGTAGGCCATTCCCCCGACGAGCATCACGAGGGCGAGGAACTGATCGCCGGCGCCAAAACTTAAACTGATGGCCACCGGTATCAGGGCCCCCACGACCCAGAGGAGCTGCTGGCGCACGGCGAAGCGCGCGAATGTGCGGCCCTGGGCTCCGGTGGGTACCAGACGCTGGGTGATCGCGTCGAAACTGGGTTGAGCGACCGCGGCGCACAACCCCACCCACCCCGCGAGCGCCGCCTGGGCGATCAGCGTCGGGTGACCCGAGGCGACACCGGCGCCGAGGCCGGTCACCAACACCGCCAGGGCGAGCAACGTCGTCTCCGCCACGGCGTTGCGCACTCTGGTGACCAGACCTAGTCCGAGCAGGGATCCCACCGCGCTCGCCGAGAGCGCGTAGGCGAACCATTCGAGACCCGCGTGATCACGACGCAGGCCGAAGGCCAGGAGAAACGAACTGAATCCCACGCCAAAGCGCATGAGCGACGCAGCGCTAAGACCCCAGGTCACCTCGCCCGCCCCCAGAGGACTCAACTTTTGCAGGTCGCGGTCTTCGGGACTCATCACCACGTCGTCGCGAACCGTCTTGGCGGGACGCTGTAGTCGCAGACTCGCCACGGTGCCCGCGATAAAGACGGCCGAGGCCACGGTCAAGACGCTGGTCGCACCGAGTGTCTTGAGGATCGCGGCACCCAACGACCCGGCGATGATGCCACTGAGGGTGCCGAGCAACGTGAGTTGGGCATTGAAACCCGCGAAGCCGCGACGTTGACCTACTCCCTCGCTCGGCCAACCGGCACGTCCGACGGCGCTGGTGTGTTCGTGGAACTGATCGGTACGCGCCATCTCGGGCACTAGCGCGCCGCGAGTGACGCCGTAGAGCTTGGACGCGATGAGCACGAAGAACGCCTCGGGAAAGAGCCAGAGCGAATTGAGGTGTTGGCTCATTGACCAACAAAGCAACACGCGCACGCTCGCCGAGAGCGCCACCAGGATGCGCCGACCATTCGCCGAGCGGTCGATCAATGGTCCGAGAATTGGTGAGACCACAGCGAAGGGGGCGATGGTGAGCAATAAGTAGAGAAGCACCTTGGACTTCGCTTCGGTCGGTGACACCGAGAAGAACAACGAACCCGCGAGTGACACGGTGACGAGAGTGTCGCCCGCCATCATCACGACGTGCACCAGGGCGAGTCGACCAAAAGCGGTGCTCTGGTCAAAGAGATCCTCAACCGAGGCCCACGCTAGTGAGGCCAGTCCGCGTCGACGCACGCCCACACCCTAGTGAAGCGCGTCGCCTACCACGCTCTCGCGTGAAGTGACCACGCGGCCACGACGCCGTCGGGACTCCTGCCTATGTTGAGCCGAGTGAATGCGAGCTCGCCCGATCCGGTCATCGTCACCGAGAAACTCACGAAGCGATATCCCGGCGCCGACTTCCACGCCGTCGACCAACTCGACCTCACCGTGAACGCTGGCGAGATCTTCGGGTTGCTCGGACCCAATGGGGCGGGCAAGACCACGACCGCCGGGATGCTCACCACGCGCGTCGTTCCCACCTCGGGCCGCGCGCACGTGGCGGGAGTGGACGTCATCGCACACCCCGCACGGGCCAAGCAGTTCCTCGGCGTGGTGTCATAGACCAATACCCTCGATCGACAATTGAGCGTGTGGGAGAACCTGTACTTTCACGGTCGACTCTTCGGTATCAGTGCCGCCGCCTCGAAGACCACCGCCAGCGAACTGCTCGAGCAGTTCCAATTGGCCAAGTGGGCCGCCGCCTCGGTCTACGCGCTCTCGGGCGGCATGGCCCACATGCAAGAGGTGGAGCAACTCTGTGATCGCGTGGCAATCATGAACCACGGCAACATCTTGGCCCTGGATACACCCGAGAATCTCAAGAAATCAACCGGCATCGACACCATCTTGACGCTGAAGGCCAGTGGTGATCTCACGCACCTGGCAGCCAACTTGCTCGAGCACGTCGAGGGCGCCACGCACACTCGCCTCATCGATAATGGCGTCGAGTTGCACGTAGCGAGAGGTGACCAGCTCCTCACGCGCGTCATTGCCGCCGCCGACGCCAGTGGCTCGAGCGTTCACGACCTCTCGGTCGCCGAGCCGTCACTCGAGACGGTCTTTATCAATTTGACCGGCAAGGAGTTACGCGACACGTGAGTACCAACATCCACCCTCTCATTGGTGTCGCCGAGGAACGCACGACGATGGCGACCAGTCGTGCCGCGTTCGGCGCCTTGTTACTACGCGACGTCACCGTCCTCAACAAAGAGATCAAGATCTTCGTCCTTCGCACCATCATTCAGCCGTTCCTCCTGTGCTTCGTGTACCTCTTCGTGTTTCCCAAGATCGGTCAGTCCGTGGGAGGTTCGTCGAGTTCCGCCGAGAGTTTGTTCGCCACGGTACTGGTGGCGGGCGTGGTGGGGATTTCCATCATGTTTCAAGGCGTCCAGTCAGTCGCCCTGCAGATGTCCCAAGAGTTCGGCTTCACCCGCGAGATCGAGGACCGGGTGCAGGCGCCGTGTCCCATTTGGTTAGTGGCGACCGAGAAGGTCATCTCCGGCGCTCTTCAGGGCATGATCTCCGCGGCGATCGTGCTGCCCATTGCTGCGCTGGGACTCGCGCGCGGCGTCGAAGCGTCAATCCACATTCACTGGCTCATCTTGCTCACGGTCATGCCACTGGCGTGCATCGCAATGGGGGCGCTGGGACTCGTGCTGGGCACTAGTTTCGAACCTCGCAACATCGGTCTGATGTTCGGGTTCATCATCTTGCCCATCACGTTCCTCGGCGGCACGTACTACCCGTGGACGCGACTCGCGCCAGTCAAGCTTGGTCCGTGGCACTGGCTGCAAACCGTGGTGCTCGTCAATCCGCTGCTCTACGTGAATGAGGGAATGCGCGCGGCCTTTACCAACGTGCCCCACATCCACCTCTAAGTCATCTACCCCGTCTTAGTGGCGTTCTGCGCGGGCTTCTTGGCACCGGGACTGCGTAACTTTCGTCGTCGTGTCCTGTCCTGAGTCGTTGTGCTATTCGTTGGGAGGCGCGTGGCGCCAATCGGCGCGACCGGCACCCATACTGGCGCGCGGAATTTGGATGTTGAAGTTATAGGAATTCAAGTGGTCGTTGTCGCGGTTATATTTGCCGGCCTTGAGGTCCTTCATATATTGATGCTCACCCGCCATGACGCGCCGCGTGAGCATGAGCGCGGCAAAGACGAAGATGGCCCCCGCGAGAATCAGGACAAATCCCTCCGAGTACGGCCAGACGATATTGAGACACTGGGAACTGACGCTGAGCCCGTGCGCCGGATTGGCGACCTGCGCGTTGCACGCGTCGTTCAATGACGTCTCGTGGTGCACCATCCAGCCCCCGTAGACGGCGCACGCCAGACCGAGGACGAAGAGGAGACGTCGAACCATAGGGTCAGGTTAGGACAGCGATCCGGCGAATGATAGATGAGAGAAGCGTCACAATGACAACTCCTGACCAAATTCTTATCTACGACGGCGATTGCGCGATGTGCACGGCGTGCGTGCGCTGGATAGAGCGCCGTTGGAGCACTTCCTCGCGACCGCGAGCGATTGCGTATCAGCGTCTTCACGAGGAAGCTCCGGAACTGGTGACACCGAGCATCACGCAGATGGAACAGTCCGTGTGGTGGCTCGACGGCCACCGCCGCGACAGTGGTTCGCACGCCGTGGCGCGTACTCTGCTCGCGACCTCAGGCATCTGGCGAATCGTCGGCTACGCCCTGTTGACTCCCGCACTGTCGTGGAGTGCGCAGCGCCTGTATCAATTCGTCGCGACGAATCGATATCGCCTTCCGGGTAACCACAACGCGTGTCACCCGCCGACCGTTGAGTCGAACACCTCGCAGTGACTTTCAATTGTTGACGCCGCTAGGACGCCGTCGACGGGCGGCCACGTCGGCGATCGGTGCGCGTAGACCTACTTCGCGTGGAACGCCGCAATCTGATTCGCGCTCGCGGTGAGTAACAACCCGTCGCCCACACTCGGCGTCGCAAAGTGATTGGCCGGCGCGCCGATGTTGGTCTTTTGCACCACCGCTCCCGTGTTGGGATTAAGCCCGTAGAGGTTGCCCGATCCGTCGATGGTCCACAGACGTTGCGCGGCCAGGATGGGTGGACCGCTCCCGACTGACGCGCGCCAGAGAACTTTGATCGCCGCCGGTTGGGTCGTGACGCGCACCGCCACCGGACCGTTGAGGCACGGGAGGTACACGATTGTTCCGTGAATCGTCGCCCCCCCGTCGAGGTCGTTGCCGCATCCCGAGGCGAGTGTCACCTCCTGTCCATTGACGCCGCCCAAGTGCGCCGCGTTCAACAAGTAGATGTTGCCGGACTTGCCCGTCGCCACCACTTGTCCGTTACTCAACAAAGCGGGCTCATCTGAGAGATCGGCGTCGGTCGCGTTGTCGTGTTGCCACGTCGACGGTGCGAAGTATGACTTCAGGTGCATCGACGCCGAGAGTTCCAAAACGCCATCGCTATCGTCGTAGGCCGGACCCGGCGAGGTCACCGAGCCATTGCCCGTTTCGACCCAGACGTCGCCCCGGGCGTCGACCGCCGGCGCCGCGCCGCCCATCCACACGGCACCTTGGGTGTCGCCCTTCGCCGCGTCGACGACGAAGAACTTCGTGGCGCCCGCACCCGTTTCGGGCACCGCGCCCACCACACCGTGATACGTCGGGCAGTCGCCGTAGTTGCCGCCCATCGCGAAGATCACCGAGCCGTCGTCCAGGGTGAGAGCGGCGCGCTGGAGATACGCCTTGGGATCTCCCGTGTACGACGAGGGGAGATCAATGGACCTCCTCATCATCACGTGGCCGGTGTCGGCATCCAAACCGTACATGTAGTGTCGCGGCGTCCCGGCGTTCATCTGGATATCGGCCACGAAGACTTCGTGCCGTACGGGATCGACCACAGGCGTTCCCGTGATCCCGACACTGGGCGAGATGTCGCCGCACGGGAGGTCGTGCGACGACACGGCCGTGGCCACGTGGTGCGACCACAGTGTTCGACCCGACGACGCCGAGAGCGCGTACACCGAGTCATTCTCCGTTGCGACGAGAATCTCGTTGCCGTAGACGAGTGGTTCACCGTAAATCTCACCGTCAAGGACGCGCGAGGTCCACTCGGGCGACGTCAGATTGACGGCGCGAATTCCGAGGGCCACCCCCGTACCCAGGGAGTCTCCGTGGTATTGGTACCACTGAGTGGTCACCGGAGTCGTTGCCGCGTTCGAGTCGAGACTATTGATGCCAAGAAGTAGTGGGGCAACGAGCACCGTCACTCCGAGGGTCGCGCCCAGACGCCGTCCTCGTCGAGTTGTCCGAGGGATCCCGGGTGTCTTCCTCGTCACCATTCCTCGACACTAGTCAGCCGATCGCGGAATTCTGACTCCTTCGATGTCGGCCCCGCCACGTAACAACGTCACGATGGCGTCGTCGTCGCCAGGTTCGCGCCCATCAAAGGCACCTCAACGAGGACGAAGGACCCACGCAGTCACGAGACGCCAACCCACTAGGAACAATGTTAGGAAGGTGACAGCGACAATGATGAAGGCGACCGCCGTACCTTGGCCAGAAAGAACTCGCAGCACCATTCCGAGAGCGACGGTGATGAGGACGATGAAGAATCCGTTGAGTGGCGTATCGCCGCGGCGATGACGCCACGACACGACGGTCCAACCGACCACGAGTCCTACCGCGAATGGCCAGGTCGTTGAGACCATGCCGCCCGCATTCACCCCGTGATCATGGGTCGTGCGCCCGATCCCAACAAAGATCAGAATGAAGATGAGATCAAGAAGTGGCAAGTATCGGCGCATGTCGTGAGTTGTCGGGAATCGAACCCAGTGTCTCTACCGTGCGGCCTACGTCACCGCTCAACCCTGGACCGCCCCCGAAGGAGCGGACCACTCGAGATTACCCGGTGATGTATGGACGGGCCACCACGCGCAACATCGGCGAGTAGCGCACGGACCAAATTATGGCAAGTGATCTCGCGATGGCGACGCCCGACACGCCGCGACGAATATCAGACCGTCGTAGGTTGGCGGCGCACAATTCCGTCCAGCAGAAACTCAAGCCCCACTTTGAATTGTTGGCCCGTCGTGAACGAGTTCAATTGATCTCGTAGCGCGTCGGACGATGTGATGAGCTTGCCCGACCTCTGTGCGCGCGAGACCTCGAGCGCGGCGAAGCCGATGGTGTAGGTGTGCAGAGCGGCGAAGGCCTTCATCGCCTCGGCCTGACGATAGCCAACCTCTTTGAGACGCGCGATGATCTCGTCCATCCGTTCCACCGCAGCCGGCGAGTCAACGGGGTGACGCAGATAGACCTGCAACACTGCGGGGTGCTCGACCAAGATCCAACGAAACCTCAAGGAGGCGTCTACGAGCCACCGACGCCAGTCCTCGATTTGCTTGGGACGCCAGTGTTTCGCGACGATGACGTCCGCCACTTCGTCCAGTAGTTCGTCGCGACTGCGCACGTGACGATATATGGTCATCGGTGCCACGCCCAGATCGTTCGCGAGACTTCGGATCGTAATAGTGTCGTAGCGACTCTCGGAAACGGCGCGCACGGCTGCTTCGACCACCCGGTCACGACTCACCGTTCCGCGAGGAGTTCGCTTGCGAGGTCGCCGTGACGCCTTGGAGGATGCGGTCGGGGAGACCGAATCAATCATACGTTGATTGTATCCAGCCCCCGGGGCAACGGCCACACCAACCTGATGGGTATTTATGATCCGAAGTCTACCTTACGAAAATCGGCGTTGAGGGCCCGCAATAGACCGCCGCGGCGACCGCTATCACCACAATCTTCACGTTTACCAAGACATATACGTGAAACTCGAATTCTGTGAATTGCAGAGGCGCATCGTCCACCTCGAGCCATTGGCACAAGCGCTGAAGGAAGATAGAGGGTGGTGTCAGTTGAAGAATTCAGCCAACACTTCGAGTCGAAATGGTAACCGCCAATGGCGGAGGGGAAAGTTAGTAGGGCAGTTAGTAGGGCAGTTAGTAGGGCAGTTAGTAGGGCTATGAGGTAGGGCTGGTGGGGATCGAACCCACGACCTAGGGATTATGAGGTGGATGCAATCAGTCGGATTTGTCCTGTGGTGTCGGAATCATCTGGCCTTGACCCCGTTTGGTAGACACCTTGTAAGAAGGGATGTCCAAAATGGGAAGTACGCGTCGGGGGTTCACCCCGGAATATAAAGACGAAGCCGTGAAGCTGGTGGTCAACACCGGTCGACCGATCGCCACCGTTGCTCGAGAGCTCGGTCTCCAGGAGCAAACGCTGGGTCGGTGGGTGAAGAACTTCAAAGACCGCCGGGCCGGCGGCGAGAGAGCGCTCACCGAGAGTGAATACGCCGAGCTGTTGCGCCTGCGCAAGGACAACGCCGACTTGAGACTAGACCGGGCATTCCTAAAAAAAGCGTCCGTCTTCTTCGCCCAGGAAGCCTCGGATACGAACAAGAAGCGTTCGAACTGATGCGCGCGGAGAAGGCCAATTTCACCGTCACTCGCATGGTCCGACTGCTCGAGGTGTCGCGCTCTGGCTACTACGCCTGGTGCAAGCGTCCGGTGTCGCCTCGAGCGCTGCGCCAAGAGCGCATCGAACAAAAAGTCACCTGGTTCCACGGGGAGTCCGATGAGGTCTCGGGCGCACCCAAAATATTGGTGGACCTGCGCGAGGACGGCGAGGTCATCTCGAGAAAGACCGTCGCCAAGACCATGGCCCGACTGGGCTTAAAGGGCGTCTGTCCCAAGAGATGGAAGACGACGACGGTCATCGACGCCAAGGACAGTTACCCCGTTGACGCGGTGAAGCGCCAGTTCGACGCGGGTGCACTGAATCGGATTTGGATCGGCGACATCACCTACCTGCGCACGTGGGAAGGCTGGCTCTACTGCGCCACGGTGATCGACGCACACTCGCGTCGCGTCATCGGCTGGGCCATTGACGAGCACATGCGCGCCGACCTCGTCGAGGACGCGTTGAAGATGGCCATCGCACTACGGGGTGAGTTACCCGAGAAGGTCATATTCCACACTGACCGAGGAACTCAATACGCGAGTGAGCAGATCACCGCGTTCGCCGACGCCCACGGCCTCACACGCTCCATGGGACAGACCGGGGTGTGCTGGGATAACGCGATGGCCGAGTCGTTCTTCGCCACCCTCAAGACCGAGTTCTACTACCGACGCGTGTGGCCCACCAAGAAGGGTGCTCGTCTCGCGGTTGGCGAGTGGATCGAGGATCGCTACAACCGTCGTCGCCGACATGCTTCGATTGGTCAGATCTCACCGGTCGCCTTTGAGATGCAATACTTAACCACCACCGCGTCCTTGAAGAAGGCCGCTTAACCCGTGTCCACTGAACGGGGTCAAGGCCA
>DATCEX010000018.1:0-20285 GCA_036509795.1 Acidimicrobiales bacterium
CACGTTCAACGGTCCCGGTTCGGGCGAGCGAAAATCGTACTCGCAGTGGCAAGGGGTTTTCACCGTAGGAGTCCTCCAAAAGTGCGATTAGTCCTTCACCGTATTTAATGCGCCATTGAGGGGGGTACCACCGAAGGACGCGTTCAAAACGATCGGCCGCTTTCATTGGGCTACTCCAATGGTTAGACGTCGAAGTGCGTGTCGTTGGGATAAAACGCGCAATCGGAGGCGCTGCGCTCCCTCATCAGCTAACGCCCGCATGTCGCGAACGGCTGAGGCGAGTGCGGTTCGCCCCTTCGCCGTTAGTTGGTACGGCTGGCGACGATCATCGCTCGGCACGGGCGCGATGAGGCCGCGTTCTTCTAGTCTGGAAATGGCCCCGTACAGAGTGCCCGGACCAAGGACGACGCCAGAAAAGGCTTCGACGTCCTTCGCGAGTGCGTACCCGTGTTTGTCGCCTGACGCCAGGCTGGTGAGAATGAGGAATGAGGGTTCACTCTGACGCCCAAGTTCGTTAGTAGGAGTAGGAGTTCGTTTGGCCACGCTGGCGATACTACTACGTGGCACGTACTAGTCAAGGCCAACGTGAATGGTGATCGATCCGACAGACGTTCGCACTCATTGACTGACCTCGCTTCTCTTGAGCTGACTAGGAGATCAGCGCGGCCGTGTCATCGGGTCCGTAATGAAGTTCAGTGTGGTTGGACGGCGGCAACGCCAGGGTCGTTGGTAGAGAACTACAGAATGTCACCGGGACGTGGCCCACCCCCGCAAGGGCATGTTGGGGAAGACCACCTCAGCTGAGCACTGAGAAACACCTCCGAATAAATCGAAGGGCGGAGACATCATGGACGACGAAAGTCGAAAAATGGCCAAGTTGTCGGTCATTTGACGGGGTATTGGGGCCCGCGTGTGAGACCACTCAAAAATCGTTAGTTTCGACGTTTTGTGCTATAGAAAACGGAAAGAAGCCGGTGGACTGCTTCGGGCCTAACGCGAAAATAATCGTGGTCGTGATGAACTTGTGTCAGTGACGTGACCGGCATGTTCATGGGAAGTTCGCGCGCCGTGTCCGTCGTTGCAACGAGATGTCAGAGTGAAGGCGCCAGCCACCTGCTCTACGCTGGCCGTGTTACTTTTCGATGAAAATCAATGAGGGCGCCGTGCGCGGAGGTGAGTTTTCGTGAATCATGTTGGTGTACTTCGGTGTTCGCGAAGTCAGTGCTCAGTGCTCAGCTGAGGTGGCCTTCCCCAACAAACCCTTGCCGGGGAGGGCCACGCGTTTAGTGCGAACAACTTGTTGCGACTGCAACAATGCCGTTTCAATGCTAACGTCTCGCCATCACGGAACTGGGTATTGTCGGTCGACGTCCGCCCAATGAATGACTCGGTTTCGTTGTAGTTACGCAACACAAGATTTCTTGGCGGACGATTTCTATTTGACGCGTTCGAGTGTGAATAAGTTGAGACGTCGAGTGATCGACTCACGGGCTGCCATGACAAAGCAAGTGCGTAAGGGATGTGTCTTCGTTTTACCCGGCGCATCGAATGTCGTAAACGGAAAATCTGATGGAAGAACGACGACAGTTGACGCGCATGGTCCCAAAGCGTCGGATCAATGTTTGGTCACTTCGTATGCGATCCAGACTTGCGTCGCCCGGGGTTGCTTTCCGCGCAATCTCCCAGCTTGTCCGTCATCACCTTGTTGGAGAGAAAGGTTTAAGAATCATTGAACGAACACCGGCGCGAGGCGGGTGGATCGCTGCTTAAGCGGTTGGTATCTCGCGCCAATTATTCACTACGAAATCACTACTAAATCGCAATCATTTGACAAATTGGACCGAAAGTGCAATAGTCGCTCTTCGCAGGGGCAGATGTTGGGGAGCTCCATGGACATGTCTGCCTTTGCGCCGACGCTGCGTGCCGTAACGACACCACCTGTGTCGTTGGGCGACGCACGTGATCGACGCGATTCTGCGGTTCTGGGCCCTCCTACAGCTCAAAGCACGTTCTCGCTTGCGATGATCCGAGAAGCATTCAAGGGACTTCTCGTTGCGACCGAATGGTCGACTTCGTCGAGTGCCGAACAGCGAGGCGTACTTGAGCACTCCATCGAGCAAGGTCGACCGCTCGATGGAAAGTCCGCTGCCTTTGCAGAAGAAACGTATTCCTTCAAGTCTGTTCTTGAATCTGAGCAAAACGATGCAATCTCGACTCCGCGGAGGTTTCGAGAGTCGTACGTAGCGCCGCAGGAACGTTCCAACATTCAATCCCACACAGTTTCGGATTTCTCAGCGACGGATGAATGGCGGTGACGCGTTTTCTCAAGATCCTTGTGACTGCATTGACGCCCGGCACGTTTGCCGCGCCGCGCGTTGGTATGGGGGTGACGTACGCGGTTACGGGTGACGGGATAGGAACGATGGAGGTGAGTCCCACGGCGGCGCCGGCTGGACCGACAGGCAACGCGCATGTCTTCACTTATACGAACGCAAGCGGCAGTCCAGTTTGCATCGGATGAGGTTGATCCGGCTTTCAAGGGACTCGAGGACGCGCTCAAGGGACGGCGTCGTTCGCTCGAACACGGCGCAGCTAGCACGGAGCAGGCACTACTCGAACGAGGGCTTCACCGTGCTTGAGGCATTGATCGTGATGGTCATCGTCCTCGTCGTCATTGGAGGGGTCTTCTTGTCACGGGGCTCGGTCACGAGTCTCAATTCCAGCGTGACGGACCGCCTCGGCGCGTTGGCCGCGTCGGAATTCGTCGCGGCCAGTTTCCCCGACGTCCAGAGCGCGACGGAGTTCACGACAATGGCGACTCCGTCGGGTCCGGTTCCCTGTGGAACCTCGTCGCAGTTTCTTGGTCTGCTTTGGAGATCGTCACCGTCGACGAACACGATTGTTTCGTACGCGGTAATTCCGAACGGCGCAATGAAAGCCGCGAAGACGGCAAGTGTGGGCAACCTCGTACGATACGAGTGCACGTCGGTGGACGGGGCGTCGCCGTCGCTGACCAAGACAACCGTACTTTCGTACAACGTCCCAACCGACCTCGTGGTCCGGCCCGTCGGTCAGTCATGTTCGACGACGACCTGCAGTTCTGCGTCGACTTCTGGAACTTTTGGATGGGCGTCGGCGAGTGGACTCACGAACATCGTTCTCGTCGTTCGTGAGGCGGCCATGAGTTCGTCTCACCTCGCCTCGACATCAGGTGGGACGCCGTGAAGAGCTCATTACTCGACGCAAATTCGAGTCATTGCCGACTCATTGTACCGACGTGGGGAGGGCCAGGGTGCTCGAAATCTCAGTCGGCGGGCCGACAATCTCGCCAAACTGACCAAGGGTTCACTCTCGTCGAGTTGCTCATTGTGAGTGTGGTCCTTCCAATAATCATGGGCGCAATCGCGTTCGCACTCGTTTCGGTGTTTTCCCTCCAAAACGGTACCGCTAACCGTCTCGCAAACTCAGCCGACGCCCAGGTGGTGTCGTCCACGTTCGAAAAGGACGTGCAGAGCGCGGCGTGGATAACGACGAACGGACTCATGTCAACGGGCTGCGGCACGGCTGGCACCCAGGTGTTGGGTCTTCGATGGACGTTCAACGCACAGCTCATAACCGTGACGTACGCGGAAGTGGGTGCGTCGTCGCCCTATTCACTCGTACGAAACTTCTGCACGTCGGGAGCGATCACGAGTTCCTCCACGGTGTCGTTCAATCTCTCGGCGGATCCGCTTCCGGCGGCCCAACTTCCGACGTTCACTTGTCCTCCGTCGCAACCAGACTGCGGGTCCGGTTGGCTTTCAACGCAGGGTGTGTCGGACGTCACGTGGGCAATTGATGAAACGAACCAGAACACCACCGGAAGCTTCTTGTACACACTTGTGGCGACGCCCCGCTTGTATAGCTCCGAGCCTCCGGCCGCGCGGGGTGAGCCGCTCTACCCCCTTTATGTCCTGGGGACGAGTTGCTCAAATGGACCGGTGCTGGATATGACCGGGGCATCAACGCTGACCGCCGAGTCGTCAGGTGGCACCCTTCTGCCCATCAGGATCCAGGCCTCGTGCCCGAGCGCGATAACGATGATCCCTGGACAAACACTTGACGGACAAGTGGGCAGCATCGTCACGAGCGATCAAAACACGACCACTCCCGGAAGTCACTCCTACTGCGTCCTAAAGAATAAAAACGGGAGCACTTGCGACCCTTCGCAGGTGGGTCCACCCGAGGTCTACCTGGCGCCGAGCACCGATCCCTTGTCCACCCTGACCGCACCTTCGGATCCGACGTTGCCGCCGAGTTGTGTCGTCAATCAACCGTGCGCTCAAGGCGAAGAGTTCTCGGGGGCTCGCAGCCTCACTGGACCCACGTTCGGTTCAACCGGGGGAACCTATATTTTCGACTCCAACGTGACAATCTCAGGCAACGTCACGGTCACCTTCGCGAGTGGCACCTACTGGTTCAAGGGCGGACTCAGCATGGCTCAATCGAACGTAACGTTCGACACCGGTACCTACGTCCTTGGAACTCCGGCGGACACCTGTCCTCAACAGACCTGTCTCAGCAAGACCAACGGGGGAACGTTGACGACGGGCCCGGGCGGCGCGCTCTTCTACGTGAAAGCGGGGGCGGTGACCGTTAGCGGCTCTTCGACGGTCTCCCTTTTGGGCGAGAGCGACCCCGCTGACTACTCCCTCTACGGGGGAGTAGCGATCTGGGACTTGTCGTCGATAACACCAACCGTGTCGATCACGAATGGTGCGTCGACGGGCTCAACGTACGGCGGCATCTACTGTCCCAACGGCGAAGTTGTTCTTTCGGGTAGTGGGGCGATGGCGATACCGTTCGTCGAGGCGAGTACCGCGTCGCTTACTGGTAGCGGCTCGCTGTCCGTCGGATGAAACTCACACGTCGTCTTTGGGTTGTGACAGTGTCTCGAGCGAAGGACGCTCGTAGTCGGCGCCAGTCAGAAGCTGGTGACACGCTCCTAGAGGTGCTGCTCACGTTGGTCGTCCTTGGCCTTAGTTCAGTTGCTCTCATCACCGCGTTCTCCACTTCGATTTCAGCGTCGGCCGAAGAACGGCATCTAGTGACGATCAGCACGGTGGTCAGGAGCACGTCTGAGTCGGTCTTTGCGCAATTTCAGCAGACCGCTACTCCGTTTGACTCGACTTGCTCGGCCTCACAGTCCAACTACCCAGCGATCGTCCCGTCGGCCCCCAGCGGGTATCAGGCCACTATTAGTTCGGTCCAATACTTGCAGAACGGCGTGTTCGGCCCGACATGTACCAGCGGTTCTACCTCTCCTCAGCTGATCACCATCACCGTCACGGGCCCGAATAATTCTCATGGTACGAATAGTTTCGTAGTTCAAGACGTCAATTCGACGCCTCCCGTCGTAGGACCCGTGCACCAACTCGTCATCATTTCGGCGCCAGTCTCTGGAGCGGCGTCAGCAACGGCAAATCTCGGTCCAATCACCGTCCAAGAAGAAGACAGCTTCGGCAATCCGACGACGACCGCAGAAACGGTGAACTTGTCGACGAGCAGTTCCGCCACGGGAGTCTTTTCGACGGCTCAAGGTGGAAGCGCCGTCATCTCGGTTTCGATCCCGAGCGGCTCGTCGACGGCGACCTTCCATTACGGCGACACCGGTGTCGGTACGCCGACGATTACCGCGGCCGTGTCGGGACTCACGAGCGCGACGCAACAAGAGTCGATCAGTAAGGGACCCGCCAGCCAACTCGTTTTCACCACTACGAAGGCGACGGGATCAGCGTCAGCAACGGCAAATCTCGGTCCAATCACCGTCCAAGAAGAAGACAGCTTCGGCAATCCGACGACAACCACCGAAACAGTTAACCTGTCGACGAGTAGTTCCGCGACGGGAGTCTTTTCGAAGGCTCAAGGTGGAAGCGCCGTCACCTCGGTGTCCATTCTGAGCGGCTCGTCGACGGCGACGTTCTATTACGGCGACACGAGTGCCGGTACGCCGACGATCACCGCGGTCGCGTCGGGACTCACGAGCGTCACACAGAAAGAGACCGTTAACTCCGCGGCCGCTGATCAACTCGTCTTCACTTCAGCACAGGTCTCTGGACTAACGTCCGCGACGACGAATCTCGGTCCCATCACCGTCCAAGAACAAGACAGCTTCGGCAACCCGACGACGACTGCCGAGATAGTCAACCTGTCGTCGAGTAGTTCTGGCGCGATGTTCTCCACTGCGTTGGGAGGCACTCGTGTCACGTCGGTCTCGATCGCGAGCGGCTCGTCGACGGCGACCTTCTACTACGGCGATAGCCATGCCGGGACGCCGAAGATCACTCCGACCGCCTCAGGGTTGACGAATGCTTCGCAGCGCGAGACGATTGACGCTCCACCCACTATTTCCACACCGAATGCTGGCGCGCCGTATTCAGTGGTCCACAGTAAGCCAGCAAGCTTCACCATTACAGGTACAGGTTTCACGAGTAACGCCACGGTGTCGTTCTCGGGTGGCGGATTCTCGGGCGTGACCGTCACGTTCATCAATTCAACGACGTTGAAAGTGACCGCGACCGCCGGGGGGAATCCGTCTAAGGGCACGTTCAACCTCACTGTGACCGATCCGGGAATCGGTTCAGTTACGTCTAACGGCGCGATCAAGGTCACGTAGATGACCCTCGTCCGCTCCCTCCCTTCATGCCGAACCACTTTGAGCTGTCGCGAGGCGCACCACGTCTCGATGGCTCGACCTTCTCGACGTGAAGACGAACTCGGCGCCTCCCTCATATTGGCGCTGATTTTCCTCATCGTAATCAGCGTGACCGTCGTCTCACTTTCGACGTGGTCGACCAACGGTCTGAACGACGTCGCAAAATTCGGAGCACCAGCGGCGGCTCGCTCTGCCGTCGATGGGGCAACTGAGGTCGCGGTCCAGAGTGAGCGCTATAGCGTGACGCCGACGTCTATCACGAAAGCGAGTTCATCGACACCGGCCATTTGCTCCACGGCAACGGTCCCCGAGAGCGGTGTGAACTACACCTTCACCATCTGGTGTGGCACGGTACAAGATCTGAGCAGTTCTGCAACTCGGGTCGTAACGTTCAATGCGTGCTCGGGGCCAGCGACCGGATCGGTATGCGCTCACCCGCAACTCGTTGCCAGCGTGACCTACGACGATTACACCTTTCCGATCTCGCAGGTACTCACCACCTACTGCAAAAAGAATTGCGGAACCGCTGTAACCGTTACGAGTTGGGTCGTTTCTCTGTCGTAGGCAACTCGCCGGTTTACATTCTCGTCGTGCGTTGCGCATCCATTTCCACACAAGCGCCTCACGTACTCGTGTAACCCTTCGTCGATGTGACGCCCACGTGGATGATGTTCGAATGATCACACTCCTTATCGTCAAAGATATTTTCCACGTCACAGAATCGTCCTTGGCGTTGAGTTCGGTTCTCGAGACTGGATCTCGGCACAACTCCAAGAATGGTGGGACGCCTACGTTGCAGTCGACGTCGATTCTCTCCTACAACGTGCCCATCATGTTGGGCTCTTCAAAGAGTGGCTCCTGATTTGTTTCGACTGAGGTCAACTCAACGTTTGCTCAAATTGGTGACCATTGGGTGAGGCGAGAACCTTCGGTCCAGCGGCTCAAGTCCGCGTCAGCTTGGCTAGGTGATGGAAGCGACAACGAATCCGCTTGTGGTCTGGGTTCCGCTGCCCTTCACTGAGATTGTGTAGCCCCTTACGCCGATGGCCACGAGACGTTGCTTCAGATAAGATTCAATTGCTGACGCGCGATGCAGGCTCAAACTAAAGTTCGCCGCCCACAACGTCTCGTTCAATTGATTGGCCGCGGAAAGTTTGTCACCGTGGCCAACGATTGAAATTATCGTGTCGCGATTCGCCTTCACTTCGTTCGCCAGACCCGCGATTTGCGTTTGCAAGGACGAAGATAGGACTGCCGATTTGAGTGCGAATGGCCCTACGGTAACGACGGCGTTCACTGGCGGTTTTGGAACGGGCGCGAGGTGCCACTGCGCGAAGAGAGTGGTGGAAGTGGTAAATGGATACATCGCGCCGTTCGCGTAACTCGCGCCCGAGCCGTTCGCCGCGGTGTTCCACCTCGCGAAGATGTAGCCAGCGCGTCTGAAACGATTATGAGATAGTGCCTTTGGTGCGGCGTGACGCTCTGACGCCATGGTGCCTCTTCCGCCATTTGCGCTGAAGACGACGGTGTTCGCCTTGGGCTTGGCAATTTTCCACCGTGCGTAAAGGGTGACTGACACGCGAAACGAGTAGGTCTCAGTGTTCAGGTAGTTCACGCCCGAGCCGTTCGCCGCCGTGTTCCATGTCGTGAAGGTGTAGCCGGTGCGTGTGAAGCTATTGGCCGCGAGCGCGGACGGGGTGTTGTCGTGTTCCGTTTTCATGGCGCCCGTCCCGCCGTTCGCGTTGAACGTGACGCTGCGCGTAAGCACTCTGCCACGCTTCCACTGCGCGTAGAGCGTGGTGGACTTCGTGAAGGAGTACGAAGCACCGTTCGCGTAGCTCACGCCTGAGCCGTTCGCCGCCGTGTTCCATGTCGTGAAGGTGTAGCCGGTGCGTGTGAAGCGGTTCACGCTCAATGGTGAGGCGGCGTTCTGCCTCTCTGGCTTCATCGTGCCTTTACCAGAGTTTGCATAAAAGGTCACCGTCGTTGCGGGATTGTTGACAACAAGCGTGTACGCCCACGTGCCGGTGTTGCCGCTCGTGTCGCTGTCAGTACCGGCGACCTTGTAAGAACCGGCGACCAACCTTCGTGTGGTCGTGACGACCCCACTGCCGGTGACGTGCAGGCCGGTGCTCGAAACTGTGGTGACGAAGGTCACTTGCCCGGCGTTGTTGGTGACGATTATGGTGCCGGGAACGAACGTTGCCGACGCCCTCGTTGTCGTCGTTCCTGTTGTTGGGGACGTTTGGGCGATGTCGTTCGTCACCGTCAGTGTGTACGTCCACGTGCCGGTGTTGCCGCTCGTGTCGTGGTCACTCCCCGAGATCGTGTAGCGACCAATTTTGAGGGAACCCGTGATGGAGATCTGGTTACCCGCGATACTGAGTCCGGCCGAAGTACTCGTCGCCACGAAGGTGACGGCGCCCACGCCATTTGAGACCGTGAGTGGACCGGGTTTGAACGATCCCGACGCCACGGTCGTAGTCACGCCCGTTGTGGGCGACGACTGTCGAAGGGGCGCCGTGGTCACCGGGTTGGGATTGACGGTGAGCGTGTACGCCCAGGTGCCGGTATCGCCGATGCCGTTCGCGTCGGTGCCAGACACCGTGTACGTGTTGGCCGCCAGTGCACCCGTCGTCGAGACCCCTCCGCTGGACGAAATCGTCACTCCCGGCGTTGGGTTGCTAACGGTCGTGAAGACCACGGGTGAACCGTTGAAGGCGGTGGGGGTGAGCTGAGCGGTAAATGTGGCAGATGCGCTCGAGGTAACGGTGCCATTCAGCGGGGGGCCTTGTGGGATGGTTGCGCCTGAGACGGTCAGGGAGTAGCTCCAGGTGCCGGTATCGCCGATGCCGTTCGCGTCGGTGCCAGACACCGTGTACGTGTTGGCCGCCAGCGCACCCGTCGTCGAGACCCCTCCGCTGGACGAAATCGTCACTCCCGGCGTTGGGTTGCTAACGGTCGTGAAGACCACGGGTGAACCGTTGAAGGCGGTGGGGGTGAGCTGAGCGGTAAATGCGGCCGAGTTGGTGTTCGACACGGCGCCGCTTAACGGCGCTCCTTGAACGATGGTGTCCTCGGTGACCGCGAGTGTGTAGCTCCAGTTGCCCACGTCACCGGCGCCATTATCGTCAGTGCCCGAGACGGAGTAACTGCCAACCGAGAGAGGGCCGCCGGTGGTGACGACTGCTCCAGTCGACGAGACAATGAGGTTCGCGTTAGACGCGAGAGTAAGGAAGCTGACGGGCTGCCCGCTGGAGGTCGTAGGTTCGAGCTGGTCGGTGAACACGGAAGAATTCGTCGTGGTTGTGGAGTTCGATAACGGTGCGGACTGAGTAATAACTGTCGCCGACGCGAAGGGTGCCAAAGTGACGCTTGCCGCGGACGTGATTGAAAGCACGCAGAGAAAGACGAAAACCCGTGCCCAATACGCCCTCGTTGTCATGTGCGCAACCTAGTACCAAGTCCTTCAGAGTGTAAAAACGATGAACGAAGAATGAGCAGCATGTTTTCCGCCTCAGCGCGAGGTCGCGGCAAATTTCGGTTAGGTCGAGATTGTGATTATCGGGTCTCGTCGATGAGGTCAAGTTGGATGAGTCGGCGTCGCAATGGCCCCACGCTTCGCAGTACCGGGTTACGACTCAATCGAATTGCAGGTCCTACTTTCTCAATTCTTTCCCTTCTTTTTCTTTCCCTTCTTCTTTTTCTTCTGCTTAACCTGTTGTTCCGCCATTCGAACGATCTCTGATGATGAATCGAAGAGCTCGGCGGCGACAACTTTCGTAGGGGGAGGAGTTGGTGAGGTAGAAACGGGCTGAAGCCATGATGGATCGATGGGATTCACCTTTAGTTCGATCGCCACTTCCGACTCCGGAGATTCGACGTCGCTTACTTCCCCGACGTTTTCCAGTTCTTCTTCAGAATCCAGAACCGCGTCGAAGACTTCGACGATCGTCGAATCCGTCCCACGGTCTTCGTTTACTTCCCCGACAGTTTCCGGTTGTTTGTCAGAGTCCAGGACCGCGCCATTGACTTCGCTGGCGTCAGCGTTGGCATTAGTCTCCTCGAGGACTTTTTCGAGCAAGGGGCGAAGCGCCGCTATCACCGTTGTGCCGTAGAGGACAAGAAGTTCTTCCGTCGTCACATTTAAGAACCGAGCGAGTGCCGGGAATACGTCAACAGACGGACGCTGCGTATCACTTTCGTATGAGCTATAGGTGGTACGGCTCATACCGACGTTCATGGCCGCCTGGACTCTCGAGATGCCGAGTTGCCTGCGCCTCTCGGTGAGGGCGCTACCAATCGTCGATTCACTCAACGCGGCGCCAGGGGAAAAGAGATGTGTTCGAGAGAAGACTGTCGAGCATGTGCGGGGTCCGAACGACGGCGCCACCGTAGAAGCCGAACTTGCAGAGACCCGTGCATATCACTAGGGATACTAGGACATCGCTGCCGTGTAAAATGGCGGATCGGACCGCGTATGCGACAGGGATCGGTAAAGGACTTCCCGTCGTAGTGGTGCGAACCATGCCCTACTATCTATGGTCATACGATGACCGGAATTTGAGGAAGTGTGCCATGGGGAGCAGCGGAGCACGAGAAGTCGACTCCCTCCGTCACGGGGAGCTTCGATTACGAGTCAAAGGGCCTTTGGCCGCCTCGAAGGAGAGCCAGTGAAGATACTCGTCGGAATCGACGTGCAACCCATTGTCGAGGTCGAAGCGTCGATAAGGGAGTTTGGCGATCGATACACCAAACGACTCTTCACAGACCACGAACTCGAAAGTTGCGGCGATAATCCTCTCACGGCGGCCAGTGGCTTGGCTGGGCGCTTCGCTGCAAAAGAGGCAGTCCTCAAGATTCTCGACGCGGACGAAAGCGTTCCGCCCTGGAAGACCATTGAAGTGCACCGTACGAAGGGGACGCGACCGGTGATCGTCCTTCGTGGTCTTGCTGCCGAGATTGCACGCCGTCAGGGCGTCAAGCAGATCTCCCTCAGCCTTAGTCATGGTGGGGGCATCGCGACTGCCGCGGTCGTTGCCCAGGTCGCAGAACACCAAAGTGAGATGACTCAATGAGCCATGTGGAAGACAGGATTCGACAGGTTCTTGGGAAAGCCGGCCGTCTCCTTGTGCCAATAGGAAGCCCAAGAGATGAGGACGACTGGGACCAAAATTGGTTGGTCTCACGCGCGAGCGTTTTGGATCCTGCCTGGAGAGAAGTATTCTCGCCGTCCTCTATCGTCATGGTTCGGACCTAGTTTTGTGGCCCTCGCAAGTACGCTCCAGTCTCAGACTCGATAACGCAGTGCGTAGGTTTCTTGCGTGACGAACGAGCCCGTAACATCGACGGTGCTCGAAGAGGCACGATGGTTTGGGCCAGCAGAAGGTCGACTCTTTGGGTGGCTAATGCGGCCGGACGTCGACGCCGCTCGAGGGGGCGTCGTACTGGCGCAACCAGTTGGACGAGAAGCGCGCGCCGCGCGCCGCGCCATGCGAAGTCTGGGGATTGAACTGGCGAAGAGAGGTTTCGTCGTGGTGCGCTTGGACTACCCGGGTACCGGAGACTCAAGCGGCTCTCTTCAAGAGATCGATGTCCAACGCGCGTGGGTTGACGCTATTGGAGACGCTGCCGCATTTCTCCAATCGCTCGGGGTGAACGATGTTTCCGCTGTGGGGATGCGACTTGGAGCTGTCGTTGTGGGGTTGGCGAACGCGAAGGGTCTCGCGTTGTCGTCACTCGTTCTTTGGGATCCGTGTGAATCCGGACGACAATTTCTTCGAGAGGTAGGTGCTCTTGAGTCTCTACGTCGAGCGGATTTCGAGGCACCAATCGACGGATCTTGTATTACCTCCGAATGGGTCTTTAGGCCAACGACGGTCGAGCAGATACGGGGCATGGATCTTCTTTCAGCCGCTTCGGACATTCGCGCTGATCGACTTCTCATAATCACTCGTGACGATCGAGCCTTCTCTGAAAAACTTCGCAGTCGTCTCGAATCCCGATCGGCCGAATGGGAGGTGACGTCCGAGCAGCGCGCCATGCTGGACGTTGAGCCTCTCGACGCGGTGTTGGCGACAAACGCGATTCGTCGTATTGCGACGTGGCTAGATGAGAGTGACGCCCAATGCAAACCTCTGGTTGCGGGAGACACCGATCCCTGCACCACCGTGTCCGGGCGTCGCGACGACCCGAGGATCCAAGAGACCTTCGTTCGCCTTGGCCGGCGACGACTCTTTGGCATAGTGAGTGCACCCCTGGGACAATCCTGCGGCCCTTTGGTCGTTCTCTTGAATGTGGCAAACGAGGAGCACATTGGCCCGTCACGACTGTGGGTGGAACTTTCTCGAGGTTGGTCCGGCGAGGGGCTGCGTTGCGTGCGATTTGATTTGAGTGGCATTGGCGACAGTCCAAGCTTGCCAATGGACCCCACGTCTCCTTGGTACGAGCCAGAGTGGTTGGACGACGTCGAGGACGTGGCGCGTCAGATGCAACCAGAGGATCCGACGAACGTGGTCTTTGTTGGTTTGTGCTCAGGCGCTTACCTCGCGCTTGAAGGAGCTTTCGCAGTGGGGGCGACCGGAGCCTGTGTAATCAACCCGCCAGTCGGAATCGACCTACTGCACGCGTCGACGATACTTCGAAAGTTACGTGTCAAGTGGCTGAAGTTCATCGCCAAGCAAACGAGAGTTCTTCAGTGGAATCGCTGGGTCGCGGCAGGATCTTGGCAAATACTTCGTGTTTTCCTTCCCCGTCGTCTTTCACAGGACCTCATGGCGACAGTCGTCGAAGGCGGCACAACCTTGTTCGTGTTGGCGAGCATCGATGACATCTCGCCGTATCCGAACATACCCGTACTGCGTTCGATTGACCGACGTCGGGTAGTTGCGCCGAGGAACTATAAGGCGGAGATCATCCCGGGTCTGGACCACAGTATGCACGCCGCGAAGGGCCGTGATTTGGCAATGGCTTCTCTCGACAGATTCGTGCGAGATCGATTTGTGGTTGTTACTCCGGAGAGCGCGTCTGGGGCCTGACGTCAGGGGGCGCGGGCGTCGATCAAGCAATGCGTTTCCAGAGCCGTAGGTTGCGACTGGTAAGTAGTCAGATTGAGGGTCGCGGCCGCGCCTCAAGGCGACAATTCCTTCAGTTGCGAATCTCGAACCAAGCGTTTCAGCAATGTGGTGCAGTCGGAGTGGTGATGAAGAACCCGGCGAAGTGGCCTCCTCGAGCGCAGAATCGTCGGCGTCGGAGACTCGTGAGACGCGTATGAGGATCGCTCAACAGAATTCAGAATCCACTTCGGACTCTCTTTCACCACATCGATACTCACTATGGGGCGGACGTTATGATGACGTAATTCGATCCTCGCAGTGAATCAGTCGTTTTCGATAACGGCGAGGTGAAACGAAGGCAGGTTGCTATTCACGAAGTTTGTTTGAACTTGGAGAGGGTCGGCCAATACCTCGGTCCAGCCGTTGGCGAGAGCGCTGATCGAGATTCAATCTCACTCGGCTCGCGCCTATCTGCACTCACTGACATCTCATGGAGTCGGAGCCGCGTTGACGGCTCCAACTATCGGCGCACTCTCGTCACAGTGGAAATTCACCTCGGTCGGCATCGGGATCTGAGCGCTTTCGAAAAGTGAGCGACATGGAGGAGCTCGACGGCGACGACGATCGGCTTGGCCAGCGCCGGAACCTCATCGGGATGAGCGCGGCGTTGTGGTCGCGGCACGGTGAGCATGAAGTTCTTCGCGGATGCTGGAAGGCGTTGAGTGGCGCACCCAGCGTGGACTACAACCTCCTCGTGTGCCATAGCTCGGATCCCGACGCGGTGAAACGTAGCGTCGACGCCGTCGCGGCGGCGCACTGTCAAGCTGAGATCGTCCTCGCGGGGCCGGGGCTGGCCAATGCCCAAATCCTTAGTGACGCGGGATGGGTATGTATCGGTACTGCTCCGATCATGGTGCTGGAGGGCATTGGTGCGAGGACTTTCGTATCCGATCCCGAGGTGAGCATTGCCGGTCCCGAGGATCTGCCGGGGGTATGGGACAAGATGGGTCAGACTTTCGGAGTGGATTCGTCGTTGGCACGCGTCGCCATCCCAGAGGACGTCTTCGACACTCAGGGCCAAAATGTCTGGAAACTCAGCGTGGAGAGAGAGATTCGCGCCTGTGTGGCGACGGTCGTGGTCGGCAAGTCAGTGATGATCTGGTCCATGGCTACACTTCCGCAATGGCAGCATCGCGGCTACGGTCGTCGATTGCTCACGACGGCGCTGATGCAGAGCGCAGGCCAAGGGGTCACTGAGTCGATCCTCTACGCCTCGCCCGCGGGAGAACCCCTGTACCGTTCTCTCGGATATCAAACCACGGAGTATTGGCAGATGTGGTCACGTCCTCGTTGGGTCCTTGGACGAACGTGATCGTCGGCGCCTGCTCCTTCAACCCGGGTGACAATCCATTGTTGGACCATCATTCTCGAGTACACGGTGCCTCGCGTCGGGCGTCGCACCACCTTCTGTGACGCGAGAATTTCCCAGACGGAAGCGTTGCGCCAGGTCAAATGGCGACAATTCGTTACTCAGATGATTCGAGATCGACGCCTCCGGGTAGATATTCTGCGAGCAGTCAACGAAAATACCGTGAAGGGGAAGCGGCCTTGAAACGTGCGTACGGGCCTGATCCAGATCAATGGGTCGAACTCTTCCCTCCAGGCGGCAATCCACTCGGCGTAGCTGTGATCATCCATGGCGGTTTTTGGCGAGCCGCGTACGACGCCTCGCTCGGGCGGCCGCTGGCACTCGATCTGGTCCAAAGGGGCTGGTTCGCCTACAACGTCGAATACCGCAGAGTCGGTCGAGGCGGCGGGTGGCCGACGACGTTGCACGATGTCGCCACGGCAATCGATCTCTTGGCCGAGTTAAATCTCGACCTCACCCGTGTGGTCGCCATCGGTCATTCCGCCGGAGGACACTTGGCCACCTGGGCCGCTGGTCGCTCTGATCTTCCGCCCTCAGCTCCGGGCGCTGGACCGAGAGTTTCATTAACGGGCGTCATCTCACAGGCGGGAGTTCTGGACCTAAGAATTGGAGCCGCCGAGGGCGTCGGTGGCTCCGCCATTCTTGACTTCCTCGGCGGCGACCCGCTTGCAGTGCCGCAGCGCTACCAATGGGCCGATCCACGGGCTCGGGTACCTTTGCCCGTCCCAGTGGTTTGCGTCCACAGCCGGTGCGATGAATCGGTCCCGTTTGGGCAAAGCGAGACGTACGTTGCCGCGGCTACTGAAGCGGGTGGCGTCGCTCGCTTGGTCGAGGTCGAAGGTGATCACATGGCGCACGTCGACGTACGCGCCCCGGCGTGGAAAGCTGTACTTGATGAACTCTCGCAGTTCGCGTCCGCCTAACGTCGCGTCACGACGGGAATGCTGCGGCACCACTTATTCGTATTCGATGACCACGTGCTCGCTAATGAACGCATCGAGGGCCCGTACCGCCTCAGAGTCAGGCGCAGCGCCCAACACCGAGAACACGTATTCGTGACTGCCCAGGCGCCAATCGACGGTGTCACCTGGCCGTCGATTCACTGCGACGGCGCTCACACCGGGGTATGTTGCCAACCGGTCAATTCCGCTCACGCGGGCCACGCGACGCGCACCGATCGGCGGTTGACCGACGATGACGAAGCCAACGTGGTCAGTGGCGAGAAGCTCAGCGAAAACCACGCGCTCACCTAGCGCCACGCGCTGGGAGATTTGGAAGAAGTCGACGCCGGGACAGGCGAGAGCCATCACCGGAGCGACGAAGCCACCAATGCGTCCATTGACCTCGATGACCCGGAGACCCTTGTCCGTGACCTTGATCTCAGTATGTAGACACCCGGTCCGAATCCCCAGCGCGTTGATGGCGTCGGTGGCAACACCCAAGACTTCGAGGACCAACTCAGACGGATAGTCGCTCGGGATGATAAGTCCGGTTTCTCGAAACGGCTTCGCCGATGGAAGACGTCCCGTCACGGCTAGGTGACTGATGTGGCCGTGGGCGACCACGCTTTCGACTGAGACGTAGTCGCCAAAGTACGAGCTCGGTGGTGGGGACGCGCCCACCATGAACTCCTCGACGACCATCTTCGTGTCTGACTCGAGAGAGGAGACGTCGATGAGAAGTTCCCGTAATCGCTGCGCGTCCTCGGCGAGGTGGGTCTCTCGGCTCGCCGCGCCGTGACGCGGCTTGAGAATGACCGGAAAGTCGACGCTCGCCATCAGGCCCTCGATCTCAGCAGGCGACGGTTTCGACGGTACCGCGACGCAGCGCGGCACTCCAAGTCCTGCTGCCGCGAACGCACGGCGTTGAACAACCTTGTCGAGAAGTCGACCGGCCACCGTTTCATCGTGATAGTTAAGCCCCAGCGACGCCCCGAGTGCCGATGCCGTCGCTATCTGCGCGTCGGCGTAGGCCACGATACCGCTCGGCTCGGCGCTTCGCAGCGCGTCGGAAGCCTCTTGAGGGGTCATCGCGTTGATGTCGACGACCCGGCCGAGCTTGCCCAAGAGTCGCAATATCGACCTCTCCTGAATCTCACTGGAATCCACGACCCACACGATGTCGCATAAGGCCGCCGCGGACTCGTGCAGCGCCATCGCCGATGCTGAGTTGTCTCCGTAGACGATGGCCAAGACCGGTCGAGACGTCGTCGTCATGAGCGACTCGGACCGAAAGTACGCTCGGTGGTCGTTACGTCGAGTCGTACGAAGATCGTCATCGTACTAGCGACAGTTGTTGCCAAGTTGCACTAGCGCACACGGCGGGACGACACCGCCAGGGCCACTCGTAGGGCCACTCGCCACGTCATCGCACCCAGCGGTGCTCCCAGCCATCAGAATTCACCGCTTCTCCTGATCGACAAAATCTAACCCGCTCACCAGCGACGATGGCAACGTGGGTATTGAGGGACGAGGCAGCAGGTACGTTGACACGTCGAACAAGTCTCTAAAGGGCGCGTAACGCCTGGCGGTCTCATCCAAGTAGTCGTAGCCGCTGCCTGCCGTACCGGTCAACCGCCCCAACATTCGGTGCGCCATCACCGCATGGCGTTGTCGCCAGAGCGTCAAAGACTCGTCAATGTCGATTATCGCAGTGAGGATACGGTAGGGGTTTTGCAGAATCGGCTCATCGCGATAGAGGTGGATGAACAGAGCGGCCACAAAGGCGTCATAGGAGAGTCGCCTCGAACCTTGAAGCACCTCGGCTTCCCATATCTCGCGATCAAAGATTGCGTCGAATTTCCGTATCCCCGCTTCGAAGGCCCGGAGTTTGTCGGCACTTCCAGAAAGAGAGGCTCTGGTTGCGTCGTGCTTCGCACTCACTACCGCCTGATACTCGGCGACGAAGTCGAAACCGGATGATCGCACGAAAGGCGTCCGAGCCAGCCACCGATCCACGTAGTCAAAGAATGAGGGGGAACTCTCGGACTCGATAACCAGTGCGGCGTGGTCCGCACGCAAGGTGTCGGAGTAACTATGACCTTCGACCGTCAGGCGGTCCCGCTCAGCGAGGCCGAACTTGTTCTCGATGAGGCGGAACTGCACGCTTTGGAAACCCGAAGCCGGCAGCAAGAGAGAACGAAAGTCGAGGAAGTCAAGCGGGGATAGCGTCTCGAGGACGTCGAGTTGCGTAACTAACAGGCGCTGCATGGAATTGATTCGCTGGAGACGAGACAGCACGACGCCAAGATCTCGCTCGGCGACATATTTCGCGCCCATGAGCGTCATCACCGATTCGAGTTCGGCAAGCGTCTGTTTAAACCAGAGTTCGTAGGTCTGATGCACGGTGATGAAGAAGAGCTCGTCGTGTACGGGATTCCCACGCTCCGCACTCCTGGGCCTCTGAGAGCTCAGTATGTGGTCGAGATGAAGATAGTCCCAGTAATAGAGAACTTCCGCCGCGCTCCCGCTTCCGTCAACCGCTTGCGCAGAACCCTCGGTCCCCAACTCACTCGAACTGGGAGTCATGTCCGGGAGCGGAACAATTACGCCCGGTTCTTCTGGGGATCGCCCCTTGCGCTGTGGCACGCCAGCATCCTAACTTGGACAAAAATTGGACGCAAACAGGCACGATAGAGGCGATTGCCTACTTCGGCCGTTTCACAGCCACTGGCACATCGTCATGAACGACGCTTGTCGACTGGGTCGCTCAGAAAACGGGTCGTCGCAGTTCGGCGTGCTCAGTGTTCGGCGTCTAGCCAAATCCCTCGGGGCACTACGAAGGGCCCGAGATATTCGATGATATTTGACGACAAGAAAGCGCCGCCGCACCCCCTGGGCGGCTACGGACTACTGGCGCAGTCCCTCAAACCGCTTCGAAACCACTGTTGGACGACCCGAAATCAACCCACCGTCAACCTGAATCGTGGCGCCATTGACGTACGATGCGTCGTCGGAACACAGCCAAAGCGTTGCTCGAGCGACGTCGTCAGACGCCCCTAATTTGCCAAGAGGAATCTGCATGACCACCCGTTCACGGACATCCTGGTCAGCCAAATACCTGCGATTGAGAGAAGTCTCGATCCAGCCCGGCTGTACGACATTCGTCCTAACCCCTAGCGGTCCCCATTCCCACGCCATCCCCATTGCCAGCATTTGCAGTCCCGCCTTCGACGTGCAATAGGGAACCTGGGCCTCGTAGGCTTCGATCGCTCCCGGAGAGCCAATCACCACTATTGACCCTCCACCCTGGGCGATCATCTGCTTCGCGGCAGGCTGGCCGCAGTGGAATAGCGCCCATAGGTTCACTCGCTGGACCTCCTCCCACTTCTGCACGGTCATTTCGAGAAGGGGTACCACCGGTCCGATGGCAGCGCTGTTGACCAGGACGTCAAGGCGATTATGTCGTCCAACAATGTCGCCAATCAATGCTCGAGCCGCGAGAGCATCCCCGACGTCGGCAACGACAGCTTCAGCGATGCCACCTGCGGCGCCGATCTCGTCGACCACTGCCATCGCCCCCTCGTGAGAGCGGCTGTTGACCATGACCAGAGCGCCTTGTTGCGCGAAAGCGAGAGCTATTCCGCGTCCGATACCCCTGCTGCCCCCGGTCACAAGTACGACCTTGCCCTCGAGTCGTTCATAGTGGACCGGTGTCATTTGATATGCCTCTCGAATTTTGTGGCCAGCGCACATAAGCGACCGCTGAGGAGAATTGTACCCAAACGAATTCTCGTGGACGAAGTCGATAGAAATTGATTCTTGGACTCGTTGCACCGACATGCTCTTTAGAGAAAAAAGGCGAAAGAGCGATGTGTCTGAGAACCTCATTCGAACCAATGGATTCGAGGTCTCATCGATGCCACAGACAATAGAGTTTTCAAGAGATGTTGGGAAAAGTCGCAAAAGACATGAAGAGGCCCGGACGGGTAGAGCCATACCTTTCTGAAGACGTCCCTAAACAGCTGCTGCGTATTCCGACGAAGTTGCACAGTTGTTCCGACGTAGTTGAACACTGGTCGTGATGCTGTGCTGGTGAGTGTTCTCCCCTAGCTCACCTCCTCTCGAGTCATCGTAGAGCGAATCATTTTGTCGCCGGTGTCATTGTT
>DATCEX010000019.1:0-42151 GCA_036509795.1 Acidimicrobiales bacterium
AGCAACGCTGTTAGCAACCTTAAAAAACTTTCGGACGCAGTGGTAAACTTAAGTGGACAAGCGGTGCAACGAATTGGCGAAGTTTGGACGTTAGAAAACGTCGGTGAAGAGGGAATATGGGCATGATACGCAAGGGGTCACAGGTTCAAGCTTTGCGGATCCTTCAATCTGCAATTGGACAATCTGATGCAGCTCTCCGGAGTCCTTCGCGTTGCAGTTCAATCGGAGAATCATCGTAAGGAACTAATCCATGCATCGGGCTGTCGACGTGTAAGTCTGCGACATGCAAAACCCGAACGTCATCCATTGTGAGACGCTCCTCGCTAATTGGTAGCTCTCTGGCAATTTGATTTACCCCGAAGGTTACGTCGAGACTTGACGACTCGGCGGCTCGCGATTCCAAGGAGAAGTGGGAGTTGATTGAAGAGTCAAGAATTTGTAACCGCGTTACAGGCTTGCTTGCGTACGTGCAGTCCTTACTCCACGGCGTAATAGAGGATTTCTGAGAGCTGTCAGGCTGCGTCCGCACACGCACGAAGCAGGAGGACCTCGCGGCATTGCGAGAGTGAGATTCCAAAATCTAATTATGTAAACGCTCTACAGCACGAAGCTATAGATGACGAGTGTCGCCGCTTTGGCGTTGCTCGATATAGTGGCGTCTCTTGCGCGATTCCTTGGCACGGTGCGCGAATTGTGATCCAGACTCGCGGAGGGACTAATGAGCGACAGCGACAAATCCACCGGAGTAGAGCAGGCGCATCGCTCTTCTCCTTTGAAAGACATTATTGTTGCGGATTTCTCGCGGGTCCTTGCGGGACCTTTTGCTTCAATGTTGCTCGGAGATTTTGGGGCGACTGTGGTCAAGGTCGAAAGACCTGGAGGCGGGGACGACACACGAGCGTGGGGGCCACCATACGGAAGCGATGGAGTCAGCACGTACTACCAATCGATCAATAGAAACAAGCGAAGCGTCTGCCTGGACCTGAGTGTCCCAAGCGACATCGCTTTGGCGCGGGAACTTGCACGTCGCTCCGACGTCCTCCTTGAGAATTTTCGGCCAGGGACAATGGAACAGTTCGGACTCGGTTACGCGGAGCTCGCGCTCACTAACCCTGGCCTTATTTACAGCTCGATCAGCGGCTTTGGCCCGGGCATGGGGAAGGACCTACCGGGCTACGACTTTCTAGCCCAGGCGGAAGGCGGTCTCATGAGCATCACCGGCCTGGCTCCAGGTGAGCCGACGAAAACCGGAGTTGCGGTCGGCGATGTGGTTACCGGACTCTTCTCCGTCATTGGAATTCTCGTTGCCTTAGTTGAACGTGCAACGAGCGGCCGCGGTCAGAAGGTGGAGACTAATCTTCTGCACTCGGTGCTTGGGATGCTCGTCAATCACGCTTCTGCATTCTTGATTGCGGGCGAAGTGCCGCGAACGCAGGGCAACGCTCACTCCAGTATCGCACCTTACGAGACGGTTCGAGCTCTCGATGGCGCCGTGGTGGTCGCAGTGGGAAATGACCGTCAGTTTGAAAAGATGTGTGACGTCTTGGGCCTCGGCCATCTGGTTCATGATCCAATGTACGAGGTCAACCGGACTCGGGTGGAGAATCGAGAGACGCTTCACCGACTATTGGAAGAGCAGATGTCAACGATGCCCGTCGAGCATTGGACAACACGATTTTCTGAAGTAGGTGTACCGTGCGGCAAGATCAATGCCATAGACGAAGCCTTCGAATACGCGGAAGTGCTCGGGCTTTCACCGACGTACGAACAACTCTTGAACGGAGTCAGTGCCGTGCGCCAAGTCTCCAATCCGATCACACTTTCTGGTACGCCGCCTTCCTACCGTCTCCCTCCACCCGCGTTGGGCCAGCACGACAGCGACATACGTGGCTGGCTCGATGGACCGTGGGAACCCATGAGCTCTACGAGCGCCAAATGAGACGATCGATCGATGGCTGATTGTTTCCTCGCAGGTACATTCTCCTTGGTCAATGAAGCGTGAAGTTAACGAAGTAAGGCTTCACCTTTCATGGGTGGTCGCATCGTTATGCTAAAACCCTAAATGTTGCGGTTGCAACGAGCTGAGGAGAACGTTATGTCTTCATCGATCGAAAAGGCAAGCGAGTTATGTCCACAGGACTATCTCAATATTGATGCCAGACTCTCGGATGAGGAGATTTCGATCAGAAACGTTGTTCGTTCTTTCGTCCATGAGCGGGTCGAACCGAACATTTCAGAGTGGTTTGAGCGGGGACAGAGCCCTACGGAATTAATGAAAGAGCTCGGATCTCTAGGCGTGCTTGGGATGCACCTCGACGGTTACGGCTGCGCGGGAATGAGCGCCACTGCGTATGGACTAGCGTGTCTGGAGCTCGAAGCTGGCGATAGTGGCGTCCGCAGCCTTGTTTCAGTTCAAGGATCGCTCGCCATGTTCGCCATCCATCGTTGGGGATCGGAAGAGCAGCGCCAAGAGTGGCTCCCTCAGATGGCAAACGGTGAGGCAATTGGCTGTTTTGGTTTGACGGAATCAGAAGCGGGATCTGATCCCGGCGCCATGGCAACAAGAGCACGCAAGGACGGTTCTGACTGGGTGCTGAATGGCCACAAGATGTGGATCACTAACGGATCAGTGGCCGATGTCGCTGTGGTGTGGGCTAAATCTGATGATGGTATCCGTGGTTTTCTAGTTCCAAAAGGAACGCCCGGGTTTAGTGCTGAGGAGATTAAGAGGAAGCTTTCGCTTCGTGCGTCAATTACCTCGGAACTCTTTCTTACTGATGTTCGCCTTCCCGCTAGCGCGATGCTGCCCGAAGCCACCTCGCTGCGCGGCCCCTTGTCGTGTCTCAATGAAGCGCGATACGGAATCGTGTGGGGTGTGGTGGGCGCGGCTCGTACGTGCTTTGAAACCGCTCTGCGATACGCGGGAGATCGTCAAGTGTTCGGCAAGCCCGTTGCGGCGTATCAGATTCAACAACAGAAACTCGCCCTAATGTCCTTGGCGGTCAGCCGCTCATATCTTCTCGCACTACATCTCGGCCGCATGAAGGATGAAGGATTACTTCGGCCCGAGCATGTCAGCATGGGAAAGCTTGGAAATGTCAATGACGCGCTGGAGGTGGCTCGTTCCGCGCGACAGGTTCTCGGAGCGGCGGGGATCGTACTCGACTATCCCGTGTTTCGTCACATGGTGAACCTCGAGTCAGTCGTGACCTACGAAGGTACCGCGGACGTGCACGCGTTAGTGGTGGGTGGCGCCCTCACTGGGATTCAAGCGTTCCGTTAACTCTGTCCGCCTGTCTCACGGTCAGAGATGGCAAGTCGGCTCGCGTCGGCAAGTGGATCGAAGGTCGCTAAAACTGCCGAAGTCGACACCTGTCACTCGGACCGGTCCGGCGCGTCACCTCAGAAACGCGATACCTGGACAACACCGCGGGTATTAGGAAGGCCGTTTTACCTTCGCTGAACGGGGCGAAGATCACGCGAAGACTCGCCATCACCTTCACGCAGCGAGAGAGTTCTGTTCAATAGGTTCCGAGGGTCAATTTGGTAGCCAGGGAGTGACCCGCCGCTGCGTATCGCGAGCCGTCCGCGGCCCTTTACTATCAGTTAAGAGAACTTGACTTATATTAAGGCTCTCTGTATGCTTGCCGAAAGTTCTGATCGAGGACCGCGGGTACTCATACAGAAATCAGTTGACCGTAGTCGTTGATGAGAGTGCGGGTGGGGGAGATATTCAAATGGAAAACTTTGACGTTATTGTGATCGGGGCCGGTTTTTCCGGAAGTATTGCGGCACAGCAATTGTCCAAGGCCGGTCATCGCGTGCTCGTCTTGGAGGCTCGCGATCGCATTGGTGGGCGCACCTGGTACAAAAACTTTGGTAACACCGAGCACCTGGTCGAGTTCGGAGGGACCTGGGTTGTCCCGGAATATCAGCCGCACATCAAGGAGATTATCGACCAATATAACTTGGAACTTGTTGAAAGCCCGAGCCCGCAGATCTTTACCTGGTTGCTTGCGGGCGGTGTATCTCACTCGCCGTGGCCCATTCCGGTTGAGGAGTGGATGGATTTTGAACGCGCAATTTCTTACATTGACGCTCAGGCGGCGCGGATCAAGTTTGTCGAGCCTCTCGATCAGGCAGGTCTCGGCGACCTTGACATACCGTTTGAGGAGTTTGTCGACAAGTTAAATCCCCCGCCGGCAACGCGAGAATTCATTTTGAGCTGGGCCGGCTTTTACTTCGGCAACTATCCAGCCAATGTATCCGCTCTTCACATTCTTTCGTGGGTCGCGGGGTTTGACAATAGTTCGGTTGGTTGGTATGTCGGAGTCAGTAAAAAGTTCGAACACGGAACGCGTTCCGCAATCGAAGCGATCCACGCAGACTCGAACGTCGAACTGCGGTTGCTTTCTCCGGTTAGCAAAGTTGAGCAGGGCATCGACAGTGTCACCGCAACGACCCGAGATGGCGAAGTGTACGTGGCCAAGGCGGCGATCGTGGCCACACCAATTAATACCTGGTCAGACATCAGTTTTGAACCGGCTCTGACCGGTTCATTCTCTATCATGGCCAACGAGAAGCAAGGTGGCCAATCGATAAAGGTTTGGGCACTCGTTAGGGGCCTAGCGGGGAACTTTTATGGTGTTGGCTGGAAGACTGCTTTGAAGTGGGTCGCTACCGAGTACGTCGTCGACGAAGGTCAACTCATTGTTGGCTTTGGTTGTTCTCCCGATGACCTAGACGTCGAAGATCACGTTGCGGTGAGTAAAGCCATCAGGGAGTACCTTCCTGAAGCTGAAGTTGTGGCGGTTGACGCACACGACTGGAATGGTGACGAATTTGCTCAAGGGACGTGGATGGCCTATCGGCCCGGTCAAGTCATGAAGCACGCCAGCAGCCTTCAGCAACTGCATGACCGTGTTGCCTTCGCAAGTTCGGACCTTGCGTCTGGGTGGGCCGGTTGGATGGACGGTGCGCTGGAGTCTGGTAAGCGGGCAGCGCGCGCCATCGAGGCACTTCTCTGATCCGATCAACAACTGCAAGCGCAAGTCGGCGAGAGGAAGACATTGAGGTGTTGCTGGTAGTTCTACGTCAAAGTAGTGAACCAGTTTTGTTCCACAGATAATCGCAATCTGGGTTCTGAAAACCGGCTGACGGTGCATGGTCTAGACGAGTCCGCAGGTCGAGGCGTTGAAATTCGGCTACAGTTCAGATGACTTAGCTATCACCTAAGTAATGTATGTTCAACACAAAGTCCTGAAATGAGTATGCAGAATGCCACAGCAGAAACCGGCATCGAAAGTGGATGTGGATGGCAGTAAGTCAGCACGGGAGGGAGACTCAAGCGAGTTCGATGTCGGGCGGCGCTTGCGGAGAATACGACTTGCGCGAAAACTCACCCTCTCGAAAGTTGCGGCATCTGCGAACATCAGCGAAGGTTTTTTGAGCCAGATAGAGCGCGGCGTCGGCAATGCCAGCATCGCCACGCTGCGCTCGGTCGCTGGAATTCTCGGTGTGGAGATGCGTGATCTATTCGATGAGTCAACTGATCGCGCCCACAACGTCTTGCGCCGCCACGATAGGCCAATTCTGTCCTTCGGCGATATGGGCACCAAATATCTTTTGACGTCAGCAGCCGACCGGAATCTTGAGGTGTTCATCACTGAGTTGAATCCTCACGGCACCACAGGCGAAGAACTTTATGTCCATGGTGACTCCGAGGAGTTCTTACTAGTGATTGAAGGGTCAATTGAATTGCACTTGGGCGAAGACGTGTTTCGACTTGAGGCATGGGACTCGGTGACGTTTCGGAGTTCGACGCCGCATCTTGCGAATGAGATCAACGGGGAACCGGCGAAGTTACTCTTCGCCGCGACGCCACCAAGTTTTTAATGGCTCCTCGGAGCTGAAATCAACGCCAAAGAATTAACGGAAAGGGAATCGTGAAGCCGGGAGAGAGTCAATGAGAGTCGCAATGATTGAAGATGCAGTTGTCAACTTGAATCGGGTGAATTGATGACGCGTCATACACAGGCGTACATCAATGGCGAGTGGGTGGACGGGGCGGGAGGTCCCGCGGAGTACTTCTCCGCCTACGACGGTTCGACACTCGGGACCTTCTCAGTCTGCAAATCGAGCGACGTCGAAGAGGCGATCACCGCTGCTCGTAAGGCGCAGGCGAGCTGGGCGGCGGTGTCACTCCTTGACAAGGTCGACCTTATGTACGCGGCTTACGAACTGTGCAAGGACGCCAACGAAGAGATTGCTCAATCGATCAGTGCCGAGATGGGCAAGACCATTCACGAGTCACGAGAAGAGATGTTGCAATATGGCTGGGGTCATTTCAGGCGCGCTGCCGAAGATATGTTGCGTTTTCGCGGCATGACATTGCCGAACTCTGAGACTCGCTCAAATAGCAAGCGGATGTTTGTTCAGCAATACCCACTCGGTGTCGTCGGCGTTATTTCTCCATTCAACTTTCCCGTCGATATTCCGGCAATCGCTATCACGTACGCTCTGGTTGCTGGTAATACAGTGGTCTGGAAGCCATCGGAACACTGCCCGGGAAGTACCGGGCGCTATGCACAGATATTTCACGACGCCGGGTTTCCTGCGGGTGTCTTTAACTACGTACCGGGCTACGGCGACGCCGGCGAAGTGCTCGTCGAGAGCCCCGAGGTTCGGGGTCTGTTCTTTACTGGAAGCACTCGAGTCGGCCGCAAGATTGCCGCAGCTGCAGGGGCAGGTTTGAAGCGGACACTGCTGGAGCTTGGTGGAAACGGACCGATCATCGTTCACCGGGACGCCGACCTCGATCGGGCTGTAGAGGCGACTATCACTGGTTGCTTCTATATGGCCGGTCAAGTGTGCACTGCCGCCGAACGCGTCTTGGTGCACGAAGAGATCCACGATGCATTTGTCGCCCAGTTGGTCACTCGAACTAAAGAATTGAGGATTGGGAACCCTCTCGATGAGGCCACCGACATGGGACCGTTGTGCAACGACAACGTCCTAAAGCAGGTTGTCTCGCACGTTGAGGACGCACGTGCCAAGGGAGCAGAAGTATTTCAAACGGCCGAGGTAAACGGTCGATTGTATCCACCAACCATTCTGGTCAACGTGAATGACGACATGTTGATCACTCGAGAAGAGACTTTTGGTCCGGTCGCTCCAATCATGAAGTACAGAGACATCGACGAGGCGCTCCAGATCGCCAACTCCACTGAGTTTGGTCTGAACGCAGCTGCCTTTACGAACGATTTTCGTGACGCCTGGCGTTTCGTTGACGGGCTCGAACACGGTACCGTGCTCATCAACGAGACCACGAATTATTGGGACCAGTTAGCACCGTTCGGAGGAGCGAAGTCCAGTGGCCTTGGACGCGAACTCTCGTCGTGGGCGCTGAGTGCCTTTACCGAAACGAAGACAATCGTCTTCGACGTTTCATGATGAGAAAGATCACCATGGTACTGACATCATTCGAGCCCAAAGGCTGATCATGGCAGCCAATTCGACGCACGTATCTCGTGCAGATCGCTCTTTTTGGATGCAGCAAGCACTCGAACGCGAAAACGACGATGGAGAATCACGACTTCACGGTAATGAGGATCTGGACGTCTGCATTGTTGGTGGTGGGTATACGGGACTTTGGACGGCGATTCGCATCGCTGAGCTTGAGCCGTCGGCTCGCGTCGGAGTTGTTGAATCCGACGTCTGTGGCGCCGGAGCCAGTGGAGCGAACGGCGGACTCGCGATGACCTGGTGGCCAAAGTTCGCCACTCTCACAAAGTTGATGAGCACTGACGACGCGTTGCGTTTGGCGGCGGCCTCGCAAGACGCCGTTGCTCGTATTGGAAGGTTCTGCGAGGACAACGCAATTGATGCCGACTTCATGCCTGAGGGCTGGCTGTGGGCCGCGACGAATACGAGCCAGGTTGGAAGTTGGAACGAAACCATCAGGGCCCTGGCCTCTGCTGGCGCGTATCCCATTCGAGAACTCTCGCGAAAAGAAGTTCTCGATATGGGTGGTAGTGAGCGTCACCTCGCGGGTGTTTTCGAAGCGGGCGTAGCCACGGTTCAGCCCGCGGCCCTAGTGCGGGGCCTTCGCACGAACGCCATCGCTGCAGGGGTGCGGGTGTGGGAAGACACCCCAATGAGTAGCTTCGAAGTGACCACTAAAGCAGTCCAGATCAATGTGCCCGGTGGAAGGATATTGGCTGGTCAGTTGGTGTTAGCGACCAACGCCTGGCTCGCTCGCTATCGAGAGATTCGCCGCCATCTACTGGTCTTGGGTAGCGACGTCATCGCAACCGCGCCCGCGCCCGAGCGACTTGCCTCGGTTGGACCGACGAAGGGTCTCGCGATCTCTGACTCGCGACGCTTGGTGCACTACTACCGATCAACCGCTGAAGGACGAATGGTCTTTGGCAAAGGCGGGGGTCGACTCGGCTTTCGAAGTCATATGAACCGGTCGGTGTGGGCGACGTCCAGGCGAAGTCGAGAGTTGATCAATCAGTTTCACCTTACGTATCCGGCGCTTCGAGACGAGGCGATCACCCATACCTGGTCCGGCGCAGTTGACTACTCCTCAGATTCGTTGCCGTTCTTTGGCAAGCTTCGCGGCAGCGAGCGAGTTCACTTTGGCGTTGGCTTCTCCGGCAATGGCGTTGGACCTTCTTACCTAGGGGGCCGGATACTGGCGTCGCTGGCACTTGGCCGAAACGATGAGTGGGGAACGTGCCCCTTGATTCGCAAGCCCAAAACCCATCTACCTCCAGAACCGTTTCGAGCCCTTGGGGGTCGGATAGTTCGCACCGCAATGGTCAAGAAGGAAACTGCGGAAGATATGGGGAAGAACCCGACGCCACTCGTGCGACGCGTCACCAATCTCGATCCAACGTCGTTTGTTGGATGAGTCGTTGAGGAAAAACAAGTAGGTGTAATCAGTCACGAAATTTTGAAGAAGGAAGAAGTTAGTGAACCGGTAATAAATGGCGGCATCAACATTGTCGTCATTCGATGAACAAGAGCGTGCTTTGGAAGAAATCCAAGTACAGAAAATTGGGGGGAAGAAGTGGCAAAGGAAACAGTAGTGGCTTACGATGAGGCGATTTCCTCAATGGGGTATACGCAAAGGCTCGATCGCTCCTTGTCCCACTTTGCGCTGTTCGCGTTGCAGTATTCGTATCTGTCCGTGCTAACGGGAATATTCGAGCTCTTTGGTTTCGGCTATAGCTTCGGTGGACCGGCGATGGTGTGGGCCTGGGGGGCGATCTTCGTCGGACAGTTCTTACTCGTCTTGTTGTTCTGCGAATTGGCATCTGAATATCCGGTAGCCGGATCGGTCTACAACTGGGCGAAGCAACTCGGAGGGCGGTCGTCGGCGTGGATGGCCGGATGGTTGGTGCTCTTCACATCAATCACCACGGTGGCGGCGGTGGCTTTGGCTGCGCAGATTATCCTTCCGCAGATCTCAAGTGGCTTTCAGTTCATTGGTTCCGGAAGTAATCCAGTCAACTATGCCGAGAACGCGGTGCTGCTTGGTTCGGTCATGATTGTTGCGACGACCATCATCAATTCGTTCCGAGTCCGTGTGGTTGGTTTCGTGAACAATCTGACGGTGTTAGCCGAGATCTTCGTGTGCGTGTTACTCATCGTCATGTTGTTCTTTCACACTCATCACAGTCCCAGCGTTTTGTTCAAAACGTTGGGCGCCGGTAAGGGCGGCAGCTTTGGATACCTTGGCGCGGCGCTTGCCGCTTCATTCATTGGTGCTTATCAGTTCTACGGCTTCGACACGGCCGGATCGTTGGCCGAAGAAACGAAAGATCCCCACCGTCGTGCGCCGTCAGCGATTATGCGCGCAGTCGTGGCGACGTTCATTCTTGGCTTCTTCTTAATTGTCGCCGCAGAAATGGCGATTCCGAGTTTGACGTCCTCAAACCTGGCCGTAGGCGGCCTCCCCTACATTGTGGACCAGGTTTTGGGTTCAACCGTTGGCAACATAATGCTGGTCGGTGTTTTGATCGCGGTGTTTGGCTGCACACTCGCCATTCAGGCTGCGGGAACTCGCATGGCGTTTGGAATGGCTCGCGACTCACAACTTCCCTTCAGTCATCAGGTCGCGAAGGTTTCCGGTACAACGAAGGCGATCGTGATACCGACAATTGTGGTTGGAGCGATAGCCATTTTGATCCTGCTGGTGAACGTAAAGTCACCACAAGTCATCAGCATTGTTACGTCGATTGCCATTGTGACAAACTCGATCGCGTACTTGTGCGTCTCCGTCCCGATGCTGCAGCGCCGGCTCAAGAAGCAGTGGCCCCTCGCGCGGACAGTGGACAGCCCGAGGCGCTTCTCACTAGGGAAGGCGGGACTGCCAATCAATATCTTGGCGGTCATCTGGGGCGTCGCCCTCACCGTCAACTTGCTGTGGCCGCGACGCTCTGTCTACAACGCCACGGCTCCATTTCACTGGTATTTGCAGTATGGGCCGATTCTCTTTACTGCTGTCTTGTGCGCCATCGGCTTTATCTACTACGTCGCTTTTGCTCGAAAGAACGTGACGGTCCTCGAAGAGCACCGATTTGATCAGGTAAGTTTGGCGACACTAATACGTGAGGAAGTGGGCAACGAGCACCAAGGAGATGTTCAAACGACCTAGTGAACACGCTCAAGAATCAACTCGGAGATTGGCTCAGTCGACCGGAACCGTCATATGGCGAAATGCCAGAATGAAGTCCATGCCCGATAATTCACCACAAGGAGTGCCTTGGTCAGAGGTAATCGCAGTGCTCGCTCCAGCGCGCAACTACTGGCTTAACGTCGTCAGCCCAGTCGGCTCACCCCATGTCTCTCCAGTCTGGGGAGCTGTATTCGGCGAACACCTCTATTTCTACACCTCACGATCTACGGTAAAAGCTCGGAATCTAGCCCGAGACAGTAGAGCAGCGCTTCATCTTGAGAGTGCGGAAAACGTGGTCATCATCCACGGACGCGTCGAAGATATTGGTCAGCCAAGACTCTCTAGCGCGGTCGTGGCCGTGCTGGATACAAAATACGACGAGCCGGGCGATGTCGGCTACCTCCCAGGGGGTAATCAGTCGTTTGACGTGCTCTATCGCTTTCAACCACAGAGAGCGTTGCTCTGGCGGCTGGCAGACTTTGAAACTTCACAAAGACGCTGGAACTCGGGGAGGTGAAGCGTCGCTCGTGCTTGGGCCAGCACGAGTTGCTCAAATGGCCGAGCCGATTCGGTCGCGTCGTCGAGTGCCGGCAGCAGTCACTGGACACATCCTGTCGTGTGAAGAGCGACTGTTGACCAATGATCGCTTCGTGAAAGGGGTGTTCGTAGGGGCCCGCTGGAGTGCCCAACTCATCGACGAAAGATAAGTCCAGTTCTGCAAACGACAATCGGTGTGAGGTTGAGCCGGTCATTACTGAGGTAGGACGGAGTTCGGGGAATACGAATCCCGGGAATAACCGAAGTGGAAGGAATTGATCATGTCGTTTAAGTCCATAAACCCGGCGACAGGCGACGTCGTCGCCGAGTTCCCAGCGAACACCAAAGAAGAGATCGAAGCCGCTCTCGAAGCTTCTGCTCGCGCCTTCTAGAGCTGGCGACTGACGCCCTTTAAAGATCGCGGGGAGCTGATGGCGAGGGCCGCGCAGATTCTCGAAGACGAGGTCGACCTCGCCGGCAAGTTGTTGACGTCGGAGATGGGAAAGACGTTCGTATCGGCGAAGGGCGAGGTGATGAAGTGCGCGGGCACCATGCGCTACTACGCCGATCACGCCGAAGAGTTTCTTGCCGAGGAGATCATCGCCTCACCGGCCTCGCGCAGCGGCGTTCGCTACGAACCGCTAGGCACGGTGCTCGCCGTGATTCCGTGGAACTTCGCCCTGTGGCAGGCGGTGCGCTTCGCCGCTCCGTCGATCATGGCCGGCAACACCGGCATCTTGAAGCACGCTCATAACGTGCCCGGTTCGGCGCACTTCTTAGAGAGCCTTTTCACGCGAGCCGGCTTTCCTCACGGGGTCTTCCAGAACCTCTTCATTGGTCAACAAGAATTGTCGCTCATGGTCGTAGACAACCGCATTGCTGCGGTGACACTGACCGGATCGGAAGGTGCGGGCGTCTCCATTGGCCGGTTGGCTGGTGAGAACCTGAAGAAGTGCGTGCTCGAACTCGGCGGGTCTGACGCCTTTATTGTCGCGAGCTCCGCCGATCTCAGCGTGACGATCCCAAAGGCCGTGATCGCTCGAGTGCAGAACAACGGCCAGAGCTGTTTCGCGTCCAAGCGATTCATAGTGGTGAAGGAGCGGGCCGAGGAGTTCATCAGCGGCTTCACGAAAGCGATGAGCGAAGTCGTCGTCGGCGACCGATGGATGAGAAGACCGTCCTTGGGCCACTCGTGAGTGCTGAGCAGCGCGACCTCATCGACGCCCAGGTGCAGGACTCGGTGGGCAAGAGCGCGACACTACGTAAGGGTGGCAAGAAGATCGAGGGCAGAGGCTTCTATTACGAGCCAACGGTCCTCACCGACGTGCCGCGCGACTCGCGAGCCGGCTGCGAGGAACTGTTCGGCCCGGTCGCCGTCGTCGAGGTTGTCGAAGACCTGGCCGAGGCGATCGAGTTGGCGAACGCGACACCCTGGGGGCTTGGGGGATCGATCTGGGCCACTGACCAGCTCGAGATTGATCAAGCCATCGCGGGCGTCGAGGCGGGCTTGGTCTTTGCCAACGCCATCGTGGCCTCGACCCCCGAGCTGCCCTTTGGCGGCATCAAGAGATCAGGGTACGGCCGTGAGCTCTCGGTTCACGGCATTCGCGAGTTCGTCAACGTGAAGACCTTCTACATTGCCTGAGGTCATCGATCCCGATCTCACCATGACCGCCACGGCTAGTGTTAACGCTCAGCGATTGTCGAAGTCGCTAAAACACTCATAGCTGGGGGGAGCATTGCGGCAATCAAGCGGTTAACGACGGTGGCCGAGAGTGCCTTTAATGACCTCTTGCGTAGCTGGCAAGGGCATTTTGTCAGCAACGCTGTCAGCAACGCCAAAACATTTGTGCACTCAGCCGAGAATTTCAGTGGACAAAAAGTGCTACGATTTGACGAGTTTTGGACGTCAGAAAGTGACGGTGAACAGGAAATATGGGCATGACACGCAAGGGGTCAAACTCTTAAGTCCAGTACAGTTCACTTACCAATACGGCGTGGACTCTACGAAAAGGCGGTCAGCAGTTCGACTGCGCGCCCCGGCTCGCGTCCTAGGTTGCGTTTGCCTTTGCAACCTTGAGTCACACATCTCATCCACCAGCCGTGTACTGAATGATCGAGAATCATTGGGTATCCACACGAAGGACACGGCTCAGTTCGGCGAACCTTATCAATTCTCGCAAGTAGGTCGTGGGAATCGATTATTTCGATTCCTAGTTGATTCGCCTCGGACCTCGCCTGTTTGCCGAACTTTGAAAGAGTCACATAGATGCCGGAGCGAGCGGCAAGATTTTCCCTCATAAGAGTTCCGGCAAAGTTTCGGATCTCGTTGACTCCAACAACCCACGATTCCCATCGCTTGCATTGGACGATGACGCGCTCACCATCGCGGACGAGTACCAAATCAATGTTCCCATCGGGTCCATCACTTTGCCCTGTCTCTTCAACCTTCCAACCTTCCCTACGAAACATTTCGCCCACGAGCCACTCAAATTCTGTTGAATCGAGCAACCGAATATTGCTAGTCCAATCGAGGAGTCGCTTTCGCTCGCTTGACTTCAGTTGCTCGTCAAGCCAGCCCACCCCAAGCGCCATAGCCATCACTACTGCTGTGAGGTTCAACTCGATTAGAAAGATTTTTGGCATTCCGAGCAGTAAGGGTAGAAGTAGTCCAACTCCCGGATAGAGGAAGAGCACAAGGGCAAGGATTGTCCATCCAGACACCCGATTAACTAATTCCTTGATTTTTCGCTGGAATGAATCTTCTAGTTTTGACACTGATCAAGACACTAGAGGGAGCCAACTGATCAAAGCTCCATGGCTGACCGTGCGGTCGACGTACGAGGCTGTCCATTGCCGGTACGGATAACCGTCACTTGGTTACGTGTGCCCATCCAGGCGGGAGCATGCTCACCACAGATCGGATAGTCGCTTCGCGACGATTCCGGAACCATCAATGGCGACCGTTGATGATGACGAAGAATATTGGTTACTCAATCCGGCGGCGGACGATTCCTCAAGAGTCGAGCGGACGGATTCACTCAAGAATCGCGATGGCTGTGCCCATGAGTGGTCATCTCCGACTCGGTGATGGTGATAGCGGAGAGGCACGTAGATGGCGAGATTTCTACGTGCTCGCGTGATAGCGACATAGAAAAGACGGCGTTCTTCCTCGAGTCCTTCGGGCGACCCCGTTGACATGTCCGAAGGAAAATTTCCGTCGGCGGTATGGATTACATGAACCGCGTCGAACTCGAGACCCTTCGCTGAGTGGACTGTCGAGAGAACCAGCCAGTCCTCGTCGATCATCGGCGGGCCAGCGAGATCTCCAGTGGACGCTGGCGGCTCCAGCGCCTGCTCGGCCGCCACATCGCTCAGTCGTAACGTCCCCGCGCACGCCAGCACCAGTGCCCCAAGATCCTCAAGCCGAACCACCGCATCGTCGTACGACGATGCAATGAGCGGCACGATCGCTCGGCGTATGCGCTCCGCGTGCACCTCGACCGGCTCCAACACCTTCTCACACAAGGCGTTCGCGAGATCAATTGACATTTCGCTCGCGTCGCTCGGCAATATATCGACGACGCCCGACCATCGACGCTGGATCTCGCCGTGGGACAAGGGGATCTTCCCGTCCTCGTCCCGGAGCGCATTGATCGACCGCCGCGCCTTGGCCGGACCTACTCCGGGCATTAGCTGTAGGAGACGGAACCACGCCATCTCATCTCGAGGATTGTCGGCGAGACGAAATGCCGCCAGCAAGTCCTTCACGTGCGCGGCTTCGAGGTAGCGCAGTCCTCCGTACTTGACGAAGGGGATCCGGCGCCGTGCGAGTTCGATTTCGAGGTCGCCACTATGGTGCGCCGCTCGAAACAACACCGCCTGCTTCTGCAGGGCAATGCCTTGTTCATAGAACTCCAGGACGCGGTCGGCGACGGATTCGGACTGGTCGCGTTCGTCAGCGCAGTGGACGAGCAATGGCTGGCTCGCGCCGGTTCCTGGAACCTCTTCGCGAAGGACTGATGAGAATCCCTCGGGCGCGTCGGCGGCGATGGCGTTCGCGACCCCAAGGATCGCGCCAGACGATCGGTAGTTGATGTCGAGGGTGATAGTTGCGAGTCCGCTGAAGAAGCGGTCGGCATCGAGTAGGAATCTCGCCGTCGCGCCACGAAATCCATAGATGGCCTGTGCGTCATCGCCCACGATGGTCAGGCGAGAATCCAATCGGCGTAGCCCGACGAGGACGTCGAGCTGCAGGAGGTTCACGTCCTGGAACTCGTCGACCAGGATGTGGTCGTAGGCCGCGCCGAGTTCTTCTCCCAATGCTTCATCTTGCGCTGCCACCCGCCAATACAACAGCAGGTCGTCGAAATCCAATAGTCCGAGTGAGCGCTTTTGGGCCACAAAGGCCGTGAAGAGCGAAGCGACTTCGTCGAGGCTCTCGACACACCACGGCGTGATTTCGCGCATGACATCGGCGAGTGGCACGCCGGTGTTCACCGTTCGCGAATAAAGTGCGCCGAGGGTCCCCTTCTTCGGCAGTCGGCGTTCCCTGCTCAGAATGTTCAGTTCCCCGCGAACCAGGTCCATTAGGTCGGCAGCGTCACCTCGATCGAGAACGCCGAAACCCGCAGGCAGACCAACTGCGGCGTGATGGCGTCGAAGCGTGCGGTGAGCGACAGAGTGAAAGGTACCGCCTGAGACCCTGCGTCCTTGCTGGGCGCCCCGAAGCGCGCGAACGCGACTTACGATCTCGCGTGCCGAGCGGCGAGTGAAGGTCAGCAGCAGTATTCGCTCCGGCGCGAGACCGCGTTCAAGGAGAACATCGACTCTCGCCGTAAGCGTTGTCGTCTTCCCGGTTCCCGGCCCCGCAATGATTCGGAGGGGCCCGTCCCCAAAGGTGGCGGCCTCTCGTTGTTTCGCGTTGAGCTCTCGTTGAGAAGTGAACATAAGTTCGACTCTAAATTCGGGGTGCGACAGCGGCCACGACAAAAGGCAATCTTGGCGTCTACCAATGCCGTCACGAGAAACGCGTAGGCAGTGTAAAAGGGCACTGTCAGTGGCGACCGTAAAGAATCGGAAATCAATCTGTTGGGGCCACAGCTCCCCGACTCAAACGTCCGAAAGAGCGCAATTATGAAGTCACCGGCGAGTGACACGGGGGAGGGTCACTCCGGGTAATTGCACTGAAGGTGACGAACTAAGGAACCAGAACTATCTTGCCGTGTGCGTGACTGGCGGCGAGCTGTCGATGTGCGGCGCCCGCTTCGTTCAGTGGGTACGTGGCCTCGACGAACACGCGCAGCGATCCCTCTTCGACCCGTCGGATCAACTCAAGTCGAGCCGCCGACCTGATCTCGCCCCCGGGGTCCGCCCCCGGGCCACCGCCCAATGCGTGGATGCCGTTTGCCTTACTTCGTTCCGTATTCACTATCGTGGCGATCCGGTCGCGGTGGGCGACGAGGGCGACCGAGACGTCGACGGCCTCGTCGGTGCCCACCAGATCAATGGCTGCCGTGACACCGGACGGCGCGACGGCGCGAACTCTCTCGAGCAAGCCGCCGCCATAGACCACGGGTTCGACTCCCAGACTCCGAAATCGCTCTTGCTCGCCTTGGCTGGCGGTCCCAATCACTCGCACGCCGTCAGCGACCGCGACTTGCACGGCGGTCAGGCCAACGCCGCCGGTCGCACCGTGTACTAACAGCGTGTCGCCGGCTTCGGTCTTGGTTGCACGTAGTGCGTGAATCGCCGTGACCCCCGTCAGCATCAATCAACTGGCTTCTTCGAACGACATGTTTGTTGGTTTCGGCAACACGTTGTCCGCCTCGACGAGGAGACCGCTGGCGTAGGCGCCGGTCGCGGAGTAGGCAATAACCTCATCGCCGAGAGCAATCCGTCCGCCGGGTCCTTCCGGTTCACCATTGATCCCTACGACGACCCCCGCCGCTTCGAAACCGAGTGGCAGGGGAAGATTCGATGGGTCCTCGCCGTACGCACCGCTATAGAGCTTGTAGTCCACCGGATTCGTCGCGGCAGCGCGGACCTCGATCAGCACCTCACCGGGTGCGGGATCATTCAGTCGTGACTCGACAACCGAGAGCACCTCTGGTCCGCCGTAGGCGGTGGCAACGACCGACGTTATGTCCATGCGTTCGACGTTATCGCCGAGTGAATCGGCATCCGACAACGACACGACGCCACAACATGACGTGCTCCGACGGGCGTCGCACAGCCCCGAGGTCCTGCGCGGAGACGCTCGGCTCACGTCGTCGGCGACCAGCTCGTGAGGCGTCGCAGGAGCGAGGTCTTCTTATGCTGGTAGCTGTCCATCCGACCGAGGATGTCATCAAGGGCACTCACGGCCTCTCCGATGTGCGGCCCCTTGTTGAGCATGACGCACTCGGCGCGACCGGCCATGAACGCGTCCGAGATCTCGGCGCGCGACGGCCGACCCGTGCGGGCCAGTTGGTCGAGGACCTGGGTCGCCCAGATGGTCGGTGTGTGGGCCGCCTCACAAAGCCAGAGAATCTCCTCTTGCACCTCGGCGAGACGTTCGAATCCACATTCGACCGCGAGGTCGCCTCGCGCCACCATGACGCCGAAGCACTCCGTCGCCATGGCGGCCACGAGCATCTCTGGCAACTGATCGAATCCGCGGACCGTCTCGACCTTCATCACGATGCCCAGTCCAGCGGCACCGATCGCCCCGAGGTGGCCCTGCAGTGCGGTGATGTCCTCGGCAGATTGCGCGAACGACAGTCCCACCAGGTCGGCGCACTCCGCGATGAATGGAAGCAGTCGCACGTCCTCGGGCCCCAGCGCCGCGACGTCGAGCTCGGTGTCGGGAAGACTGATGCCCTTCTCGGCGCGCAACTTGGATCCCTTATGAGCGGCACTGGTGATCGAGACGTCAACCTCGCCGGCACGCACGTCGAGGACGACACCGCCGATCTTGCCGTCGTCGAAGAGGACCCGCTGACCGACTTGAATCGCGGCCAGCGCGTCCGCGAGCGTGCAGCCGATGCGAAGGTCGTGCGGATCGACGGGCGAGAGGTCCTGGGTGAGGGTGAGCACGTCGCCGCGATGCAGTACGATTTTCTGTTCCAGCGCCGCCAGCACCCCCACGACTGTCTCGCGGTCGCCCCTCGCGACCAGTTGAGTGCCGGTGGCGACGTAGGTGGTGTCCTCGAACTCGGCGGTCGCGTTCGTCTCGCTCACCTGCGTCACCGTCGCTACGCGATGCGCGTCGCGCGTGTCGCGCAGCGTCACCGTGTCTCCGGGGCGCAACTCAGCCAGCCATGCACGCTCGACGGGAATCAGGGACCCGTCACCGATTCCGAGTCCCGTCGCACGCTCGACGTCACCGGCGACGAAGGCGGCTCGAGCCGGTGCCACGAGTCGACCGAGCGGGTCGCGCTCGGGGCGCAGCCGGATCACCCGTGGTCCGGGCTCAATCGGACCGGTCCGCAGCTTCGGCCCGGGAAGGTCCATCAGCACGCGACAGGTGCGTCCGAAGGACTCGGCGGCGCGGCGCACGTTCACGGCCATGGCGCGCCACTCCTCGGGGCCATCGTGCGCGCAGTTGATTCGTGCACAGTCCATGCCCCGAGCCACCAGGTCGACCACCAGTCCATAGTCGCTGGCCGCCTCGCTCGGCATCGTGACGAGGATCCGAGCCGGACGGTTGGGTCGATTGGGGCCGAGTAGCGCCACGCTGTTCGCCTCGAGGATCCGTTGACCTCCTTGGAAGCTGACCGCCGATTCGGTGCGGCGTCCGGGACCGTCTCCCGCGAGGACGTGGAGGTTGTCGATCACCCGTTCGAGCGTGGTGATGACGTGCTCCTCGGCGCGACCGAGCGAGGACAGACCGAGTTGGGCCAGGGAGTCTTGGAGCGCTCGCATGTCGACGTCGCGAAGCGTCAGGTAGTCGATCAGGTTGGCGGCACTCAGTCGGTGGCGGGGGAGGATTCGCTCGAGGGCGTCGCTCGCGTCGGCGTAACGCTCGCGCATCTCTTTGTGGAGTCCCTCCAACTGGGTGGCGAGTTCGTGAAGGGATGGCGCGTCCATGGACCGGCTATCGCAGTCGTCGGTACAGACGAAGTGACGACACCGAGAGCAGCGTCGCCGCGAAGGCGGCGAGGACGCCGAGTTGGGGCAGGATCGTCGCGACGGTGCCGTGTCGCGAGAGCAAACTCGTCCACGCGTCGACCGCCCACGCCTGGGGCGTCACGTGGCCGAGCGCGCGCATCGTCGAACTGACGATCGAGAGCGGCCACATGCACCCGCCCAGCATCGCCAGGGCGATCCCCGCCGTCGGGCCGATCGCCGAGGCCTGTTCCGGCGTGCGAAAGAGCGTTCCGGAGAGGAGGCCCGCGCCCGCGCCGACCAGGGCCCAGGTGATCACGAGCAGTGCCGCAGCGAGGGGATTGCCCCACGAGACCCCGAAGACGACTGCGCCGACGATCACGATGAGCGCGGACTGCACGAGGGCCAAGAGGAAATACGTCAGCGCCTCGCCCGCGATGATGGTGCGCGCGCGCACCGGCCCGGCCAGCATTCGTTCGTACATCCCGAGTCGTCTCGTCTCGATGATGGTGGCCCCGCCGGCGAGCGCGCTCAAGAACACGAAGAGCACGAGTTCGGTCGGCGCGCTGTAGCTGTAGCCCTGGGGGAGCGTACTCACGCTGGAGTCGGCGCGAACATTCCGCAGTCCCACCTGCGGGACCGAACGTTCGAGGGTCGTCGCTCGGGCGAGCGCCTCGGCGTAGGGAGTCGAGGTATGGGCGACGGAGAAGTCGGCCGACTGCACCAGAGCGCCCTGGCCCAGGATCACCGCCGAGACCGCGGTCGCGGCGGCCTGCTGGGTGCTGTTGACCTGTTCGGCGTAGATGGTGACTTCAATCGGGTGAGAGCTGCGTTCGTTGGTGGCGAGATCGGGAGGGAGGAGCACGCCGGCGCTGATCTCGCCGCGCGCGAGCGCCGTCGTGAGACTCTTCTTGTCGCTATATGTGGTGACCTCTATGCCGCGAGCGTGATCGAGCGCGGCGACGATGTGCTGTCCCGCGGGACCGCTGTTCGAACTCTCCACGCCGACGCGAAACGTCGAGAAGCCGCGCACGGTCGCGCCCACGAGGATGATCACGATGATCGGCAAGACCAACAAGAAGAACAGTGACGTGCGGTCGCGTATGATCCGTCGAGTCGACGCGCGCGCGATGGCCAAGGCTCTCATGAGACGGCCCGTCGCGCCAGGGTGAGCGCGGCCCCGCCCGTCACGACACTGATGAGCAGGATCGCCTCGATAGGTCGCGCGACGGCCGACAGTCCACCGCCAATCGTCGCCAGGTCGCTGAAGCCTCGCATCGCTTCGCCGTTCGGGGTGAAGAGGGCGAGTGTCCGCATGAGTGGTGGTGACGACGAGATCATGATGAAATTGCCACCGAGGAGCGCGAGCCCGAAGACGAGCAGCGAGGCGAACCCTTCGGCCTGGCGCTGGGTCCGGGCCACGCCAATGACCAGCGCGGTGAGGCACACCACGGAGATGACGAGGGCGAGGCCGAGTAGGCACGCCGCCAGGGGACTGCCCCAATTGGCGCCGAAGGCCGCCGACGTGATGACGCCAACCGTCGCGAGGCTGAGGGTCCCGTAGACGAAGACCGACAGCGCCTTGCCCACGAGGATCTCAGCGGGACCAAGCGGTGCCGCTCGCATTCGCTCGATCATTCCTTCGGCGCGGTCGACGAAGAAGCTACGCGACGCGAAACTGATGGTGAAGAGCAGGAAGAAGATCGCCATCGCCGGGCTGTAGTAGCTGATCGCGCTGAGCTGATCGGCACCTATCGGACGTTCGATCGACTGCAGAGGGATGCGAAGCGTGGCCGCCTCCGCCGACAGTGTGGTGAGCGAGCTCGCGGGAGCGCCCGTGGCGAGTGCCGTCTCGACCGAGAGCCGGTCGGCGTTGACCTGAGCGGTGAACGAGCCGACGATCGATCGCGTCACGTTGGCCTCGACCTGATGATTGACGCTCGTGACGATGGCGAGAGACTCCGGGTGTGGTGCGCTCAGCGAAGTGGAGAAACCCGCGGGGATCACGAGCGCCGCGGCCACGTGGCCGTCGCGCACGCTGGTGCGCGCCACCGATGCGCTCGACAGCGCAACGACGCTGAGCACGGTGCGCGACGCCTTCGAGTCGAGACTCTTCACCAACTGGGAAGCGACCGCACCGTGATCGTCGTTGACGACGCCGAGGGAATAGTGGAACGACTCGGTCCCCTTGAAGGCGAAGCTCATGAGTGCCGCGATCAGCAGCGGCGCGATGAGCCCGAGGACTATCGCCGAGCGGTCGCGTAGTCGCTGTCGGAGGTCCTTGCCAGCGATGAGCAGGACCGCGGGCATGTCAGTCGCGCAACGCAGTGCCGGTGAGGTGCAAGAACACCGCTTCGAGATTGGGTTCGGTGACGTCGATGGTGTTGACCGTCACGTCGATCTGCTCGGAGGCCTCGAGAAGTAAGGGCAGCATGCGGCGACCTTCGCCGGCGACGACTTGCACCGCGTCGCTGGTCGTCGCGACGCTGTCGACGCCCGGAATCGCTCGGCACGCCGCGGCGAATGCTTCGAGGTTGCCGGTAGCGGACATTTCGATCCGGTCACGTTCGCCGAGTTGCTCGACGAGTTCTCGACGGGTACCTTCGGCGATGAGCCGACCGTGGTCGATGATGCCCACACGGCTGCAGACGTGTTCGGCCTCTTCCATGTAGTGGGTCGTGTAGAGCACGGCCATGCCACTACGACCGAACTCTTGGACCCGTTCCAGGATGGAGTGACGGCTCTGGGGGTCGACGCCGACCGTGGGTTCGTCGAGCACGAGGAGTCGAGGGTGGTGCAGGAGCCCCGCGCCGATATTGAGGCGTCGCTTCATGCCGCCGGAGAAGGAATCGACCCGGTCGTTCGCGCGGTCGCTCAACTCACAGAGTTCGAGTACTTCGGCGACGCGTTGGCGCACGACGTCGGAGGGAAGTTTGTAGAGACGGGCGATGAACCGGAGATTCTCGCTGGCCGTGAGGTCGGGATAGAGCGCGATGTCCTGGGGCACGTAGCCGATGAGACTCCTCACGGACAGATCGCTGTGGACCGGGCGCCCCTCAACGCTCACCTCGCCCGCGTCGGGCTCGAGCAGCCCGCACACCATTTTGATGATGGTCGTCTTGCCCGCACCGTTGGGTCCGAGGAGTCCGTAGATCTCGCCGGGTTCGATGGAGAAGCTGATGCCCTCGACGGCCGACCGGTCGCCGAAACTGCGACGTAGGTTCTCACACCGTAGGAGCGCACGCTGGGCCATCAAGGCGATCGTAGGCAAGTTCGCGAGCATCCGCTAGGGGAAATGGTCCCCTCGGCCCCGCGTCCATCCAGGGTGACGGCGACGTGAATGAAGAGACCGCGTCACGTGAGGATGTCGTGTCGTTCCGGTCGACGCGCGCTCGTCAACCAGAACACCACAATCGCGGCGACGGCGCACCCGGCGCCGAAGGCGAAGGTGGCCCACGCGCCCACGAGGGACCACAACGCACCGCCGACGATCGACGCCACGACGAGACCAACGCTGATGACCGTCTGCACGAGGCCGTAGATGCCGGCGGCTTGGGTCTCATCGATGATGAAACTCCCTACGAGGGCCCGTGAGACACTGTCGGTCAGCGCGATGTAGAAGCCGTAGATGGCGAACAGAATCCAGACCCCGGTCGCGGAGCGGTTGAGCGCGAAGCCCGCGTAGACCAGTGCGTAGACCACCATCCCGCCGATATAGACCCGTTTCGCACCCAGTCGGTCGGCTAGGATCCCCGCGGGGGTCGACGCCGCGCTGAAGATCACGTTGTAGAGGACGTAGGCCACGATCACCAAGGAGATACTCAGTCCGACACCCCGGGCTCGAAGGATCAAGAAGCTGTCCGAACTGTTGCCCAGAGCAAACAGACCGCTGGCCACCAAGAACAGTCGCAACTCTCGAGGGAGCGATGACAAACTGAGCTTCGGTGCGGCAACGACCTCTTCGAGGGCCGTGCTCTCCGCGGCCATTGTCTGCGCTTCGACGCTCGTAGGGGTCGAGACGCTCGAGGCGAGTGCCTCTCGCACGAACGGAACGATGAGAACGGCGAGGACCGAGGGGATGAAGGCGATGTACAGGATCGTTCGGATGTCGTTGCGAAACGAGTGCAGGAGGAGCAGGGCCAGTAAGGGCCCGGCCACGGCGCCCGCGCTGTCGAGGCTCTGCTGAACCCCGAAGACCAGACCGCGATTCGAGGGGTTTGACGCCTCGAGCAGCAGGGCGTCGCGTGCGCCGGTGCGCACCCCCTTGCCGAACTTGTCCAGGAGCCTTCCCACGAATACCAATCCCCACGTCGTGGACGCCGCGACGACGATCTTCGAGGCGGCCGAGGCGGCGTAGCCAGATATGACGAAGGGTCGCCGTTTCCCCACTCGATCTGACCACCTACCGAAAACGGCCTTGAAACCTGCGGCGGCGCCTTCGGCCACTCCGTCGATCAGTCCCAAGAGCGCCACGGGCGCGCCGAGAACCTGAGTGATGAAAATCGGCAGGAGTGGGTAGAGCATCTCACTGGAGACGTCGTTGAAGAAACTGACGACGCCCAGTATCCACACCGAACCGGGTACCTTCTTCGACAACTTGCGTCGCGGCATCCGGGCCTCTCATCTAGTCAGTGGCGTGAAACGTTGCTTCCCCGTGTCGGTGGAAGGTGCCAATGCCCGATCCCCGTTGATGCTACTGACGGATTTGGCTACGCCGGAGCTACGTCGCGGAAGCCACGCGAGGTCCCACACCGCTACGACCGGACCATGACTATTCGTCGCGTCGTCGGAGCGAGTAGAGCGCTTCAGGTCGATAGCAGAGGGCACCGGAAGAGGTATCAGTGCAACATCGAACCCGAGAGTCGCCTTCTGACACCCTGACCCGACTTCTTGGTGGCGACATCATCACTGATGAACTGGGACCCATGATCAAGACACCGACCTAAGCCCTGCGCTCCGCGGAGGGATCAAACGACGTGCCACGTGATACGGCGCGAGCGAATTACGTGGGCCCAGTTGACACCGAAGGCGTTCGATCGAGTGCCGGAGGCGCCACGGCCCCGATGTGAAAGTCCTTGAATCGGACGAGGCTCGCGGCGACGACGGCACCGAGCGCGACGACGATCGCGCCGATGACGAAGATCGTTCGCAGCCCCGAGACGAAGGCGACTCGCGCCGCGTCGGCGATCCTTGGGTGGCCGTGGGCGGCCGCCTTGACGCCAGCTGAGGAGATGACACGACCGAGTGCGGCCGCGCGCGCGCCGACGCTGGCCGACATCGAAGTAGTGATCCGCTGTTGGAACACGGCGCCGAGCGCCGCGACGCCGGTCGCGAGCCCGCCGATGCGAAACGTGTTGCTGATACCCGACGCCATGCCGCTTCGTTGAGGGGGTACGACGCCAAGCCCGACGCGTGCGATGGCTGGGTTGGCAATCCCGATGCCGATACCGGCGAGCACCATCCCCGGGATAAGGACTGTCCAACTGGAATCAGGTCCCACCGCGAGTAATGCCGCGATGCCGACAGCGGTTACCGCGATGCCGCCACCGAGCACGACACCCGGCGGGAATCTGTTGATGGGGGAGCGAAAGATGAAAGGTACGAGGAAGGTGAGCACCGTCATTGGCAACAGACGCAGGCCGCCGCCGAGGGGAGAGTAGCCGAGGTCGTTCTGCAGGTACAACGTGAGGTACGGGATGAGTGCGAACATTCCGCCGCCGACGGCGAACGTGCCAAGCGAGACTCCACTGAAGCCGGGTTTGCGAAAGAGCGAGAGGTCAAACATCGGCCGCGTCTGATGGAGTTCGATGAAGACGAAGGCGAGAAAGGCCGCCGCGGAGCCGCAGAACATCGCCACAATTGACCCGCTCGTCCAGCCGAGAGCATTTCCCTTGATGAGGCCGAGCTCCAGCAGGAACATGCCCGCAGAGAAACTGATGAGGCCAAGGCCGTCGAGGCGTGTAGCGCCGGGGTCCTTCTGATTGCGCATCTTCGTCGAGGAGAGCCAGATTGCGACGGCACCGATCGGCACGTTGACGATGAAGATCCAGCGCCAGCCGACGCCGCTCGTGAGCAGTCCGCCTACGAGCGGCCCGATCGCTACCGCGCCGCCCACGGTCGCGCCCCACGCCGCGATCGCCCTGCCGCGCGCCGGGCCCTGAAAATCCTGGGCGATGAGGGCGAGACCGGTCGCGAACATCGCTGCGCCGCCGACGCCCTGAAGGGCGCGCGACCAGATGAGCATGTTGATCGACTGGGCGATCCCGCAGAGCAGTGACGACGCCGTGAACAGCGCGAGCCCGGCGACGAAGACGCGCTTTCGTCCGAAGCGGTCTGAGATCGACCCCCAGGTGAGGATCAGCGCGGCCAGGCTGAGCGCGTACGCGTCGATCACCCATTGCAGGTCGGTGAACGAGGCGCCGAGGTGCCGTTGGATCGTCGGCAGCGCGACCTGCACGATCGTCACGTCAACGAGCAGCATAAAGGTGCCCGCGCAGACCGCGATCAACGTCCACCGGTTGCGCGCGGCGTTCGCGGTAGGTGGGACAATGGGACTGTCAGTAGCGCTCATCAGTGGTACACGCTATGACTCAATGTCGCAAATGATTCAGTGAACTATTCAATGGCGGACTGGAGTTCCCGTCGGTTCTCTTCTAGGTGTCGAATCAGCGCCTCCATGTCTCGCGTGTAGCCCTCATTGCGAAGCTCAATGTACGGAAGACCACCCTCAGCGGCGCGCTCTTCGATTCCCGATCGAGAGATCTCCACCCGGTCGATGATCGCCTGTATGAAACCGGTTCGGTCCTCGAAGCCGTAGCTGTCGAGAAGAAGCCGGAGTCGAGCGACCCGGTCGACTTTGGGATGGCCCCCGTCGTCAAATTCAGGTTCTGGTGGACGCAGTGGTACCCATTGCCACGCGAGGAACGCGATCTCTTCTTGGATCGTTCCAGGACCAGCGCTTTCCCAGTCGACCATTCCTAGGAGACGATCTCCTCGAAAGACAGCGTTGTACGGGGCGAAATCATGGTGACAAATGATCTCGCCTCGCCCCAGTGCTCGTGGTCGGTACTGCCAATGCACAACTTCGGAAGGTACGAAGTCCGCGACTGCGCGATGGTAGGCGGCAACGTTCTGTCCAACCTCGACCAACAACTCGTCGCTCCAGAGTGAACCCGGCCAGGGAGTCACGGTTGCCGACGTGTCTCCTTCGATATAACGCACGACCTCACGACCCTGTTCGTCAAACCCGAGCGGCTCGGGAGCGAGCAGGAATCCCCGACTTCGGACGTGTGAAAGGAGTCGCTGCACATCGTCGCTCCAAGGTTGTGACTGACGAAGAACTATGTCGCCAGCGCGAAGGACCACAGTGAGTCTCCCGCCAGGAAGTCGTTCTTCACGCGAATCCGACATGAGTTGTCAACGACCTCTCCCTTGGTCGTCGAGATCGGACTGGCGCCCTCTGCGACGATCGATCGATTCTATTTCTGAGTCGCTTGCCCGTAAGCGTCTCTGGAGGGTAATAATGCAATATGATCGTCAATCTGCCCGATGACACGGTCGTCTACGCGCAGGGACGTCTCGGACTTATCCCTTCGGACCGAGTGTCCCAGCCCGACTTCGCGGTGTATCTGGACGATCGCTGGAACGACGACCCTGAAGTGAAGTGGCCGTACCGAATGATCGCGTGGCCCGACTTTGGAGCCCCCGAGGATCAAAGCGAACTCTTCGATGTCATCGTGGACATTCGCGCTCGAGCCAGATCAGGTGAAATCGTGGAAATTGCCTGCTACGGAGGGCTGGGCAGAACCGGAACCGTCCTCGCATGTTTGGCTGTTTGCGCGGGCGTCCCATGTCGAGATGCCGTGGAATGGGTGCGCATCAACTACGACCAACGAGCGGTTGAAACGAAAGAGCAATGTCAGATTGTCGAGGCGTTCGCACAGTCGCTTTGAGGTCTCTTCCAATTCAAGCTCGGTCAAAGGTCCCGACCTGTTTGGATTACGTCAAGGGTGCCGCTTTCACTGCGTCAGCAACACGTGAGCGACGACCCCGTGAACTCATCTCTCGTTGCGCGAACCACCGGTTGAGTACACGAAGTCGCTCTCATTACGTGCACTCGTGACGTCATTGGCGGCCCCGCAAAGTCGGGACCGGCGTCGCGCTCGCGAGGTTCGGTTTTGGGCGTGCTCCCTTCAAACGCCATGGCGTCGCGACGACACGCAAACTGAGAAATCCCTAGTGAGAAATGAAATGCGAGCGCTAGAATCACGAGTCACTAGACCTAGACGGTCTTCGATTGGGGGCGGCCGATCATGCGTGATGGAGTGCTCAAGCGCCGCTTCATGAGCACGACCAGTTATCTCGACTACCACCGAGGCTGGGACCGTCTTCCGAAGCCCTTGGCGCTGTTGACCTTGTTCGGTCTTCGAATGGTGCTGCGTCGAAATAATCTCTTCGACACCAGTGCTCAGCCCGTCACGTGGGGACCCGAGTTGCCCCCGCCCGGCCCCCGTAGCTTGACGAGGTCGTCCGACGGGACAGGGAACGATCCGATCTACCCCGACATCGGCAGTGCGGGAGCGCGTTTTGGGCGCAACGTGCCTCTCGAGGGCACCTATCCGAACGACGTCTTGAATCCCAACCCGCGAACGATCGCGAACGAGCTGCTGGCCCGGCGCCGGTTCATACCGGCCACGTCACTCAACCTCCTCGCTGCCTCTTGGATTCAATTCGAGGTGCACGACTGGATGAGTCACGGGACCAACGTGCCCGACGATCCCTGGGAAGTGGACCTCGACGAGGGTGATCCGTGGCCGGAACGTCCGATGAAGATCCAACGCACCAAGGTCGACGCGACCTCCGACGGCGGCCCACCGACCTATCGCAACACTGAGACCCACTGGTGGGACGCCTCTCAGGTGTACGGGAGCAGCAAGGTCTTCGAAGAGATGGTCCGGACGTTCGACCGGGGCCGGGTGAAGCTGACGACCGAGGGCGAGTTGACCTTCGACCCGCCGAACATGCCAGCGCTTGCGGGCGTCGACCTCGCCGCGACCACGAACAACTGGTGGCTCGGCCTCGCGATGTTGCACACGTTGTTCATGCGCGAACACAACTCCATCTGCGAACTCCTCGCCTCTCTGCACCCCGAGTGGGACGACCAGGAACTTTTCGACCACGCCCGACTCATCAACGCCGCCCTGATCGCCAGGATCCACACCGTGGAGTGGACTCCCGCGATGCTGGCCGACTCCGATATGGAGACGGGCATGAATTTCAACTGGTGGGGAGTCCAGGGCAAGTGGCTCTGGAAGCGCGTCGGGCGCCTCACCAACAGTGAGGAATTCAGCGGCGTTCCCGGCTCCGATCTGTACTACCACGGCACGCCGTACTCCATGACCGAGGAGTTCATATCGGTCTACCGCATGCATCCTCTCATACCGGACGAGTACAGCATTCGCGAGAGCGCGAACAACCAACTCATCGACAACTTCAACTTCACCCAGGTGTCGGGTGCCTCGACGCACGAGGTGCTCGGCGATCGTCGATTCTGCATGAATGACCTGTTCTATTCATTCGGCACGAGCTACCCCGGAGCGATCGCGCTGCACAACTACCCCGAGGGGTTGCGACATTTCGCCCAACCCGACGGCACGGTTCTCGACCTCGCGGCCGTCGACATACTGCGCAACCGAGAACGCGGCGTGCCGCGCTACAACGAGTTCCGACGCAAGTTCCATTTGCGCCCGGCTGCCACCTTCGAGGAGTTCAGCGACGACGCGCAGGTCGTCGCCGACCTGCGGCGCATCTATCGCGACGTGGAGGACGTTGACTTGATGGTGGGGCTCTACACGGAACGACTTCCCGAAGGCTTCGCCTTCAGCGACACCGCCTTTCGCGTCTTCATACTTATGGCGACCCGACGCCTCAAGAGCGACCGCTTCTTCACCTACGACTACCGGTCCGAGGTGTACACGAAGGAAGGGATTCAGTGGATCGAGAACAACACCATGAAGTCCGTCCTGCTTCGCCACTACCCGAACCTGCACCCCGCGCTCTGCGGCGTTGACAACGCCTTCAAGCCGTGGTGCACGGCCGCGCCGAGCTGAGGTCGGATGATGTGGCGCTGGCGACGGGGATTTTGGAACTTCTTCATGGAGTTCAAGTTCCGTCACGCCAAGCCGATGGTCATCCCGGCGCCGATGGTCCAGATCCGTCCCATCGTCCCGGTGCCCATGACCACCCGGTTCTCGCGGATTCCAATTGCGGGAATCATGGTGGCCGACCACGTCCCGAGTGACGAGTCCCAGCTCCCGGCCCGGGTCTTCTGTCGGTTGCAACTCGCGCTCGACCGAACCTTCTCACCGATGCAGAGCGGCCTGGCGCCGATCGACGCGAATCCCGTGATGGCCCTCGCTGACGCCTATCCCGCCAGCCACCGACGCAGTTTCCCCGCGCCGACGCGCCCGGCCGGCTTCGATCCGGACGTCGACCTCGGCCGCTTGGCCGTCGACGGTCCGTACTCGAGCTACGTGACGAGAAGCGATTCGGGCATCTTTCAATGGGACCTCAGCGCGCTCGAGGGATTCGAAGTGCATCGCGGGCTTCGCTCACCGGCCGCGGTCGTCGAGTTCGCGCTCGATGCCCCGTCGCGTTCCTTGCGCGCGACGCGTATCGACTCCGAGTTGGGCTCGTGCACGCCGGGCGATCGTGACTGGGACTTAGCGCAGCGACTCGCGTTGTGCGCCGTGACCACGCACCTGTCGCTGATCCGTCACTTCAACTGGCTTCATCTGATGTGCGGCGGGCCGTTGTCGTTCACGACGAGGAACTGCCTGCTCGCGACGCACCCGGTGCGCCGGCTACTCCAACCCCACGTCTACGCCACCCACTCGAGCAACCAGATGGTGACGCTCGACCAGATGGCGCCCGGCGGCGACTTCGAGAACATCTTCAGTTTCACTCACGCGGGCATGTGTGAACTCTTCGAGACGACGTGCGCCGACTCGGACCTGCGCAGGTTCAATCCCGAGCTCGACGCTCGACGGCGCGGCGTGGACTCTGACGAATTGGATCTCCCGGCCCACGAGAACTTCCTTGGGCTCTTCGGCGTCATCCGGGCCCACGTCGAGCGCTACCTGGGTTCGTACTTCGACTCCGATGAGGCGATCGCCGGTGACGAGCAACTCGCGGCGTGGGTCGAGTGCCTCGACGCCTACGTCCCTCACGGCGTCCCCGAGTTGGCGGGTGCGCCGCTCACTCGGTCGGGCGCGACGCAACTGCTCGCGACGCTGATCTACTTCACGACCGTCGAACACGAAGCGCTCGGCTCGGGCGTGTGGAACTACCAGCTCTGGCCGGACGTGCAGCCCCCGCGCGTCTACGCCAGTGGCCAACGACTGCCCCTCGACGTGTACGCGCGACTCGTCAACGCCAACTTCACGCTCAACGTCCGGCGCACGCCGTTGATGAGCGACTTCTCGTCGCTGGCCCTCGACGCTCGCGGAGAACACGCCTTCCGGGTGTTCCTCGAAGACCTGACGCGGCTGCAGGGCACCATGGACGCAGCACCCACCACCGGCTGGCGCATCGAACCGCGAATGCTGAAAGCGAACATCAACGCATGAGCGGGGTCGGCGCCGACACCGTGAACGTCACGATCCTCTTCACGGATCTGGTGGGTTCGACGGCACTGTCGTCACAACTGTCCGCCGAGGAAGCGGACGAGATGAGGCGGCGACACTTCTCGATTCTGCGCCACTCAATCTTGAAATCCGGCGGTACCGAGGTGAAGAATCTGGGTGACGGGTTGATGGTCGCCTTCAACTCCGCGTCCTCGGCCTTGGCGTGCAGCGTGTCCATGCAACAAGGCGTCGAACGAGACAACAACGTGCGCGGTCACTCGATGGGTCTGCGGGTCGGGCTCAGCGGTGGCGAGGTCAACGTCGAGAACGGCGACTACTTCGGCGATCCGGTCATCGAGGCGGCGCGACTGTGTGCACTCAGCGAGCCCGGCCAGATCCTGAGTGCGGACCTCGTGCGCGCGATGGCCGGTCGTCGAAATCGCTTCGAGTCGAGGCCGTTGGGCGCCCTCTCGCTGAAGGGGTTGCCCGATGCGATCGACGTCGTGGAGATCCTGTGGGAGCCCATTGACGGCACCGACATCCCACTCTCCAGTCGACTGGGCGTGCGCCCGCCCGTGGGGACCGTCGGCCGGGCAGCCGAGATCTCGATGATCAACGACGTGTTCAAACGCGTCACCGAAGACGGTGGGCGCGAGCTCGTCATCGTGTCGGGCGAAGCGGGACTCGGCAAGACGACCCTGGTGAGCGAGTTCGCGCGAACGGCCGCCAGCACCGGGGCCCTCGTGCTCTTCGGGCACTGCGAGGAGGATCTCGCCACGCCGTACCAGCTCTTCTATGAAGCGTTTGATCACTACGTCACCCACGCACCCGAAGTGACGTTGCTCGAGCAGGCGGCGGTGCACGGTTCAGAGTTGGCCCGACTGGTGCCCGCGCTGTCGAGCCGCATACCCGACCTCGCTCCGTCGCGAGCGACGGACGCCGACACCGAACGATTCTTGCTCTTCGCCGCCGTCGTCGGGCTCCTCACGATGTTGTCCGCCCAACGACCGGTCATCATCGTCTTCGAGGACCTGCAATGGGCCGACCAGGGGAGTCTCCTGCTGCTTCGCCATCTCGCGGCCGCGGAGCAGTCGACGCGCGTGCTCGTCCTGGGTACGTTCCGCGACTCGGACCTGGCCCAGGCCAGCGCGTTGCGCGAGACCCTCGGCGTGCTGCGTCGCTACGGCAACGTGCACCGCATCGAGCTGAAGGGCCTCAGCGACCTCGACGTGATCACCTACATGGAGGCCGCCGCCGGCCGGACCCTGGACGACGCAGAGGTACCTCTCGCCCAAGCGGTGTACCGCGAGACCGACGGCAACCCGTTCTTCGTGAGCGAGGTACTGCGTCACCTCATCGATACCGGCGCGGTGTCCCAGGACGACAACGGCCGCTGGTCGGCGCGAGACCTGGATCAGATGACGCTGCCCGACAGCGTTCGCGAGGTGATCGGCGGTCGCGTCGTGCGACTCGGACCCGACGCCGGACGGGTCTTGTCGATGGCGTCGGTGATCGGACGCGACTTCGACCTCGATCTCTTGGCCCGGGCCACCGGCGCATCGGAAGACGAACTGCTCGATATCCTCGACGCCGCCACCGCGGTGGCGTTGATCCGCGAGGTCGCCGACGCGTCGGGTCGCTACAGCTTCGCCCACGCCCTCATCCAGCACACGCTGTACGCGGACTTGGGGCGCGCGCGGCGCGCCCAGTTCCACCGACAGGTCGCCGAGGCGCTCGAGGAACTCCTCGCCGACAAACCCGACGCCCGAATCGGAGAACTCGCCCGGCACTGGACCAACGCCACCCAGCCGGTGAACCTGTTCAAGGCGATCAACTACTCCCAGCGCGCCGGTGACGCGGCCCTTCGCGCGTTGGCGCCAGCCGTCGCGCTTGGTTATTTCGTCAAGGCTCTCGACCTCTACGCGCAGTCGGATATCGAAGATCCGATCCTTCGCGTCGACCTGATGATCGGCCTGGGCACGGCCGAGCGTCAGACCGGGGACCCCGCCTTTCACGACACGTTGATCGAGGCCGCCCATCTGGCGGCCGACCTGAACGAGACGAGCCGCCTCGTCGACGCCTGCTTGGCCCTCGACCGAGGATTCTTCAGCGCCATCGGCGCGGTCGACGAGCAGAAAGTCGACGTCCTGACGATCGCCCTCGAACGGCTCACGAAGGACGAACCGTCGAGAGCGCTGGTGCTCGCGACGCTGTGCGCCGAACTGGCCGTCGGCACGTCGCTCGAGGACCGACTCGAACTCGCGCGCGAGGCACTGTCGATCGCCGACGCCCACGGTGACGACGCCGTGAGCGTGCGCGTGCTCAATAGCCTGGCCTTTCCGCTCATGGTCCCGCAGCTGTGTCAGGACTCCTTGGCGCGTTCGGCGCGGGCCATGACCCTCGCCGACAAAGTCGGCGATCCGGTGCAGATCATGTTCGCCGCCCACTGGCGTGAGGAGGCCGCCATCATGGCCGGTGACGTCGCCGAGCTGGACCGCACGATCGAGATCGTTCGTGAACTGGTCGAGCGTCTCAACCAGCCGGTGCTGCGATGGACCTACCTGTTCACTCGGGCGTGGCGCGCGATGATGGCCGGGGACACCGACGTCGCCGAGCAGTTCGCCCTGGAGTCCTTTCAGATCGGTACCGACAGTGGCCAACCCGACGCCTTCGTGATGTACGGCGGCCAGTTGATCACGATCGGTCTGCAGCGCGGCACCCTGGGTGATCTGGTGGAGATCTTGAATCAGATGCACGTCGCGGCTCCCGACGTGGGCGGCGCCGTGAGCGCGGCATTGGTATTGGCCCACGCGGAAGCCGGCAACCTCGATGCGGTGCGTGAGCTCTTGAGCGAGATGTCCGCGAAGGACTTCGAGTCGCCGATCGACGCCACCTGGCTCACGGGAATGGTCTGGTGCGCCGACGCCGCGATCGCCCTGGGCGAACCCGAGTTCGTCGAGGCGATCTTCGATCGACTGGTGCCGTGGGCCGAGCTGTGGCCGAGTAACGGCGCCGAATGCGAGAGCCCGGTCAGCCAATACCTCGGCGCGCTCGCGACCTGCCTCGGCCGCTACGACGAAGCCGAGTCGTATTTCGCCAAGGCGATGGTCGAATGCGAACGCACCGGCGCCAAGTTCTTCGCCGCCCGGACCAATCTCTTTTGGGGTGCGATGCTCGCTCAACGGCGCCGCGACGGCGACCTCGAACGGGCGAGGGCGTTGCTCGAGGTGGCCCGCGAACTCGCGGCGACGAACCGCTACGCGAACGTCGAACGGCGTGCCGGCGCGGCGCTGGAGGCGTTGGACCGTGACTAGTCGACGTCGCTCTGGTGTCGCTCGGTGGTCGAACCACGAAGGCTTCAAGTAACGGAGGTCCAATGACCGACTCAATCGCCCTGTCGGACGCGTCGTGCGGCTACGAACGCGACCCCGCGCTCCAAGTTGAGTTCCTCGACGCGGCCGAACGTCTCCGCGTGGTGGACGGCTGGCCCAACCCGGCCAACGCGAAGCGACTGGAGCTTCGCGCCGACCTGGTGCTGGAAGGCGGCGGCGTCAAGGGGCTCGGCCTCGTGGGCGCCATCTTGGTCTTGCACGAGGCCGGTTACTCGTTTCGCGCCGTCGCCGGAACCAGCGCCGGGGCGATCGCCGCCACGCTCGTCGCGGGACTGTCGCGCACCGAGCGCCCGATGACCGATCTGCTGGGCTTCATCCGCTCGCTGGACTTCACCCAGTTCATGCCCGAGAGCAAGCTCCAGAAACTCCTGGGTCACGCGGGCGGTGAGGTCATCGAAGCCGCCTCTGACGCGTCCATCTTGTTGCGCCACGAGGGCGTCTACTCCGGTGACTACCTCGAGACCTGGTTGCGCCCGATCATGCACGACCAGCTCGGCGTGAGGACGTTCAACGATCTGAAGTTCTCACTCGACGACGATCCCGAACTCAGTGTGGCCCCGGGCCACGACTACAGCCTCGTGGTGCACACCTCGGACATCACCCGGGGTCAACTGGTGCGCCTGCCCTGGGACTTCGCGTTCTACGGGAAGGATCCCGATATTCAAGACCCCGTCGACACGGTGCGCGCGTCGATGTCGATCCCCTTCTTCTTCGAGCCGTACCACCACGTCTCCCAAGAGGCCACCGTGGAGATCGCCGTACCAGGTGGCGACACGATCACGCTGCGCTACGAAGCCGGTTCTCAGACGTGGGTCGATGGGGGACTGCTGGCGAACTTCCCGATCCACGCCTTCAATCGAACCGACGGCAAGCCCTCTCGCTGGCCCACGATCGGGATAAAGCTCTCCCAGCTGCAAACCAGTTTCCCGGCGACCGAAGCGTGCTCGTCGACCTGGGAGGTGGCGATGCGCACGCTCAAGACAATGTCCAATGAGTGGGACTCCTACGCCGTGAACGAGTTGACGGCCGCGAAGACGATCTTCGTCGACAACGCCGGCCTGGCGGCCACCGACTTCAATCTGACCAAGGTCCAACAGGACACGCTCTTTTTGAACGGCGTGCGATCAGCGACCGAGTTCGTGATCTCCAAGGCCCAGGCGGGCGGCGTGCCGCGTTCTTCAGCGTGAACAGCCGGGCCATCTTCGTCGTGACAAGGGGACGATAACCGTTACTCAGAGCACTGATTGATTCAAAAAGTAGCGAAAGACGTCACGTCGAAGCGTTCGCAAATTCACTTGGAGGTATTGCGAATTCAACCTGGATAAAAAAGCCTGACCCTTCGGGTCACGTCAAGGGACCGATCCTCTCATCGCGTGCGGATCGTCGAACCAACGTAACAATTCCTCCACGTCAAACGGCTTGGTGAGGTAACCGGAGGCACCCATCTCCAAGATCCGTCGAATCTGCCCGGGACTGGCATCGGCGCTCACGACCACGGTGGGGATGCCCTTGGTGGACACCTCGGCCTGCAATCGCCGCAGAACTTCCTCGCCAGACATATCGGGCAGGTGGAGGTCCAAGAGGATCAGGTCGGGCTGAGATGAGGCGATCAGTTCTAGCCCGAGTCGACCCTGCATTGCGTGAATCAGTGTGACGTCTCGACGACGCGCGACGATCTGCTCCATCAGTCGCACGTTGGCAAGATTGTCCTCGACGTACACGACTCTCAACTGCGATTGACGAACCAGCGTGTCGGCAGTCGAACTCTCGGCGCCCGCAGCCGGCGAACCTTGCTCATCGGGTTGCGGTCCTACCTCTTTGACCAGGGGCACCAGGACCGTGAAACTACTACCGACGCCAGGAGATGATGCGACCTCAAAGCGACCGCCCATCGACTGAATGAGTCGCTGCGACAACGCCAAACCGACACCGGTACCCTCCTCACCGGTGCTCTCTCGACCCAGCCGGTCAAACGGCGTGAACAATCGCTTCAACTCCTCAGGGCCGATTCCGATCCCGGTGTCCGAGACGGTGACGGCAAACTCGCCGTTGGGCCGAGCCGAGCAACTCAATCTGATCTCGCCATCGTTGCGGTTGTACTTGATCGCGTTGGCCACGAGATTCAGCAGTACCTGCTTGAAGCGCTGTCGATCGGCCAGCACGTGCTCGTGACAAATGTCCCCTTCTGGCATGAGGACCGTCAGATTGCGCGCCGCGACCAGTGGCACCACGAGGTCCATGACCTCATCCAATACGTCGGACACCAGTACGGATTCGGTGGACAGCGTCAGTTCGCCTGAGTCGATTCGCGAGATGTCCAAGACCTCATTGATCAGATTCAGCAGGTGCCGCCCGCCGTGAATGATCTGACGTACCGACTCATGCTGATCTTCGTTCAGCGCATCCATTCCCAGTAATTGGGCAAACCCCAGAATCGCGTTCATCGGTGTTCGTAACTCGTGGCTCATCCGCGACAGGAACTCGGTCTTGGCCGCGTTGGCCCGTACCGCCTCGGCCCGTGCGGACACCTCGGCGCGTTGGGCGTCCTTCTGCGCAGTGATGTCAGTCACCACGACGGCGACGAGCGGGGGATCGCCTGGCGCGACCTCAACCTGCTGATACCGCGTCCATACCCAACGCATTTGACCGTTAGAACGGATGATCCGGTACTCGACCTCGACACGCTCGGCGTGGCCGGCTTCCTCCATCGTCGTGCGGACGAATTCGACGTCGTCGGGATGGGTGAATGAAAGGAAGTGCGCGGGATCGGCGATTGCCTCTTCAGCGCTCAGTCCGAAGACGGTTTCCACGGCTGGGCTGATGTAGATGTATCGGTAGGGCGCGGTCGTTCGAAGGATGAAGACTTCGTCGATGTTGTTCACCAACTGACGAAATCGCTCCTCACTCTCTTGCAAGGCCCTACGCTTCACTACTTCGACCATAGGTCAAGGGCGATGCGGATCAACTGCTCAATTAATGGGTAACTCCACGACCGAGATGTGCTCGAGAGTGTCGTCCTTTCGCCGTCTCGTGACCACATGAATCGCACCGATGGCCCGCGTTGATCAGTTTGAGAGGGAGATATTGCACAGCGCGGCGTAGATCGAGCGATGGCTGTGGAGAGTATCGCATCGATCGACGTGATCTCGTTGGCCTCTAACTGCGGTATCAAACGTCTCATTGGGATTGAGATTCGTCGCTATCACGGCACCGCACGAGGCCATTTCTCGCAAAAGCGACCTGAAAATTCGATGGTACTGTTGCTAGAGCGATCCAGCACGCGAAGAGGGAAACCGGAGTCATGTCGTTTCGTTTCCTCTTGGAAACCTTGGTTCATCCCAGAAAAGTCGTCAAGGACTTAGGCGACGCGCCGACACTTCAACACTCAGCGGTGACGCTTCACGGATCGCTGCAGATACGTCACGTCGACGCCGGTTCGTGTAACGGTTGCGAGCTTGAGGTCACGTCCGCCTTCGCGCCGGTCTATGACACCGAGAGATTTGGCGCGCGACTCGTCGCGTCGCCCCGTCACGCCGACGCCCTCTTGGTGACAGGACCGGTCACGAAGAACATGGTTGAACCGTTGCGAAAGACGCTGGAGGCAATGCCTGAACCGCGACTCGTGATCTCGCTCGGTGATTGCGCGCACGATTGTGGGATCTTCAAGGGCGCCTACGGCGTCGAAGGATCGGTGAGCGACGTCGTGAACGTCGATGTCCATATCGCGGGCTGTCCGCCTCGCCCGGAGGCAATCGTCGAAGCGTTGAGGGGTCTGACCGGGCGGTGAACGAGGTCTACGTCGTCACGATCGCTCTGGCCGGAATGGTGGCCGCCATTCTCGGAGGTGCGCTACCGGCGTCGAGCCGCGTGGGCGCGGCCGTGGCGCTCACGTGGGTCTCGTGCGGTGCAGGAATTGCGGCCGCGGTGTCGGTGCTCTCGAGCGGACACGCCATCTCGCTCTCCACCGGTGCGATCCTGCCCCTCACCGGCGTCACGCTCGTGCTCAATCCATTGGGCGCGCTTTTCGTCATCTCGATTTCGGTGGTGGCGTTGGCGTCGACGCTCTATTGGCTGGGTTACGCCAGTCACGGCCTCGCGACGCGAAGTGCGTCGAGCACATTGCCGTTGTTCGTCACCAGCATGCTCCTCGTGCCCTTCGCCGCCAGCGTGGCGACGTTCCTGGTGCTGTGGGAGATGATGGCGCTCGCCTCGCTGGTGCTGGTGTTGACCGACCAGTCGAGACGCGAGGCCGCGCGAAGCGCCGCCCAGTGGTACGCCGTCATGACGCACGCCGGCGCGGCCGCCATACTCCTCGCGCTCGTGCTGCTCTCGGCCCACTCCGGCGGACAGACCTTCGCCGACATCGAGGCTCACGCCCGGCATCTGTCGGGAGCGGTGCGCGGGACGATATTCGTGTTGGCCCTGCTCGGTTTTGGGTCGAAGGCCGGGGCGGTGCCCCTGCACGTCTGGTTGCCCAAGGCTCACGCCGAAGCGCCGGGTCCGGCGTCGGCGCTGATGTCCGGGGCGATGGTCAACCTCGGCATCTACGGAATCATCCTCGTGGGCAATGAACTCCTCGGGGGAGGTCCCGTCTGGTGGTGGTTGCTCGTCAGTCTTCTCGGCGTGGTGTCAGCCCTCTACGGCGCCCTCTACGCGGCGACGAGTTCGGACCTCAAGAGGCTGCTCGCGTATTCGACGACCGACAACATGGGTCTGGTCCTGATCGCGCTCGGTGCGTCGGGACTCTTTGGCGCGGTGGGCCGTCCGACGACCGCCGCCATCGCGATGGTGGCGGCACTGTTGTTGTTGATCAATCACTCCGTCTTCAAAGGAGCCCTCTTCCTCGCCGCGGGCGCGGTGCAGGTCGCCACGGGGGCGAGGGACTTGGATCGACTCGGAGGTTTGATGCGGCGGATGCCCGTGACGGGCGTCGTCTTCTTCGTCGGCGCGCTTTCGGTGGCGGCCCTGCCACCGTGCAACGGATTCGTCGGTGAATGGCTGCTCTTCCAGGGTCTGCTCCACGGTCTACCGACGTCCAATACCTCGGTCGTGATCAGCGTGGCCGTCGCGGTCGCCGCCCTCGCGTTGACCGGGGGACTCACGGTCGCGGCCTTCGTGAAGGCGACGGGGATCGGGTTTCTCGGACGGGCGCGTTCGGACGAAGCGACCGAGGCTCACGAGGCCGCGGTCACGATGCGCCTGGGCGCCGCGGCCCTCGCCACCCTCTGTCTCGTGCTCGGTCTCGTGCCGATGCTCGTGCTCCCGGCGATCGAGCGCGCGGCCGCGAGCGCGGGTCGCGTCAACGCCACTTCCGCGACGAGTGGCTGGATCTCGCTGCACCTGCTGGGACTACGTGGTGTCCTGGCGCCGTCGCTGCTCGCCGCAGGACTGGCGATCGCGGTGTTGGTCGTCATCGTGTTTCGCCGTCTCACGCACCGTCGAAGTCACATGTGGCCCGCCGTCAATCCGGTCGAACCGTGGGGTTCGGGTCGAACGCTGCAGACCTCGCGCATGCAGTACACGGCGACCTCGTTCGCTGAACCGCTGCAACGTGTCTTCGACGACGTGATCCGACCCGCGCGCGACCTCGACGTCAGCCACTTCGTCGAGTCGCGGTACTACATCGAGCGCATCGCCTATCGCACGTCGAATGACGACGTCATCGAACGCAAGTTCTATCGACCCTTCATTGCCGGCGTGCGGTGGTGGGGGCAACGCGCGCGCTGGTTCCAGAACGGCAGCGTGCACCGATACCTCGCCTACGGTTTCGTAGCGCTCGTGATCGTCTTGGTGGTGGTGGCGTGAACGAGCTCAGCCACGTCATGACGCAGATTCTGGTCGCGGTCTTCCAAGTCGCGGTCGTCGCCGTGGGCGGGCCGCTCCTGGTGGGACTCATGCGCAAGGTTCGTAGTCGTCTCGAGGGTCGCGTCGGCGCACCTATTTATCAGCCCCTGCTCGACCTGCGCAAGCTCTTCGCCAAACAACGTATGCGCCCGCGAGATTCGAGTTGGGTCTTCGGCGTCGGGCCGGTCGTCCTCGTCGCGACGGTCGTCGCGGTCACGGCGGTGTCGCCCCTGGTGACAAGCCGTCCACCGCTCGGGCAGAGTTCGGATTTCTTCGCGGTGGTCTTCGTCCTGCTGCTGGGTTCGGTCCTGCTCGCGCTGAGTGCCCTCGACACCGGGACGGCGTTTGGCGGCATGGGTTCGAGCCGGTCCATGACCATCGGGGCACTCTGTGAGCCGGCGCTACTGGTGGCGATCCTGGCCATGGCGGTCGCCGCTCGCACGTCGAACCTGCCCGCGCTCGTGCGCATCGGTCTGAACCATCCGGCGGTCATCGCGAGTCCGGCGCGAATCCTGGCGCTGACGTCGTTCCTGGTGGTGATCCTCGCCGAGAGCGGTCGGCTGCCGGTCGACAATCCCAGTACGCATCTCGAACTCACGATGATCCACGAGGCCATGGTCCTCGAGTACTCCGGCGCGGACCTGGGTCTGATCGTCGTGGGCGAATCGATGCGCCTCGTATTCTTGCTGGGCCTGCTCGTGAACCTGCTCGTCCCCTGGGGCGTGGCGGATCGACCGGGGGTGCTGGCTTTTGGTCTGGGGCTGCTCGCACTGGTTGCCAAGGTCGCGATCGTCGGCGCCGCGATCGCGGTCTTTGAAGTCTTCACGGCCAAGATGCGTCTCTTTCGCTTGCCGGAACTGTTGGCGGGCGGCTTCGTGCTGGCGCTGCTCGGTGCGCTGACCGCGGTGGTCGCGCGATGAACGGCACGACGTACTCGAGCTTCCTCGAGGTCGCGGCCGGGCTGGTGATCCTCTGTGCGTTCGTCACGCTGTGGCGACGGTCACTTCGGGCGATCGTGCGCGCATTGGCGCTCCAGGGGATGGCTCTCGGCGCGGTCGCGCTCGTGCTCGGAGTTCATCGCCGCGACGTCGTGCTCATTGTCGTGGGATGTCTGGTCGTCGCCGCCAAGGGATTCGTCATTCCGACGCTCGTGCGGCGTGTCGTGGCGAACGAACCGCGCAGCCGCGAGACGTCGCCGCTGGTGAACGTGCCGTCGTCACTGGTGGGCGCCGGGGCTCTCACGTTCCTCGCCTACGGAGCGACGCGCCCGGTCGTCGCGCTGGTGTCGACGAGTGCCGGACGACTTATTCCGCTCGGCCTCGCGACGATGCTCATCGGATTCTTCTCGATGGTCGTTCGCCGCAAGGCCGTGTCCCAGATTGTCGGTCTCTTGCTCGTGGACAACGGCATCGCGCTCGTCGCGTTCCTCGCCACGGCCGGCGTGCCGTTGTTGGTCGAGCTGGGCGCATCACTCGACGTCCTCTTGGCGGTCGTCGTGCTGCGCGTGTTGGCGGTGCAACTGTGGTCCAAGTTCGCGGTACTCGACCTCGATCAACTCCAAGAACTGCACGACTGATGCTCGCTCTCGTACTCCTGCTCGTGCCGGCCGTGACCGGCTGCGTCGCGGTGGCGACCCCGTGGCGGCGCTGGGTCGGGTGGCTGTGCACGGCGTCATTGGGCTTCGTCCTCGTCACCGGCGTCGTGCTCGCCACACGTGTCGTACACCGAGCGGCACTGTCCGCGTTCTCGGGAGTCCTGCGCGTCGACGCCCTGAGCGCCTTCATGGTGATCGTCATCGGCGCTATCGGCCTCTTGGCCGTGTGTCAGAGCGGGCGCTACCTCGAGCGCGAGGTCTCCTCGGGTCGCACGAGCGCGCGTCGCGCGACGCTCTATTCGGTGCTCGTCCAGGGCTTCATCACCGCCATGCTGCTCGCGGTCGTCGCGGGCAACGTGGGCGTCATGTGGGTGGCCGTCGAGGC
>DATCEX010000020.1:0-5349 GCA_036509795.1 Acidimicrobiales bacterium
AAGACTTGGTCTTTTTCCGCTGGCGAAAGGTCGAGCGCGTCTACGTAGCGCTTTGTGTCGTCGAAGCAGTAGCCCGTCTCAGGATCGACACCCCGTACGGCCCCCATCATCTCGGAACCGAAGAGAATGTTGTCGAGATCAATAACGTCAAAGAGGAGGTCGATGCCGGGCTGGTGGTAGACGCAGGTATCGAAAAATACGTTCTTCATAACGTGCTCAGTCAGCGGTGGTCTGTTCAACATGTCAGCGAGACCTCGGTACCGTCCCCAGTGGTACGGCACGGCGCCGCCACCGTGTGGAATGATGAGGCGCAGGTCCGGAAAAGCAGAGAAGAGGTCGCCCTGGAGCAGTTGCATGAAGGCCGTCGTGTCGGCGTTCATGTAGTACGCACCGGTCGCGTGGAAGTTGACATTACAACTCGCCGACACGTGAATCATTGCCGGCACGTCAAGTTCGACCATCTTTTCGTACATGGGATACCACGACGTGTCCGTGAGGGGGAGACCTTGCCACCAGCCGCCGCTCGGGTCAGGGTTCAAGTTCAGTCCCACGAATCCCAACTCCACGACGCAACGTTCGAGCTCCTTGATTGAGTTTTCTATCGGAACGCCTGGAGACTGGGGCAGTTGACAGACGCCCACGAAATGGGCGGGAAAGAGCGACACCACCCTCGCTACCAAGTCATTGCACGCATGGGCCCACGCGTCGCTGACGCGTTCGTCGCCAATGTGCTGTTCCATCGCCGACGCGCGAGGTGAGAAGATAGTCATGTCCGCGCCACGTTCGCGCAGCAGTCGCAATTGATTGTTCTCAATTGATTCGATGATCTCGTCATCAGAGATCGCGGGGTACGCTGGAAAACGTTCACCGGCGCCAAAGGCAGCGACTTCGCTCGTCCGCCAAATAGCATGAGCGTCCGGTGCCGTGGTGTAGTGGCCGTGACAGTCGATGATCATGAGCGCATCCATTTCGAACAGGGCACGAATACGTCGCCTCGCATGAGGAGCCGCGCGGTTCGCAGTAATGCCGCCGAGGAGACGACGACGCCCGTGGCCGTTCGATCGACGACCAATGAAACGCTGAAATAACCGGACGGATGTTCGATGTCCATAGTGATTGGTGATCGCGTCGACGCGACCCCGGCGACTTCGCTCGCGATGGAACCAGGGATGAGACACGCCGTCGCCACTGAGACCGCCCCAAAGACGCCGATGGCCTCATGAACTCTCGTCGGAATAAAGGTGCGTGTCATAATCGCGCCACCGTTTTTCGCCGGTGCAAGCAGACTGACTTTGGGTACGGTGGTGTCGCTCACGTCGCCGAGGTTCATGAGAATACCCGCGGCACGACGGATTCGTTCGACCTTCTCGCAGACTTCGACATTGCCCTCGATGTCCGCGGGCTCTTCGTAGCCGGTGAGGCCCACGTCATCGGCCTTGACGCATACGACGGGCATGCCGTTGTCGATACATGTCACGCGCACACCATCGACGATGTCAACGGCGTTGCCGCTAGGCAGCAGGCTGCCGCAACTCGATCCAGCGACGTCAAGAAACTCAATCGGTATCGGCGCGCTGGTGCCGGGCACGCCGTCAATACGCGTCTCACCGTCGTAGTGGACGTTGCCGTCGGGAGTCTCCACGCTCGCAATCGCGACGGTGTTGGTGTTCTCCATCCAGATCCGGATCCTCGTGACTGGCGTGGTCGGGATCACGAGTCCCTCTTCGATGGCGAATGGACCCACCCCCGCGAGAAGGTTTCCGCAGTTCTGACTGTCCGAAACCTCGCCACGGTCGGGCCATATCTGGAGAAAAAGGTAGTCGACGTCGGCGTCCGGTCGGTCCGAAACCTTCACGATCGCCACCTTGGACGTCAGCGGGTGGCCGCCGCCCATACCGTCAATTTCGCGCGCGTCGGGCGAACCCAATGCCGCGAGCAGAACGGCGTCGCGTTGGGCGCTCTCCGAAGGGAGATCGCCGGCGTGAAAGTACAGTCCTTTCGAGGTGCCGCCACGAATCACCGAACACGGTACGGCAATCTGGTCGTTCACGACGGCGACTCGTCTTCGTAACGCAGTCCGCGTTCGGCGAGTTTGACCCGCATGTTGTAGATGTCCAGACCTAGCTCACCCGCAGCCAGGCGCGATCGTTTCTCGTCTTCATTGTCTTCTCGCTTTCGACACGAATCGAGGACGACGGCGACCTCCTCGTGACGTATGACGACGACGCCATCATCGTCGGCCACGATGACGTCACCGGGACGAACGTACGCGCCTGCACACACGATCGGTCTCTGCACATCTCCGGGTGTCTCCTTTACGGTCCCTTGAGCACTAATGGATTTTGACCAAACCGGAAAGGCCATCGACGTGAGCGCAGCGACATCTCGAACACCCGCGTCAATCACGAGTCCTCGAACACCGTGGGCAAGGAGACTGGTGGCCAGCAACTCACCGAAGTACCCGTCGTCACAGGGACTCGTTGGCGTCACGACCAAGACGTCCCCCGATCGTGCCTGTTCGGCGGCCACGTGAATCGACCAATTGTCACCCGGAGCCACTTCACAGGTCAGCGCGTTACCGGCGACATGAATTGGTCGAAATATCGGACGAAGACGTGAGGCCATTAGACCACGTCGACCTTGCCCTTCATGGATGGTCGCCACGCCGAACGAACCGAGCTCGTCTATGAGTTCGATGTCGCATCGTGGTGTGCGACGAACAACTACGGCCATTTAATCCTCCAGCAAGCGAATATGGTCCCGAGTAGTCATCGGTTCCCTTCAGCTTGTGTATTAGGTTTAATTAACTGAACAGTACACGATACGTGCGGGCGACCCAACTCATCCAGAGTGAGCCAGTTCATTGATCAGTGGCCAAAGGAGACGTCAGTGAAAGAACTGCGAACTCAAGTAGCCATCATCGGCGCCGGCCCGGCCGGTCTGCTACTCGGACAACTGTTGAATCGCGAGGGTATTCATAACATTGTCCTCGAGCGACGGAGTCGCTCGTACATCGAGAGACGAACCCGGGCGGGAGTGATCGAATTCGGCATAGCGAATCTTCTTGAATCGGCCGGGGCCGGGGAGCGCATGCGGAGCGAGGGCCTTACACATCACGGTGTGGAGATTCGCGTGGAGCGCAACGCTTATCGCATTCCCCTAAGTGAGTTGTCCGACGGCAAATCGATCACCGTTTACGGGCAACAAGAGGTGGTGAAGGACCTCATTGCACTTCGTATCAACGCGGGTGCCGCGCTCTACTTCGACGCCGCGGTCACGTCGATCGAGTCGCTCACCAGTGACGCGCCGGTTGTGGAATTTCATGGTGCCGACGGCACAATACACGTAACGTGCGACTACGTCGCCGGGTGTGATGGAAGTTTTGGTGTCGCCAATCGATCGATCCCGGCGAGTGTGAAGCGCCACTACGAGCGGACGTTTCCATTCTCGTGGCTGGGCATCTTGGCCGAGGTCGCACCGACGACCGAAGAACTCATCTACTGTCGCCACGACAGTGGCTTCGCACTTTATTCGATGCGATCACCGACGCTGAGTCGGCTGTACCTGGGTGTTCGACCCGACGAGAAGCTCGACACTTGGCCGGATGATCGCATATGGAGCGAGCTCAATCATCGACTCGCCACTGACGAGATGCCCGAGGTCAATCAAGGTCCCATTATCGAGCGAGGCATTACCGCCATGCGCAGCGTCGTGATTGAACCAATGAGTTACGGTCGCCTCTTCCTCGCGGGCGACGCCGCGCACATTGTCCCGCCCACCGGTGCGAAGGGCATGAATCTGGCCCTGGCGGACGTGCGCTCGCTCGCTCAAGCCTTCGTCGCAAGATTAAAGGGGAACGACGACGCTCTTCTCGAGTCCTACTCCGCCACCTGTCTCGAACGTGTCTGGCGCGCCGAGGAGTTCTCTAACTACATGACGCAAATGTTGCACCCCAACGACATTGATGACTTTGAAAACGGTGTGCAGTTGGCTCGCCTTCTTCAGTTGGTCACGACGAAAGAGACCGCGACCGTACTGGCGCGCAACTACGTCGATCTCAATAGTCTTTAGAACGGGTAGATCGGCAGTTCACTCTGTGCCGTCACCCATTGCGTCTCGGTGTAGGCGTCAAGATTCGCCATACCGCCCATCCGGGAGCCGTTACCGGAACTACCCGTGCCCCCAAAAGGAATCACCGCTTCGTCGGCCACGGTCTGGTCGTTGATGTGAATGGCACCGGAGGGAATGCGACTCGCGAGTTCCAACGCGCGCAGCCCGTCGTTGGAGAGGATGCCAAGTGAGAGTCCGTACGGATTGGACGATGCCAGCGATACCGCCTCGTCCAAGGACGAGAAGGCGATCACGGGAGCGACCGGTCCAAAGACCTCCTCGCAGTAGGCGCGCGCCGTGGTGTCCACGTTGGTCAAGACCGTCGGCCTATAGAAAAGGTCCTGGTAGGTTCCGCCCGCGAGCAACGTAGCGCCACCGGCCACGGTTTCGGTGACCATGGAGTGCACGCGATCACGCTGCTTCGCGTCGATAAGTGGACCGAGGGCGACTTGCCCACTTTTGGGGTCGCCCACTGGGAGGTGGTTGGCATGCTCGGCAAGCAGGTTGGCGTAGTCATCGAAGATGGCGGCGTCGACGATGTGTCGACCGGTTGTCATGCAAATCTGTCCCTGGTGCATGAACGAACCAAAGGCCCCAACCGATACGGCTTTCTCCAAGTCCACGTCGGCCATGACGATGAGCGCCGAGTTTCCTCCGAGCTCCAGATGCACGCGCTTGAGATGTTGTGCTCCAAGGGAACCGACACTTCTTCCGGCCACGGTCGAACCGGTGAACGCGATCACTCGCACGCGGGGATCTACGACGAGTGCTTCACCGACCTGTGCGCCGCCGGGGAGCATTGCGAACAGACCTTGGGGTAGTCCCGCCTCTTCGAAGACCCGAGCGAGCACCACGCCGCCGCATACAGCCGTGCGAGGGTCGGGTTTCAAGATGACTGCGTTGCCGAGGGCGAGCGCCGGAGCGACCGATCGAATCGAAAGAATGAGCGGAAAGTTAAAGGGTGCGATTACACCGACAACGCCCGCAGGCACGCGACGTGAGAAACTTAACCGAGGAAGCTCGCTGCGCAGCATGTCGCCGGTGGGATGGGAAGCTAAAGCCGCAGCTTCGAAACACTCCTCGGCAGCGGTTTGTATTTCCAGTTGGGCCTTGGGACCAATGCCACCCGACTCTCGCACGATCCATTCCGAGAGTTCGTCGGCGTTATCCAAGAAGAGCTGTCCCGCCTTGCGGAGCACCGCGCTTCGGGCTGTGAAAGGAAGTTCGGCCCACGACTTT
>DATCEX010000021.1:0-22719 GCA_036509795.1 Acidimicrobiales bacterium
TTTTTTGAACCTTCCTCGTGCTGCACGCATGAGTCGAGGGCGACGACGCACCGTGTAGGCTTTTCACGCGCCGGTAGCTCAATTGGCAGAGCATTTGACTCTTAATCAACAGGTTCCGGGTTCAAGTCCCGGCCGGCGCACCAAAGAAACAAACGATTTTAGAGGTTTGAAGTGGACCCCACGGAAAAGTGGATTGGATTGGTGGAGTCTGCGAAACGAATCATCGAGCTCGGGCGATCGGTAGTAGTAACTGCGGAGGTTAAGCACGACGGTGCAACAAGATTTGGATTCGCGTCCTTGTGAAGAACTTGAGTGCCGGGTCCGTCGAGTTAGCGAGTTCGACGCTGACCAGCGCGCTTAGCGAAAGCGTCCAACATCGGTAGCGACCCAACGCTAATAACGACGTAGTTGACGAGGCGGGAGTTGATACTCCGGCAACGAAGATTAGGTAGGTCTATCCGGCGGGAAAGACGCTACGTTCGACGTCCGGAAAGTTATCTTCGAGCACCTCCCAGACAGTCGAATTATCGACGTCCGAGTATTCGTGCGCGACAATGTTTCTCATCGCGATCAGCTTGTGCCACGGAATCTCGTCGCGCTCATTTCGAAAAGAACTGGGGAGTCGCTTCGCTTCTTCGGCTAACTGGATGACGATGTTGCAGGCTGCGTCTTGCACGATCCAGTCTTCATCGAATCGCTGCCGACCGAGCTTGACGAGTTTCTCCCCTTTTTCGAGAGTAAAACGCATTGCTTCGAGAGTCATGTCAAGATTGCGAATCGCTTTTTTCTCGGCTCGCGAAACGTCGAACTGCTCCTCGTCTTCGAGCGTCAATTCCGGCTCTTGATTTGTACGCGGCTTGAAGCGGCCACCCGATTCAGTCCCCTTCGGGTCCCTTGGCTGGTCGTTCGTCACAGCGTCAGGGCGTCTCTGAGCATTTCTGAACTCTCCGGCACTGTACGATCGGATACCACGTCGACTTCGCGACCAGTGAGATCTTTAACCTCCACAAGAAATCCGGAAAGATCCAGCAGTGACGTTTTTGGTCCAGGCGTCACCAATAAGTCGATGTCGCTCGCATATGTGTCGTCGAGTCGGGCAACTGATCCGAAAATGCGAACGTTGCTAAGTCCGTTTTTCTTCGCGATCGCAATGATCTCGTCGCGTTTCTCATCGACAATCTCTGAAGGCAAGCGTCGCGTCGCCCGGAGGAGTCGCGTCTTGGTTGATGGATTAGGAGTGATGGAACCATTTTCGTAGGACGAGAGCCGGGACTGGCTGGTCCCTGCGCGCCGCGCCAGGGCTGCCTGAGTCAGTCGCGCCGCAAGTCTGGCGCTCCGGAGTTCGCTCGTGAAGTCCATACCGCTAATTATATCAGATGATATATATGCATGCAGAGACGTTCAGCGCGATTCGTCATCACCCACCCACTCGAACGACAATTCACCTTCGACCTCGCGCGCAACGACTCCCCAACGTTGTGATTCGTTGCAGTCGAGCCCGAAGGTATCCAACGTCCCCCAGCCTTCTGCACTCCTCTGCTGGTACGCCGAGTGGTAATGCCCATGGATCAGCGTCGACGGGGTGACGAGTTCCAGTACCTCGCGTACCCGACCGCGATGCTCATCGCACGACGACAGCTCGGGGTACCACGAACTCGGCAGTGGGCCCTCGGACATGACGCCAGGGATGTGCCATCCTGCGGGCGCGTCGTGAGTGATCAAAATGTCGGCGTGGCCACCGGCAGCGACGGCTGCAATGTCCGAGTCGTTGATTCGCTCCTCGGGGAACCAACTCTTGCCGTTGATGAGATCTCGCCTATTGATCGAGGCCGCTCCGCCAACACACGCTACGCTCCGTCCGACAACTTCTATGCGCGACCCGCGAGGCAAATAGACGAAACCTGGTGAGAGCTCCACGGGATCTCGGTTGCCTTCAGGCACGCCGGAGGCCGCCTGCGCTGCGGACACATTGCGATTGAGAGTTGTGAAGTGTTCGTGATTGCCATCGATGAACCAAGTGTCGACGCCAAATTTCTGGTGAGCGTTCCTCACGGCATTCAGGAACTGGCGCGATTCGGGCCAGTAGCTGAAGTCCCCGACCTGAATAATCGTCTTAATTCCCATTTTCACTGCCGTGGGCAGTATGACGAACTTGAGTCAACCGGCGTCGGCGTGGGTATCGCCGACGAAGAGTGCGGACGATGCCGAGAAAGACACCGAAGGTACCCATCGATCTTCATCATCGTTTTCAAAGTTCGTCATACTCACCCATGTGTCGAGAGCGAGGTCGGTCGAGACGTCGTCACTGCGCTACTGCTCATTGAGTCCAATACACAGGTCGAAAGGAATCGGAGCAGATCCGTCGCGTCGTCATCGAGAACCGCAATCCATTCTTCGAGTGTGGGATCGGCGTTCATGGGTTGGAAAATATTCTGTGCGAGCCGACTCGACGCCACAACACCGCGGGGTACGTTTCGCCATTCACAGACGCTGTCGTCCACTCCCACGTCGCTCGACCATCGGGACCAGCGAATGACCAGGTCATTTCGAATACGCCCTTGGCGCCTACGACGTTCTTCACGCGCAATTTTCTCGGGAATGGTGTGTGACTCTTAACGTGGTGATCGCACGCGCTAGAGAAGTCGCGCGCCGCAGCGCGAAACATCTCCTGTTCATCTTCTGTCAGTCTCCGGTAGTCCGCCTTAAAGGACTCAGTCCGCTCAAATCTCACGACCACGTCTTGTTACGCGTCAAGTTCGTCGAGGAACTGCTCGATGGATGAAGTTCTGAGCGTCCGCCCATTCAACACGTCCGCGTCGCCCTCTCGTTCCATTTCCTGCCAGCGATCGGTCCAGAACCATTGCTGGTCGGCCGGGACGGGCAGAACACCGCGGATCTCGAAACGCCCATCCTCCGTCTCCTCGATCTCGACCTGAGCACCTGGCTCGTCGAGGCGAAGTTTCACGCGGACATTAACGGGTAACCGAAAGACACCACTCTTTTGAAGTGAAACATATTCGTGAATGCGCGCCACTGAAACCTCCATCTGATGAAAGTATAACAGCAAAACTGTATAAATGCATCTGTGGGCTGATTATGGAAGATAGTTATTCGAAACCCCGGAACGATCCCTGCGTAAGCACATCGCCGGGCATCGTCCTTTCTAGCCCAGTTCGAAAGCCGATCTAGTCAGGACGACTGTGACTTCTTCGGCTGAAGAAGGCGTCCCGCGTCAGCCAACCCAGATTGATCGTCTTCTGGCGACGGCGTAGATCGCGTCGATGGAATCCTGCTTGAGTGTCTGTGGTTGGCCAGCCAGTCATTTCGAGATCTGCTTTCGCCCGATCACGTTGGCACCTTCGGGCGAACCCTTGATTCGGAGGTCGTTGGCCATGATAACGACGAGGGGACGAGCAGCGACGACATAACCGCACGCGGTGCTGGGAAGCTTCGTCGCGCGCTTTCCCTCGGCACGCGACTTTGCGATGTAAGGCTGATACGTTCCGTTGACGTAGACCGCCTTGGCGTTAACCGAGACTCGGCCGCCGAGGTGGTTTTTCGTGTTCAACGTGAAGACTCCGGGGGCGGACCAATGACGACATGGCCAATGTCGATGTCGCACCCTGCCGGTTCTGTGCCAGGTCGTCTGGATCGCACAGCCCTAACTCTCAGGTCCGCGTGAGACACTTGCCTGTCAAGACTTGTGTCAACCCGCCCGACGCCGACCAGCACGCTTGGCGAAAGCGTCGAGCGTAGCCACCACCTCGGTGGCAACCCAGCGGCGATTTCGGCGGTATCCAGAGATCTCGGTCAAGATCCCCGCGTCGACGAGCTGACCGATTGCGTTGTCGGCGGTGGACTGGACTACCGACAATGTGTTCCTAACGTGAGAGGCGTCGATCGCGGGTTGATGAAGCACCACCTCCATCAGTCTTTGAGATGCCGAACCAGAGCGCGGCTTCAATCGAGCCCGCCAATCCTCATCGAGTTTACGAAGATCATTGGCGAGGCGACGTCCGTTACTAATGGCAACAAATGACGCTCTGGCCATGAGCTCGACGATTGCGACTGGGTTCCCCTTGCGGTATTCGGTCAAGGATTCGAAGTAGGCCTCGGTGTCCGACAAGAGACCCGCAGACACGGGCACGGTCACTTTGCGTGTGAGTTCTCGATTCTTAAACATCGCGTGGATGAGAGACCTACCAACACGACCGTTTCCGTCGGGGAATGGGTGGATCGTCTCGAACTGGGCGTGAGCGACTGCGGCCTGCTCAAAGGTTGGTAAGTCGGTGCGCTGAATGAACTTGACGAGGTCGGTCATCGCTGCCGGCACACGGTCGTGATGAGGCGGAACGAAACGAGCTTGGTGAACCGAGACGCCACCAATGCGCACCTGGTCGGTGCGCCAGTGACCGGTCCACTCAGGGTTGGTGTCCCTCAGCAGCGCCTCGTGCATCAAAATGATCGACTCTTCGTCAAGGCGATCAGCTAGCTCGAGCGCACGATTCATCGCCGTGGTGTTAGCCACAATCATGGATGCGTTGCGCTTTGACGTGTCGCCGATCTCAGCCAGGGCAATTGCCCTGGCTCCTGCGGTGAGATTTTCGATTTGCGAGGAAGATGCCGATTCGGATCGCAGGAGAATCGAAGCGAAGTTGGAAATCTCCGAGCCGATTTCTTGGTCGAATCTGGCAATCTCAACGGACGCCTCTGCTGCGAGAGCGGCCACGTCAGACGGGACGTCGATGGAGGAAATTCGCGCAATCTCCGGCGTGACGGCCGCCTGATACGGCCCCCTCGACAACTTGCGTTGGTTGCGAGAACCGTATGCCTCGAGTTCTTCGTCCTCGTAATCGAGACGACGCTCCTCGTAGGCGATCGATGGCCAGGACGGGCCCTCTGCCGCTAACGCGAGAGTTGACTCGGGGTTCGACCTTGCGGTGAATTCGCCGCCCTCTTTCATCCCCTTTGGCTGCCTATCTCGATTCATGGGTTCATCTTACATCTGGTTTGTTACATAACCCGCTGTATGGAAATACTTACATCGGGTTAATCAGACCTACTGAACCGAACCTGGTTGAAGAAGGCGTGACGCTGAATTGTCGAGATCCCACTCTTCGTCATCGACCATGGATCGGAGATTCTTGAGCGGCGGCGCAGGAAATGAAGTCCTCAGCCAGGCTTCTGTGTAGCCATCGAACTTCTCAATGCCGGCGTCCTTTGCGATGATTGCGCCGTGATTGCGGAGGCGCAGGCCTCATTACATCCCTCATTGCATCCCTCATTTTTCCAAAACTTCACAAGACGTTGTAGACGTTCATACCACCGATTTCCTTGGAAACAAAGACATTTCAGGAATTCTGCAACACATCAAAACACGCCACCTAGACCTCTTAATCAACAGGTTCCGGGTTCAAGTCCCGGCTGGCGCACCATCTGGGATTAGCACCAGGCTGCGCCGTGTCGAATCAACGTCGAGTGACGCTTGACACGGTTTCGGGAGTTGCTTGACACGCCCGCCGCCACTGGTCTCAACTTCGAGTTGAGGAAGTGGGGACGAGGCCCCTGGCCCCACGTGCGGGGTCAACCAGGGCAAATCCGAGACGTCGCGCGGCGTCAAGGTAGTCCTTGGTCCACACCAGGCGCACCGCAGTCGCCACTGCGTCGCCGTCCGCGCTTCGAAGGTCATCTCGAACGGCGTCGAGAAGTCGGCGCGACGAAAGACTTTCATCGACCGGTACGGAGATCGACTCTTTACCAGTGAGGATTGCACCAAGTTCTCCGTACCACTGCCGCACCTCGGTGACCTCGTGGGCGAGTTCAGCCCGCGCGTTCACGCGTTGCCCGTCGGACTGGCCGGCGTCGTCCGACCAAAGCTCGACGATCGCGTCGGCGGTTTGACGAAGACTCGCCACGCCGCGAACCAACGCGGCGACCTCGGCCTGCGGGAGTGGCTTCGATCCGCGTTCGCCGAGATACGTGCGAAGCGCGTCGTCGAGACGTCGAGCTGCTGCGGCAGCCCTCAGACGTTCGTCGTCGGGCGACCTCGGGGCCCGCGCGACGCGGTCGCAACGATCGGTCCCAAATCCCACCGCCGCTACGAGGTAGTCCCCGACCGCTTCATACGTCTGGCCGAGCGTCGCACCGAGTTCCTTCGCGGCTCCTCGTGGCCAAAACACCAGCCCCACTCCCACACTGACCGCGCAACCGATGGCAATATCCTCGACGCGATAGAGGCCAATTCGCCAACCGACGGGCTGCAAAATGTTGTAGAGAATCACTAGCGTAATCGTGAATCCCGCTTGGCCGGCTGCGAAGGAGATCGCGCTCGGTGCAAAGCCGGCAACGAGAAGCGCGAGAGGTAGAAGGAACCACAGCAACGTGGTGTTGGCCCCAACCAATACCAAGATGACAGCCCCGCACACGAAGCCAATCGTCGTGCCCCACACTGAGCGCAAGGCGTTCTGTCCTGTGTTCAACGCGTTGGATCGCAAGACGGACAGTGCGCCCAGGATCACCCAAAATGCGTGTTGAACTCCCGTTTTCTCGGCAACAAAGACCGCAACCGTCAGTGCCACGGCGCCGCGAACACTGTTGTGCATCCAGACTGATCGCCAATCGAGGTGGGTTCTCGCACGTTCGCGTGCTGAGGCGAGAGGGCCAGGGGAGCCGCGTGGTTGATTTCCCACCAGGGTGTCCAGCCATCCTCGCCGATCCGCGGCCGCTGCAACATCGGCGTTGGCGCCCACTAGTGACACCATGTAGCCCAACTCTTGGGCCCGAAACCCTGGTTCCAACGAAGCGACGAACTCAACGACCTGCTCCTCGGTGGCCCGATCGTCCAGCGCGGTGACCCGTTCAGGCGCGTCGCTCGACCCGACCCTCTTCGTAATCGACGCGCGCAACGTCGCGTCGTGCATCATGGCGTCAATCTCTCCGCGAAGTCGTCGCTGAGCGTTCGCGAGACTTTCCGGTGACGTCGAAGGTCGCTCCAAAATGTCGGCAGACGCTTCGAGGACATCTGCAGAAGCGGTGCAAATGAGGTTGGCTCGGCGAGGTAAAAGTGATGGGACTCGCGCCCTGGGAAAGGCGCTCACGAGAGTATCTAGCCACAAGAGTTCGTCGACGAGTCGCACCGTCGCCCTGGACGCAACACTCAGCCCGGTGGGCCGCCACTGCGCCGCGAGGAAACGTTGATGAAGTGCCGTCGTGGCGTCGTTCACGTCACTCATGAGTTGCGCGTCCGTCAGAACATTCACGGAAGTGTCGCTCGCATCCACAAAGTTCATTCGAAGCCGGGCCGCAAGGGTGCGGCACACTTTCGACGCGGATTCGCGCAGCGGATCCTGATTTCGAACGGGCCAGAGCAACCACACCGCAAAAAAGGAAGCAACCGAAGCGAGCCCCCAGCCAGCTAGTCGGTCGGGAATGCTGGAGGCCGGCCCCGCTACGGCGGTCGAGAGGATAAACACTAACAACAGTGCGGTGCTCGCGCTCGCGAGAACCGCACTCACCACGCCCTCAAAGAGCACGACGACCGCGACGATACCCATCGCGAGGATTGACAGCCACAGAGTCTGCGACACCAGTGTCCCCAAACAAATCAGGACTGCCCCCGCGAACGACAAGGTGACGTGAGCCTGTAGGCGACTTCGAGTCGGTCCAGCGAAATCGACCAGCATCAACAAGGCCATGGAGCCAAAGGCGGCGTACGTCGCAACCTGCAAGTTTCCAATGACCTCAACGCATAAAGCGAAGACGCTCGGCATGACTATCGCCGTGCGAGCGGCACGGCGCAGGGCCACGAAGTTGCTGTCGTGTCGGCGAATCCATTTCACAATGGCGGTCATGAAATAAGAATATGAGGTCACCTGCCTCGCAACAATCGGTGCCGCGACCAGTGCAATCCACCCAGCAACTGGCGCCAATATCTCTCGATCAACGGGTTTCGGCCTCCGGTCCGCAGCGGCGCGGCTACGTCCGTCATCTTTAAAAGTTCGACGTTCCGCGCCACCCTCACACCAAATATCCGTGACCGATGTACCCACAACGTCAGTTGCACCAAGGCACTGCAGAAACTCATCAACGGGTACACTCAAATTCGTGGACGTTGAACGGGTCGTACTAGCCTCACCGAGGGGCTTTTGTGCAGGCGTCGAGATGGCAATTAAGGCGCTCGACTGGATGACTCGCATTTTCGAGCCGCCCGTCTATTGCTACCACGAGATTGTCCACAACCGCTTCGTCGTGGAGTATTTCCAGTCGGTCGGCGTGGTGTTCGTGGATGACGTCGCGGACGTCCCGGCGGACGCCCCCCTCATGTTGAGCGCGCACGGTTCACCGCCCCAAGTCGTCGAAGCAGCGCGTCAAAAGGGACGAACGGTCATTAACGCGGTCTGTCCCCTGGTGACGAAAGTTCACCACGAACTCAAAGTGCGCGCCAACAAGGGCTACACCGTGCTGTACGTGGGCCACGAAGACCACGAAGAGGCGGTGGGCACAATGGCCGTCGCTCCCGAAGCCGTGCACCTCATTCAAACGAGAGAAGACATCGACGACGTTGCCTCGTACCAAGGTCCCGTGGCGCTCCTCAGTCAGACGACGTTGAGTTTGGATGAGTGGCAAGGACTGCGCGAGTACGCCGAAGAAGTGTTCCCCGACATCTGGATGCCCAACCGGAGCGACCTCTGCTTCGCGACCACGAATCGCCAAGCGGCGTTGCGCGAAGTCGCCGACGGCGCGGATGCCGTCATTGTGATCGGTTCGGCGAACTCCTCGAACACAATGGCTCTCACCAAGGTCGCGGAGGCTGAGGGCTGCACCCGGGTGCTGCGCGTCAACGGCGCCTTAGAACTACCCGATGACCTGAGCGGTACGATCGCCGTCACTGCGGGCGCATCAGCGCCCGAGAGCCTCATCAATGAGGTACTGACTGCCCTCAACCCGACACAGGGCGTCACGGTGAAGTCGGTCATCATCGAAGACGAGTACTTTCCCCCGCCACCAGAACTGCGCGAACTCCTCAAGGCGGTCTCCGTATTGATGGACCTCGTCTTTCAGACACCCGAACGATCGACTTTCGACGGTCAGGCCGACCGTGAATACACGGCAGCCGAAGTGCTCGCAGCTTTTGGCCGCTAACACGTTCTTCGGGTAAATATCGATCGGTCGCCTCGACTGAGGCCTGCATACGTCAAGTAACGCACGAGTATCTGCTACCGCCGAGCGAGGTGTACCTTGCAGTGGATGGCACGACGAGTACCACCACGGCGTGGCATATCCCTCGTCGCCATGCGGAGGTGATGGCCCAACTACTCGTCAGCGGAATCACCATTGGTACGCCTCAACCTCTGCCCCCGAGGACGCGACTTTCGTCACCGTCAACTACTGGGCAGAAGAGGGCGACTTCGCCCGAATACGAGGACTTCGAACGGATCGACAAGGCCAGCGAGACTGATAGGTTAACGTCCGTTGGAATAGAGCAAAGAGGTCATCCCTGGTGTCAAGCAAAATTGCGCACACGATAACTGGTTTGCTTCGGGCGCGAGACGACATCACGGCGAAGGCAGCCCACGAGAATTTCCCCGTGGCCTCGCGACTGTTACCCCGCGATATTCGCTCAAATCTCATGGCAATCTACGCGTTTGCCCGCCTGACGGACGACATCGGCGATGAGGCAGAGGGCGACCGCTTGGCCTTGCTCGATTGGCTCGACGACGAGCTCACCCTTGCTGGCGAGGGCCACGCCATTCATCCGGTCTTTCAGCGCCTCACCCTAGTGATTCAGGAATTAAACCTGAGCCTTCAACCATTTCGTAGCCTCATCGAAGCCAATCGAGTCGACCAACTCGTGACTCGTTATTCGACCTACGACGATTTGGTGAAATACTGCATGCTGTCCGCGGCGCCAGTCGGCCACCTCGTCCTCGCGGTGTTCAAGGTCTCCTCAGCGAAGCGTATCGAGTGGTCGGACCAAGTCTGCATTGCGCTACAGCTCGTCGAGCACCTCCAAGACGTCGGCGAGGACGCTCAACGCGGACGTGTCTACGTGCCGCTAGAGGACCTGAAGGAGTTTCACTGCAGTGAAGAGGAATTGCTTCTTCCGTCGGCAAGTGACGCGTTACGCCAGGTGATCGCAATGGAGACGCGTCGAACCAGAGAGCTACTGGCATCAGGCTCGCCGCTGGCTGCATCACTCCCGGTGCGCGCGCGCCTCGCGGTCTCGGGATTCGTCGCTGGGGGTGTCGCGGCGGTGAAGTCAATTGAACATGCAGACTACGACGTGTTGTCGGTGTCGTGTCGTCCGAGCAAGCGTGACGTCGCTAAGGAAATGTCGCGGAGATTCGCGGAGGCAACCTTTCAAAGGAGTGCCGCATGAATATCGAGGACGCCTACGAATGGTGCGAGCGCGTCACCCGTCGCGAAGCGAAGAATTTTGCCTACGGCATTCGACTCTTGCGAGCGCCCGAACGTCAGGCCATGTCAGCGGTCTACGCACTCGCCCGGCGCATCGATGACATCGGCGACGGTACCGACGCCCCTGAAGTGAAATTGGCGGGCCTGCAACTGGTACGTAAGGATATCGACGATCTCGATCCGAAAACGAACGATCCCGTCCTCGCCGCGATCGCCGACGCGCAACGTCGATATGACCTTCCCATGGAATGTTTCGGCGAGATCATTGACGGCTGCATCATGGACGTGGTCGGGACGAAGTATGACACGATTGATGACCTTGTCACGTACTGTCGCTGCGTCGCGGGCTCGGTGGGTCGACTGTCCCTCGCCATCTTTGGTACCGACCAACCCAGCGTTGCGGTGCCGCTCGCGGACTCCTTGGGGGTGGCGCTGCAACTGACGAATATATTGCGTGACGTGAAAGAAGACCGTTCTTTTGGACGCGTGTATCTACCCGCCCAGGACGCCCTTCGCGTGAGTTGCGCGCCGGACCTCTCGGGTCCCGACTCCGAGATCGCGCGACTCGTGGCGTTCGAATGCGGTCGAGCCGAACTGTGGTTCGCGGAGGGATTGCAACTGCTTCCACTACTCAATTCGCGAAGTCGGGCGTGCGTGGGGGCGATGTCGGGAATCTATCGGCGACTACTCGTGCGCATCGAGGCCAACCCGCTCGCCGTGACGCAGGGGCGCGTCTCGGTGCCGACGTTGGAGAAAATATCCGTGGCCATCGGTAGCCTGGTCGCCGCTCGCTGATGAGCGTCACTCGTGTCGGGGTGGTCGGCGGCGGTCTCGCTGGGATCTCGGCGGCCCTCGCACTGGTTGACGCCGGCGTCAACGTTACGCTCTTCGAGCGGCGCCCTCAGCTCGGGGGGCTCACGTCGTCCATCGAACGAGACGGTCTCTCCTTCGATAACGGTCAACACGTCTTTCTCGGATGCTGCACGGCCTATCAAGCGCTCCTCGAGCGTCTCGGAGCGTCCGAACAGGTCTACCTCCAACCTCGCTTGGACATGCCCGTATTATCGCCCAGAGGAATCTCTAGTTCGATTGCCCGCACGCGACTCCCGGCTCCGCTGCACCTCGCGTCCTCACTAGCTCGCTACCGGCACCTGTCGATCCGGGACCGGATTCATCTCGTCCGCGCGGTCGTGGCCATACGACGTCTCGACTTGAGCGATCCCACACTGGACACGCTGAGCTTCGGCGACTGGTTGCGACAACATGGTCAGTCTCAGCGCTCGATCGATCGACTCTGGAATCTCATCATCCAACCCACCCTCAACGTGACGGCCGATCAGTCGTCACTCGCGCTGGCCGCGCAAGTGTTTCGTGTGGGTTTCCTCGAACGATCCAATGGTGCGGACGTTGGTTGGTCGATCGTGCCCCTGGCGACCTTGCACGGGACGAATGCGGAGAGATCACTAGGCAACGCGGGAGTCGAGGTCCGACTGAACTCATCGGTAACCTCAGTCGTTCCGAGTTCCAACGGTGAGATCACCGTGCGCACCGGAGACGAAGATCTCGCATTCGCTGCAGTAATCGTGTCCACTGCGCCTAGGGTGGCGGAGATGCTCGGAGCAATACCCCGTGAGCGAGACCTCGGAGAGCGGTTAGGTGCATCACCGATTGTTAACATCCACTTCGTTCTTGATCGAAAGGTGAGCGATCTCTCAATGGCTGCGTGCCTTGATTCGCCAATCGAGTTTTTCTTCGATCGAACCGACGCCAGCGGAGTGACGTCGGGACAGTGTCTGGTCATATCACTCTCAGCCGCCGACAAGTACATCGGCGTCGGAACCAGTGAACTCGTGCCAAAGTTCTTTGAAGCGCTCTGCGAGCTCTTGCCGCGAGCGCGCGACGCCGAGCTCCTGTCGGCGGTCGTCACGCGAGAGCACGCCGCAACTTTTCGAGCGACGCCGGGGATTGAATCGCTTCGCCCCTCGTCAACGACCGCGGTGTCGGGACTCTTCCTCGCGGGTGCGTGGTGCGCGACGGGTTGGCCGGCCACCATGGAGGGTGCCGTGCGAAGTGGAAACGAGGCGGCAGCGAAGGTTATGAGTCTGATCTCCAGCACCGATAGTGGGGACGCACCCCATCGTGAAAGGGCAACATCGTGACAATGCCGACGTCGCTTTCCACCCACGACAATGAACGTACCGCCCTCGACATCCTGTCGAGGACTAAGAAAGTGGTCCAACCAGCTCTCGAAGTCGCGGCCCGACGACTGGGTCCCGAACTCCAACCCCTCGCGAACCACCAACTCGCCACGGGAGGCAAGTACATGCGAGCGTGCCTCGCCCTGCTCTCGGCCAGCGCCGCGGGTGCCGAGGAGCACGTGGGTCTGGTCGGAGCATTGGCTATCGAATTCGTGCACAACTTCTCGCTCATCCACGACGACATCATTGACAACGACGTCACTCGGCGCCATCAGCCGACAATGTGGGCCAAATACGGGATCGGTCCCGCGATCATCGTCGGCGACGCCCTCTCCACCCTCGCGTTTCAGCTGCTCCTCGACGAGACCACGGTGGAACGCGTCCGAGCCGCTCAATGTCTCGCTGACGCCGTCCAAGCAATGATTCTGGGGCAAGCCCAAGACATCGCCTCCGAAGACCAGCCGTCACTGTCGGTCGAGGAATGTCTCCGCATGGAGGCGGGCAAGACCGGTGCACTCCTCGCCTGCGCGGCGTCAATCGGCGCCATCCTCGCCGGGGCCGATGCAGACGTCGTCACGGCGCTGTCGCAGTACGGCGACCACCTCGGTGTCGCCTTTCAAGCGACCGACGACATGCTCGGCGTCTGGGGTGAGTCCAGCGTCACCGGAAAGCCGGTCGGAAACGATCTTCGACTACGCAAAAAGACCCTGCCGATTTCAATCGCCTACTCGAAGGGCTTTGACGTCTTCGCCGAGTCGGCCTCGTCCAGCGAACAAGAACTCACCGACGCCGAAGTCGCTGAGGCAATGGTGCTGCTAGACGATTGTGGCGCCCGTTACGAAACACTGGAGATGGCCGAAAATGAGCTGCGAGCGGCGATCTCAGCGCTCGACCAGGCCCCCTTGACGAGCTCGGCGCGCGCCGAGCTCACGGTGATCGCTCGTTACGTGATCGAGAGGGATAAGTGACCGACCTGGATCGCCACGACGCCTTCGACGCGCCCGACGGACCCGACGCGGAAGGCCACGAGCCGCCGTCGCCGTCGTTCGACCGCGACGTCAAGAACTCACTGAAGAACGCCGTGGACGCGCTCATTTCACTTCAAGACCCTGAGGGCTGGTGGAAGGGCGAACTCGAAACCAACGTGTCAATCGACGCCGAAGATCTCCTCTTACGCGAATTTCTGCAAATCCGCACGCCAGTACAAACCGCCGCCACCGCCAAGTGGATCCGTTCGCGCCAGCGCGAGGACGGGACGTGGGCGAATTTCTACGGGGGACCCGGCGATCTCTCGACGACCATCGAGGCGTACGTCGCGCTGCGCCTGGCTGGCGACTCTGCCGATGACGACCACCTCCAACGCGCCCAGCGCTTCATCATCGCCGAGGGCGGCATCGAAAATAGTCGCGTCTTCACCAGGATCTGGCTCGCGACGTTCGACCTGTGGCCGTGGAGTGATCTGCCAGTCATGCCGCCAGAACTCATCTACCTGAGCCCTCACCTGCCTCTCAATATCTACAACTTTGCTTGCTGGGCTCGCCAGACGGTGGTGGCTCTCACCATCGTGGGAGCGCATCGCCCGACGCACAACCTCAACTTCAAGGTCGAGGAGTTAAAGTCCGGCGTCGCGCCCGCACCGCGACATTCGCTCTCCACGTGGGCGGGACGATTCGAAGCGCTCGACGTGCTGTTGCACAAGTACGAGCGCCACCCGGTCAAGTTCTTACGTCGAATCGCGCTTCGCCGAGCCGAACGTTGGATTGTGCAACGTCAAGAGGCGGACGGCTCGTGGGGCGGCATTCAGCCACCGTGGGTCTACTCACTGATTGCCCTGCGACTCCAGGGCTACGCCCTCGACCATCCCGTGATGAAGGCGGGCATCGCGGGACTCGACAGTTTCACCATCGAAGATGAATTGGGTCGACGTCTCGAGGCCTGTCAGTCACCCGTATGGGACACCGCCCTGGCCGTGACGGCACTCGCTGACGCGGGACTGTCCCCCGAGGACCCCGTCTTGCGCTCGGCCTCGCACTACTTGGTCGGCCAGGAAATCACCGTCCGCGGCGACTGGTCCGTTCGCCGACCCAACCTTCAGCCGAGTGGGTGGGCCTTTGAATTCCAGAACGACTCGTATCCCGATATTGACGACACCGCTGAAGTCGTCTTGGCGCTGACTCGCACGACGGAGACGACGCTAGACGCCGAGCGGCGTGGTTTGGCGTGGATTGAAGGAATGCAGTCGCGAGACGGTGGCTGGGCCGCCTTTGACGTCGACAATGTGCGTACGTTGTGTCGCGAACTTCCCTTCTGCGACTTCGGCGAGTTGATCGATCCCCCGAGTGCCGACGTCACGGCCCACGTCCTCGAAGCCCTCGCCGGACGCGAACACGCCAAGGGCTCGGTGCAGCGCGGCATCGCGTGGTTGCTCAACGCCCAAGAAGCGGACGGCTCCTGGTTCGGGCGCTGGGGAGCCAACTACATCTACGGCACCGGTGCCGCGATCCCCGGACTCGTGGCGGCGGGCGTTCCGACGAATCACCCCGCCATCCGTCGAGCGGTGGCCTTCCTGGAACAACACCAAAACGATGACGGTGGCTGGGGCGAGGACCTTCGTTCGTACCGTGAGCCCTCGTACCGGGGCTGCGGTCCCTCCACCGCGTCACAGACCGGTTGGGCCCTTATCGGACTGCTAGCGGCTGGCGAATACTCAGAATCGACCAATCGCGGTGCCGCTTATCTTGTGGAGACCCAGTGCGACGACGGCTCGTGGGACGAACCATGGTTCACCGGGACGGGCTTTCCCGGTAACTTCTATATCAATTACCACTTATACCGGCTGGTGTTCCCGCTAATGGCACTGGGCCGTTACATGAAGCGAGGTGATTCGAACGGCTAATCTCCAGGTCCTCTCGCCGCTGCGCATCGAGTCGATTGCCTACGGCGGGGCGGACACGATCATTGGTTCTGGGCGAAACCGTGCCCAGCAAGCCGGCGAGAAACTCGCCGCTCACCTCGACGAACGCACGGCGGTCGCGCTCGTCGGAGTGGCGGGAGCCCTCGCATCGCAACTCGTCCCGGGCGACTTGATCATTGCCAGTGAGTTACGCAGTACCGAATCGAGCACGTCTCGGACCCTGCCCGGTGCCGCGATGCTCGGGGCGGAGTTCAAGCGCTCACGTTTTGCGGTACATACCGGTCCCGTCGTGACGTCACCCAAGTATGTGCCGGCCAAGGAACGTGAGAACCTAGCCGCCACTGGGGCACTCGCAGTCGATATGGAGTCGTCGTGGGTGATGGACTACCTACCGAACAACCCGTTGGCCGTCATCCGCTCCATCTCCGACACCGCCACCCGAGGACCCGTCTTTGGGGGGCTGCGCGCCCTCGGCTCGCTGTCATCAGCTCGCGGGCCATTGGAGAGATGGGCGCGCGCCTGCGGGGAGCACGAGGTCGTCCTCGCGTCGCCGCGCTCTTTTTGTGCGGGGGTCGAGCGGGCCATTGAGACTGTGGAGCGCGCGATCACCCAGTTCGGTGCACCGGTGTACGTTCGTCGCCAAATCGTGCACAACCTCCACGTCGTTCGCGGCCTGGAGCGAAGAGGCGCCATCTTCGTGGAGGAGATCAGCGAGGTCCCTGACGGAGCCGTCGTGGTGCTCGCGGCGCACGGGGTGTCGCCGGAAGTTCGCCGCCAGGCAACTGAGCGGGGTGACTTAAGTGTGATCGACGCGACCTGTCCCCTCGTGTCGAAAGTCCACGCTGAAGCGCGCCGTTTCGCCTCCCAGGACTACAACATCGTGCTCATCGGCCACGCGACCCACGAGGAGGTTGAAGGGACCTTTGGTGAGGCGCCTGAGCGTATTCGAATCGTGGCGTCGGTACACGACGTCGCCCATCTCGACTTTGATCGGCACCACCCGATCGCCTATCTCACCCAGACGACGCTCGCCACGGACGAAACGGCCGAAATTATCAGCTCCCTTCGCGCCAAATATCCCCAGATCGTGGCTCCGAGCTCCGACGACATCTGTTACGCCACGCAGAACCGTCAAGACGCCGTTCGTTCCATTGCTCATCGATGCGACTTGCTGCTCGTCGTAGGATCATCGAATTCCTCCAATACCGCACGACTCGTCGAAGTGGCCCAGCGCGAGGGCTGTCGCGTTGAATTAATCGAAGACGCGACGCAATTGGAGTTGGGCTGGTTGACCTCCGTGAGGAGCATTGGCATTACTTCGGGCGCCTCGGTGCCCGACCTGCTCGTCCAGGACGTGATCGAGGCGATCTCCTCGCTCGGTCCCGTGAACCTCAGTGAAGAAATTGTCGCGCAAGAGAACGTTCGTTTTCCTCTTCCGGCTAGGGTGCGGTAATGGCCGTTCCCCTGCGTCAGAATCTGCGTATCGGTACTTACCTCATGAAGCACCGAATTAAGCGGACAAAGTACTATCCATTCATCATCGAGATCGAACCGCTCTTCGCGTGTAATCTCTCGTGTCCCGGTTGCGGCAAGATTCAACACCCCACCGACGTGCTGCGCCAACGACTGTCGGTCGAAGACGTGATCAAGGCGGTCGAAGAGACGGGATCACCAATGGTGTCCATCGCCGGAGGTGAGCCGCTCCTGCACCCCCAGATCGCCGAGATGGTAGAAGAACTGATCAAGCGCAAGGTCTACGTGTATCTATGCACGAACGCCGTGCTTCTCGAACGCCGTCTGGAAAAATTTACGCCGTCGCGGTACTTCTCGTGGGTCATTCACATGGACGGACTGCAGGAACGCCACGACCTCGCGGTCAACCGTTTCGGCGTTTTCGACCAGGCGGTGTCGGCGATCAAGGCCGCGAAGGCCAAGGGCTTTCGCGTCACGACGAACTCAACGTTCTTCAACACCGACGCGCCAAAGACGGTGCGTGACGTCCTGGACTTCTTGAACGACGATATCAAGGTCGACGCCATGATGATCTCCCCCGCGTTCGCCTACGAGAAGGCCCCCGATCAAGACGGCTTCCTCGGTGTCGAACAGACCCGCGAACTGTTCAAGGGCGCCTTCGCCGACGGACGTCGCAAGAAGTGGCGCCTCAATCACTCCCCTCTCTTCCTCGACTTCCTCGAGGGCAAACGTGACTTTCAGTGCACGGCCTGGGGTATTCCGAGTTTCTCGATCTTCGGTTGGCAGCGACCTTGCTATCTCATGGCGGACGGCTACGCCACGAGCTACAAGGAGTTGGTAGAAACTACGGACTGGTCCGCCTACGGTCGTGGTCGCGACGAGCGCTGCGAGAACTGTATGGCGCACTGCGGCTACGAACCCACCGCAGTCATCGCCACGATGGGTTCGCTGCGCGAGTCCTTGCGCGCACTAATGAACCGTTAGGTAGCTGACACCCGTCGATTGTCCCGCGACCACGTCACGCGCCGAGAGTCCTCTGCACCGCAAGTAACTGACGAAATTGATGGATGAATTCGTTGCGCTCGGCCGGTAGTGCCGACGTCATTGTCCGGAGCGCCTAACAACCGTCAACTCGAGATCGCGCTCGTGACTATTGTCAAAGGTGGAGCGTGCGAAAGTCGGAGCGCGCTGGTAACGTCCCGACAATGAGGGGCGCAAGTCTTGAAAAGAATCTCACACCGCGCACGACCCCGACTCCCAAGTTTCCCCTCGCGGGAGAATTCCTTCGACTAGGTAGTCTCGCGCGGTACCGATTGTCGAATGGCGCGCGTCCTTGGCTCGGCGTCGCCATGGCAATCTCATCCGCACTGGTGACAGCGTTCTTGCATTTTCATGTTCTGCGCCCCGAACTCTGGCGATCGGGCGACGTGTCTGCGGCACTTCCTCTAATGAGTGAATTGGCACGACTACCCATGTCGCTCTTCATGCCGACCACCTACTTGCCCTTCTGGGCGGCGTGCGCTCAACTCCTGGTAGTGATCGGCCTGGGCGAGTTGATACTCGGTCGTTGGCTGACGATCATCGTGGCGTCCGTGGGTCACGTCGGTTCAACACTCCTGGCGCGAGTCTTATTGGAGTCGGTGCACGGCCACGTCTTTGGAATGACGGCCGCGTTGGTTCACGTTCTCGACACTGGTCCGTCGGCGGCGACCACCGCAGTAGGAGCGTGTTTGCTGGTCACCGTCAGAATGAACCGAAGTGCGCTCCTTTTGAGCATGGGTCTCGTCGCCGCAGCTTTCGTCGCACCAGGCGTCGACGGTGTCGAGCATACGTCAGCCCTCGTCTGGGGCGTCGTGGCCGGAGTGCTCAATTATGCGGTGATCTCTCGATTCAACGTGACGTGTGCTTCCTCCTGGATGAGAAAAAACGCCGTGCACCTGACGTGGTTCGTGGGCGGCGCTCAATCGTTGCGATTGAATACGGCGAGCTGGCACCACCGGGATCGACGTCGCATCACGTGAGCGCTCGTGGTCGAGACTGACGACATCGCGATCCCCTAGCGACGGGCTCACCGGGACGTTTTTTGAGTTGCTCGTAGACGAAGACGACTGCTGAGGGAGTCGCACAACGGACCTCGACCTCGCTCGAGAACCCAGAAACGCTTCGTCTAGATTAGGAGAGTGAATCCGATCGATCGACTGCGATTGCCCTTCGTTGAAGCCGATCTCGTGCGATTTAAGGCATTGCTCGCCAAATCCGTTCTCGTCGATGACGAATTTCTCGACTCGGTCGCCACGCACCTTATTGACGCCGGCGGTAAGTATTTGCGACCCCTACTGGCCATTTGCTCCGCCACGGGCGGCACGCGAGCGGCCACCGAGGAGGATCTCCTCGGTGCGGTCGCCCTGGAGTTGACGCACCTCGCGTCGCTCTATCACGATGACGTATTGGACGAAGCGGAGGATCGCCGCCACGTTGATACCGTCAACGCTCGTTACGGCAACTTGATCGCGATCACCGCGGGGGACTATTTAATGGCTCGAGCCGCCGGTATTGCGGCCGACCTCGGTGCCGAATTCGCGAAATTGCTCGCGCACACTCTCATGCGCTTGACGCGTGCCCAGATCTCCGAAGTGAGCGCAGTTTTCTCGGTCGATCGAACCCCGGAGGATTACTTCGAGACGATCGAGGGAAAGACCGCGTCGCTCATGTCCTCGAGTTGCCGAATGGGAGCGATGACGGCGGGATTCAGCGGCGAACACATCGACGCGCTCAGCGAATTCGGTCGAATTTTTGGCATGTTGTTCCAGCTTCGAGACGACATCTTGGACCTGACGGCCGTCGACTATCAACTCGGCAAGCCCGCTGGTCAAGATCTCGCGGTCGGAATCTACAACCTTCCGACGCTCTTCGCGCTGCGCGATCCCGTCATTGGGTTGGAACTTCGCAGCATCTTGGGCAAGGAGTTGAACGACGACGAACGCGAGCAGGCGCGCAAACTGGTGGTCGCCACTGACGGCGTGGCGCAAACGATCGCCGCGGCCCGCGACTACCTGACTCAAGGTCACGCCTCATTGGCACGAGTTCCCAACGAGCCATTGCGCCATGCCTTTGGCTCACTCATCGACTCGCTCCTCGAGGACTTGTCGGCGGCCTGACGAGAAGATTCGAGAACGTGGGTAAGGACAGCGGTATCACGAGCACTCAGTGCCCACCGCGTGACGCCGTCGACGTCGAGCGTCTCACTACGATAGACCGGTGACTTCTGCCGTGACATCGTGGCTCGCGGCTCGACGCGCGTCGGACTCTTTTCGTTCGATCACTCTGATCATCCTCGCCGTCATCGTGGCCAACGGTGCCTTCATCTTCTTCGGCTACGAATCCAGCCCCATTTGGTGGACCGCGTCCATCTCGTCGCGCGCGTGCGCCTGGACCTGTGGCATCCCGACGGTCGACCCGAACGTGGGTTTCATCACCCAGCCCCTGGGCCATCTCGCGGCGATGGACTGGTTGCACGGACACATTCCGTGGTGGAACTACTTCGAAGGAATGGGTCAACCTCTGGCCGGCGAGATGCAAGCCGCCGCCCTGTTTCCCCTCGTCGTGCTCTTCGTTTTCCCCGCCGGATTGATGCTGTTTCATCTCTCGCTGCAGATCATTACCGGGGTGTGCACGTATTTCCTCGTGCGGCGCCTGGGAGTCGGGCCCACGTTGGCCACCTTGGCCGGTGTGTTGTTCGCACTGAACGGTACGTTCGCGTGGATCGGTAACGCCGCGATCAATCCCGTTGCGTTCTTGCCCATGTTGATTCTGGGCATCGAGATAGTCCTGGACCGCACGCGACACGATCAACGAGCGGGCTGGACCGTCATGGCAATCGCCATTGCGCTCTCGATCTACGCCGGGTTTCCCGAAATGGCGTACCTGGACGGGTTGCTCGCCGCCGGGTGGGCAATCACCCGTATCTTCTCGCTCGAACGGCCGCATCGGCTCGTCGCACTGCGCCACCTCGGCCTGGGCGGTCTAGTGGGAATCTGTCTTTCGGCGCCCATCCTCGTTTCGTTCGTCGACTTCGTCAAGGACGCCGACATCGGCGCCCACGCGGCACACGGCCTCAGCATCGCCACGACGCCGGCGCACACGTTGCCTCTCCTTGTCGATCCCTACCTCGGCGGCGCGCTATTCGGCGGTTCGAGCGCGACCCCCAATAATCTCCTGGGCTACTTCACGGCGTCCGTCGCCGTCTTCGCGGTGGTCGGCGTCGTGGGTCCGCGCCTTCGCCCCCTGCGGTGGTTTCTGCTCGGCTGGGTGGCGGCGGTGCTGGCGGGAGTGTTGAACTTTCTTGAAGTCCGACACCTGTGGAACCTCATTCCCGAGATGGGCGCCGTCGGATTCGCGCGCTACATCTGGCCGACGACCGAATTCGCGGTGATCGTGCTCGCCGTTCTCGGCTTGAGTGACATCGTCGAGTACACGGCCCAGCGCACCGTCGCCAAATGGGCGGCCGGCGGCGTCTTCGCCGTTGCTCTGGCCGGAGTAGCGCTCGTCTCACCCCTCGGAGGCCACGTCCGCGGGAGCTTGATCATCGCGGTCAGCGCGATGATCATCTTGCCCTTCGTGGCGCTCGCGGTGCTGGGATACGCGCTGAGCTACGTGTCGGGTCGGACATTTTTAATTATGGCCGTGGCCGTCATGACCTGTGAGTCCATGATCTTCTTCGCCCTGCCGACCTTTCGTAGTCCCTCGTCGATCACGATCGCCACCGGCTCGATTGATTACTTGGAACAACATGAAGGTCTCAATCGATTCGTGTCCCTCGGCGTCCTGACCCCTAACTGGGGGACCCAGTACGGTCTCAACGAAATCAACGCCGTGGACCTGCCTCTCCCGACGAGTTTTACGAACTACATCAACTCCAGCTTGGCGCCGTCGCTCGGTAACCCGAGGTTGTACACCCTGCCCTTCACCGTCGCCAGCGAGGATGAGTTGGCGGCGCACATCGGCAATTACGAATCGCTCGGGGTCGAGTACCTCTTGGTACCACGCAAGCCCCTCGCCCCCGCCCTCCTGGCACTGGGACTCACTCCCCTCGTGGCCGACGCGCACAGCGAACTCTTTCGTATTCCGCACGCCGCCAATTTCTATTCCACCGCGCTCACGACGTGCGTCGTGTCCAACGAGACCGTTGACCACGTCAGTGTTGACTGCCCGAGTGCGACCACGCTGACGCGACTTGAATTGTCCATGACCGGTTGGAGCGCCCGCGTCAATGGTGTCGCGACCAACATCACCACCACCAACGGGCTCAACCAAACCATCAAAGTGCCCGCGGGTATGTCGACGGTCAGCTACGAATTCTTGCCGGCCCACGAGGACGCCGCCGGTACTTTGGCCGTGGTCGCCTTCTTCGTGATGGCCGCGACGTGGCTTCCCTTCACGCGGCGTCGGCGCAAGAACTCACCCGTCACCCGCCCGGACGAGGGGAACGCTGACGCCACGAGCGGTGACGAGGACGACTCGCCGGACTCGACGCTGGCGGTCGTCGCAGAACCGATCGGTTCGACGATGATCCCCGCAGACCGGACTTCCGGAGATGATGGGCACACGACACTGCTAGATAGCGCCGCTGAATAGGAAAAACGGGTGTGGAGGCGCGAATCGGTCGTGTTACTACAGGATTCGTTGACCCGGGACTACGTATGCGAGGCCGGAACCTCG
>DATCEX010000022.1:0-76031 GCA_036509795.1 Acidimicrobiales bacterium
CGTAGATTCGTGCTCTCGGACGTCCTGCGCGATGACGATGGCGATGTTCGCGGAATTGACGCGACGTGGGAGCCATAACCGACGGGCGCCCTCAAGTGCTGAAACGCTACGGCGCGCCATGACGATTTACGCCGCTGGGGAGGGGTTCTCGAGATAGGTGCCCAGTCCTCGCTCGACCAGATCGTCTCGGAAAAAGAGAACCTCACAGACGAGCCGATTGTTCTGATTACGGTAGTGAATCACTATTGCGTCAATGCCTCGATAGACCCCGATGACCTCAAAACGTAAATCGGGAATCAGGCGCAGCCCCTCGCGCCAGTAGTCGCGCAGGTCCGACTTACCTCGAATAACTCCTTCGCTACCCGGCACGATTTTCTCGGCAACCGGTGACGTGAAAACCACGTCATCGGTGAAGTGCGTGAGGATCAATTCGAGATCGTGGGCATTCCATGCCTCAACCCATTCACGCGCAAATTTGTGAGCATGGTCCTGGTTCATCCGAGGAATCGTACTGGCAATACCGGCAATTCACGATTGTGGAATCGACGCCGCGACGCAATCAGTCGTTGATGCCGCGGGCGGTAGCATCGCCATGTTGGACTTGGCGGCGGCGTGGCACGATCGATGTCTCGCCGACCCGATCGTCAGTCACGCCTTCTGTCACGGCTTTCGCTCCGACCACCGCGAGCGGCTCGCCGCTTACTGGTCTGAGGCGCTCGGCGGCCCCAGTACGTTCTCCGCGCTATTAGGCGACGAAAGCAACGTGGTTCGAATGCACTCGGGTAAGGGAGAGCACGTCGAAATGGACGAAGTAGCGCGGGTCTGCTTCGCTCACGCCCCGCACGACGCGCGACTGCCCGAGGACCCTCGCTTGCGAACCACGCTCATCAACTATTTTCGTTGGGCCACGCACATGATGTCCAGATACCCGCACTCAAGTGACGACGTCACGGTCGGCCGGTCGGTACCCAAGTGGTCCTGGGACGGACCCGTCGCGAGTCACCCACGGTAATTCGTCGCCTGATCGCTTCCGGCGTGACGGGCTCAATCGAGGTGCGACGAAATCACGCCGTGGTGAGTTACTTCCACCCTCGTAGCGCGCGACCCAGAACCGCGTCGTAGCCCTCGAGACCGTCGCGACTCAGTCGCGCCTCGGGTCCGGCAGCGATACTCACGCGCTCGGGAATCACGCCCCAAATTTCGACCTTCTGTTCCTTCCACCAGGCAATGGCGGCGTCCAAATCATTCGTACCGAGTCGCGCGGCGCAAATAACGATGCCTCGCGGGACCCCCGACGGCACTAGTTCGAGCGTCGCCTGGACCCTCGAGTACTCCACTCCCCCCGCGCGCGTCGGCACGACGACAGCGTCGGCCAACGCCACGAGGGCCTGCGTAATTCGCTCGTTTCCGGGTGGCGTGTCCACGATGCTCAATCCCTCGGCGCGACCAATCGCCCTGGTGGCCGTGCGTTCCGACGGCGCCTCCACGACCGCTACTCCAGCCATTGGCCACAACTCCAGCCACTCGGCCGAAGACGCCTGGGGATCGGCGTCGATCAGAGTAACCGGGTCGTATCCCCGCTCGACTCCCGCTGCCGATAAGTAGATCGAGGACGTTGACTTGCCCACGCCACCCTTAAGTGAAGTCACGATAATGTTCATATTTTCATGCTACGGCACCCGCGTCGTTGAGCAAAAAGGCTCGCTCCGCCTGACACGACAGGCGGGTCGCACTGAGTCGGAATCGACTACCCGAAGTGCGCCTCACCACCACGACATTCCTCCTATCGAGAATTCCGACGCGGACGGTTCAGCCAAGATTCGTGCGTCGGGGCGCGTCGCTGACTCCGTAGCCCGGTTCGGGGGACAGTTCGAAATTCAGGGTCTCGCGACGAATGGCGGAGACGGGACGAACGTCGTACTGGTATTCCGCGAGCGGCGACACCGGACGGAGCGGTGGCTTCTGGGACCAGATTCGCATTTGTCCTCCTCGCGACGTGTACCCTCCCACTTTGTCCGAACAAGCCGTGATCGCGCCGCAACATACGCAATTTTTTGGTGACGCGAATGAAATACTTTGTCCACGTCAGGCGCCCGGCGCCGAGATTCCTGATGTAGCTAGGCGATGATTGAACGCTCACGAGATCAAAAATTGTGCTGGTGGCAAGTGACGCGTGGCAGCATCACGGGAATGGAGACCCCGTGGACCGATTCCATTTCGGGGCGGACACTGGTCCACTCAACTTGGACGTCCCCAGTTCGACGCGAACGAAGGAACTGGACGCCACCGTCTGTCTAGTTGACCGTTACCTGCGTCGGGCTTGTAAAGCCGGTAGCCCAAGGGGGATGGCCGCGATGATCGCCGCGATAAGACCAACGAAGGCACCGAAACCCCAACCGACTCCCGTGACTCCAAGCCCGCCCGGCTTGTCAAGGAAGGCAAGCACACATAACACCAGATTCACGACCGACGCGACCAGTAACAACTGCTCACCCGTGATCGGCATCCTCAGCGGCATTTCGCTGAATCCCGCACGCATCCCCAAATACACCAGGATGACCAAGCACAGAATCAATGTGAGATCCATCCAGCCGTGCCACAGACCGTCCACCGATACGGAGCCAAGGGCGAAGCGGTACGTGTACCACGGAAGAAAGAGTGAAATGAGAAGCACGAGAGTTGCGATGGCTGTCGTCCGCTCAGGAGGGGACCAACGTTTCATCTCAAATGAGAAGGACGAATTCTTTGACACATCGCTCACGATTGCCCCTTACGGTCCACTCTGACTCGGTACATTGCAGTCAGATTTCGTGAGCATATCGAAAGCCTGACGATTTCGCTTGACAGTTGTGTTGGGCCTAACAGTGCAGCGATTATGTCGGCTCCGGTGGCGAAACGTCAAGCGAGAGCCGAGCAGAAGGACTGACGCGTACGACCTCCCACCTGGGATTCCACCCCCGAGTGCACGCACGAATGCTTGTCAAGAAAGATTCTCCACGCTAGGCACCATCTGGCTCTTGCCCGAGAAACCGAATCAACGTCAATGGTCGAAGGGTGGTCGAACTAGACCGTCGCGACGGCAATGACCGTGGACGAGGGTAGAAGCAAATCGTCTCGCCCCCTGAGGTATTTCTCCGAGAGGGCGTCGGAGTCGAGTAGTTCGAACGAAGAGAAACCCGAATCTGCGAGAAGTGACTCGACCTCACTTCTTGTATACGAAGCCAGCACCGGCTCCCCCACGGTGTCGAGAACTCTCTTCGCCACCGACTGAAGGGCGTTTCCCAGATCACTTCGTTCCTCCGGCGCGAGTAGGAAGTTGGCCACGAGGACCGTACCTGAGTCCATTGATGCAATCTCGCGAAGCACGTGAGACGTGTCGATTTTCTTCAAATACATCGTCACCCCGAGCCAATTCCAAGTTGCGAGTGAAGGGAGGTGAAGATTTTGAATGCGGTTCTTCAAAAAATCAGCTGCGACGTAGGTGACGTTCGGCGGTTCCAACACACCCGCCCGTTCCATTGCCTTCCTCTTCCAACCCTGAGTCGCGGGATGGTCCACTTCAAAAATTCGAAGGTTTGCGGCCGCGGGGTGCCTCCAGGTGAACGAATCGAGACCCGCACCAAGAATCACGTAATTACTTCGGCCCGACTGCATTTGCAGAATCGCCACGTCTTCGGCGACGCGAGTTCGCACGGCGTGCGTGAGGCGAAATCCCGCTCGAACTTCCCTGGGCCAATTAATCATCGAACTTTTCATTCTGGCGATCTCAACATCGGTCAATAACTTGACCGACTCAGTGTCCTGAATGACCCACGGAGGCGTGTCTTCCCATACGTGAGCGGCCCGCAGTACGGCGCTCCCCATCGCACTGACGCTGGCTCTTCCGTCCTCCATTTATTCAATTCCTTTCTCACTGGACCAGATCGTTGCGAAGTAGACCACTGCTGACTCACGTCGGTCAATGACGTTCGTGACGGCCCATACGAACACTGGGTTCACGAATAGATTCGTGGGGCCGAAGTGTGACGTCCTCGACTCAGGGTGTCGAAGCGGGACACCGCGTCAGCAATCGCCAACGAGGCTCGACGACGGGTCGTACGGCACACGCGATCGGCCAAGTGGTCATAGGGGTCGCCACGTTCACACCGGGCGATACTCTTCTGCGACAGCGCCTTGAATGTGGGCGCCCCGCGGAACCTCATCTCAAGGTCAATCGTCGGATCGCCACCGAGTCGGGCTACGAAAGGACGGGTCGACTATTTGTCCAACTCGGCGAGAACTTCGCCGATGATCTTCGTCATCTGGTGGGCCGGGAGTGGTTCGCCGCCTTCGGCTTCTGCCACCTCTTCGGAAAAGGCCTCGACCGAGTGGGTTCCTCCAATCAGGACGTGTCGCAAGGCTTCGCCGCTCGCTTCGGAGTCAGTGACGTCTTTGAGCGCACCGACGACATCATGGTTCGGCGATTCAGCGAGAGTGTGCACGACGTTCATCGCCTCTTCTCGCCCACTCGCGGTCGAGACGGCGGGCGCGCGATCGGGATTTTGTTGAAGATCCCATTCGGCGAGAGCCTCGCTGTAGCCTCCTTCACCAGGATGCAACACTCGAGTCGTCGGTTCAGCGGTCACCTCAGTTCCGTCACCGCTGGGAACGACGGCCGCGTCGTCACCGTCATGATGTCGACCCTCTGGAATTGGTACGACCAGGCTCCCATCGGGATTTCGAATGATCTCCATGACGTCACTCCTTTTGGTCGCCTCTCGCGCCCATCAATCCCAAACTAAAGGGTGTATACCGAACCATAGCCAGTACCTCACTCGACTGACAATTGCCGCTCAAGGAACTCGAGGAGAGAATAACGACGTACAAAATCCACTGCGTTACTACCGATTCCCCTTACGCCAAACGAACGCGGCGGCGCACGATCACCGCCGAAGGAGGGTCAACCGAGAATTCCGACGTCACCCCAAGAATCACTAACGTTGAGTCACTTCGAATTCCCAGTTTCGACGCCAGAGGGGGTGACGGAGTAGCCGGCCACGTCACTGAGTCCGGCATTCCCAGTCGACCTGGTCGAGTCCTACGACCGTCGAAACCTGCGTCGGCCTGACGCAACAGATCTGGCGACACGCACGGGCTCCGACGAGATTGAACGATGCGGGCATGCCGCTGCGTTGTCCGGCGCCAATAAGAGTTACGTCGAAGGACACAACTAGCTGGATGTCAGACGGGGCGAACCGCAACTCGGACAAAATTGCTGGCCAGGAGTCAAACCGACGCCGCACTTGGCGCACGCCGGAAGTGCGTTTGGTGAGGTCACCACTACCACCTGGGGCGTCTTGGACTTCACCGCCATCGCGAGCGCCACGACCCAACCAATCAGCGACCATCCCAGCAAGAGGTTAATCACGAATACGGAACCCGTATTCGTGACTTTTCGACTCGTCGCGACAATGGTCGGAATGAAGTAGAGAATCGCCAAAATAAGAACCACAACGATGAGAACTCCCGCGCCCGCACCACCCGTTGATACGGCTGCAGCTGTAAACATGAGTTCCCCCGGTTCCGTGCGTTGAAGAGGGAGGATAACACCTAGCGAACGGGCGTTGCCGATCTCGACATTTGACGGCGGTACGAAAAGTTCCGACGTAACAGTTGGACGAAGTGGCGTCCTGCGGCGCATTGAGTTGTTGTCAATCGCCGTGTTCGCAGACCAGTGTCACTACAGAAGTAAATCTCGCGCCGATGGTAGATTCGCGCAAACGAAAGCTATACGAGTCCCAGCGCCCGCACGTCTTCGCGCTCGGCCAGCAGCTCATCGGTGGTGACCTTGATGCGCGCGGCGGCGAACTCGTCGATGTCAAAGTTGTCCTTTACCGACCACTCGCCCTTGCCGTCGACGACAATGGGAAAGCCAAAGGTCAGACCTTCGGGCACACCGTATTGTCCACTCGACGTCACACCGACCGAGGCGCAGTCGCCTTCGGCGGTGGGTGTGGTCAGACTCACGACGGTATCGATGGCGGCGTTAGCGGCCGATGCGGCAGAACTGGCACCGCGCGCCTCGATGATTGTCGCACCGCGCTTTTGCACCGTGGTGATGAAGTCACCGCGAAGCCAGTCATGGTCCGAAATCACCTCGGGCGAGGCGACGCCACCGAGCGTCGCGTTCGCGAAGTCTGGGAACTGAGTGGCCGAGTGGTTGCCCCAGATGGCGAGATTCTTCACCGCGGACACCGGTACGCCGGCCTTCTTCGCGAGTTGCGTCTCCGCACGGTTCTGATCGAGGCGCGTCATCGCGAACCAACGATCCGCGGGAATTTCCGGCGCGTTCGAACGAGCGATGAGGCAGTTCGTGTTACAGGGGTTGCCCACCACCAGGACGCGCACGTCATTTGCGGCGTTCGCCGCGATCGCTCGACCCTGGGGCTTGAAGATGCCGCCGTTCACGTTGAGCAAGTCACCACGCTCCATACCCGCCTTACGCGGAATGGAGCCAACGAGTAGCGCCCACGACGTGTTGGTGAACGCGTGGTCCAGGTCGCTCGTGGCCTCGATATCGCGGAGCAGTGGGAACGCGCAGTCGTCGAGTTCCATGGCGACCCCTTGCAAGGGCTTCATCGCCGGCTCGATCTCGAGCAGACGCAAAACGATGGGCGTGTCGGGACCGAGCAATTGACCCGACGCGATGCGGAACAACAACGAGTAGCCGATCTGACCGGCGGCGCCGGTGACGGTGACGTGGACGGGGGTGGTCATGATTCTCCTTGGGGGGTAATTAAATACGCTCGGCGATGGCGGCGCCGAATTCAGAACACTTCACTTCGGTGGCGCCGTCCATCAGTCGAGCAAAGTCGTAGGTCACGATCTTCTCGGCGATGGTGGCCTCCATGGCGCGGATGATGTCGTTGGCCGCGTCTTGCCAGCCCAGGTGCTCGAACATCAAGACCCCTGAGAGCAACACCGAACCAGGGTTCACCTTGTCCTGGCCGGCGTACTTGGGCGCAGTTCCGTGGGTGGCCTCGAAGATGCCGTGGCCCGTGGTGTAGTTGATGTTGGCGCCCGGCGCGATACCGATGCCGCCCACCTGCGCGGCCAGTGCGTCGGACAGGTAGTCGCCGTTCAGGTTCGTCGTGGCGATGACGTCGTACTCCTTGGGTCGCGTGAGGACCTGCTGAAGGGCGATGTCGGCGATGGCGTCCTTGACGAGGATCTTGTCGCCCGGGTCGCCGCCGCAATCGTCCCAGCCAACGAAGGTGTCGGAGTACTCGTCGCGCACCAGTTGATAGCCGAGCTTCATGAAATAGCCCTCGGTGTACTTCTGGACGTTGCCCTTGTGCACGAGGGTCACCGACTTGCGATTGTGCTCAACGGTGTACTTGAAGGCGGCGCGCAACAGTCGCTCCGACGCGAACTTCGAAATCGGCTTGACGCCGATACCCGCATTGTCACGGATGTCCCAACCGAACGTGTCGTGCAGGTAACTACGTAGCTTCTCGGCCTCGGGGGTGTTGGCTTCGAGTTCCATGCCGACGTAGACGTCCTCGGTGTTCTCACGGAAGATCACCATGTCAACCCATTCGGGGTGGATCACCGGCGAAGGTACTCCCTGGAACCAGCGCACCGGGCGCAAGCACACGTAGAGGTCGAGGATCTGGCGCAGCGCCACGTTGAGTGAGCGCATGCCGCCCCCGATGGGCGTGGTGAGGGGTCCCTTGATGCCGATGAGGTGCGTACGGAACGTCTCGACGGTCTCGTCGGGCAACCAGGAGCCGGTCTCCTTGAACGCCTTCTCTCCGGCGAGGACTTCCTTCCAGGCGATGGTCTTGCCGTACTTCTTGGCGGCGGTGTCCATGACGAGTTGCGCCGCGGGCCAGATGTCGACTCCGGTACCGTCACCCTCGATGAAGGGGATGATGGGATTGTCAGATACGTTCAGTACGCCATCGGCGTTTGTTGTGATGATGTCAGCCATATCGACCATCCTACGACGTAAAAAATCTCGCCCCGATCGACGAATTAGCCCCGCCGGACGCCGTCGGGGCCAAAGAGCGACTCGTGAATCTCGCGGGTCGCCGTCGAGCGATTCAGGGTGTAAAAGTGAAGCCCGGGCGCCCCGGCGTCGAGTAGTTGCTCACAGAGTTCGCTCGCCGCACGCACGCCTTCGTCACGCGCCGCGTTGGGCCCACCCCGCTCATGGGCCCTCTCCAGGCGTGACATCAACGCGGCGGGAACGACCGCGCCCATCTGCGCCATGCGCGTCACGCCGCTCAGGGTCGTCACGGGCATAATGCCCGGCAGCACCGGCTTAATGACGCCAAGGGCCGCAAGTTCGCTCACCAGAGTGGTCCAATCTGAGAGCTCGAAAAAGAACTGCGTCACCGCGAAATCGGCCAACGTGAGCTTCTCGGCCAGGTGACGTCGGTCGCTCTCGCGGCTGGGCGAACGCGGGTGCCCCAGCGGGTGCGCGGCCACGCCGATCGAGAACTCGCCCACCTCGCGCGCGAGTTGCACCAGGTCGAGGGCGTGGTGAAATTCCGACGCCGCGAGATCGGGGTCGTCGGGGATGTCGCCCCCCAGCGCCATGACGTTCACGACGCCCGCGTCGAGGTAGGCGCGCAGGATCTCGCGCATCTCCTCGCGGCGATGCCCCACGCAAATGAGGTGCGCCATGGACACCAAGTGCCCGGCGCGCTCGATATCGGTGACGAGGTCGAAGGTGCGCTGGCGCGACTCACGCCCCCCGCGATACGTGACCGAGACAAAGGCGGGGCTCAATTTCTCCAGATCGTGCAACGTGGCCGCCAAGGTCGCCGATTCGTCGTTGGACTTCGGCGGGAAGAACTCGAAGGACCGCGTGTTGCCCGCGGCGAGCAGTTCGTCGATGCGCACGTAACTATTGACGACCGAAGTCGTCCTCGAGACGCACGATGTCGTCCTCGCCGAAGTAGGTACCAGTCTGCACCTCGATGAAGACCACGGGCTCGTCGCCATGGTTCTCGCAGCGATGCGCGGCGCCAACGGCGATGTCGATCGACTCACCGGGCTTGAGCTCGTGGGTCTCGCCGTCGAGGACCACGGTGGCTACGCCCGACACGACGTGCCAGTGCTCGGCGCGACGCGCGTGCACCTGGTAGCTCAGTCGCCTACCCGGAGTCACGACGATGCGCTTGACCTTGTGATCGTCCTTAACGTCGTCGAGCACGGTGAAGTTCCCCCACGGGCGTTCGTCGTATTCACGTCCCCATTGGTCAGTGGTGTTCATTGGACCTTCTCCGCAGCGAGCACGGCGTTTCGTAACAACATGGCACGAGTCATCGGTCCGACCCCGCCGATTCGCGGTGTGATCCAACCGGCGACGTCGGCGACGTCGTCGGCGACGTCGCTCATCAATTTAGTCCCCGACCAGCTCGTGCCCGCCCCTACGACGGCCGCACCCGGTTTCACCATGTCGCGCGTGACGAGACCGGCCACCCCGGCCGCCGCCACGAGAACGTCAGCACTTCGCGTCAGGGCGCCCATGTCGTCGACCCCGGTGTGCACGACGGTCACCGCCGCGTTACAGCCCGGGCGCTTCATGGCGAGCAACAAGGACAACGGACGTCCGATGGTGAGCCCGCGTCCGATGATCACGACGTGACGTCCTTCCACGGGTACCTCGTGCGCCGCCAACAGCTCGACGATGCCGGCTGGTGTGCACGGGAGCGGACCGAGTGTTCCCATGACCAGGCGCCCCAAGTTGGTCGGGTGCAGACCGTCGACGTCCTTGTCCGGATTGATCCGCAGCAAGACCTGCTCCTCGTTGATGCCGTTCGGCAGTGGTAATTGCACGAGGATGGAATGCACGAGGGGATCGTCATTGAACCGGTCGACGACCGCCTCGACCTCGGCCTGCGTCGCACTCGCCGCAAGTCGCTCGTCAAACGATCGAATGCCGATGGCCTCACAATCGGCGTGCTTCATGGCGACGTACTTGGCACTCGGCCCGTCATCACCCACCAGCACGGTGCCCAGTCCGACCGGACGACCGAGGGCGCTCAGGCGCGCCACGCGCTCGGCGAGTTCCATCTTGATGCGTCCCGCCAGGCGTTCTCCGTCGAGTAATTCGGCCATGTGTCTCCTAGTGACGAAAATGACGCTCACCAGTGAGCATCATGACGATGTTCGCGGCGTTGGCAGCCTCGATGACTTCTTGGTCGCGGACCGAACCGCCCGGTTGCACCACCGAGGTGACGCCGGCGCGGGTGAGGGCGTCGAGCCCGTCGGCGAAGGGAAAGAAGGCGTCCGACGACGCGGCAGCGCCCACGGCCTTGTCCCCCGCCTTGGCGGTTGCGATGTCGGCGGCGACGACGCGTGACTGTTGACCCGCCCCGATGCCCACCGCGACCCCGCCGCGCGCGAGCACGATGGCGTTGGACGTGGTGCGCGCGCACACCCGCCAGGCCAAGGCCAGGTCGACCAGTTGCTCTGGCGTGGGGAGATGGTCGGTCACGCAGCGCCAGTCCGCCACGGGAACGAGCAATTCGTCCGCGTTCTGCACCAGGGCCGTATTGCCGAAAGTACGAATCGAGCGACCGAGGGGCTCGGGTGACGGAGCCGACAGCAGGCGCGTGGCCTTACGTCGCGCCACCAGGGTGGCAACGGCATCGTCGGTCATCGACGCGGCGATGACGACGTCGGCTTGGGGACCCGCGGCGATGAGCGTCGCGAGCTCCAAGTCGAGTTGACCCGCCACGGCGACGATGCCGCCGAAGGCGCTCTGGGGGTCCGCATCGAGGGCCTTGGCGAAGGCGTCGTGCAACGTGTCAGCGACCGCCGCACCCGAGGCGTTGGCGTGTTTGATGATCGCGACGGCCCGACGCCCGGGCGCGTCGTCGAGAAGTTCGTGCACGAGGCGCCACGCGGCGTCGGCGTCAAAGAGGTTGAGGTACGACAGTGGGGACCCGGCCTGCTGCACGACACCGTCCCACCACGGCGACGTTCCAGCCACCCGGTAGCGCGCACCGATCTGGTGAGGGTTCTCGCCGTAGCGAACGACGTTGGCGCGCTCGAGGGTGAGGTGCAGGCTCGGGGGAACTATCTCGTCACGAGCGTCGGGCACGGGACCGATCGCTCCGCCGGCGTCCATCCAGGCCACGATCTCGGCGTCGTAGGCGGCCGTGTGAGCGAAGGCGGCGCGCGCGAGCTCGTGGCGCGTCGCGTTCGAGAGCTGGCCCGACGCGCGCAGTTCTTCGAGCACGACACCGTACTGGTCGGGGCTCGTCACGACGCCGACGTGGTGGTGGTTCTTCGCCGCGGCGCGCACCATCGTGGGCCCGCCGACGTCGATCAACTCGATCGACGGGTCCGACGTGAAGGGATAGAGGTTGCAGACCACGAGGTCGATGGGCACGATGTCGTGGGCGCTCAGCGCTGCGAGGTGCGAAGGTTCGCTGCGACTGGCCAAGATGCCCCCGTGGATTCGCGGGTGCAGGGTCTTGACGCGTCCGTCGAGCATCTCGGGGAACCCGGTGACTTCGGCCACGTCGAGGTGCGCGATACCGGCTTCGCCGAGCGTGCGCGCCGTTCCGCCCGAGGCCACGAGTTCGATCTCGAGTGACGCGAGGCCGCGCGCGAAGTCGAGGAGCCCCGTCTTGTCCCACACGCTCAACAGTGCCCGCATCTACGCCTCCTCCATTTCTTTCGCGACCGACGACACGTCGCGACCGGCGTCGAGTGCCGCCATCACCCTAGTGACCACCGCGGGATAGAGCTCGCGCTCCACCGCCTTGATGCGTTCGTGCAGGCTCGACTCGTCGTCACTGGCGAACACCCCGACGCGCCGCTGGGCCAGGATCGGCCCGTCGTCGAGTTCGAGCGTCGCGACATGCACGGTGCAGCCGGTCTCCGTGACACCACCCGCGAGCGCCTGGGTGACGGCGTGCCAGCCCTTGAAGTCGGGCAACAAACTCGGGTGGGTGTTGAGAACCCGGGCCGGAAACGCGTCGTGAAACGGCCGGTTGACGATCGTGCCAAAGCCCGCCATCGCCACTAGGTCGATGTCTCTCTCGCGCAGTTGCGCCGCCAGGTCCTTCGAGTACCGGTCGCGATCAAAGTCGGGGCCGAATCCGCCGTACCGTGCGCGGTCGATCAACAACGCCTCGACGCCGGCGTCACGAGCCACGTCCAGGCCTCGACACGGGCGGTCCGCCCCCACGAGACTGACCCGCACCCCGTGAGCGATGAGGGCTTCGAGAATGGTTCCCGAACCCGAGACCAGAACGCAGAGACGGACGACCAAGACCTAGAACGCCTGGACGATCTCGACCATTTTCTGACCGGCTTCGGTGGGGTTGAGGCACACGTGCACCCCCGCGGCCGCGAGAGCGTCCATCTTGGCCTGCGCGGTTCCCTTGGAGCCCGAGATGATGGCGCCGGCGTGGCCCATCTTGCGCCCCGGGGGGGCGGTCACGCCCGCGATGTAAGAGACGACGGGCTTGGTCATGTTCCGTTTGATCCACTCGGCCGCGCGCTCTTCTTCGGAGCCACCGATCTCGCCGATCATCATGACCGCTTTGGTCTCGGGGTCGGCTTCGAAGGCCGCCAAACAGTCAATGAAGTTGGTGCCCGGTACCGGGTCGCCCCCGATGCCCACGCAGGTGGTCTGTCCGATGCCGTTCTGGGAGAGTTCGTGCAGCGCCTGGTACGTCAAGGTGCCCGAACGTGACACGATGCCCACCGGGCCTCCCGCGAGGGCGATGTCACCCGACGTAATACCGATGTTGCACTTGCCCGGGCTGATGATCCCCGGACAGTTCGGACCGAGCAACCGTACGCCGGGGTACTCCTCGACGAGGCGGTTGTAGGTCACGGCCTCGTCGTGTGCGGGGATACCCTCAGTGATGCACACGACGAAGGTGATGCCGCCCGCAGCCGCTTCGAGGATCGCCCCCGAGGCGAACTTGGGCGGAACCACCACGAACGACGCGGTGGCGCCCGTGGCGTCGACGGCTTCCTTCACGGAATTGAAGACGGGCACGCCGTCGACGTCGGATCCCCCCTTGCCGGGCGTCACGCCCCCGACGATCTTGGTGCCGTAGTCGCGGTTGCGCAGGCCGTGGAATTTACCCTGACTACCGGTGAGTCCCTGGACAATGACCTTGGTATTTTCGTCAACAAAGATGCTCATGGCGCTCCTTAAGCGATCGCGAGGGACACGGCGCGACGAGCGGCGTCCAGCATGGTGGGTTCGGTGATCAGTCGGTCGTTCAGGTGCGGGGCGAGGATTGCTCGTCCCTCGACGGCGTTGGTGCCGTCGAGCCGCAACACGATCGGCGCGGCGATGCTCACGCGTCCGAGCGCTTCGAGGACGCCCTTGGCGACCTCGTCGACGCGCGTGATGCCGCCGAAGATATTGACGAAGATGGCTGTCACCTTCGGATCGGAGTTAATGACCTCGAGGGCCGCGGCCATGACGTCGGCGTTCGCGCCGCCGCCGATGTCCAGGAAGTTCGCCGCTGAGCCGCCCACTTGGTTGACGACGTCGAGCGTCGACATGGCCAGACCCGCGCCGTTGGCGATGATACCGACCGACCCGTCGAGGCCGATGTAGTTGAGGCCCTTCTCCTTGGCCATCTTCTCGCGCGGATCCTCGGTCTCGGTGGCGCGGTACTCCTCCCATTCGGGGTGGCGATACGACGCGTTCTCGTCCAGGGTCACCTTCGCGTCCAGCGCGTGCACTCTGCCCTCGGGGGTCAGAATCATCGGGTTGATCTCGGCCAAGTCGCAGTCCCCGATGGTGTAGCAGTCGTAGAGCTTCACCAACAACTCGGCGGCCTGTTCGCGCGCCGCCTCGTCGAGCTCCGCTTGGTGCACCCAGCGACGCGCGGTCGCCAGGTCCAAGCCCCTCACGGGGTCAATGGACAAGAACGCGATGGCGTCGGGGGTCTCCTCGGCGACCACTTCAATCTCCACCCCACCCTGAGCGCTCAACATGCCCAGGTGCGTCTTGTTCTCTCGATCCAGCGTGAACGACGCGTAGTACTCCTTGGCGATGTCGCTCGAACGCTCCACCCACAGTCGTCGCACGACGTGGCCCTTGATGTCGAGGCCGAGGATGTTCTTGGCGTGCAGACGAACTTCGTCGACGTCGTTGGCGAGCTTGACGCCGCCGGCCTTGCCGCGACCGCCCACCTTGACCTGGGCCTTGACCACCACCGGGTAGCCGACGCGCTCGGCGACGGCCACGGCCTCGTCGACGGTATCGGCGACGTCACCGGGCGATATGGCGATTCCGAAACGAGAAAAATACTGCTTCCCCTGATATTCAAAGAGGTCCATTCGTTCTTCTACTTTCTGACTGGGCAAACGGGGGGGCACGACGACAACAACTGCGACAACGAATGTAATTACGAAGAGGTGGACAAGTGCGCGTCGAGGGTGTCCTCGAGCCAGGTTCCGATCTCGTGAAGGGACGCGCCGGGCGTGAACACCCGCGCCACGCCCATCTCGGTGAGCGCCGGCACGTCGGCGTCGGGAATGATGCCACCGACCACCAGAACGACGTCGTCGCGACCCTGCACGCGCAGGAGTTCCACGATGCGCGGTACGAGAACCAAGTGCGCGCCCGACAAGAGCGAGAGCCCCAGGGCGTCGGCGTCTTCTTGGACCACCGCCTCGACGATCTGTTCGGGGCTCTGGTGCAACCCGGTGTACACGACCTCGAAACCCGCGTCGCGCAGGGTGCGCGCGATGACCTTCGCACCGCGATCGTGACCGTCCAAACCAGGCTTGGCGACCACGACTCGGTAGGTGCGCTTCACAACCCCTCATCTTACGTGAGCAGGCCACCCCCCTTGTTCGGGGACCCTGAGAAGGTGGCGAGTATCCTGACCTATCGTGAGGACGCCAGGTAGCCCGCGGGGCACAGTGCGGGCCGTGGTCTCGGCGATGCGTATCCCCCAGTGGGTCAAGAACGGCCTTCTGGTGGTCGCTCCGGGGGCGTCGGGGACCCTCTTTCACCGCTCGGTGCTGGCCAATACCATCGTCGCCTTCGCGGCGTTTTGTCTGGTCGCGTCCGCGCTCTATATCGTCAACGACCTACGCGACGTGGCGTCGGACCGACAACATCCCAGCAAGCAACATCGCGCCATTGCGTCGGGAGAGCTATCGCGCTCCGTCGCATTCGCCGCCGCCGCGATATTGATGACTCTGGGGCTGATCGTGCCGGTCTTCATTCATCATCCGGGCGGTTTCTACCTGATCCTCGCCATATACGTTGGCGAGACGTTGCTCTACAGCGTGTGGCTGAAGAACACCGTCATCATCGAACTGGGTCTGGTGGCGAGCGGCTTCTTCTTGCGCTCCTACGGTGGGGCCGTCGCCTCCCACATCCCGGTGTCGACCTGGTTCCTCATCGTCGTGACCTTCGGGGCGCTGTTCTTGGTGGTGGGCAAACGCTCGGCCGAGTTACGACACGTTGGCGCGGCGAACCGGGCCGTGTTGAGTGAGTACACGGCAGAGTTCTTGCATTCAGCCCTCACGCTCTCGGCGACCGTCGTGGTGACGGCGTACTGTCTGTGGGCTAACGACACGTCGTCCACGGGGCTCTCGTCGGTGCGCCACGTGATTATTCCCGTACGCCTGTCGATGGTGCCGGTGGTGCTGGCCATTTTGTTCATCATCCGTGGTGCGGAGTCGGCCGATGGCGAGTCCCCCGAGGACCTACTACTGCGGAATCGCACGGTACAGATCCTCGCCCTGATGTGGGCCGGGTTGATCGTGGCGGGGACGTACTCGTGAGTCGCGAGCGACTCTCGGGCTGGGGGAGCACCGCACCCACCATCTCGGAGGTGCAGAGCCCGAGTTCGGAGGAACTGGTGGCCCAGGAACTCGCCGGGGCGACGAGCGTCATCGCGCGTGGTCTCGGTCGCAGTTACGGTGACGCCGCACAGGTGAGTGGCGGGGTCGTGCTCTCGAATCGGTCCCTCGGGGGCATCGGGGCCATTGCGCCCGACGGCGTGACGACGGTGGGCGCGGGCGTGTCGATTGACGAACTGCTCGCCATCACGATCCCCCTAGGTTGGTTCGTGCCGGTGACACCCGGGACGCGCCAAGTGACTATCGGGGGCGCCATAGCTGCCGACGTACACGGCAAGAACCATCACCGCGACGGGTCCTTCGGCGACCACGTGCTCGAAATGCGCCTCGTCACTCCCACCGGCGCTCACAACGTCTCTCCGCGCACCCAGCCCGACTTGTTCTGGGCCACCATCGGCGGGATGGGCCTCACCGGCGTCGTGACCGCAGTCACCCTGCGCCTGCTCAAGATCGAGTCCGACCAGGTGGTCGTCGACACGACGCGATTCGATCACCTCGACAACGTGATGGCGTCGATGGTCGACGGTGACGACGAGTACCGCTACTCGGTGGCTTGGGTGGACTGCATGACCAAGGGCCGGTCGATGGGCCGGGCCATTCTCACGCGCGCTGATCACGCGCAGCGTCGCGACGTGCCCGACGCCACCTTGGTGGCGCCCGCCGCGACCCGACTACGCGTGCCCTTTCGCGCCCCCGCGGGACTGCTCAATCCACTATCGATCCGGGCCTTTAACGAAGCGTGGTTTCGTCGGGCCCCCGCGCGTCGCGAGGGTGAACACCAGTCCCTCGGTGGGTTCTTTCACCCCCTCGACGGCGTCGGTGACTGGAACCGGCTCTATGGTCGACGCGGCTTCGTCCAGTACCAGTTCTGCGTCGCCGACGCCCAGGCCGAGTGCGTGGTGCGCGCGGTCGAGCGTCTCGCCACTTCGGGGGTGCCGAGTTTCTTGGCCGTGCTCAAGCGCTTCGGGACGGCGAACCACGGACTGATCTCTTTTCCGATGTCGGGCTGGACGCTGGCCCTCGACCTGCCGGTCGGCCCCAGCGCGCTCCCGGGCGTGCTCGACGATCTCGACGAGATGGTCATCGAGGCCGGCGGGCGGGTGTACCTGGCCAAGGATGCTCGCCTGAGTCCCGAAGCGGTGCGGGTAATGTACCCGCGTCTACCGGAATTTCTCGAGATCAAGAATCGCGTCGACCCTCGACACCAGCTGACGAGCGATCTCGCGCGCCGACTGCACTTAGTAGGAAAGTAGCCATGGAAAACGCCTTTGGTCAACCCCAGAACGTCGTCGTCTTGGGCGGGAGTTCGGACATCGCGCGCGCCATCACCAAGAAGCTCTGCGCCGCGCGCGCCCACACCGTCATCTTGGCCGGACGTAACCAGGGCCTGCTCGACGAGGCCGCGCGCGAAGCCCTGGACTACGGCGCGTCCAAGACCGACACCGTGGTGTTCGACGCCGAGGACCTCGCGAGTGCCGAGACGACCGTGGCGCGGGCCTTCACCAAGGCCGGCGACCACGTGGACCTCGTGATCATGGCGGTGGGCCAATTGGGCAATCAACGTCGCGACGAGAGCGACGTCGCCGCCGCGACACGACTGATGAACGTGAACTTCACCTGGCCCGTCGCGGCCCTGACCGAGGCGCGACGTCGCCTGGTGGCCCAAGGGAGCGGACGTATCGTGGTGCTGTCGTCGGTGGGCGCCGTGCGCGTGCGCGGTTCGGCCTACCTCTACGGGGGTGCGAAGGCCGGGCTCGATCGACTCTGTGAAGGCATGGCCGACTCATTGATCGGCACCGGGGTGAACCTCCAGATAGTTCGTCCGGGCGCTGTGCGCACCAAAATGACCGAGGGCCTGGCCGAGGTTCCCTTCACGACGGGCGTCAACGAAGTCGCTGAGAACGTGATCAAGGGACTCGCGAGCGGCGACCGCGTGATTTGGAGTCCGCCGGTCCTCAGGTACCTCTTCGCGATCCTTCGCCACCTGCCCGCACCCCTGTGGCGCAAAGTGATGGATCGCTAGTTTCCTAGCCCGTCGCCCCGGTCGCACTCGAGGCGGTCGAAGCGTTCATGTACTTGGGGCGCATGCTCATCACGAAGAAGTCACGCGTCCACCAGTTGGCAAAGAAGTGTCCTGGGTTGCCGATCATGCCGGTCAACAAGTTGGTGGCGTTCGCGCCGTTGACGGGCTGGCCGAGGGTGCCTGACAAGGTGGCGTAGTCCACCCAGTCGGTGTTGATGTCGAGCTCCATGGCGCGCACCGCCCCCGCGCGCACGAGGGTGTCGGCGAGGTCGCTGATCGACATGGCCGGACCACCCACGTAGACGAGAGCGCCGTCAGACGTCACCCCGAGGCCCGAGCGCCACACGTTGAAGGTTCCCCCGAGGGTCTTGCCCCACTTGATGGCGTTGGGATTCGTGAGATCCGCCACGGGCTTGGCACCGTCGACGATGAGGTCGAGATTTTGGCGCACCGAGGCGACGTCGGGGGTCATGTGAAAGTCCCGACCCCACTCACCGACGCTCATGGTGCCGTCCTTGTAAATGATGGCCGACGCCCCACCGACGCGAAGGGGCAGGACCATCTTGTTGTTGGTGTAGTAGCCGCCGTTGGCGTCTTGCATGCGAAAGCCGGCGTTAAAGACCGAGACGACCGACGTGGACGCGCTCGACGTGATGGGCGCACTGTAGGGATAGGGACCGCCGCCGGGAATCTGCGAACCCGAGTAGAGCTGCGCGGAGAGTATCTTGGGGTCCATCCACGCCACGCCCACGATGTAACTCGTGTGCACGGCGTCGGGTCGGATGAACGTCTCGTACACCGCGGGGATGTTGTTCGCGGTCAGTCGACCGGCGGGTCGCCAGACGCCCTCGCCGGAGAAGGGAACCGCGGCGGGACTCTTCAAGTTGACCGGCGCGGCCAGCGGTTGGGTGCCGCTCACCGTGGTCACGTCGATGCCCTTGCCGATCTGATTGAGGGAGGCCGGGCCGCCGACCTTGGCGGGGTGCAATTTGTTGTATTCCGTCTCGGCCCAGGTGACGATGCCACCGAAGCCGTGTTGGCGACCCCACTCGGCGAAGCGCGCCTGAAAGGTGACGCCGTAGCCCGGGTTACGCAGCGCGAAGGTGAGCGTGATGCCGTAGTACGAAACCATCACCAGCGTCACCGCGCCCAGGATGACCAGAACGCGCCGACGCCAGTACACGTAGGCCGGCAAACGCCGCGCGGGGTGCCGCGGCGTCGAGCCCGAGGAGGCGCGAACGTGGGGACCCGGTTTCGGTCGCGGTGGCGTACGCGACGGCGCGTCGTTATAGGTCATGTCAGAGAAATTTTACACCGGCGTTTTCCGAGTTCACCGAGAGAACGTCAAGGAGTACTAAAAAGTGACTAAGAACCCGGCGCCCGCTGTAACGGCGTCATGGCCAAAACCAGTTGTTTCGTGCCGTGTTGGTCAAAACTGACGCTGGCGCGCGCGTGGCTGCCGCTGCCGTCCACCTTCACCACAACCCCGAGTCCGTAGCGGTCGTGCACGACGCGGTCCCCGACCACCAGTCCGAGATTCTCCGCCCCGGTGGAGCGCACCGGCGGCGCGGACCCCGCGCCGAAGGCCTTACCTGCGGTGAAGTCGCTATCGCGCCCCACGAAGCCGTCGTCGTCGGGCACGAAGGTCGCGCGACGCATCGGCAACGACGCCGACACGTCGTGCACGAGTTCTGAGGGGATCTCCTGCAAGAAACGACTGGGGAGCGCGTCGGCGCGCTGACCCCACACGGTGCGCGTCCACGCGTGGGTCAAGATCAGGTGACGCATCGCGCGCGTGAGCCCGACGTAACACAGTCGTCGCTCTTCTTCGAGTTCGGCGTCGTCCGCGAGCGCGCGACGGTGCGGGAAGATCGTCTCTTCGAGTCCGGTGATCACTACGAGCGGGAACTCGAGTCCTTTGGCGACGTGCAGGGTCATCATCGAGATCGCGCCAGCGCCCCCGTCGAGTTGGTCGGAGTCGGCCACCAGGGCCATGCGCTCGACGAAGTCCATCAACGTGTCGTACTGGGCGGCGGCCGACGCCAGTTCGCCGAGGTTCTCGAGTCGCGAGTACGCCTCGTCGGAGTTCTCTGCGCGCAGCGCGTCACCCACGCCGGTCTCGCGCACGATGGCGTCGATCATCTCGCGCGGCGTGAGGTCGTTGGCCATCGCGCGTAGCTCGTCCATCACGCAGGCGAACTTCTCGGCACCCGCCAGCGCCTTGGCAGTCAGTCCCGCCGCTCGGGCATAGTGCGCGGCCTCGGCGAATGAGATGGAGTTGTCCGCCGCGTAGACGCCCAGCTTGGCCTGGGCCGCCTCGCCGATCCCGCGCTTGGGTTCGTTGATCACGCGCCGCGCGGAGGCCTCATCGCGGGGGTTGACCACCAGGCGCGCGTAGGCCAGGGCCGTCTTGATCTCCTTGCGGTCGTAGAAGCGCATTCCCGAGATGACGCGGTACGGGATGCCCGCGCGCAACATTTCTTCTTCCAGCACGCGGCTTTGGGCGTTGGTGCGATAGAAGATGGCCATCTGATTCCACTCCACGCCGGCCTCGACGCGCGCGCGGCGCAGTTCGGTGGCGACCCAGCGTCCCTCGTCGTATTCGTCGCCCGCGCGATAGAGGCGGATGCGGTCCCCGGGACCGTGGTCGGTGAAGAGGTTCTTGGCGTGGCGCGAGGCGTTTTTGGCGATGACGGCATTGGCCGCGTCGAGGATGGTCTGGGTGGAGCGAAAATTCTGCTCGAGCAAGACGACGTCGGCGTCGGGGAAGCGCATTTCGAACTGCAAGATGTTACGGACGTCGGCGGCGCGAAAGCGATAGATCGACTGGTCCGAGTCGCCCACCACGCACAGGTTGCGGTGCTGGGCGGCGAGCATCATCACCAGTTCGTTCTGCACTCCGTTGGTGTCTTGGAACTCGTCCACGAGGAGGTATTTGAAGCGTCGCTGGTACGACGCGAGCACGTCCGCGTCGGCGCGCATCATCGCCACGGCATTCAACAAAAGGTCGTCGAAGTCCATGGCGTTGGCGAGCTTGAGTCGTTGTTCGTAGAGGTGATAGATCTCGGCGATGCGTCGGTGGTGCGGGTCGTCACCGTGGCCGGTCTCGGCGTAACGCTGGGCCGAGAGCATCTCGTTCTTCGCCGCAGAGATAGCCGCCGAGACGCTGCGCGGGCTGACGCGTTTGGTGTCGAGGTTGAGTTCCTTCATGATGCGCTCGACCGCGCTCTCGGCATCACCGGCGTCGTAGATGGTGAAGCCGCGCTGGTACCCGAGCACGTCGGCGTGGGCGCGCAGCATCCGCAGGCAGGCCGAGTGAAACGTCGAGACCCACATCTGCTTAGCGTCGTCGCCCACCAGGTCGACCACGCGCCGGCGCATCTCGTCGGCGGCCTTGTTGGTAAAGGTAATGGCCATGACCTCAAAGGATCGCGCGTCACCCGTCGCCAGGAGATGGGCGATGCGACGCGTCAACACGCGCGTCTTGCCCGAACCCGCACCCGCCACCACCAGTAATGGCCCACCACGTTGGACCACGGCGCGTCGCTGTGGTTCGGTCAGACCCTCGAGGAGACTGTCGGGGTCGAGGGCGGGTGAGGAGTTCTCTGAGTCGTTGCCCCACAACGCGTCGTCAGAGAAGGAACGCCGGCTCACTCCCACTCAATGGTGCCCGGCGGCTTCGACGTCACGTCGAGGGCCACGCGATTGACACCCGGTACTTCGCGAATCAGTCGGTTGGCGATTGACTCGATGACGTCGTAGGGCAGGCGCGCCCAGTCGGCAGTCATAGCGTCGTCGCTCGTGACGGCGCGGATGATGATCGGGTACGCGTAGGTTCGTCCATCTCCCATAACCCCCACCGTACGCACCGCGGGTAACACCGCGAAACTCTGCCAGAGTTCGCGGTACAGACCAGCCTTTTTGATCTCGTCGACCACGACGTGGTCGGCGTTGCGCAATATCTCGGCGCGCTCGCGCGTCACTTCCCCGATGATGCGCACGCCCAGTCCCGGACCCGGGAAGGGCTGACGCCACACGATCTCGGCGGGCAGGCCCAACTCTTCTCCCACGTGGCGCACCTCGTCCTTGAATAGACTGCGCAGCGGCTCGATGAGGTCAAAGGACATGTCCTCGGGGAGGCCGCCGACGTTATGGTGGCTCTTGATGTTGGCGGCGTGAGCCGAACCCGACTCGATCACGTCGGGGTAGAGAGTGCCCTGGACTAAAAAGCGCGGGCTCTCGTCGCCCTCGGTGAGTTCGCGCGCTACCGCTTCGAATTCACGGATGAACAACTCGCCGATGATCTTGCGCTTGCGCTCGGGGTCGGTGACCCCCGCCAGGGCGTCGAAGAATCGGTCCTGCGCCTTGACGTGGATGAGGCGCACGCCGAATTGTCGCGTGAAGGTCGCCTCGATCTGCTCCCCTTCGTTCTTGCGCATGAGTCCCGTGTCCACGAACACGCACGTGAGTTGAGTCCCCACGGCCTTGGTAACGAGTGCCGCCGCAACCGCGGAGTCCACGCCACCCGAGAGGGCGCACAGCACCCGTTCGGATCCGACCTGGGCGCGAATGGCTGCCACCTGGTCGTCGATAATCGACGTATTGGTCCACGTGGGGGGAATCTCGGCCACCTGGTGCAAGAAATTCTCGAGGAGTTCTTGGCCGCGTTCGGTGTGGGCGACCTCCGGATGGAACTGCACCGCGTAGAGACGCCGCACGGAACTTTCCATCACCGCGACCGGCGCCAGCGGCGACGAACCCGTCACCTCGAAGCCCTCGGGTGCGCGAACGATCGCGTCGCCGTGACTCATCCAACACGCCTGCGACTCGGGCCAATCGCTCATGAGCGCGCTGGGACCCTCGCGCGTGAATTCGGTGCGACCATACTGGCCGCCCCCGGTGTGGGCGACCTCGCCGCCGAGTTGCGCGGCCATCAACTGAGCGCCGTAGCAAATACCCAGGATAGGAATTCCGAGTTCGTAGATCTCCGGGTCGAGCGACGGAGCCGGGACCTCGTAGACCGACTTGGGTCCGCCCGAGAGGATCAGCGCGGCAGGTTTCTTTGCGCGCACCTCGGCGGCGGTGATGGTGTGCTGCACGATCTCGGAGTAGACCCGCGCCTCACGCACCCGACGGGCGATGAGCTGAGCGTACTGGGCCCCGAAGTCGACGACGAGAACGCTCAATGGCCCATGCCCACGCCCTGGGAGCGCTGCAGCTGCTTGCCCTCAGTCTGCAGCGACGGGGCCAACATGATTTCGGCCTTTTGGAATTCCTTCAACGTCTCGTAGCCGCACGTGGCCATCGACGTGCGCAGAGCACCGAAGAGATTGAGGCGGCCGTCGTTCTCGTGCGCGGGTCCGACGAGCACTTCTTTCAGCGTGCCACGCACTTTGGTGCGCACGCGCGTACCGCGCGGCAGCGTCGGGTGAAAGGTCGCCATGCCCCAGTGAAAACCGTGTGCGGGAGCTTCGATGGCGCTGGTGAGCGGTGAACCGATCATGACCGCGTCCGCGCCACAGGCGATTGCCTTGGCGATGTCGCCGCCCTTGCTCATGCCGCCGTCGGCGATGACGTGCACGTATACGCCGGTCTCGTCCAGGTGGCGCATGCGCGCTCCGGCGACGTCGGCGATCGCCGTCGCCTGGGGAACGCCGATGCCGAGCACCGCGCGCGACGTACAGGCGTTGCCCGGGCCGACTCCGACGAGTACACCGGCCGCGCCAGTACGCATGAGGTGCAGTGCGGCCTGGTAGCTCGCACAGCCACCCACGATGACGGGCAGTTCGAATTCACGAATGAACTTCTTTAAGTTGAGGGGCTCGACGGTCTTGGACACGTGCTCGGCCGACACCACAGTGCCCTGAATCACCAAGATGTCCAGACCCGCGTCGAGGATGGTCGTGGCCATCCAGTCGGTCTTTTGGGGAGTCACCGACGCGGAGGTGGTGACGCCGCCCGCCTTCATCTGACGAATACGCTCCGCGACGAGTTCGAGCTTGACCGGCTCTAAGTACATCTGTTGCATGCGCGCGGTCGCCTTGTCGTCGTCCAAGGTCTGGATCTCCTCGAAGAGGGCGCTCGGGTCCTCGTAGCGGGTCCACAGACCTTCGAGGTTGAGAACGCCGAGTCCCCCGAGACGGCCCATCTCAATGGCCGTGGTGGGCGAAATCGCTCCATCCATGGCCGAGCCCAGCACGGGCAACTCGAACTTGTACGCGTCGATCTGCCAGGTGATGTCGACGTCCTCAGGGTCGCGCGTTCGACGAGAGGGCACGATGGCAATGTCGTCGAAGCCGTAGGCCTGACGAGCCGATTTATAGATACCGATTTCTACTTCCGCCATGGCGACCTCCGGGGGTGAAACCGCGCTCCGAGCTGAACGTGATTGCCTCTAATCTACTGGACTTATCCGCGCCAAAAGCCGCCATCGTCCGGGTCACGCGCGCGATGTCGACAATCGGCTCGCCGATCACGACATCATCGCCGCGAGGATTATCACCAAGTTCTTATCGAAGCCGTCGCGTGTGGAGAGCGTTTCTACGGAGAGGCGCTCCGGGGTCACCTAAAGTGGGGGCTTACCCCTGGTGCTGTCACACCGTCCTCCGGACCCCAACCCTAGGAGCTCTTCCTTGAAATCCCTCGCCCGTTTTAGCGTTCGACGCCGCTGGCTCGTCCTCGCCATCTGGCTCATCTTGATTATCGGTGTCAACGCCGCGGCCCAGAGTGTCGGCAGCGCCTATTCCAACTCCTTCAGCCTTCCCGGTACCAACTCGACTCACGCGCTGCAACTCCTCGAGCAGGGTTTTCCCCACACGTCGGGTGACGCGGACCAGATCGTCTTTCACGCCACCACCGGCAAGCTCTCGGCCGACGCGGCCACCATCAACCCGGTTCTCACCTCCATCGCCGCGCTGCCCAAGGTCGGCAGCGTGTCAGCGATCAAGTACTCCCCCGACGGAACCATTGGCTACGCCACCGTCACCTTCACCCAACAGGCGAATATCTTGTCGAACTCGCAGATTCAAGCCGTGGTCACCACGGCGTCCAAACTGCGCTCAACCTCGCTGCAAGTGGACTTCGGTGGCAACGCCTTTGGTCAACTGAGTGGTCAAAAGGGCTCACCGGACGAGGGCCTCGGACTGGTGGCGACCGCCATTGTCTTGTTCCTCGCCTTCGGATCCCTCTGGGCCATGCTCTTGCCACTGGGCGTCGCGCTCTTCGCCATCGGTATCGCTTCGGGAGCAACGACGTTACTCAGCCATGGACTCTCCATCGCGCAGTTCGCGCCAATTCTCGGTTCGCTCATTGGTCTGGGGGTGGGCATCGACTACGCCCTCTTCATTGTCACGCGATCGAGACAAAACCTGCGTCAGGGGATGAGTGTCGAGGACTCCATCGTGTCCGCGGTCAACACCTCGGGGCGTGCCGTGCTCTTCGCAGGCGCCACCGTGTGCGTCGCGCTCTTGGGCATGTTGGTATTGGGCTTTTCGTTCCTCAACGGACTCGGTATCGCCGCCTCGCTCACGGTACTGATCACAATGTTCGCGTCGTTGACGTTGCTGCCGTGCCTACTCGGTTTCCAAAAGCAACGCGTCTTGAGTCGTCGCGAACGTCGTCGCCTGGCCTCCGATGGTCCCGAGGCCAAGATGGTCGAAGGCGGCTGGCAGAACTGGGCGCTGTTCGTCAGTCGCCACCCGCGGGTGTTGTCGATCGGCGCGCTCCTGGCCATTGTCTTGATCGCGTTACCGGTGTTCTCACTGAACCTCGGCATCTCGGACCAGGGCTCGGACCCGGCCGGTACCACGACGCGCACCGCCTATGACCTGCTCGCCCAAGGCTTCGGCCCGGGCTTCAACGGACCGCTCGCCGTCGTCGGCGCCATCCACACACCGGCCGACGTGACCGCCATGGATTCACTCGATACCGCCTTGCACGGTGCCAAGGACGTCGCCTTCGTGTCCGCGGTTACGGTGAACACGGCCCGTACCGTCGCCTTCATCGACGTCGTTCCTAAGTCCAGTCCCCAAGACACCCAGACCACCGCACTCATCGACAACATTCGCAATGACTACGTGCCCGCCGCCACCTCGACGACGCACACGGCGATCTACGTGGGTGGATCGCGAGCGCTCGCTGACGACTTCGCCCAGGTACTGGACTCCAAGATTCCCTTGTTCTTAGCGGTGATCGTCATCTTGGGCTGCTTGTTGTTAATGGTCGCTTTCCGCTCGGTTCTGATCCCGCTGGTGGCGGCAGTGATGAATCTCCTGGCGGTCGGCGCCTCTTTCGGTCTGGTGGTCGCGGTCTTTCAGTGGGGCTGGGGGTCTTCCCTCATCGGCTCGGGGTCGGGGCCTATCGAGGCCTATTTGCCGATCATCATGATCGCCATCCTCTTCGGATTGTCGATGGACTACCAGGTCTTCTTGGTCTCGCGCATGCACGAGGAATGGGTCCACACCCAGGACAACGAAACCGCCATCGTTCACGGCCAGGCCAACACCGGGCGCGTCATTAGCGCAGCGGCGCTCATCATGATCTGCGTGTTCCTCTCCTTCGCCTTCGGTGGTGAGCGCATCATCGCCGAGTTCGGCATTGGACTGGGCGGGGCGGTGTTACTCGACGCGTTCATCCTGCGCACGATCCTGGTCCCGGCCATGATGCACTTCATTGGCAAAGCCAACTGGTGGATGCCTAAGTGGCTCGACCGCGCCGTGCCCCACGTGGCCGTCGAGGCAGAAGACTAAACCAACTCGCTCTCAGCCCCCCGCTGTAATAACGTGGCGCACCACGCGTGCCGGCAACAAATGTCTACGTCGAGCGACAGCGTTACACCGATATCCCGGGGCGCGACTCGCGAGGTGCCATTGCCAGAACAGTCACGTAGTGACGGACGAGCGCTCCGTCGTAGTCGCGATCGATGATGGCGGCCAGTTGCGCGAACATCGCCGCGCGCTGGGCCGGGTCCAAGGTCAAGTACCGCGAGTAGGTCGCCATCAGGCCGAGCGCCTCGACGGTGGAATACGTCGTCTGCCACGGATAGAGGCGCACGTCGGGGACACCGAAGAGGGCACCCGCGATGACGTCGGAGCCCTGGGGCGACATTGCTTCCCATAAGGCGCCCACGTCGTAGCCGGTCGCGTCGATGATCTCGGCGAGTTCTGGCCCCGAGGGCGACTCGCGTTCGTCGTCCACGCCGTGGGCGCGGCGAAGTTCCGAGGTCACTTCGGCGAAGTCGTGAAATGAACCTTCTGATAGCGACCGATTGCACGTCAGCGCGATGAAGCCGTGCTCGTCGAGAACTTCGCCGGCCTTCACCCAGCGCAACGCGGGCGCCACCCAGTGATACGCCGTGGCCGAGAAGACGAGGTCGAAGCGACGTCCGCGGCTGTCCCATTCGTCAAAGGTCGCGATCTCGACGGCGAAGCGGTCGTCACCGAGCTTGTCGCGCGCCACGCGCGCGAGCTGCGCGCCCGGGTCCACCGCGAGCACCGACCAGCCGCGCGCCATCATCTCCTCGGTCGCGACGCCGGGACCGCAGCCCACTTCCAAGATCCGCGAGTCGGCGTCGACGCCCACCACCTCCTGCACGTCGTCGAAGAGTTCGCGCGGGTAGCGGGGTCGAAAGCGGTCGTAACTCGTTGCGGCGTCGTTGAAACTCATTCCGCGCGACAGATCTCGAAGGGTCATTGCCAGAGTCTCTCATCGCGGGTATGACCACACCAGGGTTCCAAGATGAAAAAACCGGGCCCAAAGGCCCGGTTTTTCAAACATTGCGTGAGCAATGCGTTACATCATGCCGCCCATACCACCCATACCGCCGTCGCCGCCGCCACCGGACTGCGCCGGCTCGGGCTTGTCGGCCACGATGGCCTCGGTGGTGAGCAGAAGCGCCGCGATGGACGCCGCATTCTGCAGGGCCGAGCGAGTGACCTTGGCCGGGTCGATGACTCCGGCGGCCACGAGGTCCACCAGTTCACCGGTCGCGGCGTTGAGTCCCACGTTGCCCGTCGCGTCGGAGACTTCACGCACCTTGACGGCACCCTCGTATCCGGCGTTGGCCGCGATGTGACGCAACGGCGCCTCGAGCGAGTTGGCCACGATGCGCGCACCAGTAGCCTCGTCACCCTCGAGGGTGAGGATCAAAGCTTCGACCGCCGCGCGGCTACGCACGAGCGCTGTGCCACCACCGGCCACGATGCCCTCATCGATCGCCGCACGAGTGGCGCTCAAAGCGTCTTCGATGCGGTGCTTCTTTTCCTTGAGTTCAATCTCCGTCGCTGCTCCGACCTTGACGACGGCCACGCCGCCAGCGAGCTTGGCGAGACGCTCTTGGAGCTTCTCGCGGTCCCAGTCGGAGTCGGTGTCGTCGATTTCGCGCTTGAGTTGCGCGACGCGTCCGGCGACGTCCTCAGACGATCCACCACCGTCAACGATGGTGGTGGCGTCCTTGGTGACGACGATGCGGCGCGCGCGACCCAACAGATCCACTGTGGCTGAGTCGAGCTTGAGGCCGATCTCCTCGGAGATCACCGTTCCACCGGTCAGTACCGCCATGTCCTGGAGCATTGCCTTGCGGCGCTCACCAAAACCGGGAGCCTTAACGGCCACCGAGGTGAAGGTTCCACGGATCTTGTTCACGACGAGCGTGGCCAAAGCCTCGCCGTCGACATCCTCAGCGATGATGAGCAGCGGACGAGCCGACTGCATGACCTTCTCGAGTACCGGCACCAAATCGTGCACGGCGGAGATCTTTGAACTCGTGAAGAGCACGTAGGCGTCCTCGAGCACGGCCTCTTGGCGCTCGGCGTCGGTGACGAAGTACGGCGAGAGGTATCCCTTGTCGAACTGCATACCCTCGGTGAGCTCGAGTTCAATACCGAAGGTGTTGGACTCCTCGACCGTGACCGTTCCGTCCTTGCCGACCTTGTCGATGGCGTCGGCGATGACTTCGCCAATGGAGGCGTCGGCCGCCGAGATCGTGGCGACCTGGGCGATCTGCGTCTTGTCCGACACCGTCTGGCTCTGGGCGTGAATCGACGCGACCGCCGCAACCACGGCCTTCTCGATTCCGCGTTTGAGGCCCGAGGGGTTCGCGCCAGCCGCGACGTTGCGCAGGCCTTCCTTGATGAGGGCTTGGGCCAGGACCGTGGCGGTCGTGGTGCCGTCACCGGCCACGTCGTTGGTCTTGGTAGCGACTTCCTTCACCAACTGGGCGCCCATGTTCTCAAAGGGGTCGTCGAGCTCGATCTCACGAGCAATCGACACTCCGTCGTTGGTGATGGTGGGCGCGCCGAACTTCTTGCCGATGACCACGTTGCGACCCTTGGGTCCGAGGGTCACCTTGACGGCGTCGGCCAACTTGTCGACACCGGCTTCGAGACCGCGGCGGGCCTCTTCGTCAAATTTAAGCATCTTGGACATGGCGACCTACTTCGTAACCGTGGCGAGCACGTCGCGGCTCGAGAGGATCAACAGGTCCTCACCATCCACGGTGATCTCGGTGCCGCCGTACTTGGAGTAGACGACCGTGTCGCCCACACTGACGCCCGTGGTGATGAGTTCACCGGTCGAGTCGGCGCGACGGCCGGGACCCGTGGCGAGAACCTCACCCTGCTGGGGCTTTTCCTTGGCGGTGTCGGGAATAACCAGACCCGACGCAGTGGTCGCTTCCGCGCTATTGGGACGGACCACGATGCGGTCTTCTAGTGGGTGCAGTTTCATTGGTATTGCCTCCTGTTTGGTTAGCACTCAAACGTTGTGACTGCCAATTTAGCAGACGAAGTAGGTGAGTGCCAACGGCGCCGACCAGCGACGCGCCCTCGCCAGCACCCTAATTGGGGTGACGACGCCGGGTGCACGGGTCAACTCGCCGGAACTCACAGCGCCCCACGCACCAGTATTTCGCGGTTAATTCTCACTGACGCACCGCCAGAAAGTGGTGCGTTTAAGGAGCCAGGCGCTCGCGACGCCACGTCGCACCCGCGCGCTCGTACGCCACCCGGTCGTGGAGGCGGTCCTCACGGTGCTGCCAGAACTCGTAGTACGTGGGGGTGAGGAGAAACCCGCCCCAGTTCTCGGGTCGCGGCACCTCGACACCCTCGAAGCGCCGCTCGAGGTCACCCAGACGCGCCTCGAGTTCCTCGCGACTGGCCAACACGTGACTCTGGCCGCTCGCGTGCGCGCCGATCTGGTGACCTCGCGGTCGCGACGCGAAGTAGGCGTCGGACGCGGCCGCACCCATGTGCACCACGTCGCCCTCAATGCGGATCTGACGCCCGAGTACTTCGCAGTACCACAGCAACGCCGCGTGAGGGTTCGCGCGCAGTTCGCTAGCCTTGCGCGAGTCGTAGTTCGAATACCACCCAAATCCATCGTCACCCACGTAGCGCAGTAACACCATGCGCACACTCGAGTGCGCGTCGGAGGTGGCGGTGGCGAGTGCGATGGTCTCACGCTCGCGCATCTCGCCGAGCGCTTCGTCGAACCAGTGGCGAAATTGTACGAGCGGGTCCTCGTCGGTGTCAGCCACGTCGAAGGGGACCCAGCGCTCGCTCACTTCACGTCCGCCAGCGCCCAGTTCGGTCGCGCGCCCAGCGACAAATCGCTCGGACCGTCGTGGGCGAATCGGTACAGACCCACCGCGGCGATCATCGCGGCGTTGTCGGTGCACATCGCCAGAGTCGGGAGGTAACTCGGCACGCCGAATTCGCTGGCGAGTTCGGCGACGCCGCGACGCAGGGCCGAATTCGCGGCCACTCCCCCGGCCAGAGCCACGCCGCGCAGGTTGTGATGCGTCGCCAGGGCGTGCCGCAGCTTGCGCAGCAGTTGCTCGGCGACCGCGCCTTGAAAGGACGCGGCCACGTCGGCGACGGCCACGTCGGGATTCTTCTCGGTGGCGCGCACCACCGCCGTCTTGAGACCCGAGAACGAGAAGTCCAAGTCGTTGCCCGTCATCGACACCGGCAACGTGAGCACCGTCGCCGATCCTTGGGCCGCGAGTCGATCAATCTCGGGACCACCCGGGTAGGGCAGGCCTAACCAGCGCGCCACCTTGTCGTAGGCCTCGCCCGCCGCGTCGTCGATGGTCTCGCCGAGGACCTCGTGGTGACCCGGGCCGTGTTGCAACACAATCATCGAGTGCCCACCCGAGACCAGGAGCGTGACGATGGGCCACTGCAGATCGGGTCGCTCGAGTAGTGGCGCGAAGAGGTGGCCCTCGAGGTGGTTCACCCCGACGTAGGGCTTCTCCCACGCGAGGGCGTAGGCCTTGGCCGCGGACAGTCCAATAAGAAGGGACCCCACGAGACCCGGGCCACTGGTGACCGCGACCACGTCGATAGCCGGGTGATGGGGATCGAGACCGGCGTCGAGCAGCGCCCGGCGCACCACCGGTCCCACGGTGAGGAGGTGGGCACGACCCGCCAGTTCCGGCACCACGCCACCGAAGGCGCGGTGTTGGTCGATCGAGGATTCGATGACCGACGAGTGCACGTGCCAGTGCGAGTCGACGACCGCGGCGGCGGTGTCGTCGCAACTCGTTTCAATGGCCAGCGCGAGGGTCACGTCACCAGCCTAGAGAGGCGCGTCGGGCTTGATCGTCGAACGCGGTTTCACGTCGGCCCACAGGATCAGAGCGTCCTCGTGGGTCTTTTCGTAGTAGTTCTTTCGCACGCCCACGGGAGCAAAACCGTAGCGATAGTAGAGCGCGAGCGCGCGGGAGTTGGAGACCGCCACCTCGAGGGTCGCGCGCGCCACACCGCGCGTCGCAACCTCGGCCCAGGCCTCGTCCAGGAGCGACGTCGCCACTCCACGACCCTCGTGGCCCGGTCGCGTCCCGATGGTGTTGATGTGCAACTCGTCTTTGAGCACGAACATGAGTCCGAGGTAGCCAATGATCACGCCCCCCTCTTCGGCGACCGTGTAGCGACGACTCTCGTGATTGGAGATCTCGTCGAGCACCATCGCGCGCGTCCACGGTTCGAGAAACTGCGCGAGCTCGATCTCGACGAGCGCTCCGAGGTCGCGGCGCTCGGCGACACGAATGCGCCAGGTCACGGGCGTTGGCGCGTGGAGAAGTTCGCGACGGCGTCGGCCTCTCGCAGATACATCGGGTCGACCCGCGCGGATGGTTCGCGCGTCGCGCCCAAAGTGAGCGCCGCGGCGATCGAGGGAACGAGTTGGTGTTCGACGTGGCCGTTGGGCACTGCGGCGAAGTCGCCCAGGTAGCGCTCCACGCCGTCGCCGGTGAAGGTCACGGGTGTGCCGTCGGTCGCCCACTCGATCACCACGTCACGCGGTCGCGCCACGGTGGCCTCGTTGAGGGCGGTGACCTCGTCGTCCAGACGGAAGGTCTGGACGAACACTTCACCACGACGTCCGTCGACCGCGCACACCAGAGTGGCGCGCGTCCCCGACGCGTGGACGCCGTGGGCCAGTAATTCCAGGGACGTCACGCCCACCTGCGCGCAACCGACCCCCTCGCTCAGTCCGAGCGCCGTCGCTAAGCCCACCCGCAGCCCGGTGAAGAGTCCCGGGCCACGGTCGACGACGACGCGGTCGAGGTCGCGCACTCGGAGGCCGGCCTCGAACAGCAGTCGCGCGATGGACGACGACAGGGCCTCGGTGTGGTGACGGTCGTCGTCAACGACCCAGCCGACCTCGAAGCCCTCGTTGGTGCGCAAACCCAGGGCGCAGGCGGGTGTCGCGGTCTCGATCGCCAGGATGTTCACGACGTGGCCCACAACTCGAGCGCGGCGGTGCGCTCCTCGTCGATCGCACCACCCACGACGATACGCCGTCGATCGTCGTCTTCCACCTCGAAGCTGAGCGTGAGAACCTCACGTCCAAAGACCGACGCCGCGAGGTCACCCCACTCGACGAGGGCGACGCCGTCTTCTTCGACCAACTCGCCCAGATCGAGGTCCAAGACTTCGCCGATGCTGTCCACTCGGTACACGTCGGCGTGGTGCAGCGTGGTGATGCCGCGGTCGTTGTGCGCGGCGTGGGGACGCACCATGGTGAACGTCGGGCTCGTGACGCGTTCGATCACCCCGAGCGCGCGCGCCACGCCCTTGACGAACGTCGTCTTTCCCGCGCCTAAGCGCCCCGAGAGGAGCACCACGTCACCGCGGCGCAACACGGCGGCGAAGGCTTCGCCAGCGTCCTGGGTCGCGTCGTCGCTGGCGCAGAGCCGTTCGTACGCCACCTAGATCCCCAAGGAGCGAAGGATTCGCAGGTCGGCGCGCATCACGTCCACCACGTTAGGGCCTCCGCGCAACGCCGCCGCCGGGTGATAGGTCGCCACGCCAGGCACGTCGCCGTAATAACTCAACACTCCGTGCGTGCGCCCGATGCCCTCGGCAAAGCCGAAGACGGCCTTGGCAGCGACGTTGCCCACCGCCAACAGCGCCACGGGACGAGACGTCGCGATCTGCGCTTCGAGCCACGGGTGACACGTTGCGATCTCGCTGACGCGCGGCGTGCGATTCTGCGGCGGTCGGCACTTCACAGCGTTGGTGATGAAGTACGTCGATCGCTCGAGGCCGAGTTCTTCGAAGATGAGTCGCACCAGCAGTTGCCCGCTGCGTCCAATGAAGGGTTCGCCGCCCTCATCCTCACTGCGCCCCGGGGCCTCGCCCACGACCATGAGCCCCGGCAGTTGGGGTCCCGAACCCACCACCACGCGCTGGCGCGTCACGCTGAGGGCGCAGGCCCGGCAATACGGCAACTCGGCGAGGTCCACGCTCACTGCACGAGGACGCGCGGCACGCGCGCACCAATGCCACAGAGGATCTCCCAGGTGACCGTCTGAGCCCAGTTGGCCCAGTCGTGGGCGGTGATGACCTCGTCACCACTCGTTCCGAGTAACACCACGTCGTCGCCCACCTTCACGTCGTCGTCGCCACAGTTGACGAGCAACTGATCCATGGTCACCATGCCCGCCAATGGGTAGCGCTTCGCGTTGATCAACACGTGCGCCCCGGCGTCAAAGAGTCGCCGCGGGTATCCGTCGGCGTACCCGAAGGGTACCGTGGCGATAGTGGACGCGACCTCGATCTCGCGGCGACGCCCGTAGCTGGGTCGATCGCCCGGCGCGGCACGGCGCGTGGCCACCACTTGGGCCCGCAACGACATGACGGGACGCAGTGCCGTGGCCCGCTCGTCAAGCACCGACGCGAGCCAGGGCGAGGGCAGGTAGCCGTAGAGGACGAGACCCGGGCGCACCAGGGTCGCGTGCGACGAAGAATGCCCGAGGGCCCCGGCACTGTTGGCCAAGTGCACGCTGGGTGGTTCGATACCTTCACGCGCCAGTTCGGCGCGCACCGACGTAAAGACCTGAATCTGGTGGGCCGTGAACGCGCGGTCCTCGTCACTCTCGCCGTCGGCGACCGAGAAGTGGGTGAAGATCCCCTCGAGTTGCGTCGCGGGGCCGTCGAACAAGATGCGCGCGGCGTGCAGGGCCTCATCCGGCGAGACGCCCTGGCGCAACATGCCGGTGTCGACCTTGAGGTGCACGCGGTGCACGCCCCCGAGTTGCGTGGCGATCCGCGCGACGGCGCGCGCGCCTTCGAGCGAGCCCACCGTCACGGTCAGTTCGGCCTCGAGCGCCGCGCGAATGGTCGCGCTCGGAATCTCGGACAACAACAAGATGGGAGCGCGCACGCCGGCGTTGCGCAACTCGATCCCCTCGTCGATGATCGCTACCGCCAACGCGTCGGCGCCTCCGGCGAGCATCGCCTCGGCCACCAATACCGCACCGTGGCCGTAACCGTTGGCCTTGACGACGGCGCACAGTTGCGCGTCACCAAGCAAGTCCCGCACGACGGCGATGTTGTGCGTGAGGGCCGACCGAGAGATCTCGGCCCACGCCGGACGATGGACTCCCTCAACCGGCACTCGACGCCTCCGACGACGCCACGACGAAGGCGGTGGCCGTGGTGGTGGTGTGCGACAGCGACACGTGGATGACGTCGATGCCGAGGGCCGTGGCGAGGACCAGGGCCTCGTCGTGCAGCTCGATGCGCGGCGCACCGCTGGGTTCGCGACGTACCTCGATGCTATGAAACGACGCGTCGCCCAGCCCCGATCCGAGCGCCTTGAGCACTGCTTCTTTGGCGGCGAAGCGCGCGGCGAGGCGCTCGGGTCGTTCGGCGCTGTCCAGGCGCTCACGCTCGGTGAAGAGCCGCTCGACGAGGCGAGGACGTCGCGCCAGGGCGAGAGCGAACCGCGGCACGTCAACGACGTCGACGCCCACCGCGATGGTCGTCATCATTCCACCGTGACGGTCTTGGCCAGGTTGCGAGGTCGATCGACGTTTCGTCCCAGGCCGCGCGCCAGCGAGTAGGCCAAGAGCTGCAACGGCACGATGTCGATCATCGGGGTGAACATCGCCTGGGTCGCGGGAACGCGCAGAACGAAGTCGGCCACCGCGTCAATCTGGTCGTCGTCGTCGCTCGCCACGGCGATCACCGTCGCACCGCGAGCCTTGACCTCGGCGACGTTGGAGAGGATCTTCTCGTGCATGGCGACGTCGGTGGTCACCGCCACGACGATGACCCCGGGCTCGATCAGCGCCAGTGGCCCGTGCTTGAGTTCTCCCGCGGCGTAACCCTCGGCGTGCAAGTAGGTCAGCTCTTTGAGTTTGAGGGCACCCTCGAGCGCCGTGGGAAAACCCACGTGGCGACCGAGGAAAAAGAAGTCGTGCGCGTCGAGCAGTTGCGCGGCCACGAGGTTCACGTCGTCGCGACGCGCCAAGGCGGTCGCGATGTGTCCGCTGACCGAGTGCAGGCCCGCGAGGAGTTCGTTGATCTCTGCGGGCGTCAACGTGCCGCGCAGTTGCGCGAGGCGCAACGCCAATAACTCGAGGGCGGCGACTTGGGCAACGAAGGCCTTGGTCGAGGCGACCGACACCTCGAGCCCCGCGCGCGTGTAGAGCACCGCGTCGGCCTCGCGCGCGAGCGAAGAATCCACGATGTTGGATATCGCCACCACTCGCGCACCCCGGCGCTGGGCCTCGCGCGTGGCCTGGATGGTGTCGATGGTCTCGCCGCTCTGGGAGACGCCAATGACCAGAGTGCCGATCTCGACGATGGGGTCGCGGTAGCGGTACTCACTGGCGATGTCGACGTCGACGCTCAGGCGCGCCCACCGTTCGATGGCGTACTTGGCGACCTGTGCGGCGTGGTGCGACGTGCCACAGGCCACTAGGACCACGCGCTTGACTTCACGCAGTTCCTCGTCGTCAATGCGCAGTTCGTCAAAGACGATGGTGCCGTCAGGTTGCTGACGATCGAGCAACGTCGCGCGCACCGCGTCGGGCTGCTCGGCGATCTCCTTGCTCATGAAGTCGTCGTAGCCACCCTTTTCGGCGGTCTCTAAGTCCCAGTCGATCTGCAGTTGACGGAGACGTACCGGCGAACCCTCAAGGTCGACCGCGCGAAATCCCTCGGGTCCTAGACGCACCACTTCGTCGTCGTTCACCGCGTAAAAGGCCGTCGCGCGGTCCAAGATGGCCGGCACGTCACTGGCCAGGTAGCTCACGCCCGGGGCCGTTCCCACCACCAGGGGCGAAATGCGTCGCGCGGCCACGATGACGTCGGGCTCGGTCGCGTCCATGACCGCGATGGCGAAGGCGCCGCGCACGCGCAAGAGCGCGTGGCGCACGGCGTCGAGTAATTCGAGACCCGTACCGCGCAGCTCTTCGACCATGTGGGCCACCACTTCGGTGTCGGTGACCGACGTGAAGACGTGTCCGCGCGTGAGGAGTTCCTCGCGGAGCTCGCGGTGGTTCTCGATGATGCCGTTGTGAATGATGGCGACGTGCCCGGAGCAGTCGAGGTGCGGGTGGGCGTTGACCGCCTCGGGGGCGCCGTGCGTGGCCCAGCGCGTGTGGCCGATGCCCGAACGATAGTTTTGAGGTGCGCTCTCGCACTCCACGCGCAACGAGGCGACCGATTCGGTGCCCGTGGCGGTGCGCGCCCGCCAGGTGTGCCCCGCGCGGACCAGGGCAATCCCGGCCGAGTCGTACCCGCGGTATTCGAGTCGCTGCAGGCCTTCGAGCAGCGTCGTCAGAGTCTCCGTGGAGCCGACGACCCCCATGATGCCGCACATGGGGTCAGTCTACCCGTGAGGGAAAAAAGCCGGAATCGTCTCGGTGGGGAAGTACGAGCGCACGCGCGCCGAGAAACTCACCACGAACGAGTCGTCGAGCGCCTCGATCATCACGCGCACGAGTGGTTCGGTCCCCGAGGGGCGAATGAGCAGGCGCACGTCGTCGCGCGCCACGTTCATCGCCGCACACTCCTCTTCGAACATCGTGCGCACCGCGACGTCGTCGTAGTCGCTCGAGGCGATGTTGATCAGATCCTGGGGTACGCGCTGCCACGCCGCGTCGCACTGTTCGGCCAGGGGTCCAAATCGCACGACCATGTCCGCCACCAGCATGCCGGTTAACAGTCCGTCGCCGGTCGGACTCAAGTGGCGAAAGATCAGGTGACCGGACTGCTCGGCGCCGAAGTTCCAGCTGCGCTCCTCGAGCGCGGCGAGGATGTTGCGGTCCCCCACGTCGGTCTCGATGATCTCCACGCCGCGCGAAGTAAGGGCGCGGCGTAGACCGAGGTTGCTCATCACCGTCACCACCACGCCGGCGAGCTCGCCGCGCGCGTGCGCGTCGAGCGAGAAGAGGATCGCGAGATCGTCACCGTTGCGCAAATTACCCTTGGCGTCGACGGCGATCAGTCGATCGGCGTCGCCGTCGAAGGCGAGTCCGAGGTCGGCGCCGAGGGCAACGACGGCGCGTCGCAGCTCCTCGGGGTGCGTCGAGCCGCAGTGGTAGTTGATGTTCTGGCCGTTGGGCGCGTCGTGCAGCGTGGTGACGCGCGCGCCGGTGCGTTCGAAGAGTTCGTGCGCTACCTGCGAGGCCGCCCCGTTGGCGCAGTCGAGCACCAGGTGAAGTCCGGCGAGATTGCCGGGCACGAGACCGCGTAAGTGCTCGGCGTACTCGTGCTGGGCGCTCGGATCGACGACGACCTCGTCGAAGTCCGCGCAGGTCGGTCCGGGGGCCTCGTTGAGGGCGGCCTCGACCGCCGCTTCCGTGGCGAAATCGAGTTTCGCCCCGCCCACGCCCAGGACCTTGAGACCGTTGTCGTAGTACGGGTTGTGCGACGCCGAGACGACGATGCCCGCACCGCCGCGGCGTTGGGCGATGACCGCGACGCCCGGGGTAGTGAAAACACCGAGGTTGTAGCCCTGCGCTCCGACGTCCGCCAGTCCAGCTAGTACCGCCGCGGAGAGGACCGGCGAACTCTCGCGAGTGTCGTAGCCCACGAAGATGGGCACGGAAAAGACGGTGCCGACCGCGCGACCGAGTCGGTACGCCAGATCGACAGAGATCTCGTCGTACGCCCGTCCACGGATACCGTCCGTGCCAAAGTGCACGGCCATGGTCGTTACCGCTTCGAGTACTGAGGGGCCTTGCGCGCCTTCTTGAGACCGTACTTCTTGGTCTCCTTCTTACGCGCGTCACGAGTGAGGAGTCCGGCCTTCTTCAGCGTCGGGCGCAGTTCCTCGTTGAGTTCGAGCAAGGATCGCGCGATGCCCAGTCGCAACGCGCCGGCTTGTCCGGCCACGCCGCCGCCTTCGATGGTGGCGTCCACGTCGTAGGTCTGCACGAGGTCGGTGAGGCGCATGGGCTCCATCACCATCTGGCGGTGCGTCGCCGAAGTGAAGTAGTTGTCAAAGGCGCGACTGTTGATGGTAATCGTTCCCGTACCGGGACGAAGACGGACGCGCGCGACGGCTTCCTTGCGGCGGCCGGTGGACTGGGTCAACGGGATGGTCACGTTCAAATCTCCTTAACCGCGGCGGATGGCCGAAGTGTCGAACTGCGAAGGCTGCTGCGCGGCGTGCGGGTGCACGGCGCCGGCGTAGACGAAGAGCTTGCCCATCTGGGCCCGGCCCAAACGGTTCTTGGGAACCATGCCCTTGACGGCCTCGTAGACCAGCGCCTCGGGGTCGGAGTCCATGAGCCGCTGCCACGACGTCGAGCGCAGCCCGCCCGGGTAGCCCGAGTGGCGGTAGTGAAAGTTCTGCACGGCCTTGTTGGCGGTGACGACGACCTTGTCGGCGTTCACGATGATCACGAAGTCACCGGTGTCCATGTGCGGGGCGAAGTAGGGGCGGTGCTTGCCGCGCAGCAGCGACGCAGCGACGGTGGCGACACGGCCCAGGATGAGTCCCTCGGCGTCGATCACGCGCCACTCGCGCGTGATCTCTTTTTCCTTCGGTGAGTACGTGCGCACAGTTCTTCCTTCAGCGATCTCTTCGTGATCCCTCGATACGCCGAGGGGGACCTTTCATCTTACAAAACCGGAGGGCCCTCCGGCAAATGCAGGGTACCCGACCCCCACGAGACTGAGTCCTGCAGCCGGCGCCGGGGGCGGGAGGTGCTCGCGTCGGTGCGAGGCCAAACGCTCGAGAATCGTCGATTCCGGCAGCGTCCCCTGGCCGATCGCGACCAGCGTGGAGGTGAGACTGCGCACCATGTTGTGACAAAACGACTGGGCCCGGATGGTGAAACGCACCGCCGGGGCGCGTTCCGGGCTCATCTGCCAGGTGTCGTCGAGGCGTTCCCAGTTGGCGCTCATCACCCGGCGCGTCAGGGGTGCCAACGGGTCCGAGCCGTCGGGTCGGCGACAGAACGCACGAAAATCGTGGGTGCCGAGTAGTTGTTCACACGCGGCGTTCATCGCCACGACGTCCAAGGGTCCGCGTACGGCCCAGGAGAAGGCCTCGTGCAGCGCGAGGGCGGGTGGCGTGGTTTCGAGCACCAAGTAGCGGTACTGGCGCCAGGTGGCCGAGAAGCGGGCGTGAAAGCTGTCCTCGACGACGCGGGCGCTCAAGATCCGCACGCGGCCACGCAATTGGCGACTGAGTGCGCGCACCAGGCGTTCGGCGTTGGGGCCCCCGCGCGAGGCGAAGAAGTCGCTCGGGAGGTCCACGTGGATTACCTGGGCGAAGGCGTGCACCCCGGCGTCAGTACGCCCGGCGCCGACGATGGAGGGTTCCTCAGCGAGGTGCAGCGTCGACGCGAGCGTCGAGCGAAGTAGTCCCACCACGGTGGTGAATTCAGGTTGGTAGGCGAAGCCGTTCAGGCCTTGGCCGTCGTACGCGATGTCCAGGCGCCACCGTTGGGTGGGCGTCGGAGTCGGCTCAGACGAACTCAATACGCGCCATCGGGGCGTTGTCACCCTGGCGCGGCCCGAGCTTCAAGATACGGGTGTAGCCGCCGGGACGATCGGTGTAGCGCGGCGCAATCTCGGTGAAGAGCTTGTGGGCCATGTCCTTGTCACGAATGAAGGCCACGACGCGACGTTGCGCGTGCACTGAACCCTCGGGGGAGTTCTTGGCGGCGGTGACGACCTTTTCGACGATGGGACGTAACGCCTTGGCCTTGGCCTCGGTCGTGACGATTCCTTCGGCGGCGATCATCGACGCGACGAGGTTGCCCATCATCGCCTTCTGGTGGGCGGCGTCGCCCCCGAAGCGCTTGCCCTTGGTTGGAGTTCCGCGCATGCTTAGTCCTCCACTCGCAGTGACAGACCGCGCTCTTCGAGGCGGTCAGTGACGTCCTTCAAGGACGTCTGACCGAAGTTGGTGATCGAGGTGAGGTCACGCTCGGTCGCGTTCACCAGTTGGGCGATGGTGTTGATACCCGCGCGCTTGAGGCAGTTACGCGAGCGCTCGGTGAGGCCCAACTCTTCGATACGGATGTCGAGCTCGCTGGCGGCCGCCTGCGCGGTGCCGACGTCGCCGAGTTCCAGGGCCGGGGCCTCGGCGTCGAAACTGGCGATGAGCTCGACCAGTGAACCTAGGGTCTTGCCGGCCGAGGCCAGCGCCTCGCGCGGGCTGATCGAACCGTCGGTCTCGATCTCGATCACCAGACGGTCGAAGTCCTTGGACTGCTCGACGCGCACCGGCTCAATCTCGAAACTCACGCGACGCACCGGGGTGAAGATCGCGTCGAGGGGGATCACGCCAATGGTGGACGAGCCCTTGTTGCCTTCGGCGCCGACGTAGCCCTTGCCGCGCTCGACGGTGAGGTCGAAGGTGAGCACGCTCTTGGGACTGGTCAAGTAGGCCAGGTGCAGGTCCGGGTTGAGGATCTCCACGTCCGCGGTGGTCGACAGGTCCGAGGCCAGGACGGGGCCTTCGGTGCGCTTGTCGAGACGCAAGACGACCGGCTCGTCACTGTGGACGATCAGCAGCAGGTCCTTCAAGTTGAGGCAGATGTCCTGGACGTCTTCCTTCACTCCCTCGATGACGCCGAACTCGTGCAGCACCGCGTCGAACTTGACGCGCGTCGCCGCGGCGCCGGGGATCGACGACAGCAACGTACGGCGCAACGAGTTGCCCAGCGTGTGGCCGAAACCGGGGTCGAGCGGACCAATGCCAAAGGACTGGCGGTGGTTGAGTTCGTCGCCGAGGGCTTCAATGGTGGGGCGTTGGATGATCAACATGGGGACTCCTTAAAAACTGAGGGGGACGATTACTTCGAGTACAACTCGACGATGAGCTGCTCTTTGATCGACTCGTCGATCTGTTCGCGCTGGGGAACGACGCGCACGGCGACACTGAAGCCGTTTTCGCCGGTCTCGAGCCAGCCGGGAACCGAACGGTCGAGCACGTCGCGGTTACGCACGACGTTGAAGTTCTCGCGCGTGACGTTCTTGAGCGCGACTACTTCGCCCGGGCGCACGCGGTACGAGGGGATCGTGACGCGCTTGCCGTTGATGGTGACGTGGCCGTGTCGCACCAGTTGGCGAGCCTGGGCACGCGAGGCGCCCCATCCGGCGCGGTACGCGACGTTGTCGAGGCGTAGCTCGAGGAACTGAAGCAAGTTGGTGCCGGTCATGCCGGGGCGACGACTCGCCTCTTCGTAGAGGTTGCGGAACTGCTTTTCGAGCAGACCGTAAATACGACGGGCCTTCTGCTTTTCACGCAGCTGGCCTAAGTACTCCGAGCCCTGGCGCTGACGGGCGTTACCGTGCATGCCCGGCGGGAACGCGCGCTTTTGGCGGTCCGAGTTCTCGGCGACGGGGCACTTCATCGTGTGACAACGCTCTCCCTTGAGGTAGAGCTTGGTGCGCTCACGACGGCAAAGTCGGCAAACGGGTCCTGTGTAACGAGCCATAATCTTCCTTAGCCTCGACGACGCTTCTTGGGGCGACAGCCGTTGTGGGGTAGTGGGGTGACGTCCTTGATGGCGACGACTTCGATGCCGGCGGCGGCGATCGAACGAATCGCGGTCTCGCGACCCGAACCAGGGCCGCGAACGAGGACGTCGACCTTCTTCACGCCGTGTTCGATCGCGGCGCGCGCGCACTTCTCGGCGGCCAACTGAGCGGCGTAGGGGGTCGACTTGCGCGATCCCTTGAAACCCACTTGCCCCGACGACGCCCAGGACAAGACGTTACCCTCGGGGTCGGTGATGGACACGATCGTGTTGTTGAAAGAACTCTTGATGTGCGCGACGCCGAAGGCGACGTTCTTGCGTTCCTTCTTACGGGCCTTGCGTGCTGCGGTGGGCTTAGCCATTACTTCGTAACCTTCTTCTTACCGGCGACGGTGCGCTTGGGTCCCTTGCGGGTACGGGCGTTGGTGCGAGTGCGTTGGCCGCGAACGGGCAGACCCTTGCGGTGGCGAATGCCTTGGAGGCAGTTGATCTCCATCTTGCGCTTGATGTCTTGGGCGACGTCACGTCGCAGATCGCCCTCGACCGTGACGTTCTGGTCGATGTAGGCTCGCAGCTTGTTGACGTCCGCGTCGGTGAGGTCCTTCACTCGGATGGACTCGTCAACACCGGTGGCGGCGCAAATCTGCTGCGCGATGGTGGATCCGACTCCAAAAATGTACGTCAGTGAAATCACCGTCCGCTTTTCGCGGGGGATGTCAACTCCGGCAATACGGGCCATATTCTTCCTCTCCTAGCCCTGGCGCTGCTTGTGACGCGGCTGTTCGCAGATCACGCGGACGTGACCGGCCCGTCGAATGACCTTGCACTTCTCACACATTGGCTTGACGCTGGCGCGAACTTTCATGTCGTTATCTTTCTCGAACTGTCTGGAACGTGAGTTATTTGTAGCGATAGGTGATGCGGCCGCGAGTCATGTCGTAGGGCGTAATCTCAACTTGGACCTTGTCGCCGGGCAAAATTCGAATGCGGTGCATGCGCATTTTTCCCGAGCTGTGAGCGAGGACGGTGTAACCGTTCTCCAGTTCGACACGGAACATCGCGTTGGGAAGAGGCTCGACGACGGTACCCTCTACGGTGAACGCGTCTTCCTTTGGCTTACTCAGGTTCTTTCTCCTTGTTACGTCACTGCGACGTGGAGGAGCGCGGAACTCCTCGACGGTTGACCCCATAAGAGGTCGGCTGACTATTCTACCGAATTTTCTCAAGAATGCAAAAACGTCAGCTCCGCCTGGTCCCTCGCTCGTCGTCGTGCGCAAGCACAAGGAACAAAATGTGACCGGTGGCCCTATCTACTTTAGTGGGACGAGGACAATGCTGGAGCGATGGAGGGATTCTCACCGATTACGGATTTGGCGCGCGACGAGTGCTTGGACCGTCTCTCGAGCGCTCCCCTGGCCCGAATTCTGGTGTCCGTACGGTGTTTGCCGACCGCGCTGCCCGCGCGAATCCGACTGCTCAATAGGGAGAAGGTTGTCATTGACACGTCCGATCCCGTCGTCGTGGGCGCCGCGCGGCGCGGCGACGTCTTAACCGTCCAGGTCGATGGCCTCGACGAGCACGATCACGCCTGGTCGGTGGTGGTGTCCGGGTTCGCCGAAATCTCTGCGGACACCGGCGAGTTCGGTGAACTCACCAGCCCCGGTGGCCAGTTCGTGTCCTTCCCCTTATCGGTCGTCTTGGGACAGTTGCATTAATTGGTCGCGACTGTGCGAGGGTGGTCATGTGAAGTTTCGAGAACTGCGCGACCCCGACCGACTCCACGCGTTGATTGACGCGATGATGCTCATGGAGACCGACACCGCCTTGAGCACGTTGCTCCAGCAGATCGTCGCGACAGCGACGGAACTCGCGGGGGCACGCTATGGCGCCCTGGGCGTCCTGGCGCGAGACGGCCAGAGTTTGTCCGAGTTCATCACGTACGGCATTGGACCCGTCCAGACCGCTCAAATTGGCGACTTGCCCACCGGAAAGGGCGTCTTGGGCGAATTGATCAGGCGGCCCGAGCCGATGCGCATCGACGACCTGACCAATCACCCGCGTTCGGTCGGGTTCCCGCCCGGACATCCCCCCATGCACCGATTCCTCGGCGTTCCCGTCACGACTCGCGACGGACACATCTGGGGCAATCTCTACGTCACGGAGCCCTTCGACGACGAACCCTTCAGTTACGACGACGAGTTGTTACTGGAAACGTTTGGCCGCGTGGCCGGCGCACTCATCGACCAGTCCAACCTTCGTCGCGAGTTACGCGAACTCTCGATCACCGAGGAGCGCGAACGACTGGCGCGCGATCTGCACGACACGGTCATCCAGCGCCTCTTTGGAGTAGGACTGGGGCTACAAGTCGCGTTGCCCCACATCCTCAACGACGAAGTCCGCACCCGAGTCAATTCGGCACTCGACGAACTCAACGAGACCATCCGCGACATCCGAACGACGATCTTCGAGATTGACCACGATCGCGCCGTTGAGGACACGTTACGCCAGCGCATCGCCGCGCTCACCGACGAAGTGGGCAACCGTCTTGGCCTCCAGGCTGAGCTCGTCATGGAAACTGGTCTCTCCCAGGAGGTGACTGAACACAGTGCGCACCACACCATCCAGGCGTTACGCGAAATCTTGTCGAACATCGTACGCCACGCGCGGGCCTCGATCGTCCGCGTCGAGCTCGCCGGTGACGGCGACCTCTTGGTGCTGCGCGTTAGCGACGATGGCGTGGGGTTCGACCAGGTCAGTGGATCCGGAAGAGGCCTTCGCAACTTGGCGACGCGCGCGAAAGACCTCGGGGGCGATTGCGTCGTGGACTCACACGTCGGTGGTGGGACGCAAGTAACGTGGACCGCGATGAAGAAGGCCTGACGTGATTCGACTACTCCTCGTCGACGACCACGAGATCGTACTCAGGGGGCTTCGCGAGCTACTTGAAGCGAACTCGGACCTCACCGTCACGCACCAGGCCGGTTCACTCGAGACCGCACTCGCGCTCGACCTGAGCGACGTGGACGTCGCGGTGCTCGACGTGCGTCTGCCCGACGGGAGTGGCGTCGAACTCTGTCGTAGCCTGCGCGACGCCTTCCCCAACGTCAAGTGCCTGATGCTCACGTCCTTTGCCGACAACGAAGCAATGAACGCGTCGGTGCTGGCCGGTGCGCGGGGCTACGTGCTCAAGAACGTACGCGGCGACGACTTGGTCAACTCGATTCGTCGCGTGTTCCAAGGCGAGATGCTCCTCACCGAGGAGCAGATCGCCCGCGCGAGAGAACGATTGCGTCGCCAGGTCACCGAAGAACTTCGACTGGAGAGTTTGAGCGCCCAGGAACGAAAGATCCTGGAGCTACTCGCCGAAGGACTGTCCAACCGCGAGATCGCCGAAGCGATGTTCCTCGCGGAAAAGACCGTCAAGAACTACGTGTCGAACCTGTTGGCGAAGTTGGGGTTTCAGCGACGCACGGAGGCCGCACTCTTCGCCCAACGCCAATTCGATCGCAACCGACAAGACTGAGTACGCCAGGCGATCGTCGCGCGTCGCCACGAGCCGACCTAGGCGTGGCCACGTGGCGACGCTGATTGGACCCGCGCAGAACGAAGCGACCGGCGACGATCGTGACGCTCCTCGCCGAGGAAGAGGACGCCCGCTCCGGGCATCGTTCCCACCGATGCGAGCAGGAATAAATTCGAAGAGTAGGGACTTGAGGTGAACGACTGATGTTGCTTGCTTCTCATAATGGATCTTTTCTGAATATTGATTTCGGTGGTCCCGAGCCGACACCGCTTCGTGGCCCGAGTTCGTAGTGAACGACTGGCGATATCGAAAGTGCGTCGACGATGTTATTTTTCGTATCTCCGTGTTCTCGAGGACCAATAAAGGTCGACCCGACGATGACGACGTCGTTGAGACTGATCGAAGTACTGACCACCGGTTCGTCGCGAGCCTCGCCTCGAGGCGCTAGTGACGTGAATCTGCGTTCGACGTCGACCCGCTGGGTCGACGTCGAACGCGGCTACTTCTGGAGAGCGACTTCGTGTTCGCGGTCGCGGCGAGCGAGGCTCGCGCGGTACTCCTCGTAGATCCGGTGATCCGCGAAGGCGGCGCCACCTGTGCTGAAGGTGCTGCTACGGCGAAGAGCGGCGAAGAAACGAACGAGGCGACTGGCGACTTCCTTGGTCGGATTCTCGGAGACCCTCGTCGTAACGACGGGCGCCTGAACCTGAGCGACGAGAGCGTCAAACTCTTGGTCGGTCGCGACGTCGACGCTGGAAGACTGGTGGTGCTTCATGTCCAAAATGCTCATGAGGGAACGGCCTTTCTACAATGCGATTCCGGCAACCCCCCTCGCCTTACGGAAAGCGCCACCTGAATCTGTACATCTGTGAAGCGCCGCCACAAATTACCCTCCGATGGCTGCGTGCTCCGCGTACAGTCTATCATCAATGGTGATCAGTATTTCGTAACTATCAAGATTACAGATAGGTCATCTCGGACGGTGATGGTGATCCGTCGACGAAGGAGTGTGACGCGAACAACAGGAATCGCCCACGAGCACGGTGCGCGGGACCGGCGCGGGACCGGCGCGGGACCGGCGCGAGGCTACGCGACGGTGAAGACTTCGGGACCGTCGTCGGTGACGGCGATGGTGTGTTCGAAGTGCGCCGAGAGCTTTCCGTCCTGGGTCATCACTCCCCAGCCGTCGTCGAGGACGTAGGTGTCGTACGTGCCGACGTTCACCATTGGCTCGACCGCGAAGACCATGCCCTCTTTGAGGGTCGGTCCGGGATTACCGGGCCAGTAGTTGGGCACCTGGGGACTCTCGTGCATCGCGGTACCGATGGCGTGACCGACGTATTCGCGCACGACGGAAAAACCCGCGGCCTCGGCGACGTTTTGGACCGCTCGACCAACCTCGTGCAGACGGTTGCCGATGCGAAGTTGCTCGATGCCCGCCCACATTGATCGCTCGGTCACCTCGAGGAGCCGTCGAGCGACGTCACTGATCTCGCCCACGCCCGCGGTGTAAGCCGCGTCGCCGTGGTAGCCCTCGATGATCGCGCCGCAGTCCACTGAAATGATGTCACCCTCGGCCAGGACGTATTCCCCCGGAATACCGTGCACGATCATGTCGTTAGGACTCGTGCAGATGACGGCGGGAAAGCCGTGGTAGTTGAGGAAATTTGAACGTGCGCCGCGCTTGGCGATCACCTCGGCCGCCAGTTCGTTGAGTTGCATGGTCGTAAGGCCCGGTCGTAATGCCGCACGCGTGACCTCGTGCATCTCGGCGACGACCTTGCCGGCCTTGCGCATCTTGTTGAGTTCCTCGGCCGAGCGTCTCACGCCACTCCTCGCTCAGCGAGCACGCGCAGAATCTCGGCGGTGACCTCTTCGGGGTTCTGATCGCCGTCCACGCGCACCAGCAGTCCGCGTCGGGCGTAGAACTCCAGCAGGGGTGCCGTATCGCGCTCGTAGGCCTCGAGGCGACGGGCAATGGCCTCGGGCCGGTCGTCGGCGCGCAGGATAACGTCGCCGCCACAGTTGGAGCACGTTCCGGAAATGGCCTCGGGGTCGGTATCACGGTAAATGTTGCCGCATTCCTGGCAGACCCTGCGCGACGAGAGGCGTTCGGTCACCAAGGAGTTGGGCACGTCGAGGTTGATGCAGATCTTCACCCCGTCGTCGCCGAGGATCACATCGAGCGCCTCGGCCTGAGCGTCGGTGCGCGGATACCCGTCGAGCAGGGCGCCGCGTTGGGCGTCGGCCTCGGTGAAACGCGCCGAAACGAGTCGATTCACGAGGTCGTCGGACACCAGTTGACCCGCGTCGAGGATCGAGCCGACTTCGAGTCCGATGGGAGTCTTGTCACGCACTGCGGCACGCAAGATGTCGCCGGTCGAGACGTGAGGGACTGAGAGGTGTTGCGCCAGCCGCTTGCACTGAGTGCCCTTCCCGGCGCCCTGTTTTCCCAGGACGACGATGATTACGCGGCCGGACATCGTTACTTCTTCAGGAAACCTTCGTAGTTGCGCATCATCAACTGAGAGTCGATCTGCTGCATCGTCTGTAAGGCCACGCCCACCGCGATCAGCAGGGTCGTGCCGTAATACGGGAAGCGATTGATGTTCCACAGGGCCATCAAGATGCTCGGGATCACCGCCACCGAGGCGAGAAAAACCGCGCCCACGACGGTCAGGCGACTGAGCATGCGCGAGAAGTACCGTTCGGTTGGCTCACCGGGACGGATGCCCGGGACGAAGCCGCCTTGTTGGCGTAGCTGTTCGGCCTGCTGGTGGGGTTCGAAGGCGATGTACACGTAGAAGAACGTGAAGCCGAGGATGAGCAAGAAGTCCGAGCCGATGTAGAAGAAGCTCGTGGGCTTGAGCGAATTGTTTACGAAGTTCGTGAAACTCGCCCAGGGCACGATGTTCGACAACAAGACCGGGATATAGAGCACCGACGAGGCGAAGATGATCGGAATCACGCCGGACTGGTTGACCTTGAGCGGAATGTACGTCGAGTTGCCACCCATCTCCTTGCGACCCACCACGCGCCGGGCGAAGGTCACCGGAATACGCCGCTGGCCCTGGTCCATGAAGACGATAAAGAACAACAGCGCGATCGAGATGACCAAGATGATGAAGAACTTGGCCGGGCCACCCTGACTCCACACGGCTTTACCGCCCGAAGGCAGACCCGCCACGACGTTGGCGAAGATCAACAGGCTCATGCCCTGACCAATACCACGCTGGGTGATGAGTTCGGCAAGCCACATGACGAATCCGGTACCAGCGGTCATGATGAGCACCATGAACAGACCCAGCCACAAGTTGAACCTGGGGATAAGGTCAATGTTGAAGCCGAGCAGTGCCTGGTCGTGGCCGTGGAAGGCGTAGACCAGACCCGTCGACTGCAGGAGGGCCAGACCGATGGTGAGGTAGCGCGTGGTCTGGGTGATGCGCTTTTGACCTTCGGGACCCTGGTCGCGCCACTCGGCGAGCTTGGGAATGACCGTGGTCAAGAGCTGAATCACGATGGAACTCGTGATGTAGGGCATGACTCCGAGGCCAAAGACCGCTAGTCGCGTCAAGGCGCCACCGGAGAACAAGTTCAAGAATCCCAGCACGCCACTCGCGCCCGCCTTGGACTGCAGCAACGCGACCTGGGACCAACTGACCCCGGGGATGGGCAAGTTGGCGCCCAACTGGTAGAGGCAGATAATGGCGATTGTGAACAGGACCTTGTTACGAAGGTCCGGGACCCGGAAAATATTCGAGAGACGCCGCAGCACGGACGAACCCTACCTGTTCTGGTGCTGGTTGCCCGCCGCAGGCGGACGCACGCTGAAGGGGAGGTCCACCACGGTGACGGTGCCACCGGCGGCTTCGATGGCGGTCTTCGCCGACGCCGAGAACCCGTGGGCGGACACGTGCAGCGCGGTCGTGAGTTCGCCCCGACCGAGAACCTTCACGAGGTCCTTCTTGCGTGCCAGACCGCGCGTGACGAGCACGTCGAGGTTGATCTCGCTGACGCCCAGCATCACCAGGGCGTCGAGATTGACCGGCGTGTACTGAACGCGGAAGGGGTTGGTGAAGCCCTTGAGTTTGGGGATGCGCTGCAAGAGCGGCAACTGGCCACCCTCGAAACCAGCGGGAATCTGACGACGAGCCTTCTGACCCTTGGTACCACGGCCGGCGGTCTTGCCACCCTTACCGGCGATACCGCGACCGACGATCCGCTTGCGGTGCGTCGAGCCCGCGGGAGACTTGAGATCGTGCAACTTCATCAGTTGACCTCTTCCACTGAAATCAGGTGCGGCACCCGGTGGATCATCCCGCGAATCTCGGGACGGTCGGGCAACACGTTGGACTGGCCGATGCCGCGCAGACCCAGCGCGCGCAGTGTCCCGCGGTGCTTGGGCTTGGTGGCGATGGCCGAGCGAATCTGAGTTACTTTGAGCTGAGTCATGGCCTAGGCCTCCGTCTTGAAGAGGTCACCCTCGCGCTGACGTTCGCGGTACGCGCGTAACGTCCCCGACGGGATGACGTGGTCGGCGGGCTTGTCGCGCAGGGCGGCGAGCTCCTCGGGACGACGCAGTTGCTTGAGACCCTCAATGGTGGCGTGAGCCACGTTGATGCCGTTGGACGATCCCAACGACTTCGCGATGATGTCCTTGACGCCGGCCATCTCGAGGATGGCGCGCGCGGCGCCACCAGCGATCACGCCGGTACCCGGAGCGGCGGGCTTCATCAGCACGCGGCCCGCACCAGCCTGGCCGATGACGGGGTAGACGATGGTGGTCCCGGCGAGGGGCACGTCAAAGAGGTTCTTGCGCGCCTCTTCGATGCCCTTTTGCACCGCGAGGCCGGCTTCTTTAGCCTTGCCGTATCCCAGGCCGACCTTGCCGTTGCCGTCGCCAATGACCATCAGGGCGGTGAAGGAGAACCGACGTCCACCCTTGACGACCTTGGACACGCGATTCACCTTGATGGTGCGCTCCTCGTACTGTTCGAGGTCACTCATTTAGAACTCCAATCCGGCGGCGCGCAGTTGGTCCGCGAAGGCGGCCACGCGACCGTGGTAGTCAAAACCGCCGCGGTCGAAGACCACGGTCGTGATGTTGGCGGCCTGGGCGCGCTGCGCCAGGAGCGCCGCGACTGCCTTGGCCCCATCGATGTTGCCACCGTTGGTTGCCTTGAGACCCGCTTCGACCGACGACGCGGCGGCCAGGGTGCGCCCGGCAACGTCGTCGATGATCTGAGCCGAGATGTGCTTGTTGGAGCGACTCACGGCGACGCGCGGACGCACCGCAGTGCCCGAGAGGCGCCGACGGATGCGCGCGTGACGACGCTCACGTAGTTCACGAGTGGTACGAGCCATTACTTCGCAGCCTTTCCTGCCTTGCGCAGAACCTTCTCACCGAGGTAGCGCACACCCTTGCCCTTGTAGGGCTCGGGCTTACGAATCTTGCGGATGGTCGCGGCCACTTGGCCCACGACTTCCTTGTCGGCGCCCTTGACGATGACGCGCGTCGGGGTGGGTACCTCGAAGGTGACACCAGTGGGGGCGTTGAACTTGACGGGGTGTGAGAAGCCCAGCGCTAGGTCGAGAACGGCCGGCGACGAGGTCGCGGCGCGATAACCGACGCCGATGATCTCGAGTTCCTTGGTCCAGCCCGTCGTCACTCCGGTCACCATGTTGGCGACCAGCGTGCGGGTTAAACCGTGCAGGGACTTCTGTGAGGTCTCTTCGGAGGCCCGGTCCACGTTGACGACGTCGCCGTCTTGGGCCAGGGTGATCCCCTCGGGCAGGTTACGGTGCATGGTCCCGTTGGGGCCCGTCACCGTCACCACGCCGTCGGCCACCGACAAGGTGACACCGGCGGGGATCGCGATGGGATTACGACCGATGCGTGACATCAGCACACCTCCGTGTTCGTGGGTGGGTTACCAGACATAACACAACACCTCGCCGCCCAGTTTGGCCTTACGTGCTTCACGGTCGGTCATGAGACCGTGGCTCGTCGAGACGACGGCCACGCCCACGCCACCGAGCACCTTGGGCATCTGGTCGGACTTCTTGTAGATTCGAAGGCCGGGCGTCGACACGCGCTTGATACCCGCGATGGTCTTCTTGCGGTCCTCGGAGTACTTCAGGCCAATTTCGAGCGTGTCGCCCGGCTTGCCCTCGACCTTGGTCACGGTGAAGCCGGTGATGAAGCCCTCGCGCTGGAGGACCTTCGCCAGGTTCACCTTGAGCTTGGAACTGGGCATCTTGACGCTGTCGAACATGGCGGCATTCGCGTTGCGAATACGCGTGAGCATGTCGGCGATGGGGTCAGTCATTGTCATAGCTGTCCTCCTACCAACTTGCCTTCGTCACGCCGGGAACTTCGCCGGCGTGGACCATCTGGCGCAGGCAAATACGGCACAGGCCAAACTTGCGGTACACCGAACGCGGTCGACCGCAGCGCTCGCAGCGGGTGTACGCCCGCGTCGAGAACTTCGGCGTCTTCTGCTGCTTAATTCGTAGAGCTTTCTTCGCCATGACTATCGAATCTCCTGCTTGAAGGGAAAGCCGTAGGCGCGCAAGAACGCGCGTCCCTGCTCATCGTTTACGGCCGTGGTCACGATGGTGATATCGAAACCGCGCGGGGCGTCAATCTTGTCGTAGTCGATCTCGGGGAAGATCAACTGGTCGTTCACACCGAAGGTGTAGTTGCCGCGTCCGTCAAAGGACTTGGGCGACAAACCGCGAAAGTCGCGGATACGCGGAATCGCCAGGCTCAAGAGGCGGTCAAAGAACTCCCAGGCGCGGTCGCCGCGCAGGGTGACCTTGACGCCGATGGGCTGTTCTTCGCGCAGCTTGAAACTCGCGATGGACTTACGCGCTCGCGTCACGATCGGCTTTTGCCCCGTGATCATCTCGAGGTCGCGCTGAGCACCCTCGAGCAGGGAGGCCTGCTGCGTGGCGCGTCCCACCCCGGAGTTCAAGACGATCTTGTCGAGGCGCGGGACCTGCATGATGTTGTCGAGTCCGAGTTCCTCTTTGAGCGCCGGGCGAATCTCTTCGTCGAAACGCACTTTGAGGCGAGGACGAGTGGTGGTCGTCATAGTGTCTCTCCGCACTTACGGCAGACGCGCACCTTGGTGCCGTCAGCGATCTTGTAGCCAACCTTGGCCGGTCCCTTGTGACCCCCACACCAGAGGGCGACGTTGGACACGTGAAGGGGCATCACCTTGTCGATGATGCCGGCCTGCATCATGGCGCCGGTCTGCTTGGTGTGGCGCTTGGAGACGTTGAGCCCCTCCAAGATCACCTTGCTCTGCGCGGGCAGAGCTTCTTCCACGCGAGCGCGCTCGCCACGGTACTTACCGGCGAGAACGAGTACGTCGTCACCCTTATGGATTTTCATCACAGCACCTCCGGCGCCAGGGAAATAATGCGCATGAACTTCTTGTCGCGCAGTTCACGACCGACGGGCCCGAAGATTCGGGTGCCGCGCGGCTGCAACTGATCGTTGATCAGCACCGCGGCGTTCTCGTCGAAGCGGATGTAGGAGCCGTCGGGACGACGCTTCTCCTTGGCGGTACGAACGACGACGCAGCGAACTACGTCACCCTTCTTGACCGCGGCGCCCGGGATGGCGTCCTTCACCGTAGCGATGAAGACGTCACCAATTGAGGCGTAACGTCGGCGCGAACCACCTAGCACGCGAATGCACAGAACTTCTTTCGCGCCTGAGTTGTCGGCCACCTTGAGTCGAGATTCTTGCTGGATCATCGAGCACGCTCCACGATTTCGGTGAGACGCCAGCGCTTGAGCTTGGACAACGGACGCGTCTCTTGCACGCGCACGCGGTCACCGATCTTGGCGTCGTTGTTCTCGTCGTGCGCGTAGAGCTTCTTGGTGCGCTGGACGGTCTTGCCGTAGCGGGGGTGACGTACGCGCTCGTTGACGGCGACGACCAGAGTCATATCCATCTTGTTCGAGACCACAATGCCCTCGCGGACCTTGCGCGGGTTCGTCCGCGTGCCGTCCTCGGCCACGACGTCCGTCTTGGTCGACTTGACCACCGGGGCCTTGATGACGGGCCCCTTGCGTTCCGTGGCGGCTTCGACCACCGGTGCGGATGCGGCAGCAGCGGGTGTCGCGGTGGGCACGGCGGCTTCCACAACCGGTGCGACAATCGCTTCGGGTGCGGGAGTCTCGACCGGCGTTTCGTCGGCGACCACTTCGGCGTCGACGGTCGTCGCGCTCACTTCGGTCGTCTCCGCGTCGTCCACGGTGGTTTCCACGACCTCGGCGTTCTCTTCGTTGTTCGTGATGTCACTCATGACTGCTCACCCTCTCCGGCGGCCTCGTGAGCCGCAATTTCGCGCTCGCGCAGGAAGGTCGCCAAGCGAGCGATGTCGCGACGAACCTCACCCAGGCGCGCTGAGTTGTCGAGTTGTCCGGTGGCCAGCTGGAAACGCAGGTTGAAGAGCTCGCGACGAGACTCGCCCAAACGCTCCAACAATTCGGCGTCACCCATTGCGCGCATCTCTGCGACGCGCTCTTTCGTCTTCGCCATTAGATGGTCACCTCCGGGGCGCCGTGCGTACCGGGACGCACAACGAACTTGGCCTTGATTGGTAGTTTCTGAATGGCGCGCTCCATGGCGGCGCGCGCCAGCGTCTCGTCGACGCCACCGAGTTCAAACATGATGCGCCCGGGCTTGACGACGGCCACCCAGAACTCGGGGTTGCCCTTGCCCGAACCCATACGGGTCTCGGCCGGCTTCTGGGTGACTGGCTTGTCCGGGAACACACGGATCCAGACCTTGCCTCCACGCTTCACGTGACGGGTCATCGCGATTCGAGCTGCTTCGATCTGACGAGCGGTAATCCACCCGGCCTCGAGGGCCTGGATACCGAAGTCGCCAAAGGAGATGTCGACGCCGCCCTTGGCCATACCGGCCATGCGACCGCGCTGTTGCTTGCGGTGCTTTACCTTGCGAGGCATCAACATGATTACTCAGCGTCCTTTCGGAAGTGGGGAGTGTCCGTGTGCTCTGGGGCCGTGCGACGCTCGATGTCCTCTTCGACGCTCAAGCGACGCTCGACCTCGTCGGTCGCGGCCAACAAGTCAGCCGGATTGACGTCCGTCTCGGGCGCGCCTAAGACGACTTCTTCGACGACCGCGTCAGCGTCCACGCGACGACGTCCGCCACCGGCGCGCACGACGCCCTTGGGCGTGGCCGAGTTGGAAGCGGGAACCTGGTCGCCCGCGGCCATGGCGGCCTCACGGACGATCTTCTCGTCGTTGGTGAGCTGGTAGGGCAAGATGTCACCCTTGTAGATCCAGACCTTGACGCCGATGCGACCGGTGTTCGTACGCGCCTCGCGAAATCCATAGTCAATGTCGGCGCGCAGCGTGTGCAGCGGGACGCGACCCTCGCGGTAGGACTCGCGACGCGACATTTCCGCCCCACCGAGACGACCCGAGGCCTGAATCTTGACGCCCATAGCGCCCGCCTTCTGGACGGTCTGAATACCACGCTTCATGGCGCGGCGAAAGGCCACGCGCCGCAACAACTGGTCGCAAATACCCTGGGCGATCAACGCCGCGTCGAGCTCGGGCTGCTTGATCTCTTGGATGTTGAGCGAAATCTTGTTCTTTTGACCGGTGATTCTCTCGAGATCCTTCTTCAGACGCTCGGCCTCGGCGCCACGGCGACCAATGACGATGCCCGGACGCGCGGTGTGGATGTCGACGCGGATGCGATCGGAGTTGCGCTCAATCTCGATGCGACTCACGGCCGCGCTCTCGAGCTGCTTGGTCAGGTAGTCGCGGATCTTCCAGTCCTCGATGACGAGGTCCTTGTAACCGCGCTCCTTGAACCAGCGCGACTTCCAGTCCGTCGTGATACCGAGGCGGAAACCGTAGGGATTTACCTTCTGGCCCATTAGTTGGTCTCCTCCGTGGTGTCGTCAGACACCGTCTCGTCCTCGTTGGCCTCGCCAACTTCGTCTTCGTTCTCGGTCGCGGCCACAACGTCGTCCGCATCTTCGACTTCGGTCTCATCGACTTCGGCCACCACCAGGGGCTCGACGATCTCGTTGTCGAGTACGTCCACCGACGCTTCGTACTGCGGAGCCGGTACCGGTTCGCCACGACGGCGCGAAGAAGCAACGCGACGCGAACGCGACGCGACGGCTTGCGCCGAGCGCGCGACGCGCAGCAGTTCCAGCCGGTCCTCGTCCAGACGCGAGACGATCACGGTGATGTGGCACGAGCGTTTGCGAATCTTGCCGGCGCGTCCGCGCGCGCGCGGCGTGAAGCGCTTCATGGTGATGCCCTCGTCGGCGTAGGCGGCCGAGACGAACAGCTCATCGGCGTTCATGGCGTCATTGTTGACGGCGTTGGCGACGGCCGAGGCCAGCACCTTGGCGATCACGTTCGCGGCCTCACGAGTGGTGCCCGCGAGAATCTCGGCGGCCGACGTGACGTCCTCGCCACGAATCAGGTTCAACACTACGCGGGCCTTAGAGGCCGACATGTGAAAACCGCGCAGCGTGGCGCGGGTGCCCGGGCGTTCGTTGGTCTTGGGTCCCGTCATTAGCGCCGTCCCGTCTTTTCCTGGCCGGCGTGGAACTTGAAGGTGCGCGTGGGCGCGAACTCACCGAGCTTGTGTCCCACCATGGACTCGTTGCAGAACACCGGCACGTGACGACGTCCGTCGTGCACCGCGAAGGTGTGGCCGACCATGTCCGGGATCACCGTCGAGCGGCGACTCCAGGTCTTGATGACCTTCTTCTCGTTGGCCGCGTTCATGGCGTCCACCTTCTTGAGAAGGTGGGCATCGATGAAGGGACCCTTCTTGAGGCTACGTGACATTTTCTACCTACCTCCGCGAGCCGCGTCCACGGCGGCGACGAATAATGAGAGCGTCCGACGCCTTGGGCAGGCGCGTACGACCCTCGGGCTGACCCCACGGTGAGACCGGGTGACGTCCACCGGACGTCTTACCCTCACCACCACCGAGGGGGTGGTCCACCGGGTTCATGGCCACACCACGCGTCTGGGGACGAATGCCCTTCCAGCGGTTGCGGCCGGCCTTACCGATCTTGATGAGTTCGTGCTCGGAGTTGCCGACGATGCCGAGCGTCGCGCGACAGTCAATTGGCACGCGGCGCATCTCGGTCGAGGGCAGACGCAACGTGGCGTAGCCACCATCTTTGGCCACGAGCTGCACGCTCATACCGGCGCTGCGGGCCATCTTGCCGCCGCCGCCGGGACGAAGTTCGACGTTGTGCACGGTGGAACCCGTCGGAATGAAACGCATCGGCAGGGTGTTGCCGTTGCGGATGTCGGCCTTGGGGCCCGACTCGACCACGTCGCCGACCTTGAGGCCGTTGGGAGCGAGGATGTAGCGCTTCTCACCGTCGACGTAGTGCAACAGCGCGATGCGACACGTGCGGTTCGGGTCGTACTCAATCGTGGCGACCTTGGCCGGAATGGCGTCCTTGTTGCGCTTGAAGTCAATGATGCGGTACTGCTGCTTGTGTCCGCCACCGCGGTGACGCGACGTCTTGCGGCCGTAGTTGTTACGACCACCAGTCTTGGGCTTGGGGTCGAGCAGCGACTTCTCGGGCGTCGTCGTGGTGATGTCGGCGAAGTCCGACACCGTCTGGAAACGGCGACCGGGGCTGGTTGGTTTGCGGTGACGCAGTGCCATGGCAGTCCTTAGTTCTCGAAGAGGTTGATCGAGTCACCCTGTTTGAGGGTAACGATGGCCCGCTTCGTGCTGGGGCGCGTGCCCACTACACCGGTACGACGATTACGCGTCGACTTACCCTTGCGGTTGAGAGTGTTGACGTTGGTCACCTTGACGTTGAAGGCCTGCTCGACGGCATTGCGCACGTCGACCTTGGTGGCCCTGGGGTCGATGACAAAGACGTAGGTGTGGTTGTCCATCAAGCCCGTGGTCTTTTCCGACACCACCGGGCGAATCAGGACGCTCATGGCATCGCGCATTAGTTGATCTCCTTCAGTGTCGGCAACGTGGCGTCGGTGAAGAGCACCCAGTCCGCGTCGAGCACGTCGTAGGCGTTGACCTCACCGGCGTCAATGGTCTTGACGTTGTCGAGGTTGCGGAACGAGTGAAAGGCCACCGAGTCCTCGCGACCGAGCACCACGAGGACCTTGCCCGACAGGCCCAGGGCGCCGAGTGAACTCACCGCGTCCTTCGTCTTGGGCGCCGTCCAGGCGGCGAAACTGTCGATGAGGGTCACGCGCTCGAGAGCGGCGCGGTCCGACAAGGCCGAGTGAAGCGCCAGGCGGATCATCTTCTTGGGCGTCTTTTGGTCGTACTTACGCGGCTTGGGGCCGAGTGCGACTCCACCACCGGGGTAGTGCGGCGCGCGGATGGTGCCCTGACGAGCTCCCCCGGTCCCCTTTTGGTTGAAGGGTTTCTTGCCACCACCGCGAACCTGCTTACGCGTCTTGGTGGACTGGGTACCGGCGCGCTTAGCGGCCAGTTGGGCCTTGATGACTTGGTGCAAGACGGCCATGTTGGGCTCGATACCAAAAATGGTGGGCTCCAGAGCCACGGTGCCGAGCTCCTTGCCCTCGAGGCTCTTGCGAGCCACCGAACGCGCAGCGGGCTCGGGGCGGTCCTTCTTGACCGGACCGCGCAAGGTAAAGACGTCGCTCATCGAGCACCTCCGGCCTTCATCGGGTTCTTGACCGACGTGCGCAAGACGACCACGCCGCCGCGAGGGCCGGGGACGGCGCCCTTCACCAGGACGAGATTGCGCTCGACGTCGACGCCGATCACTTCGAGATTCGTGGTGGTCACCTGGCCGCCACCCATGCGACCGGCCATCTTCGTGCCCTTAAAGACACGACCCGGCGTGGAACACGCGCCGATGGAACCCGGAGCACGGTGGTGCTTGTGGTTACCGTGCGCCGCGCCCTGACCAGCGAAATTGTGACGCTTCATGCCACCGGCGAAGCCCTTGCCCTTGCTCACGGCGGTCGCGTCGATCATCTCGCCCTTTTCGAACACGTCGGCCAGGATTTCCTGGCCCACGGAGTACGACGAGACGTCGTCGAGGCGCAGTTCCACGAGCTTCTTGCCCGGGGTGACGCCCGCCTTGTCGAAGTGGCCGAGCTCGGGCTTGGAGAGCGTCGAGGTCCGACGGGTCCCCCACGTGACCTGCACGGCCGAGTACCCCTCTTTTTCGGGAGTCTTTACCTGGACGACGCGTGCTGGGCTCACCTTGACCACAGTCACTGGAATGGCCCGATTCCGGGCGTCCCAGACTTGGGTCATGCCCACCTTCTCGCCGACGATCGCTTTGGTCGCCACGTGTGCCTCTCTTCTTCCTATTACCCGCATATCGGTTGTCCCGACACACAGACGCTCCGCCGGGCCATAAAACCCGAACGGAGCGCTCGACTTGTCTGGTTCAGCGTTCCTCAGATGAGGCGACTGAACACTTCTGTTGTTGCCCTGCTAACTGACAGGGGTACTAACCGTACACCACCGACCCCCGCGGGCGCAAAACACCTGCGGGGGTCGGTGAGTACTTAATTCTGGCGAATCTTGATCTCGATGTCCACGCCGGCGGGCAGGTCGAGTCGCTGCAGCGAGTCGACCGTCTTGGCGGAGTGGTCCACGATGTCGAGCAGACGCTTGTGCACGCGCATCTCGAAGTGCTCGCGCGAGTCCTTGTGCTTGTGCGGTCCACGCACCACCGTGTAGCGGTGCTTCTCGGTCGGCAGCGGCACGGGCCCCTGCACGCGAGCGTTGGTACGCTCCACGGTCTGCACGATCTTCGCGGTGGACTGGTCCAGGACCTGGTGGTCGAAGGCCTTCAGCCGGATACGGATCATTTGACGGTTGTCGGCCATGACCTATCTACTTCAAGATCTTGACGACGCGACCCGAACCCACGGTACGGCCACCTTCGCGGATGGAGAAGGTGAGACCCTCTTCCATGGCGATGGGCTTGCCCAGGGTCACGGTCATTTCCGTGTTGTCGCCCGGCATGACCATCTCGGTGCCCGCGGGCAACTCGATGGTACCGGTGACGTCGGTCGTACGGAAGTAGAACTGCGGACGGTAGTTCGCGAAGAACGGCTTGTGACGGCCACCCTCGTCCTTGGTCAACACGTAGACCGAAGCCTCGAAGACCGTGTGGGGCGTGATGGTGCCCGGCTTGCACAGCACCTGGCCGCGCTCGACGTCTTCCTTCTTCGTTCCACGCAGCAGCGCGCCGAGGTTGTCGCCGGCCTGTCCCTGGTCCAGGAGCTTGCGGAACATCTCGATGCCGGTGACGGTGGTCTTGGTGGTGTCACGCAGACCCACGATCTCGACTTCGTCGCCGACCTTGACGATGCCCTGCTCGACCTTGCCGGTCACGACGGTGCCACGACCGGTGATGGACATGACGTCCTCGATGGACATCAAGAACGGCTTGTCGGTCGAACGCTCGGGCTCGGGGATGTAGGAGTCGACGGCGTCCATGAGCTCCATGATCTTGTCGCCCCACGCGTCGTCACCCTCGAGGGCCTTCAACGCGGACACGCGCACGATCGGGATGTCGTCGCCGGGGAAATCGTAACTGGTGAGCAGTTCGCGGATCTCCATCTCGACGAGCTCCAGGAGCTCTTCGTCGTCCACCATGTCGGCCTTGTTGAGGGCCACCACGATGTAGGGCACACCCACCTGACGCGCGAGCAACACGTGCTCACGGGTCTGGGGCATGGGACCGTCGGTCGCGGACACGACCAAGATGGCGCCATCGACCTGGGCCGCGCCGGTGATCATGTTCTTGACGTAGTCGGCGTGACCGGGCATGTCGACGTGGGCGTAGTGGCGGTTCGCCGTCTCGTATTCCACGTGAGCGATGGAGATCGTGATACCGCGCTGGCGCTCTTCGGGGGCCTTGTCGATCTGGTCGAAGGGCGTGAAGGCGGATCCGGGGATGCGCGTGGAGAGAACCTTGGTGATGGCGGCGGTAAGAGTGGTCTTACCGTGGTCAATGTGACCCATGGTTCCGATGTTTACGTGCGGCTTAGTGCGCTCGAACTTCTGCTTTGCCATTGTCGGGGACTAACTTTCTGTCTCGTGAGGAACCCACTGTGAGTTCATCGGTTTTGTTTCGGCCCTCCCCGACGACGGTTTGGACCTTGCTTTCACTGGTTGCCCAGTACTACTTGGTGTTTCTTACGCGCCAGTGGCCTTGGCCACGATCTCCTTGGCGATCGAGTCAGGTACTTCTGCGTACGAGTGGAACTGCATGCTGTACGTCGCACGCCCTTGCGTGCGAGAACGCAGGTCAGTAGCGTAGCCGAACATGTCCGCCAGCGGCACGAGAGCTCGGATGGTCTGGCCATTTCCTTGCTGTTCCATGCCTTCGATGCGTCCGCGGCGCGAGGAGAGGTCGCCAATGACGTCGCCCATGTAATCCTCGGGGGTCACGACCTCGACGGCCATCACCGGCTCGAGCAGCACGGGACTGGCCATGTGCGCGGCCTTCTTCACGGCCATCGAACCAGCGATCTTGAACGCCATTTCCGAGGAGTCCACGTCGTGGTAACTACCAAAAGTCAGGCGCACGCGCACGTCCACCACCGGGTAGCCCGCCAAAACACCCGACGTCAATGCCTCGGTGATGCCCTGGTTGACCGGTCCGATGAATTCCTTGGGGATCACGCCACCAGAGATTTCGTCGACGAACTCGTAGCCGCCACCGGGGCCCGTGGGCTCCAGGGTGATGACGACGTGGCCGTACTGACCCTTACCACCGGTCTGACGTACGTACTTCAGTTCGACCTTCTCGACCTTCTTGCGAATGGTCTCGCGGTAGGCCACCTGGGGCTTACCCACGTTGGCGTCCACCGCGAACTCGCGCAACATGCGGTCCACCAGCACTTCGAGGTGCAACTCACCCATGCCGGAGATGACCGTCTGGGCGGTTTCTTCGTCGGTGCGCACGCGAAACGTCGGGTCCTCTTCGGACAACGAGTACAGCGCCTTGGAGAGCTTGTCCTGGTCGGCCTTGGTCTTGGGCTCCACGGCGACGTGGATGACGGGCTCGGGGAAGACGAGGTTCTCCAACTGGATGGGCTTGTCGACGGCCGACAAGGTGTCACCGGTGGTGACCTGCTTGAGGCCCACCGCCGCGACGATGTCACCGGTGCGGATGGTGTCGATGTCTTCGCGGTTGTTGGCGTGCATCAACAACAAACGACTGAGGCGCTCCTTCTTGGAGCCCTTCGTGGTGTTGATGACGGTGTCACCCTTTTCCAGGGTGCCTGAGTACACGCGCAGGAAGGTCAACTTCCCGACGTAGGGGTCGGTCATGATCTTGAAGGCGAGCGCCGAGAAGGGCTCGGTGTCGTCGGCGTTGCGAAACTCCTCGTCCTCCTTGCCCGGCTTGGTGCCGTGCGTGGGGGGCAGGTCCAGCGGCGAGGGCAGGTAGTCCACGACCGCGTCGAGCATGGGCTGGACGCCCTTGTTCTTGAAGGCGGAACCATTGAGGATCGGCACGCAGTGTCCGCCGAGGGTCCCGCGGCGTAGGGCCGCGTGCAGTTCGTCGGTGGTGGGGACCTCGTCGTTGAGCACTTTTTCCATCAACTCGTCGTCGAAGGTGGTCAAGATGTCGATCAAGTTGGCGTGGTAGTCCTCGGCCTGGGCCTTGTACTCCTCGGGTACCGGGACGACTTCGAGCTCCTCACCCTTGTCGTCGTGGTAGATCGTCGCGTTCATGGCGACCACGTCGATGATGCCCAGGTAGTTACCCTCGGCCCCGATGGGAAGCTGGATGACGGCGGGCACGCAGTTCAAACGGTCGGCGATCATGTCGACGCAGCGAAAGAAGTCCGCCCCGGTGCGGTCCATCTTGTTGACGAAGCAGATCCGCGGCACGTTGTACTTGTTGGCCTGACGCCACACGGTCTCGGTCTGGGGTTCGACGCCGGCGACAGCGTCAAAGACCGCCACCGCGCCGTCGAGCACGCGCAGCGAGCGCTCCACCTCGACCGTAAAGTCGACGTGACCAGGCGTGTCAATGATGTTGATCCGGTGGCCCTTCCAGTAACACGTGGTCGCGGCCGACGTGATCGTGATGCCGCGCTCCTGCTCTTGGACCATCCAGTCCATGACGGCGGCCCCCTCGTGAACCTCACCGATCTTGTAGCTCTTACCGGTGTAGTACAAGATGCGCTCGGTCGTCGTGGTCTTACCCGCGTCGATGTGGGCCATGATGCCGATGTTGCGAACCTTGTCCAGGGAGATCTCGCGGGGGGTGCTCATTAGGAAAAACTCTCTTTACTTACCAGCGGTAGTGCGCGAACGCCTTGTTGGATTCGGCCATTTTGGCCATGTCTTCGCGACGCTTCACCGCGGCGCCGACACCGTTGGAGGCGTCGATGATCTCGTTGGCCAGGCGCTCGGCCATGGTCTTCTCGCGACGCTTCTTGGCGAAGTCGGTCAACCAGCGGATAGCCAGTGTAGTGGCGCGGCGCGGACGCACTTCGACGGGGACCTGGTAGGTGGTACCACCGACGCGGCGGCTCCGTACTTCGAGCTCGGGGCGAACGTTCTCCAAGGCGCGCTTCAAGGCGGCGACGGGGTCGGCGCCGGTCTTTTCCTCGACCATCTCGAGGGCGGTGTAGACGATACGCTCAGCGATCGTGCGCTTACCGCGCTCGAGGATCTTGTTCGTGATCTGGGTCACCAGAATCGACTTGTAAATGGGGTCCGCGGGAACTTCGCGGCGTACGGCGGGACCTTTGCGCGGCATTACTTCTCCTTCTTGGCGCCGTAGCGACTACGGGCCTGCTTGCGGTCTCGCACACCCGAGGTGTCCAAGGCGCCGCGAATGATCTTGTAGCGAACACCGGGGAGGTCCTTCACACGGCCGCCACGAACGAGGACGATCGAGTGTTCCTGGAGATTGTGACCGACGCCTGGGATGTAGGCCGTGACCTCAACGCCCGAGGTCAGGCGCACGCGCGCGACCTTTCGCAGGGCCGAATTCGGCTTTTTGGGCGTGACCGTGTGGACGCGAGTACACACGCCACGACGCTGCGGGGCCCCCTTGAGGGCCGGCGTCTTGGTCTTGGATACTTTGTCCTGTCGACCCTTTCGGACCAACTGTGCAATTGTGGGCACGCAGAACCTCTTCTAGTTGTACATCGTTCGTTTCCCGCACCAGCGATGCTGGCGCGCGGACTTTCTATCTTACGACACGCAGCGCCAAATCGGCAAACCCGTTGCCGACCACCTGGTCGGCAACGAGCCTGACGGTTACAGAGACTGCTCGCCCAACCCGTCTTCGAGGTTGGTCGCGTCGTTTTCGGGCATCGCCGACTCGTCATAGTTCGCTCCGATGTTCTGGAACGCGGTCAGGTCGGCGCTGAACGAGTCGTCCGAGGACAACTCCCCCAGCAGGCTGGCGAGGTCCAAGTCGTCGTCGGACACCTGCGCCCATTCGGGCAGGAGTTCGGCGTCGGGCATGTCCAGGCGCAGCTCGCGCTTGTTGTAGTAATCCAGTCCGGAACCGGCCGGGATCAACTTACCGATGATGATGTTCTCCTTGAGGCCCACGAGGTGATCACGCTTACCCTCGATGGCGGCTTCGGTGAGCACGCGAGTCGTCTCCTGGAAGGAGGCGGCCGAGAGCCACGAATCCGTCGCCAACGACGCCTTGGTGATACCCATCAACTGGGCACGGCCGTCGGCGGACTCCTTGGTGTTCTCCTCCAAGATGTTGTTGGTGTCGTTGAAGAGCTTCACGTCGATCATCGCGCCGGGCAACCACGGTGAATCACCGGCGTCGACAATCTGGACGCGACGCGTCATCTGACGCACGATCAACTCGATGTGCTTGTCGTGAATCGACACACCCTGGTCGCGGTAGACGTTCTGGACCTCTTCGACCAAGTACTGCTGGGTCTCGCGAGTTCCACGGAACTTCATCATGAGCTTGGGGTCGAGCGGTCCGTCGTGCAACGGTGTACCGACTTCGACTTCCTGGCCGTCCTCGATGAGCAGGTGGCGCGCGATCGAGATCGACTCCTCCTGCACTTCGCCGTCGTTGCCGACCACCGTGACCTTGCGCTCGCGGCCGATGAGTTCGACGCGCACCACTCCGGAGAACTCGGCGACCTTGGCGGCACCCTTAGGGGTACGCGCCTCGAAGAGCTCCACCACGCGCGGCAAGCCGTGGGTGATGTCGCTCTCGGTCACACCACCGGAGTGGAATGTTCGCATGGTCAACTGGGTTCCCGGCTCACCGATGGACTGCGCGGCGATGACGCCGACGGCCTCACCGAGTTCGACGAGTTGGTGGGTCGCCAGGGACAGACCGTAACAAGCGGCGCACACTCCCTGGACGGCGTCACAGGTGAGCGTGGTGCGCACGCGCACCCGCTCCACTGCGGCGTCGTCGCGCAAGCGCTCGACTTCGTCCATCAACAACATGGTGCCCGCCGTCACGACCGAACCATCGGAGAGCGTGACGTCTTCGCCGACGACCCGTCCCCAAAGCTTGGTCTCGAGGTGGGCACGCTGACCACGGGTGTCGGCGGCGACGTGTTCAATCCACATGCCGCGCAGGGTCCCGCAGTCGAACTCCTTGACGATGAGTTCCTGAGCGACGTCGACGAGTCGACGCGTCAGGTAGCCCGAGTCCGCGGTGCGCAGTGCCGTGTCACCCAGTCCCTTACGGGTACCGTGCGTCGAGATGAAGTACTCCAGGACCGACAGGCCCTCGCGGAACGAGGACTTGATCGGGCGAGGAATCATCTCACCGCGCGGGTTGGACACGAGGCCCTTCATGGCGGCGATCTGACGGATCTGCGAGGAGTTACCACGCGCGCCCGAGTCGACCATCATGCGGATGGGGTTGTCGAGCTGGGCGTTCATGGCGCGGTCGGTGGCGTCACCGACCTCCTTGTTCGCGTTGGTCCAGATCTCGATCTCCTGTTGACGACGTTCGTCGTCGACGATGACGCCGCGACGGTAGTTGAGCTCCACCTTGGCGGCCTGCTCCTCGTACTTGTTCAAGATCTCGGCCTTCTCCGACGTCGTGACGACGTCGTCGATCGAGATCGTGAGACCTGACTTGGTGGCGTAACGGAAACCCAACGACTTGATGGCGTCGAGCGCGTTGGCGACCTCTTGGCGGCCGAAGCTCGCCGAGATGTCCTCCACGATCGAGCCGATCGGCGTCGCGTTCTTGCCGATGAGCTCGTTCACGAAGCGGAAGCCGAAGGGCAGCGCCTCGTTGAAAAAGACTCGTCCCGGTGTGGTCAGCAACGTCCGGCTCGCGCCAATGACGTCGATGTCCGCGGCCTCGAGACGCACGTCGAGGGACGACCCCTCGAGCGGGCGGATCTCGATGGGCGTGCGCAACGTGATCATCTTGTCGCCCAGGGCGTTCTCGATCTCGTAGACGTGGCGAAAGACCCGGGGGTTCTCGACCTTCTCGTTCGCCGGCAGGGTCAGGTAGTACGCACCAAAGACCATGTCCTGAGCCGGCTCCGTGATGGGCCGACCCGTGGCGGGCGTGAAGATGTTGTTCGTCGAGAGCATCAAGATGCGCGCCTCGGCCTGTGCTTCGGCCGAGAGCGGCACGTGCACGGCCATCTGGTCACCGTCGAAGTCGGCGTTGAACGCCTTGCACACGAGCGGGTGGATCTGGATGGCCTTGCCGTCGACCAGTACCGGCTCGAAGGCCTGGATACCCAGGCGGTGCAACGTCGGGGCGCGGTTGAGCAAGACCGGGTGCTCGCGGATGACCTCTTCGAGGACGTCCCACACCACCGTCTTACGACGCTCGACCATGCGCTTGGCGCTCTTGATGTTCTGGGCCATCTGGGTCTCGATCAGGCGCTTCATCACGAAGGGCTTGAACAACTCGAGAGCCATCATCTTGGGCAGGCCACACTGGTGCAGCTTGAGCTGGGGGCCCACCACGATGACCGAACGGCCCGAGTAGTCCACGCGCTTACCCAACAGGTTCTGACGGAAACGGCCCTGCTTACCCTTCAACATGTCCGACAAGGACTTGAGGGGTCGGCCACTCTGGCCGGCCACCGGACGTCCACGACGGCCATTGTCAAAGAGCGCGTCCACGGCTTCTTGGAGCATGCGCTTTTCGTTGTTCACGATGATGTCCGGCGCTCCGAGGTCGAGCAGACGCTTGAGTCGGTTGTTGCGGTTGATGACGCGACGGTACAAGTCGTTGAGGTCCGAGGTCGCGAAGCGGCCACCGTCGAGCTGAACCATCGGGCGAAGGTCCGGCGGGATGACGGGGACGGCCTCGAGAATCATGGCGCGCGGGTCGTTGAGACGGTGCCCGTGCGCGTCACGTCGGTTGAAGGACTGCACGATGGCGAGGCGCTTCAAGAACTTCGCGTGACGCTGCGCCGAGAGCGGCTTGCGGCCGTCCTTGGCGTCGATCATCTCGCGCATGAGGCGCTCTTCCTCGTCCAGGTCCATGCGGTCGATCAACTGCAGGATCGCGTCGGCACCCATGCCGCCTTCGAAGTAGTCACCGTAACGAAACTCCATCTCGCGGTACAAGACCTCGTCTTCGATGATCTGACGTGAGTGCATGCCCTCGAAGGTGTCGAAGGCCTGCTTGGCCAATTCGCGCTCTTCGGCGAAGCGGCTACGCACCCCGTCGAGCTCCTTTTCGGTGCCACGCTGCAAGGCGCGCAACTCAGATTCCTTGGCGCCGTCGGTCTCGAGCTTGGCGGCGCGCGTCTCGATGTCCTTGAGCTTCGCGTCGAGGCCCTTGGCCTCACGCTCGGCGATCTCGAGCAGTTCTTCACTCAACGCCTGGCGTAAATCGGCCAGGTCGTCGTGACGGCGCTCGACCTCCACGTGGGTGACCATGTGGGCGGCGAAATAAATAACCTTCTCGAGCTGCTTGGCCTTGAGCTCCTCCTTGGGCGCGGTGCCCATGAGCAAGTAGGCCAGCCACGAGCGCGTACCGCGCAGGTACCAGATGTGTACGACCGGCGCCGACAAGGCGATGTGGCCCATGCGATCACGACGGACCTTGTCCGAGGTGACTTCTACGCCACAGCGCTCGCAGACGATTCCCTTAAAGCGCACCCGCTTGTACTTGCCACAGGCGCACTCCCAGGCCTTCTGCGGTCCGAAGATCTTCTCGCAGAACAAGCCGTCCTTCTCGGGACGCAGGGTGCGGTAGTTGATGGTCTCGGGCTTCTTCACCTCTCCCGAGGACCAGCTACGGATGTTCTGGGCGGTGGCCAGACCAATGCTCAGTTCGTCGAACTGGTTGACGTCGAGCGGACTCATGACAACTTCCTTTCTGCGGCGCGGCGAGCGTCTTCTTCGTCAGACCCACGCTCGGGTCGACTGATGTCGATACCCAATTCGCGCGTGACCGAGAAGAAGTCCTCTTCCGTGTCGGCGAGGTCCACGTGGGCGCCGACCTTGTCGCGCACTTCCACGTTGAGACATAGTGACTGCATTTCCTTGATGAGAACCTTGAACGACTCGGGGATACCAGGTTCGGGAAGGTTCTGTCCCTTGACGATGGACTCGTAGGCGCGCTCGCGACCCTTCATGTCGTCGGACTTGACCGTCAACAACTCCTGCAGGGCGTAGGCGGCACCGTAAGCCTCGAGGGCCCACACTTCCATCTCACCGAAGCGCTGGCCACCGAACTGGGCCTTACCACCCAGCGGCTGGGCCGTGATCATCGAGTACGGACCCGTCGAACGTGCGTGGATCTTGTCGTCGACCATGTGGGCGAGTTTCAAGATGTAGGCGTAGCCCACCGAGATCTGATTGTCGTAGGCCTCGCCGGTGCGGCCGTTGAACAACACGACCTTGCCGTCGTGGTTGCTCGACAAGAGTCGCTTGCCGTTGGCGCCGTCGACGTTGAGACGCTCGAAGGTCTGTTGGATCGTCGGCTTGTCCTTGGCGCGCTCGGTCTCGTCCCAGTGCGCGCCGTCAAAGGACGGAGTCGCGACGTAGACGGCCGGTTCGGTACGCGGACGCGTCTTGCGATACGGACGCGAGGCAATGTTCTTCTGATCGTCGTGACCCGAGGTTCCCACGGCGGGGTTGACCTCGATACCGGCCCACCCGTGACGCGCGGCGTAGCCCAGGTGACTTTCGAGCACCTGGCCCACGTTCATACGACTCGGCACACCGAGGGGACTCAAGATGATGTCCACCGGTGTTCCGTCGGCCATGAAGGGCATGTCCTCTTCGGGCAGGATCTTGGAGATGACGCCCTTGTTCCCGTGGCGTCCCGCGAGCTTGTCGCCCTCGGAGATCTTGCGCTTCTGGGCCACGTACACCTTGACCAGTTGGTTCACGCCGGGCTGCATCTCGTGGTCCTCGTCACGGCTGTAGACCTTGACGTCGATGACCTTGCCGGACTCACCGTGGGGGACCTTGAGCGAGGTGTCGCGCACTTCGCGCGCCTTCTCACCAAAGATTGCGCGCAACAGGCGCTCCTCGGGCGACTGCTCGGTCTCACCCTTGGGTGTGACCTTGCCCACCAGGATGTCACCGGGCTGGACTTCGGCGCCGATGCGCACGATGCCCATGTCGTCGAGGTCGGCCAGGATGTCGTCGGGCAGGTTGGGGATGTCGCGCGTGATTTCTTCGGCACCGAGCTTGGTGTCGCGCGCGTCGATCTCGTACTCCTTGACGTGGATCGACGTGAGGACGTCGTCACGCACGAGGCGCTCATTCAAGATGATGGCGTCCTCGTAGTTGTAGCCCTCCCACGGCATATAAGCCACCAGCAAGTTCTTGCCCAGGGCCAACTCACCGTTCGAGGTGCTCGTGCCGTCAGCCAACAGGTCACCCAGCGCCACCGTCTCGCCACCCACCACGAGCGGCTTCTGGTTGATCGAGGTGTCCTGGTTGGAGCGTCGGAACTTGTTGAGGTTGTACTGCTTCTTGCCGAGAGCCTTGCCGTAGCGGTCCACGACACCCTTGTCGTAGTCGACGACGATGCGGTCACCCGATACCGAGGTGACCAGTCCGTCACCCTCGGCCAGGAGCACGTCACCGGAGTCGAGCGCGGCGCGCGACTCCATGCCGGTTCCCACGAAGGGCGCCTCGGGCATGATCAGCGGCACGGCCTGCTTTTGCATGTTGGCACCCATCAAGGCGCGCTGGGCGTCGTCGTGCTCGACGAAGGGGATGAGCGACGTGGCCACCGAAATGACCTGCTTGGTCGACACGTCCATCAGCTCGACCTCGTCGGGCTTGACGAAGTCGATCTCGGACGTCGTCGACGACGACTTGTTGGACGCGCCCACGCGCAGTCCGGTGCCGATCGGTCCACGACGTACTAGGACGCGGTCCGCCATGAGCTTGCCGGCGTCGTCGACTTCGGTGTTGGCCTGGGCGATGACGTAGCGCTCTTCTTCGTCCGCGGTGAAGTAACGGATCTCGCCCGTCACGCGTCCCGCGGTCACGACGCGATAGGGCGTCTCGATGAAGCCGTACTCGTTGATGCGCGCGTAATTCGCCAAGTAGCCGATCAGACCCACGTTGGGGCCTTCGGGCGTCTCGATCGGACACATACGGCCGTAGTGCGAAGAGTGAACGTCACGCACTTCGAGCCCGGCGCGTTCACGCGACAGACCACCCGGTCCCAGCGCCGACAAGCGGCGCTTGTGGGTCAGACCCGAGAGCGGGTTGTTCTGGTCCATGAACTGACTGAGCTGCGAGGTGGCGAAGAACTCCTTGATCGCCGACATCACGGGTCGGATGTTGATGAGCGTCTGGGGCGCGATGGCCTCGACGTCTTGGGTGTTCATACGCTCGCGAACGACGCGCTCCATGCGCGACAGACCGGTACGCAGGGCGTTCTGGATCAGTTCACCCACGCTGCGGATGCGGCGGTTGGCGAAGTGGTCCTGGTCGTCGATGTGGTACGTCGTCTCCTTGGCGGTGCGGTCACGCGCCAAGTTGAGCAGGTACGTCGCAGTGGCGAGCACTTCGGCCTTGGACAGCACGTGCAAGTCAGTGTTGGGCAGTTCCAACAGTTCGCCGAAGAGCTCGACGTTCTTGGCGACCTCGGTGCCGAGCTTGCGGTCGAGCTTGTAGCGTCCGACGCGGCTCAGGTCGTAGCGCTTCTCGGAGAAGAACGCGCCTTCGAAGTACTGGCGCGCGGCCTCGATCGTCTGCACCTCACCCGGGCGGGCGCGGCGGTAGATCTCGAGCCACGCCGTCTCTTGACTGGCGCGCAGGAAGTTCTCGGGGACGTCGTCGAGGTTGTACTTGTCCATGTGCTTGGCGATCTCGACGTGGGCCTTCTTCCAGTCCGCGTGGAACTGGTCCTCGAGGAAGTCGAAGTGGGCGACGAACTTCTCGAAGAAGCTCTCGTCCATCGACGTGTCGAGGGCGCGCAACAAGGTGAAGATGGAGATGCGACGCTTGCGCGCGATGCGCGCACCGGCGTTGGCCGCCTTGTTCTTCTTCTCTTCTAAGTCCACCTGCAGCCACTCACCGCGGCTGGGGTGGATGGTGCCTTCGAAGGCGACCTTTTCGTCCTTACCCGGCTGGAACAACACGCCCGGCGAACGCACCAACTGACTCACCACGACACGCTCGGTGCCGTTGATGATGAAGGTGCCCTGCTCGGTCATGATCGGGAAGTCGCCCATGAAGACGGTCTGTTCCTTGATCTCACCGGTTTCGGAGTTCAAGAAACGCGCCCGCACGAAGATGGGCTGGGAGTACGTGGTCGCGCGCTGGCGGCACTCTTCGACGGTGAACTTGGGCGGACTCTTCAGGTCCGGGTCATCGGGGTCGAACTCGAGTTCGAGTGACAGGCGACCGGTAAAGTCCGAGATCGGCGACAAGGCCTCGAAGGCCTCGCGCAATCCCTGCTTCATGAACAGGTCAAAGCTGTCTCGCTGAATCTCGAGGAGGTTAGGTAGGGGGTGTGCTTCACCCAGGGCCGAAAAATTAAAGCGTTCGGGGCTAGTGGACCGAGACGTCAACGGTCTATCCTCCGTGTGAGTGGGTGGCTACTGCATTGATTACGTGCCTCTATAGCGAAAACCTCATCAGGGGATGACAAAATAGAGCGCAAGGACACGGTCTTTCGACACTACTACTCTAGGGCGTGCAGACGCAAGTGGTACCCGTCGACAAACGGGCACCGCCTACTGGGCTGCGCTCACCCTAGGCAATTTCCGCGCCGCGGTCAAGTATCTCGACCACGGTAGCAAAAGCCCCGGCCGGCGCACCGGCCGGGGCTTCCACGAAACTGCAGTAATTACTTGAGTTCGACGGTAGCGCCGGCAGCTTCCAGAGCCGCCTTGGCCTTGTCGGCGTCGGCCTTGGATACCTTCTCCAGAACGGCCTTGGGGGCACCGTCCACGAGGTCCTTGGCTTCTTTCAGTCCGAGGTTGGTCAACGAGCGTACTTCCTTGATGACGGCAATCTTCTTGTCGCCACCGTGGGTCAAGATGACGTCGAAGTCACTCTTCTCTTCGACGGCCTCGCCCGCGTCGCCTCCGCCGCCCGCGGCGGCGGGAGCGGCCACGGCCACCGGGGCCGCGGCGGTCACGCCGAACTTCTCTTCGAACTCCTTCAAGAGCTCACTGAGCTCGATCACCGACAGGTCAGCAATGCCGTCGAGAATCTGCTCCTTGGTCAGGGTTCCAGCCATGGTGATTCCTTTCTATTCTTCGTTTCGTTACTGCGATGGTGGGTTATTCGGCCGGTTCGCTCGCGACGCCCTCAGGCGCCTCGGAGTCGGCCTCGGCTTCGACCACGGGGGTCTCGACGTCGGCCACAACCTCCGCGACGGGTGTCGCGGCGTCGTCGCTCGCTGCATCAGCAGCTTCCTCGACCCCGGCCGGAGTCTCGGCGGCCGGTTCGTCCGTCACGACCGGCGTGGTGGCCACGGGGCCACCCTTTGAGTCGATCAGAGCCGAGAGGCCGTAGGCGAAGTTTTGCGGCACGGCCTTGAGCAGGCTGGCCATGGTGCGAAGGGGTGCGGCCAGGGCGCCGGCGAATTGCGCCAGGAGCACGTCGCGGCTCGGCAGGTCCGCCAAGGCGCTGATGTCGCGTGGGGTGAGTGCCTTACCGTCGAGGACGCCACCCTTCAAGATCAACTTGGGTGAGGCCTTGGCCAGGTCGCGCAGGGCCTTAGCGACCGCTGATACGTCGCCCTCGACGAAGGCAATGGCCGTAGGTCCCTCGAGGAACTGGGTGAGGGGTTCGACGTTGGTGCCGGCGACCGCTCGACGTACCAGGGTGTTCTTAAAGACCTTGTAGTCGGCACCCAGGGTGCGCAACTGACGGCGGATGTTGGAGATCTCGGCGACGGTGAGGCCGCGGTACTCGGTCACGACGGCCGTCGTGGTCGCGTCGACGCGGGCCTTGACTTCGTCGACCGTGGCGACCTTCGCGGGCTGAATCTTGCTCATGGAAACTCCTTCACCGGATGCCGCCCGGTACGGGCCAAGGACATCGCAGCAAACGAGTCACCCGGGGGCGAACTCGAATTCCTCGTCAGGCTGACCCTCGGGTCACTTAAGTGGGTTGCCCCACACCGGATGTCTTCGGCGTTCTTCAATCTGTGGCACGGTCGTGCGCCGGACCATCGTAGTGACGGCTCGTCCCCGCGTCAAAACGACGGAGGCCTACGCCGAGGCCGCGGCCAAGATCTCGTCAAGTTCGCGGGTGCGCGTCGGGTCGATCTTGACGCCCACACCCATGGTCGACGAGACCGTGATCGAAATCAGGTAGCGACCCTTGGCGCTGGCGGGCTTGACGCGCACCAGTTCGTCGATGACGGCGTGCACGTTCTTGGCGAGGTCCTCGCGAGAGAAACTCACCTTGCCCACGCGCAATTGCACGTTACCGATCTTGTCGGTGCGGTACTCAACGCGTCCGCCCTTGAACTCGGCGACGGCCTTAGCGACGTCCATAGTCACGGTGCCGGTCTTGGGGTTCGGCATGAGGCCGCGCGGTCCGAGCACGCGACCCAGTCCACCGACTTGACCCATGAGGTCGGGCGTCGCGATGGCGATGTCGAAGTCGAGGAATCCCCCGGCCACCTTGGCGACCAAGTCTTCGGCACCCACGAAGTCGGCGCCGGCGTCACGCGCAGCTTGCGCGTTCTCGCCCGAGGCGAATACCGCGATGCGATTGGTCTTGCCAGTACCGGCGGGCAGCGAGATGGTGCCGCGCACGATCTGCTCGGCCTTGCGTGGGTCGACACCCAGTCGTACCGCGAGTTCGACGGTCTCGTCGAACTTGGCGGTGGCCAGGCCCTTAACCTTGTCGAGGGCCTCGTTGACCGTGATCACTTCTTCGCGGTTGACCTGCGAGAGCGAGTTCTTGTAATTCTTACCGTGCTTCATTGTTCTCTCCTAGCCCGCGACCGAGATGCCCATCGAGCGCGCCGTGCCGGCAATTTGCAACTTGGCCTGCTCGAGGTCGTCGGTGTTGAGGTCCTTGATCTTGGTGGTGGCGATCTCTTCGATCTGCGCCATGGTGACCGTGGCCACGGTCTCACGACCGGCCAGGTGCGCGCCCTTTTCGATGCCCGCGGCCTGGCGTAACAGCACCGGAGTCGGCGGGGTCTTCAAAACGAAGGTGAAGGAACGGTCGTCGTAGATCGAGATATCCACGGGGATGACGGTGCCCTTCATCGCCTCGGTGGCGGCGTTGTACTGCTTACAGAACTCCATCGTCTGAATACCGTGTGGTCCGAGGGCGGTACCCACCGGCGGCGCGGGGGTGGCTCCCCCGGCCTGGAGTTGAATCTTGACGACGGCAATAACTTTCTTGGCCATGGTGTCTCCTTAAGACCTAGAGCTTCGTAATCTGCGTGAATTCGAGTTCCACGGGCGTCTCGCGTCCGAAGATGTCCACTAGCACCTTGACCTTGAGCTGGTCCTCGTTGATCTCGGCGACGTGGCCCGAGAACGTGGCGAAGGGACCGCTCTTGATTTGTACGGTGTCGTTGATCTCGAATTCGTGGGTCGGCAGACGACGCTTGGCGGCCGGCTGCTCAACACCCTCCACGTGGGGACGGATGATGTTGTCGACCTCACGGCGCGTCAGTGCGGTGGGACGAGTCTTCTCGGCGCCGACGAAACCCGTCACGCCCGGCGTCGAGCCGATGACGTAGAAGATTTCGGGGTCGGGCTCGCAGCGAATCAACAAGTAGCTGGGGAACATGCGCTTGGCGACGGTGACCTTCTTGCCCGACTTGAACTCGGTGACGTCCTCTTCGGGCAGGTAAATCTCGTAAATCGACTCAGTGAGTTCGCGACTCTTGATGATGTTGTTGAGCGCTCCGATCACCTTCTTCTCGTGACCGGCGAAGGTGTGCACGATGTACCAGCGACCCGGACGGTCAAAGGCGCTCTCGGCAATGGGCTCCTCGTCGGCGTCCTCGTCGATGATCGTGATGTCGAGGATCTCGCCGTCCGGAGATTCAATCTCCGCGGTCGCGGTCGGCACCTCGTTGGCGTCGATCTCGTTCTCGTCGTGCTCGGTGGGGGTCTGCGTATCGTTCATGACTAGGCCTTATTTCGTGAAGAGGAACGTGACGAACTTCGAGAAGCCGAGTCCGAGGCCGAAGATCAAACTGGTCATAAAAATTAAGACGAAGGTCACGATGGACGTGTAATTAATCGTCTCGGGCCGCGTGGGCCAGGCGACTTGGCGCAACTCTTCGCGGACCTGGCGAAAGAACTCGGGCGGCGTGGCGCGCTGGTTACGACGACGAGCGGCACCCTCGGTCGCGGCGGCGCGACGATTCGAGGCGCCCTCGGCACCCACCTGACCCTTTCGCTGCATCATGCGCTTTTGTTCGCGGTTCATTTCGTGTCTTTCGTTACTTCGTCGGTGCTACGTCGAAAAAATCTTCGAGCAGGGCAGGAGGGACTCGAACCCCCAACCCCCGGTTTTGGAGACCGGTGCTCTACCAATTGAGCCACTGCCCTCTGCACCCGCCCGCCGAGAATTCCAGTGGGTGGCCGTAGGGAAGAAACAGCCTACCATCCCCCGCGGGGATGGCCTCTAGCGGGTCTCTTTGTGCGTGGTGTGCTTGCGCTCCCACTGGCAGTACTTCTTCATTTCGATGCGCTCGCGGTCGTTAATCTTGTTCTTCATCGTGATGTAGTTGCGTCGCTTGCATTCTTCGCACGCCAGGGTGACCTGCACGCGCTTTTCGTTCTTCGCCATTTCACTCTCTCTTCGTTGGTACTGCGTTACGTCGGCACTGCGGTACTGCGCCTGGTAGCGGCGGCGGGAGTCGAACCCGCGACACCACGATTATGAGCCGTGTGCTCTAACCACCTGAGCTACGCCGCCTGGCGAGCCCTCTGTCGGGATTGAACCGACGACCCCTTCCTTACCATGGAAGTGCTCTACC
>DATCEX010000023.1:0-12420 GCA_036509795.1 Acidimicrobiales bacterium
CACAGCGCACTGGGTGACGCCACGCCCGATGAGGTCTACTATTCATCAAGGCTTCAACAGCGAGCCGCCTAACTCGCTGCAACCAACCCGCTCAACTCTTAAGTCGGCCAACAGGCTGTCCAAGGATTGGGGTCCACTTCATTGCCCACGTACTGGTCGGCGGGGTCGCCGTTACCGTTTGCGCCCGCCGGCTGTGCTCCGGTGTAACTCGAGACGTCACCCGTCGGGGCAACGAGGTTGGTGGGATTGGTCACGGGGTTGGCGCTGGTCGAACCCGGGAGACCGCACGCGCCGTCGTCACGACCGGGGACGGTGTCGCTCACACCGGAAATGGCCCCGGTCACGTAGGTCGTCGAACCCACCGATTGGGCGCCGCCGAGGTCCTGGGCATACGCCTTCCAGGTCACCCCAGCCGCGTTGTACTGGTTGAACAACGTTGCGACGTCGGTCGGGTAGGCGCACCCGTTGCTGGCCAACGCAGCGTTGACACCACCGTGCACGAGGAGCTGACCGTAGTTACCATTACCGGCTCCACTGGGATTGGGAGTCGAGGTATTCGTGCCGTTCTTGTCCGTGGTCCCGTCGGAATCGGTCGTGCTACCCACCGTGCCGGTGGTGATGATGCCGCTGTTGTTGTTCGTCATGTTCGCCGTCGTCGAACAGTCGTCTTGCACCGCGAACGACGGTGCCTGACCCGACACCAGTGAGATGTAATTGTCCATACTGTAGTGACCCGTGCCGTAGTAATTCGTGAGCAGGGCGCCTTGCTGGGGCAACGTCTGCCACAGGTAGCTGTTCTGGTTGAGACCCGTGAAGGTCTCGTCGTATGACTTGTTCTCCAAGATGATGAGCCACACGTGCTTCACCCCGTTCACGGGCGTGCCCGTCGACGTGATCACGCATTGCGCATTGGAGCTGGGGCCGCCCTGGGGGACTTGTAGAGTGCTCCCCGCCGGGCAACTGGTGTAAGTGGCGTACGACGCTGGCGTACCTACGAAGGCCGTCGACACGATCACACCCGACACCACGATCATGAAGGCGCTGATTAGTGCGAGTGCCCGTAGGCGACTCCTGGTTGACTGTAAGAAGTTCATAAGCAGAAACGTAACTTTGAATAATTACCTGAGCCCCTTCAAGGCGACACGAAACTGAAAAAGTTGAGTGACAATTTCGCGAACGTGACTGCCGGGTGATGTGCTCATGGCACTTACGCATACTTCGCCCGAGACGAGAAAGACTCACCCGCTCTCACCGCGAGACGCGAGTGTTGTCAACCCGTCGCCGTCGTCAGGGAGGCGCCCAACTGACGGATCTTGACCATGTCCGATGACGGCACCAGTGACTGCAGCGAAGGGCACAACGTCAAAAGTGCAACGGCTTCCACGGAGTTGAAAGTAGTGACCGACAGCGGCAAATGAGTCTGTGACTCCACGTTTCGTGCTCCGAGCGCTACCGCGACCATAGCGTCATCGATGTCACCATCACGCTGCAGGAACGCGCAGAACGCGGAGCCGTCCGTGAGGAGCGAACGCAGGGCCACGTTTCCCGCAGTCTTCTCGTAGCTCGTCAGAGCGGGATCAACCTCGGCGATTTCGGTCAAATACTGGGCGTCATCAGCGACCGTGGCGGCAGGAGCGGACAGCGACTGAGGCGACGTCGACGAAGTTGAAAGTGGAGCGAGCGTCCTGGTCGTCGCCGCTGATTGCTTCGGGCCGTCGCTCTGGTTCCACACCCAGATACCGACTCCCGCGCCACCAATCACGATAACGAGGGCGACCACCGTTGAAATGGCGCAGCGCGAATACCGTCGTGCTGTCGTCATGCCTGCACTCTATCTAGTGCTCGAAAACGTCTCGACACTGGACCGCGATACGCGTGCCGCCTAACGTTCTCAGATGAGCCTGGGACGTGCGACGATTGGTCGATCATCGCACGCGATGCCGCGATGCCACGCCGGTCGCCACGTCTATCGATGAGGCCTTCTGTATTCGTCGCTGGCTTCGGACGCCGTGGCGTCGATCACCTCCGGGCCGATGTCCTCGAGTAAATCGAGTTCGACGCCCTTCGTGGTGAAGCGCCAAATTGCCTTGACCGATCCATCCGAAAACATAACTAGACGAGAGATGCCATTGGTGGTCACGACGGAGCGGCGGTCCCCGACCCACAACTCTCGCGACGCCCATCCAAGAAGCAATGGGTCGAAGGGTCCCAGGAGGCGACTCGGCAAGGATCCACGGGGTTGCGATTTCGACGCCGTTCGAACGAATCCACCCTCAGTGGACTCAACTTCATCTCGCAAATAATCCAAGCCCGGTCGGGCGTCACTCACCGTGATGCTGGCCCACCTCGCAAGATCTTGAGGCGCGGCCGGCTCGTGTCCGTCGAGGTACCGAAGTGCCAAGCGTGCGAGCGCCTCGTCTCGGTTCAACGTCGTCGCGCGCACGCCGAGCCAGCGATCGTTCCCCGTCATCAGCGCCGCGGCGGTGTCCAGCTTCGAAGCAAAGCGCTACGCAGTGGGTAGCGCCGTCAATCAAACAGCTCGTCAGATTGGCGGCGCACTCGGCGTGCAAAATAGGCTGACTTTCCTTGAACGTGAGCGAGGAACAGGCTGGCTATTCGAGCCGCATCCTAGACACATTCGTCTATCGCTGGATCTTGAAAATGATCCGCCTGAAAGACCACTTCTAATCATCAATCCTTGAGCCATCGCGACAGCACTTGCACATCGCTATGTTCATACCCGCAGTCTTCATAGAAATGGAGGACCCCCGTGTTCTCAGACCTCACCATCAATTGAACTTTGACCGCACCCCGATTACGTAGCCACGTCTCCGCCGCAGAGACAAGAAGACGGCCGTATCCACGTCGCTGGTGACCCTGACGGACGGCGAGGTAGTACATCCAACTGCGATGACCGTCGTGACCCACCATCACTGTGCCAACAATATCTCGGGCGTCTTTCAGGCCAAGCACTGCTGACGTTGGCCCGAACACAGCACGGGAATAATCGGCTGCGGGATCGTTCCACGGTCGTGTCAAATTGTTGCTGGCCCACAGCGCGACCACCGATGCCTCGTCCGCTGCTTCAAGTTCGACTGCTTCCATCGGGCGAGTCTAAATCACGCGGATTTTCTCGATAGGTTGATGTGATAGTCACCGTTCTGCCCAGGATCGACGTAGGTGACGACTACTACGAAGCGATTTGGATGACGCCGGCGCGAGAATGCGGGATCGGGATCTCTTCGCCCATCTCGCGCAAAATCTCGAGGTGTTCGCCAATCGCGTCGCGGAGTGTCGTCGTCACCTCTTCGACCGTTGCGCCAGTGGCAATACAGCCCGGAACATCTGGTGCGTACGCGGCAAAGTTTGTGCCTGCGTCCTCAATCACGATGGTGAACTCCGTCATCGTGGTCTCCTTTCGAGTCCGGCCTGTCGCACAATGTTACCGAGAGTTCCTCTCGGAACGTCATCTCCCAGATTGCCCGCAACGCACACCGAACCAGACCTGATGCCGTGCTTGAAATGCCGATGGCTACCCGTTTGGCGAATCTGAACCCATCCGGCACGCTCGAGTTCCTGAATGATTTCGCGCACCTTCACGATCTCACAACGGTCGTGGCTGAATCAGTCTTCTACGGAATACCTGTACACGTTGGTCTCACGCTGCACGAAACCCACGCGGCGATAGAGGGCGTTCGCCGCTTCGCGCGTCGGACGACTCGTGAGATCGACCGTCATCACACCATGCCCTTTAGCGTGCTGCACCGCGGTCGAAGTAAGAAGATCTCCCGCTCCGAGTCCACGCGCGTCGACATCGACAACGACATCCTCGATCCACGCTCGAGTTCCGGTAGGTATCGGGAACATCGCTAGGGTGAGCATCCCAACGGTGCGACCATCGCGGGTCGCGACGAACAACGTGACCGCGCTCGAAGCGAGGAGGTTGCGCAGTTGCTCCAAAGTCATTGGGGCAGCCGAAGTGGAGAGTTGCGGCAAGAGGTGATTCACGTCGGCGAGGAGTTCTTCGTTCGCGGACGTGGCGACTTTGACTTCGATCACTGGTCACCCCTCCACACGGGTCGGCGTAGGTCGTCGTAGAAGACGTCACGGACCTCGCCATCGATCGCCGCGAAGATCTCCGGCGCCCATCGTTCTGCGCCCAAGGTGTCGACAGGCAATTCGTCACGCGCGAACCACCCGGCGTCGAGGCACTCGAGTTCGTGGGGATGCAAAATGCCACCGACTGCCCGACACAAGAAGACCAGCGAATAGAGGGGTACGCGCGACACGCCCAAGCGAAGTCCATCGAGAACTCCGATAAGTCGCACCGGCACCGCTTCAATGCCGGTCTCCTCACGAACCTCTTTGACTACCACCTCGGGGGCGGAATACCCAACGTCGCACCAACCCGTGGGATAGAGCCACACCCCCGAATCAGCGCGCTGAATCAGTAAGAGTTTTCCTTCGTCGTTGACCACCGCGGCACCGACGGCCACCTTGGGCGTGATGTAACCGGCGACCCCCTCACCCAGTTCCTTCATCCACTCGATGACGTGTCCGTCAGCGTCGCGAGCATCGTCGCGGCCCTCGTCGGCGCTGGCCTTGATGTCGCCCGCAATGTGGAGGATCTCGTCGTAACGCTCACGTTCAAATTGGCTTTGGGTAAAGGCCAAGCCCGTTCGGGCGATGCCCGCGAGCGCCTCGGCCCAGCGACGTAAGTCCTTCTCGGAGGCAGACGTGCTCACGGAATGAACGCTACCTTCGTTAGGCCAGGGTGGCGTCGAGCACGTCGTCGAGATCGCCCACGAGTCCGGTGTAGAAAGGCCCGAATTCGCCGTAGAGAGTGGACGCCTCGTCATAACGCATCGTGTAGACACACTCCTTCAGGTCATCGGGCCGCACCCCAAAGAGGGTCACCCCCCACTCCCAATCGTCGAGACCGGTCGAACCCGTCACGACCTGCAAGACCCGACCCTTGAATTCGCGGCCCGACTTACCGTGCTCGCGCATGAGTTGCTCGCGCTGCTCGAAGGGCAACGCGAACCAGTTGTTCTGCTCACCGCGACGCTTGGACATTGGGTAGAAGCAAAACGCGGTCATGTCCGCGGGTGGCAACTGCGGATACAGCCGCGCGTTGAGCATTTCTTCGGGCATGCCGAGCGCGTACTCGGACACCTCGGTGATCGAGACGTAGGACTCGGAGACGACGAGACCGGCGGCTTGAATCTTCGACTGAAATTTGCGCAGTTCCCACAGATCCTCGCCCAAGATCATGAAGCACAAATCGGCCTTGGCCCCCACGATGGCGGTCGTCACGACCTGAAGTCCTGCCGCCGACGCCTCGTCCATGGCCTGGTGCACCACCTCACGATCAATGGCGTGCTCGACGTGGCAAAACAAGTGCAGGACGTTCAGTCCGCGCGAGGGCGAAAGTGGCGTGGTGGTCATACACCCATGATAGGGAACCCACTACAACGACGAAACCGCGGGGCCCGAAGGCCCCGCGGTGTCGTACATCCCTGAGGAATGTCTAGTAGTCGTCCATACCTCCGCCGGACATCGACGGCGCGTGCTCTTCGGGCTTGTCCACGATGACGCACTCGGTGGTGAGGAACAGCGCCGCGATGGACGCCGCGTTCTGCAACGCCGAGCGGGTGACCTTGGCGGCGTCGATAACGCCGGCCTTGAGCAAGTCTTCGTAGACGTTGGTCGCGGCGTTGAGACCCTCGGTCGGCGACGGCAGGTTGCGAACTTTGTCCACGATGACGCCACCTTCGAGGCCCGCGTTCACGGCGATCTGGTTCAGCGGAGCCTCGACGGCCTTAGCGACCATGCGTGCCCCGGTCGCTTCGTCACCGTTCAGCGAGTCGGCCACGGCCAAGATCGCCGTCTGACTACGCAACAGCGCAACGCCACCACCGGGCACCACACCTTCTTCGATGGCGGCTTTGGTCGTCGACACCGCGTCTTCAATGCGGTGCTTCTTTTCCTTCAGCTCGACCTCGGTAGCCGCGCCCACCTTGATGACGGCGACGCCACCGGACAACTTGGCGAGACGCTCCTGGAGCTTCTCACGGTCGTAGTCCGAATCGGTGTTCTCGATCTCGGCCTTGATCTGCGAGACGCGACCCTTAATCTCTTCTTCGGTGCCAGCACCTTCGACGATGGTCGTCTCGTCCTTGGTCACCACGATCTTGCGAGCTTGGCCCAACAGTTCGATCGCGGCGTTCTCGAGCTTGAGACCGACCTCTTCGGCGATCACGGTAGCGCCGGTCAGAATCGCGATGTCTTGAAGCATGGCCTTGCGACGCTCACCGAAGCCCGGCGCCTTGACAGCGACTGACTTGAAGGTGCCGCGGATCTTGTTGACCACGAGCGTGGCCAGAGCTTCGCCCTCGACGTCTTCGGCGATGATGAGCAACGGGCGACCCGATTGCATGACCTTTTCCAGTACCGGCAAAATGTCGCGAACTGAAGTGATCTTGCTCGAGACGAGCAGGAGGTAGGCGTTCTCAAGAACGGCCTCTTGACGCTCGGTGTCGGTGGCGAAGTACGGGGCGATGTAGCCCTTGTCAAAACGCATTCCCTCGACGAGGTCCATGTCCATACCGAAGGACTGGCTCTCTTCGACGGTGATGACACCGTCCTTGCCCACCTTGTCGATGGCGTCAGCGATCATCTGACCGATCTCGGAGTCGGCGGCCGAGATGGACGCGACCTGGGCGATCTGCTCCTTGGTGTCAGCGGGCTTGGCGAGTTCGTGCAGGGACGCCACGGCGGCGTCGACGGCGGCCTCGATACCCTTCTTCAACGACATCGGGTTGGCACCAGCGGCCACGTTCTTCAGGCCCTCACGGACCATCGCCCACGCGAGCACCGTCGCGGTGGTCGTTCCGTCACCGGCGACGTCGTCGGTCTTCTTCGCCACTTCCTTGACGAGCTCGGCGCCAATCTTCTCGAAGGGGTCTTCGAGGTCAATGTCCTTAGCAATCGACACGCCGTCGTTGGTAATAGTGGGGGCTCCCCACTTCTTATCCAGGACCACGTTGCGACCCTTGGGTCCCAAGGTAACGCGCACGGCGTCGGCCAATTTGTTCATTCCGCGCTCGAGCGAGCGACGGGCTTCTTCATCGAAAGCGATTAGTTTCGCCACGGCGATTCCTCCTAGTGCGACTGCACCGCGATTGGTGCAAAATCAATATTAGCACTCTAGGGGTTCGAGTGCTAAAACGGGTCAGCCTCCCGCAACCGCCGGCACCAGGGAGACCGTCGTCCCCGCGTCGAGCACAGTGTCCAGACCCTGAAGAAACCTCACGTCTTCGTCCGCCACGAAGACGTTGACGAATCGTCGCAGCGCTCCCTTGTCGTCGAGCACGCGAAACGCGATACCCGGATACGCCGCGTCGACCGCGATGATGGCCTCGCGCACGGTGAGCGCGTCGACGGAGACTTCGCCCACTCCACCCACGAGGGTACGAAGTTGACTGGGCAGACGGACGATGACGCTCACGAGGCACTCACTAACTGATGGAATCGCAGGGCCTCTTCGGCCGCCGCAAGTGACGGGGGGATGGTGGACGACACCGTCGCGGTGTCGACGATGGCGTCCAGGGTCTTGAGACCGTGTCCCGAAATAATGGCGACGATGGACTTGTTGGGGTCGATGGTTCCGCGACGCACCATCTGGCGCAACGACGCGATCGTGACACCTCCAGCGGTCTCGGCGAAGACACCCTCGGTCTCGGCCAGAAGACCGATGCACTCGAGGATCTCCTCGTCACTCACCGATCCAATGTCGCCACCGTGGGCACGCACTTCATCGAGAACGTAGGGGCCGTCGGCGGGATTACCTATGGCCAGCGACCTGGCGATGGTGTTCGGGCGCTGGGGCGTCACCACGTCGGCGCCTTCGGCGAAGGCCGTGGCGATGGGTGAACAACCCGTCGCCTGCGCGCCGAAGAGGACCGGCTCTTTCCCGTCGACCAGACCCAGCTCGATGAACTGGCGAAAGCCCTTGGCGATCTTGGTGAACTGTGACCCCGACGCGAGTGGCACGACTACTTGATCCGGAGTCGTCCAGCCCAATTGTTCGCATATCTCAAAGGCCAGAGTCTTCGATCCTTCGGCGTAGTACGGGCGAAGGTTCACGTTGGCGAAAGCCCAGTCCGGGTGCTCGGCCACCAGTTCGACGCACAAGCGGTTGACGTCGTCGTAGTTGCCTTCCACGCCCAACACCGTGCCACCGAAAATGGCGGTCATCGCAATCTTGGACTTCTCGAGGTCCGAGGGGATAATGGTCACGCTCGGCCAACCGATGAAGGCCGCGTGAGCGGCCACCGACGTCGCGAGATTGCCGGTGGAGGCGCAAGCCGCCGTAGTGAATCCCAGGCGTCGAGCGCTCGACAACGCCACCGAGACGACGCGGTCCTTAAAGGAACCGGTCGGGTTGCGGGTATCGTCCTTGAGCCAGAGTTCCTGGACCCCCAAAATCGCGGCTAGTCGCGTCGCGCGTCGTAGCGGCGTCCATCCGGCGCCCAAGTCCACTGGTTCGACTCCGGGATCGGGCAACAAGGCGCTGTAACGCCAAATCGAATTCGGTCCCGCCTGGATGGACTCGCGCGTGACGACTCCCTTGGCGGCCTCAAGGTCATAATGGACCTCGAGGGGACCGAAACAAAATTCACACGAGTAGCGGGCCTCCGCCGGGTAGGCGGTACCACACTCTCGACATTGTAGGCCGGTAGCGAAACTCATATCTCCCTTTTCATCGTTCGGGCTTTGGCACCTGGTGTGACAGGGTTACTGTGACTCACACTGGTTGTCGCGACTTCATCGGGCCCGCCCCTCAGTCGCTCTTGATGACTTAACTATTCTGCCTCGACAGGTTAGTGGAGTCAAGCTCGAAGCGCAACGCTCGTCTCGTAGCCTGAACCGATGGAGAGTATGAACGCCCCCTGGACCCTGTCCGCCGACGACTTCGACCCGGCCACCGTCTCGAATCTGCGTCACGGACGGCGCGTCGCGGTGATCATCCCCGCCAAGAATGAGGCCGCCACGATTGGGGCGGTGATCGACGCCGCGAGCCACCACGAAGGATTCGCCGACGAGATCATCGTCGTCAACGACCATTCGAGCGACGACACACACTCGATCGCCGCACACCACGGCGCGCGCGTCATCGACCTCAGTGGTCCGTCCGGCAAGGGTGAGGCGCTGGAGGCGGGACTGCGCGCCTCGAGCGCGGAATTCGTCGTGTTCCTCGACGGCGACGTCCTCAACCCCGAGGCCGACCACGTCGCTCGCATGCTCCAACCTCTCCTCGAGAAACCGCATATTCACCTGGTCAAGGGCTACTACGAGCGCCCCCTTCACGACATGCCCACGGGCGGTGGTCGAGTGAACGAGCTCGCCGCACGACCGATCCTTTCTCTCCTCTACCCGGGTCTCGGCGAGATTCGCCAGCCCCTCGCCGGAGAAACAGCGGCGCGACGCGAGACTCTCGACGCTCTCAAACTCGAGTCAGCCTACGGGGTGGAAATTGCCATGTTGATCGACGTGGCTCAAAAATTCGGCGTCGCGGCACTGGCGCAAGTCGATCTTGGCGTGCGACGTCACCGCAACCGACCGCTCGAGGAACTGCGTCCGATGGCGGTCGAGGTCTTACGAGCGGCGCTGGGACGCTTTCTCGTGGAACTGCCTCCGGTGGATTAACTGTGGACGTCGGGACCGAGAATGACCACGACGTCGTCGCCGGTCGCTCCAGGAACTGGCGTCGCGGTGCCGATCGGCTTGGCGGCCGTGGCGGGTACGCCAATCTCCGTCGCGATTTCTGTCGCGGCCCAGAGGTAGTTGGGGTGATAGTAGATCGCCGTTGCGGTCTCGGATGGACCGTTCACCCGCGGCAACGTGTTCCAACCGAGGAGTTGCAATTTGGTCGTCCACGTGCCGGCGAGGTTAGGGATCGTGGTGCCGTTGGCGACCTGGACGCTGACCTGAGACTTCGGCACTGCTGTTTGTGAAGCGGCCGTCGTGGTGGTGGTGGTGGGGCTGGTCGTCGTCGAATGGTGGGCCGGTGCGTGTTTGGAGTGCGCGCGCAACGTCACGAAGGTTGCGCCTACGAAGAGGACCAAAATAATGAGCATGACGACGAGGGGTGGTTGGTAGTGCGATCCGCCCTTGGGTGTATTCGACGAGTCTCTCGCAGTGGCCACCGGTACAGACTAATGGCACGGGAACGTCACATTTAGATTCGAATTCCCTTCTCTCTCGAGTTGCCGTGACTTTTCACTAACCTAGGTTCTTCTCAGCCGGTGTGGCGCAGTCTGGCAGCGCAGGCGATTTGTAATCGTCAGGCCGGGGGTTCGAATCCCTCCACCGGCACGAAATTTTTCGACCAACGAAACTAACGTCGAACGCCGATGGGCGTCGCGTGACGGCTCGCTCTACGGCGCGCCATCGCACGTCGCACAGGCCGTAGTGCTGCTCGGAAATGCCTTGGCGCAGAATCGGCAATAGACCTCAGATCGATCACGTGGTCCGCAGTCGTGTCCCAGCGCCCGGTTGCCAGGAATCGACTCCGCACACCACGGGCAATAAATACGTCGACGGTTGTCCACGGCACCCCTTGAAGAAATGGTGGGCGCAATAGGAGCGACGTAAGCCGGGGCTGGAGTGGTGCTCCCCAACGCCGAAGGGGTCGGGATTGTCGGTCGAGGCACACTCTCGGCAGCCTTCGATCTCGCCTGCGGTAATGACCCGCCGTGCGAAGTGGGCCACGCGGACAGTGCGAACGCGACATAGCCCAGCCATGATCCCACGACTGCCACCACATCTACGAGGAACATTGACGAGATCTGTCCGTAGAACGAAAACTCACGTGACCCGTAAGAATCAAATTCGCTAACAGACTCACTAGAAACGTGGTGTCGAATCGCGAATTATGGAAAGGATCGATGACGTTCGACTTCTGAAAAAATATGACGACGTACGTGATAATCACGGTCACCACAGGCGCCAAGGGCACCACTAGTCACTTTGACGAACGTCCCGATTGTGCGATCAATTTCGCCCAAGCGAGCCACGTCAACACCACGTAGACCGCGGCGATAAGAATCGCGGTGGCTAGCCACATCTCTTCTTCTACCTAGATCGTCGCCACCTCATGTCCAAGTCCGCCTGAATCTACCTCATCTCGTTTCTTCAGCTTGCAAAAGCGCTCTTCGGTCGCCGATGGAAGTTCAGGTGCGCTCTCCGCTAATTCGCGAAGATCTCGACTTTGCGAAATGACGCGAGAACCGAGTTCGTGAGTCGTCCTTCGCCCTTGGCATGCACGATGACTCCGACATCATTGAGGCCCACCAAGTCACGGTTGAGTTGCTTCTCTACCGCGAGCGCCCGTTGAAGACTCAACAAGGCGGAACCGTGTCCTGAGTCCTTGGAGGTGGCGTAGCCGTAGATGAGAACCATTGTCCGATTGCGCTGATTAATGCCAATGGCCGTGAGTGCGATTTCGTGTCGCATCGCCGCCGTGACAACACTGGAATTAGGAGAGAAGATACCGATGCTACCGACGAGAACTTGAGGAGTCGTCGCCGGAAGTACTCGGCGCCAGAGGGCGTACAAGATCTTGGTACGAGTGAGAATCAGTCGTGAGCCGATTCGTACATTCGATATTGACGCCCGAGGCGTCGACGCCCAGCCGCGGAAGATGTAACCCGCGCGGTGAAGTCCTGTCCCTGCCGGGATAATGACCGCACTTCCCGCGCTGACCGTCCGCGCTGGAATGTGTCCGAAACCTCCATTATCCGAAAACTCCAAACCAACGGTGGCCTTACTGGTCCACTGCGCGTAGAGGGTAATGGTTCCGGTCGCCGTGTAGGTTGCACCAGCCATCCCCGCAAGTTGGCCGCCAGTCGCAGACGTAAACCATCCGGCGAACGAATTGTTGGGTTTCGATGATTTAGGTGCGGCTGGCAAATTCGTTGTGGTACCTGCCGATACTGAGATCGCCGCCGTTTGTGCGCTGCCACCGGGCACCACAAATGAGATTGTGTATGTATCGCGAGACCACATTGCGTAAAAAGTCTCGCCGGCCGAGACGGTTATCTGCGCCCCCGGCTGATATTCGGTGCCGCTCCCGTCGGGCGCCGTATTCCAACCGATCATGGTGCTGCCACTCTTCGATAGGGAACTGCCCGACGGGAGATTGGCAGAAGTACCGTACGTAACTGTGATAGGCGAAATTGAACCCGACCCAGAATTCGCTGAAAATAACAGTGTCTCTGCGTCTGTAGCCCACTGAGCGTAAAAAGTCTCGCCGGCCGAGACGGTTATCTGCGCCCCCGGCTGATATTCGGTGCCGCTCCCGTCGGGCGCCGTATTCCAACCGATCATGGTGCTGCCACTCTTCGATAGGGAACT
>DATCEX010000024.1:0-23446 GCA_036509795.1 Acidimicrobiales bacterium
GTCGACGTCGTCGTCAAGGTCAAGGCCGCCTGATTGGCGAGGGCCACGCTGAACGTCGTGGCGATTGAGGAGATCGCGCTGTAGTTCGCGTTACCGGCCATCGTCGCGGTGACCTGGCACGACCCACTAGAGGAGTAGGTCAGGGTGGAACCACTGGTGGAACACCCGGCGTTGTTCGCGCTGGGCGAGACGACGTAGGTCACCCCGGCACCCGTGGTGCCGCCGGACGTCGCTAAGTGAGCGGTGTTGTCCGGGCTGGGCGCGTAGTTGGTCGATGTCGTCGTCAGGGTCAACGCCGCCTGATTGGCGAGGGCCACGCTGAACGTGGTCGCGGAGGATGAGACTGCGTTGTAGTTCGCATTGGCCGCCATCGTCGCGGTGACCTGGCACGAACCACTTGAGGTGTAGGTCAGGGTCGTGCCGCTGATCGAACACCCGGCGCTGTTCGCGCTGGGCGAGACGACGTAGGTCACCCCGGCACCCGTGGTGCCGCCGGACGTGGTGAGGGCAACGGTATTTCCCGGGCTGGGCACGTAGTTCGTCGACGTCGTCGTCAAGGTCAAGGCCGCCTGATTGGCCCTGCCCACGTTGAAGGAATCAGTACCCGACGAGGCGGCGTAACTGGGATCACCCGAGTACGAAGCCCTCAAGGTGTCCGATCCCGCCGGCAACGTGGTGGTGACGCACTGGGCGGCGCTGGAAGTAACAGTGACCGACGAACAACCCGAGATGCCCGCACCGTTCACGCTAAAGGCGACGGTGCCCGTCGCCCCCGAAGTAATCGCGGCGCTCAGCGTCACGCTGGTGCCGTAGGAACTCGAGGTGGGGCTCGCCGTCAACGTCGTGGTGGAACTCGTCGAGTTCACGCTGAACGTCGTGGCGATTGAGGAGACCGCGCTGTAGTTCGTGTTGCCCGCCATCGTGGCGGTGACCTGACACGACCCGCTCGAGGTGTAGGTCAGGGTCACGCCACTGATCGAACACCCGGCGTTGTTCACGCTGGGCGAGACGACGTAGGTCACCCCGGCACCCGTGGTGCCGCCGGACGTGGCCAAAGTGACGCTGTTGCCAGGACTGGGCACGTAGTTCGTCGATGTCGTCGTCAAGGTCAAGGCCGCCTGATTGGCGAGGGCCACGCTGAAGGAATCCGACCCCGACGAAGAGGCGTGACTGGAGTCGCCCGAGTAGGACGCGAGCAAGATGTCCGATCCCGCCGGCAACGTGGTGGTGACGCACTGGGCAGCGCTGGAAGTGACAGCGACCGACGAACAGCCCGAGATACTCGAACCGTTCACGCTAAAGGTGACGGTACCCGTCGCTCCCGACGTGATCGCGGCGCTCAGCGTCACGCTGGTGCCGTAGGAACTCGAGGTGGGGCTCGCCGTCAACGTCGTGGAAGAGGGTGTCCCGGGCAGGACCGAGATTCGCGGCGACGAGCGCAGACTGTACTGCGTAAAGACGTTCACCGACTGAATGGAAATGTAATACGTCGTCCCGTTCGTCAGACCGGTCAACGTGCAACTCAATGCTGCGGTCGTACATGTGCTGGCCTGGGTTCCACTGATGGCCGCCGTGAAGGCCGTGACGGTGTAGCTCGAAATGGCGGCGCCATTGTCGTTCGGGGCCAACCAACTCACCGTTACCTGTTGACTTCCCGCGGTGTAGGACGTCGTCGCGTTCGCGGTGGGATCGGGAGCCGCGTACGGCGTACCGATTTCGGAATTCGAAGGAGCACCCGAGCCAATAGCGCTCACCGCTCGCACGGCCACGGTGTACGCAGTGCCATTTGTCAGTCCAGAGATAACGACGGGCGACGACGTGCCCGACGCGTTCGTCCAGGTGTTGCCTCCATCGGTCGAGTACTGGTAGCCGGTGATCGGAGCATTCGTATCGAATGTTCCGGCGGTGAAGGGAACGGCGAGATACGAGTTCCCCGCCGTGAGAGTTGAGATCGTCGGCGCGCCGGGCAACGCCGCGGGCAACGCACTGACGCGAGGACTGGACGCCGGGCCCGGGCCCGCCACGTTGGTGGCCACCGCTTCGACGTAGTAAATCACGTCATTGCTCAGGCCGCTGATTTGACACGACGTCGTCGTGCTGGTGCACGAGGCGAGCGCCGCGCCGCCCGAGGTCGCGGCAAACGCCGAGGCGGTGTAGCCCGTGACCGGCGCTCCGCCGGTCGTCACTGGAGGTGACCACGACACTTGGGCGGCGCCGGGTGCGCTGAGGACTTGGACCTGAATGGGCGCACTCGGAAGAGTGCGGGGAGTACCGTTCACCGACGACGACACCACGCTCGAGCCCACCCCGTTGTCGGCGCGCAAGAGGACGCCGTACGTCGTGCCGTTGCTCAACGCCGCGATGGTGAAGGGATCGGCGAGGGTCCCCGCACTGGTCCAGGTCGTCCCACCGTCGAGGGAGTAGTCAATCCCCGAGATCGGTGATCCCCCGTCGTTACTCGAGGAGTACGGCAAATAAGAAACTTGCAGCGATGAATCCCCCGGCGTTACCGACGTGATGGTCGGCTGGTCGGGCACGGCCAGGGTCACGCCGTTGGCGTAGGGCGAACCCTGACCCGCACCCTCGGCGTTGATCGCGCGCAACTCGACGCTGTAGGTGCTGCCGCTCGACAGTCCGGTGATGACGAAGGGTGACGTGGTCCCGCCGACCGTCGTCCATGTGCCGAAAGCGGTGGTGTTGGCACCAAGACTCGTGGCGTAGTCGTAACCCGTGATGGGCGAACCCCCGACGTAGCCCGCAATGAAGGTCACCGACAGCGACGTCCCGTCGCCGCCGGGCGTGATCGAGGTGATCGTCGGCTCACCCGGTACCACGCTCGGCGTCGCCGCAACGGACGCAGAGTCGGCACCGTCGCCCGCGCCGTTGACTGCGCGGATCTCCACCGAATACGTGGTCCCGTTCGTTAGACCTTCGATGGTCAACGGTGACGTAGTGACGCCTCCGGGGTTCCACGTCGAACCTCCGTCGAGAGAGTACTGGTAGGAGCTAATCGGCAACGTTGAACTCGCACCACTGAAACTAACGATGAGAGAACCATCCGAGGGGACGATTCCCGAAATGTTCGGCGCTCCCGGCGGACCCGACGGCGTCACCGGTGAGGAGGGCGCACTGAACTGCCCTTGACCGTTGGTGTTGACCGCCGCCACTTCAAACTCGTACGGCGTTCCGTTGGTAAGGCCCGTCACGGTGCAGGTCGTCGTGGTTCCGGTGCACGACGAGGTGGTCGTCCACGAACTGTAGGGGCTCGTCGCGTACTGCACGACGTAGCTACTGGGCGCGGGTATCGAGCCACTCGACGAAGGTGCACCCCAGTAGAGGGAGGCACTCGCGTTACCGGGCGATCCATAGACCGCGGTGGGGGCAGCGGGAACGCCCGTTGAGTACGAGATCACGACCGTGCCGTTCGCGTTGTCGTTGGCGTAGAACACGTACTGCGAAGACAGACCGGGTAACGAATTGGTATCGTTCTCGCCGGGATAGGCGCCGAGCCCGAACCATTCGTCCGAGGTGCCCGAGCCGAATTCGACCAGTCCCGCCGAACCACCCTGCGCACCACCGCCGCCGCCCGCACCGCCGCCGCCGTCGCACTGTTGACCAGTGACTTGGTGACACGCGGTGTAGACGTACTCGCCGTTTTGTCCCGTGGTCGACGTCACGTCGGGTCGTGCTTGGTAGGTCGGCAACGAAATTTGTCCCAGCGTCGGGGAGAACTGCCCGCTGCCGCCCGAACCACCCGAACCACCGGCAACGAGCACCGCCGCACTAGTCGGCGCGCCACTCGTGCCCACTTCGACGACGGACGCACCGCCGCCGGAACCCCCGTATCCCGAGCAACCCGACGGACCCGGTGAACCGCCATTGCCTCCGTCGTAGCCGAGGGGATTGAGTCCCCCCACTGCGTCCTTCGGATCGCCCGCCGCGGCGTTCCATCCCGTAGTGCACGCGTTCCAAACGGTCGAGCTTGCTCCACCTTGACCCACGGCAATCGTGAGGACCTGTCCGGGCGTCACCGCGAGCGTCCCGGTGACTTCGCCTTGGTAGCCACCGAGAGGGGCGGTACCCGAAGAATCGCGACCACCCCGACCGCCCTCGGCGCCCGTCATCGTGAGCGAGATCGACGTCACGTCCGAGGGGATCGTCAGCGTCTCGGTGGCACCGGTATACCCGTAGGTGTCAGTGACGATATTGCCCGAGGTCACGGTGCTGAGCGCGCCCGACGTGGCGGGCAGCGTCGCAATCACGAGGAAGGTCGCCAGTATCGACGACACCAACGTCCACCAGATAGCTGAAAAGTGATGGACTCTGTGCTTCACGCGAACCCCAGTTACAACTTGTGGTCATTCGTAAAATGACGCGCCGACAACATCGAATAATCGTAATTGAACAGTGCGTAAAATTTAGGGACCCCTAGGGCACTCATCAGGGCATCTCTGAGATTGCCAGTCGGCAATCAAATTGGTGTCGATCGTGAGTCGATGACCACCGACACCCAACGAGCCATCTTCCGACCGTCGTCGCTGGTCACGCCATTCATCGAGGGCGACCCGTGCCGGATCAACTCTGAAAGTAGTGTCCCTCCTCGAGGTCCACCAGTAGTCCGGGCTGTACGGGCTGCCACCCCAGGCGATCTTGGGTGAGGCGACTCGACGTGGGATTGTCGAGCGCGACGAAGACGCTCATGAATCCGAAGTGGTCGCCAGCTTCGTCACCGGTGATGCTCGTCACGGGTACGCCCAGGTGTCGCCCAATCGCACCAGCGATGTCGGCGAACGCGATGCCCTCGTCACCGACTCCGTGAAAGGTCGATCCCGCCGTGGCGTGCTCTAGCGCGAGTCGAAACAAAATGGCAGCGTCCAGACGATGCACCGCCGGCCAACGATTTGCTCCGTCACCCACGAACGCCGAGACGCCCTTCGCGCGAGCAATAGCGATGAGGCGCGGCACGAAACCGTGATCATCGCGCCCGTGCACGGAGGGAGAAAGTCGAATCGTCGAGGTCCGCACACCACGCTGGGCGAGGGCGAGAGCCGCGCGCTCTGAAATGATTCGCGGTCCCGCGATGTCGGGCACGTCGACTTCGGTACCCGATCGACCCACGATAGGTGAGGTGAACCCAAACGCGAGGGCGAGGGTTCCCGTCGTGATGACGAGGGGCTTATTCGAACCCTCGAGGACTGCCCCCATCGCTTCGACTGCGCGTAGGTCGTCCTGAGCCGCAGCCGCCATATCAGTGAAGTCGTGCTTATAGGCGAGGTGAATGACGCCGTCGCACAACGCCGCGCCCTGCGCCAGAGAGTCGGGGTCGTCGAGGGAGCCGCGAAAAACTTGCGCGCCCGCCGCGGAGACGGTCGCTACGGATTCTTCTGAACGAGCCAGACCAACGACCTCGTGTCCCGCGCCGAGCAATTCACGAACGACCGCTGAACCAATGAATCCGGACGCCCCGGTAACGAAAACACGCATGAAAATCCTCCAGATAAGTACGTCACTGCGACGCAGGTGTTGCGCCCGACCACCGTGATGTCAGTAACTGTCATTACTATACAGGTGATGTCAGTCACTGTCAAGAGGTACCATTGCCTCGTGAGTCGATGGGAGCCCAACGCCCGCGGCCGGCTCGAACAGGCCGCCCTCGAGCTCTACGTCGAGCACGGATTCGAACAGACCACCGTGGCCGAAATCGCCGCCAGAGCCGAACTCACCGAAAGAACGTTCTTTCGCTACTTCACCGACAAACGCGAGGTCCTCTTCTCGGGCGCCCAGTACTTACAAGATGCCCTCGTGGCCGCGGTTACCGACGCTCCCGCGTCCTTCGCTCCCCTCGACGCAGTTGCCGCAGCACTGAGGGTTGCGAGCGACCTCTTGCAAGAGCGAGGCGTGCACGCGCGCCAGCGTCAAATCGTCATCGAGGCCACGACCGAACTTCAGGAACGTGAGCTCATCAAGATGGCGACGCTCTCCAGCGCGATGGCTCGCGCGTTGCGTGGTCGCGGCGTCACCGAGCTCGCCGCGAGTTTGACCGCGGCAGCGGGTATCGCCGTTTTTCGTATCGCATTCGAACGCTGGATCGCCGATGACGGACCGAGAGAACTGCGCGACTTCATGGACGAGTCACTGGCTGAGCTGCGCGTCGTCACCGCGCAGTAACGCCCCGAATCTACGCGACGCTCGTCGTCGCGTCGTGGCGGCGCGGCAATACCCAGTCGGGTCGAGGAAAATGGCACGTATACCCCTCGGGGTAACGCTCGAGGTAGTCCTGGTGCTCGGGCTCCGCCTCCCAGAACGGCCCCGCGGGCGCGAGCTCGGTCACGACCTTCCCCGGCCACAACCCCGACGCGTCAACGTCGGCGATGGCGTCGAGCGCCACCCGGCGCTGTTCGTCATCGACGTAGAAGATGGCGGACCGATAACTCGCTCCTCGGTCGTTCCCTTGTCGATTCACCGTGGTGGGATCGTGAATCTGGAAGAAGAACTCGAGAATCTCGCGGTACGAGGTGAGCGAGGGATCAAAGATGATCTCGATGGCTTCGGCATGGGTGCCGTGATGACGATAGGTGGCGTTGGCGACGTCACCACCGCTGTAGCCCACGCGCGTGGCCACCACCCCGCGACGTCGGCGAATCAGTTCCTGCATCCCCCAAAAACAGCCCCCCGCCAGGAGGGCCTTTTGTGTTTCGTGTGTCTGGTCACTCATCGTGGTTCTCCTTGCTTCGAGGCATCGTCGTCGAATAGGTGACGATACCGCCCATATCCCTCGGTCTGCAGTTCTTGGTACGGAACAAAGCGTAAGGCCGCCGAGTTGATGCAGTAGCGCAGCCCGCCCTCTTTGACGGGTCCGTCGTCAAAGACGTGACCCAAGTGCGAGTTCGCATGGGTGGAACGGACCTCGGTGCGAACCACGCCCCAACTGCGGTCGCTGGTCTGCACCACGTTGGCGGCGTCCAGTGGCGCGGTAAAACTTGGCCACCCGCAACCGCTGGCGAACTTCTTCGTCGAGGCGAAGAGCGGTTCTCCCGATACCACGTCCACGTAGATGCCGGCCTCGGTGAGGTCCCAGTACTCGTTATCGAAGGCGAGTTCCGTCGCGCCTTCCTGGGTCACCTGATACTGCCTCGCGCTCAGTCGCGCGACGGCCTCGTTACTCACTTCATAGTTCTCCGACACTGACACTCCTCTCATTTCGACAAATTTCTAGTCTCGCCAACGTCGCACGCGTTACAACGCGCTCCGCGTCAGCCACGGGGGGTACGTAACGTCGACACCGCTCCGTCTCCGTCGTCGTGAATGAGAGAATGGGCAATGGCTCAGTACGACACGTTCGCCAAGTTCTACGACGTGGTGAATGGCGAGCCCGACGAACGCATCGCCCAGATCTTGTCCTACGTCAATGAGTTCTGCCCTCGCGCCCAGACGGTGCTGGAACTCGGTTGTGGCACGGGAGCCGTCCTCGCCGGACTCGGATCAGGGTTCGCACTGACCGGTGTTGACCTGTCGAGTGAGATGCTCGCGTACGCTCGGCGGCGCTGCCCCTCGGCGCGGCTGATCGAAGCCGACATCACGACTTTGTCATTGGATGAGCGATTCGACGTCGTGATATGCGTGTACGACACGTTGAATCACGTCACGAACTTCGACGGCTGGACGGCGGTGTTCGAGCGTGTCGCCCATCACCTACGCGATGGTGGCCTGTTCATCTTTGACCTCAACACGATCGGACGGTTGCGAGATCTCAATGACTCGGCACCGTGGGTCTTCGACTTCGACGACAACACCCTCGTCATGGACGTCGACTTCTCTAATGAACCAGTCGCCCGATGGAACATCCGTATCTTCGAACGACAGCGCGACCTCTCGTACCAACTGCACCAGGAGACGATTCTCGAGTTAGGCGTGGCACTTGATCAGGTGCGCGCGGCCCTCGCCGCGCACTTCACGCTGATCGCCGAATCCGATACCGACGGCTCAGCGCCGACTGACGGGTCGTCGCGGGCCCTCTTCGTGGCCACGCCAATAGTGGTCGAGCCTGATAGCCACGTTGGCCAGGCTAGTTAATTGGCCAACTCGTCATCGAACCACTCGGGAGCGTGACGTTTCGCCCACTCGGCGCTGACGGTGCCCTTGACCATCGAGACCAACGAGTCCCAGTGCGTGAGGGCCAGCGCGATGTGTCCAACGACCACCACGAAGATGGCAAGGGCAAAGAAGTCGTGGGTCACCGTGGCGCCTTCTCGCCACGTGACGGGGGAAAAGCGAAACCACTGCAAGACGTAGCCCGTACCCCACATGATGACGACGGCACTGGCGATAAAGATGGCGTTGGCCTTTTGGCCCGGATTGAACTTGTCCGCGCGAAGTGGCACGCGACCTAGGGCGCGCAACCAGCGAATTTCCGAACGGGTCCACAGACTCACTCGCCGCACGTCAGCGCGCATTCGTCGTCCCCACGGTCCCAGCAGCGACAGCACGATCGGCAACGGCAAGAAAAGACCGCACCACAGATGGATCTCTTGAATCACGTGGCGGGGAAAGAGGATCCCAAAAAACGATCCGAAGTACAGCGGTATCCCCGTGAACATCAAGACACCGAAGAGCAGCGCATTGATCCAGTGGACGCTTCGCTGCACCGCGTCAAATCGGAGCACGCGAACGACCGGGGTCATCACCGCGTTCGTCACGACAGACTCGGATCCGGGTCGGCGTTACCCGTCGCACCGTCGAGCCAACCGTTTACCGGATACCCGTTCTGTTCCCAAAAACCCGGCTCGACTTGGTCGACCACGCGAATACCCGACAGCCACTTGAGCGACTTGTAGCCGTACATCTGGGGAACCACCAGTCGGACGGGACCACCGTGCTCGCGACTCACGGTTTTACCGTACATCTCGTAGGCGACGATGACGTCCGACAGGTGCGCCTGATCGAGCGTCAGACTTTCGCTATCGGCGTGGTCGTACGAATCAAAGCTCAGAGCCACGGCACTCGGATGAACTCCGACCAGGTCGAGGAGATGCGAGAGTTGGACCCCCTTCCAGGACACGTTGTCCACCCGCCATCCCGTCACGCACTGAAAATCCTTCACCATCGCGAGCGACGGCAGCCCCACTAGATCGTCGAACGAGAAGTTCCGAGGCGTCGCGACGAGACCACTTATTTCGAGTTGATACTTCTTCGTACTGATAGTGGGATAGCCACCCGTAATGGTGTAAATCCGAAAGTGGTCACCGCCGGGGAGCAGTGAGGCGAGCCCCGACCCCAACTTGTTGCCCAGGAAATTTTGGGCCTGCGCACCCAAGACCACCCCGGCGGCGCCGAGGGCGACCAGACCGAGGAATAGTCGTCGTCCGACGTGGACCGTGGCAGTTGTATCAATTTTGTCGCTCATCACCCTCCCGCATTCTTGTCCCGGTGAGAGCTCACGCGTTACAACATTTCGTACTTTTTTTCGTGGTTCAGGCTACGACCCGATCCGAAACTGACTCGAGGCACTCGAGCCGCCGGTCACGCGTGACTCCTAGGATCACTTCGTCATGAAGATCCGCCTAATTCACGAGGATGAGTGCGACATACTTGCGCAGATCACCCTTCGCGCGTACCGCGCGCTCAACGGTACGCAACCCATCGGACGCTACGAAGAGGAACTTCTAGCCGTGGATCGACGTCGTCGCGACAGCGAGGTCTACGTGGCTGTCGACGACGATGGTCGCGTGTTGGGCGGGGTCACCTACGTGCCGGGACCCCAGCACGCGATGGCGGAGTTTCACGACCCTGACGCTTGCGGTATTCGAATGCTCGCCGTCGACCCCGGCGCCCAGGGCCGCGGGGTGGGTCGAGCTCTGGTCACCACGTGCATCGAGCGAGCAAACGAACAACATCGCGCTCGCATCATTTTGCATTCGGCACCGCCGATGACCCGCGCTCAATCGATGTACGTACGCATGGGATTTTCTCGCGCCTCCGAGCTCGATGAGTGGTTCCGTGAGGACTCCGATCATGACGAACTTCTGCACCTCACCGCGTACGTGTACAACTCCTAACTCTTTCGATCCGGTTGCCACGACGGGGCGTCGCGACAACGGTGCATCGTCGTGAGCCCGGTCCTGTAGCGGGTGTGTCCTCTCACTTCGTGACTGCGGCGACGCCGTTCTCAAGGGTTTCACAGTGTCTGGACCCGTAACGAAGATCGCCACGAGACCCGTCAGATGAGCCGAAAAAGACATTTAGGTTGTTCTTAGGCGCTCGCAATTCGTACTTCACCAACGACACTCATAATGAAATCAATCACTCGCAGTAGGAGGCTCCATGGATTGGACTACACCAGACGAAGACGACTCTATCCAGGACTCCCAGGTTCCTGAGGCTCCGGCAGTCGACTCACCCACGACGTCGCGCTACGGAGCGCGGCGAACCCCCGTTCTTTTCGCCGGGGCGCTCGTCCTTGTGGCGGCCATCGCAGGATCGGGCTTCATCGTGGGCCACTACGTGGGCCGTCCTTCGACGCCGTCACCCTCAGCCTTCTCCGGCAACTCCCCAGGCGGGCGGTTCTCCTCGGGACAGTTCGGTGGCTACTTCCCCGGTGGTGGCAATGGTGGAACATCTCCCAACGGCGCGAGTGGCAGTAGTGGAACAAGCATTACCCCGACGTCGCTGCCGGCCAATGCCCCCACCAGCGCCGCGGCCCGACAAATTGCGGCCAAGGTCGACGTCGGTGTCGTCGACATCACCACGAATTCTTCCTACTCCTCGTCGAGCGCCGCGGGTACCGGGATGGTCCTCTCCTCCAGCGGATTGGTGCTCACCAACAACCACGTGATCGACGGTGCGACGTCCATCAACGTGAGAGTCGTGACGACCAACAAGACGTATAACGCAACAGTGCTCGGCTACAGCGTCAACAAGGATGTGGCGCTCCTGCAGTTGAAGGGTGCCTCCGGCCTGACTACCGTGACCACCGCCACGTCGAACTCGGTAAAGGCCGACGAGGCCGTGGTCGGTATCGGTAACGCCGGGGGTCTGGGCGGCACGCCGAGCTACGCACCGGGTGCCGTCATCGCCACGAACCAGTCACTCACCGCCGCGGATCCCGACAATTTGACCGGCTCGGAGAAACTCTCAGGAATGATTCAGATCGCCGCGAGCATCGAGCCCGGTGACTCCGGCGGTCCGTTGGTCAACACGCAAGGTCAGGTGATCGGCATGGACACCGCGGGTTCCTCAACCGGCTCGGGCTACGGCTTCAACCAGAACGCCGCGGCCAACACCCAGGGGTACGCGATTCCCATCGCGACCGCTCTGGGCATTGTGCACACGATTGAAAACGGAACGTCGACCACCTCGGTGCACGTCGGTCCCACCCCGATTCTCGGCGTCGAAATCAGCGCGACCCTCTCGGGGTTCGAGGGAAATAGCCCCGTCCCGGCGGGGGTCCAGATCGCCGGCATCGCTTCGGGTACTTCGGCGGCATCATCGAAACTCGCCGCCGGCGACATCATTACCGCCTTGAACGGCCACTCCATCACCTCTGCGACGCAGCTCTCGGCGTACGTCCAGACGCTGAGCACCGGCACGGTTGTGAAAGTGACGTACACGACACCGAGCGGGACGACGGCCAGCGCCAACATCTCCCTCGTCGCGGGTCCGGCGCTATAGCCGCACGCCGCACGACTTTTCCGCACGCGGGCGCAAGCGAAAAGACCACGAAGGCGGGGGCGTCAATCCCCGCCTTCGTGAATACGCAGAGGGTTCGCTTGAACTCAAGCTCGACGAGTCGCCACGAGTTGTTGGCCGAAGAGGTCGTCGCGGTGCCTGGCCCATCGAGCGACGAGGACCGTCACGGCCCGGACGTTCTTCTCAGTTCCCTACATCGCAGACGCTGAATGTTCCGTCAGTGCGCGAGTACACCATTCTTGGTCACTGGTCCGTCGCAGGACCAGGGAAAATCGATCCACCGATCGGTCCGACGCCAGGTGTAGTCGGGGTGAATAACCGATTGGGGCTTCTCGTAGAGGACGACTGAGCGCACCTCGCGTACCGTCTCGGCACAGAACTCGGTCACCATTTTGAGGGTGTGCCCGGAGTCGGCGACGTCGTCGGCGATAAGGACCACCGCACCCGATAGGTCCACCTTGCTGGGTACGGGAGGCAACACGACCGGCATCTCGAGTCGCTCGTCGACACCCGTGTAGAACTCGACCGACATGATGAAGGCGTTCTTCACTCCCAGCGCGTAGCCCAGTCCCGCCCCGAGAAAGAAGCCACCGCGGGCGATACTCAACACGATGTCGGGCGTAAAACCCGAATCGCAAATCTCTTGGGCCAGTTGACGCGTGGCCCGACCAAAGTCGTCGTAACTCAAGCGTTCACGCAGGGCCATGCAGAGACGCTAGACGATTCTCGCGGCATCATCGTCGTCGCGCGTCGGTAGATTGCCTACATGGAATACACCAATCTCGGCAACACTGGTCTCAAAGTCTCTCGCATCACCCTGGGCTGCATGAGTTACGGCGTGCCCGCGCGGGGCCGCCAAACTTGGTCGCTCGATCGCGACGAGTCCGTTCCCTTCTTTCGCCAGGCCCTCGACGCCGGCATCAACTTCTTCGACACGGCCAACGTCTACTCCGACGGTAGTTCCGAGGAGATCACCGGGCCCACGCTCTTGTCCATGGTCCCGCGCGACGAGGTCGTGATCGCGACCAAGGTCAACGGCCGTATGCACCCCGGCGCGAACGGTGAAGGCCTGTCGCGCAAGTCGATCATGAGCGAGATCGACAACTCTCTGCGTCGTTTGGGCACGGACTACGTTGACCTCTACCAGATCCACCGATGGGACTACACGACGCCGATCGAGGAGACCCTCGAGGCGCTGCACGACGTCGTTCGTGCGGGCAAGGCCCGGTACATCGGCGCGTCGTCGATGTACGCGTGGCAATTCACCCAAGCGATCTACACCTCGGACCTGAATGGTTGGACGCGCTTCGTCTCGATGCAGAATTACTACAACCTCCTATATCGCGAGGAAGAGCGCGAGATGCTTCCCCTGTGCGACGACCAAGGCATCGGGGTGATTCCGTGGAGTCCCCTCGCCCGAGGACGCCTGACGCGACCCTGGGACTCGTCCACGCCGCGCTCCGAGAGCGACGATTTTGGCCGCGCCCTCTACAGCGACGCGGACAAGACGGTGGTCGACGCCGTCCTCAAGGTCGCCAGCGATCGCGGCGTGGCGCCGGCCCAGGTCGCGCTGGCGTGGGTGTTGTCGAAGTCCGTGGTGACCAGTCCCATTGTGGGGGCCACCAAGTCACACCACCTCGACGACGCGGTGGCGGCACTGTCACTTCACCTCGAGGACGCGGAGATCGCCATTCTCGAAGAGTCCTATCAGCCCCACACCGTCGTCGGATTTCAGTAATCGATTTACCCCGGCCCATCGACGGATCCGGGGTGCGTAAGGTGGCCCGGTCATGACTTCGCTTTCCGTCCTCGACCTCGCCACGGTGACCTCGGGGTCCACGCCCGCCGAGGCCCTGCGCGACACCACGCTCATGGCGGTCGCCGCCGAGGAAATGGGATACCACCGTTTTTGGGTGGCCGAACACCACGCCATGGCCGCCGTGGCCAGTTCGGCACCCGCCGTGCTCATTGCCCACCTGGCCAATGCGACGTCAACCATTCGCGTCGGATCAGGTGGCGTCATGTTGCCCAATCACGCGCCGCTGGTGATCGCTGAGCAGTTCGCGACGCTGGAGGCACTGCACCCGGCACGCATTGATTTGGGACTGGGCCGGGCGCCCGGTACTGACCACGTGACGGCGCGGGCCCTGCGCCGTAGTGCGGATCTGCAGGCCACGTCGTTCCCGCACGACGTCGTGGAACTCATCAGTTACTTGTTGCCCCACGACACTGCGCCGCACCCGGCGCCCACCCCCGGCGCAGGGTACCTCCCGGAGATCTGGCTCCTGGGGTCCTCGACGTTCAGCGCCCAACTCGCCGGCCAATTGGGTCTGCCCTTCTCCTTCGCCTACCACTTCGCGCCGGCACTGCTGGATGAAGCTGTCGCCACCTACCACGCTCATTTCACGGCGTCACGTTTTCTCGATGGGCCGCACGTGATGGTGGCCGCCTCCGTGATCTGCGCCCCCGAAGAATCCGAGGCACGTTGGCTCTCGGGGCCCGGCGCCATGAACATCATCCAGCGCGCGCGAGGTCGACCGGGCCCACTGCCGTCACCCGAAGAAGCAGCGGCTTACGAGATGAGTGACGCCGAGGCTGCCCTGGTCGCCCAGACGTTCTCGTCACACTTCATCGGCACTCCCGAACAGGTCGTCGCCGACTTGAGAGCGTTGGTGGCGCGAACCAACGCCCACGAACTCATGATCTCCACGCGCATCCACTCCTTCGACGCGCGGCGGACGTCCTTAAGCCTGCTGGCCGACCACTGGGGCCTGAAGGTCCTGCACTGACGCACACCACTAGGAGGGAACATGTGCCGCAACATCACCGTCCTTCGCAGTCTCGAGCCACCCGCGACCCCCGACGAGATTGAAGACGCGCCGCGCCAATACATCCGTAAGATCGCGGGTCTGCAGTCGCCGTCACAACTCGACCGTGACGACGTCGTCGCGGCCATCAACGGCGTCGCCCAACTCACCGCTCGACTCCTGGACTCGCTCCCGCCGCGTCGGCGAGCGCCGCAAGGACCACGGCGTCGACGCATCGCCGCGCGAACGGTTGCACCCGGCGCAGATGAAGAGAACGTGCGACACGCGTATACTCCCAGGGGGTATACTGAGTTGACTACTCGAAAGGGGTTCGTATGGGTCCGAATTTTCGTCACGGCATTTTCTTTCACGGCTTCGAGGGTGGCGGCATCCGCCCGTGGGCACTCGTGCTGATGTTCGTTTTCTGGGTCGCGGTGGCTCTGGTCATCGTCGCTCTGGTGCAGAACTATCGACGCGAACCGCGACACCTGCACCATCACGTCGGCGCGCACGGGCATGGACTCGGACCCGACCACGGGCTGGCTCCGGTCAACCCGGTACCCGGTAATCCCGCGATTGACATCTTGAAGGAACGTTTCGCGAGAGGTGAAGTTTCCGAAGAGGAATACTCGCGGCGACTGACCATGCTCAAAGAGAGTTAGAACGCGTTCTCTCGTTGCGCCGCACGAACGCGGCGACCCTGACGACTGACGTCGCAACACCCCTCATTTCATTTAGGAGACGACATGACCCAGCCGGGTTACAACGAAGATAAGGGCGCCGTCCTCGCCCGACTGAAGAGGATTGAAGGGCAGACCCGCGGTATCCACAAGATGGTGGAGGCCGATCGATACTGCGTCGACGTCCTCCAACAGATCTCCGCGGTGACCCGCGCACTCCAGAGCGTGGCCCTGCACCTGCTCGACGAGCACATGAGCCACTGCGTCGCCGACGCGGTGCAGACGGGCGGGGAAGAAAAAGACGCCAAATTGCGCGAGGCGTCGGCCGCCATCGCGCGCTTAGTGAAGTCCTAGAGAGGCCGTATGTCGCACGCTGTCCTCGAGATCGGGCGCTCGCTGCGCGAGAGCGGCTTCATGTTCTGGGAGACCCTGTGGGCCCTGGTCTTCGGATTCACTCTCTCGGGAGCGGTGCAGGCGTTCGTCTCCAAGGACCAGATGCGCGCGCGCCTGGGCGACCATCGACCACGCTCGGTCGCCCGAGCGGCGGGCTACGGCATGGTGTCATCAAGCTGTTCGTACGCGGCGTCGGCGATGTCGAAGTCACTCGTCGCGCGCGACGCCGACTTCACGAGCGCCATGATCTTCATGATCGCCTCGACCAATCTCGTCGTCGAGCTCGGACTCGTCATGTTGGTACTGCTCGGTTGGCAATTCGCCGCCGCCGAATTCGTGGGCGGTCCCATCATGATCGTCTTGCTGGCGTTGCTGGGGGCCGGGATCTTCAGCGCCCCGCTCGTGGCGCGCGCCCGCGAGCACCTGTCGAGGGCGACACACTCGACGGACGCAGGGACGCCACCACCGGATCACTCGATGCGCCACCTCGAAGGATGGTCCGACGCCTCCGCGTACGCCGTGGCCGACGCGACGATGCTGCGCCGCGAACTCGTCGTCGGTTACGTCGTCGCGGGTTTCCTCGCGGTACTGGTGCCCACCTCGTGGTGGGGCGACGTGTTTCTGCACGGCCACGGGAACTGGACGAGCGTCGAAAACGCACTCGTGGGTCCGCTCATCGCGGTGGTGAGTTGGGTGTGCTCGGTCGGTAACGTGCCCTTGGCTGCGGCCCTGTGGCACGGGGGCATCTCCTTTGGCGGCGTCGTCGCGTTCATCTTCGGGGACCTCATCGCAATGCCCCTCATCCTCATCTATCGCAAGTTCTACGGGGGGGCGCTCACCGTTCGCCTCGTGGCGGCCCTGTACGGCGTGATGGTCGTCGCCGGGCTCGTCACCGAGGTGCTCTTTCGTTCACTCGGGCTCGTACCGACGAATCGCACACTTCACGTCGGCGCGGACCACGTGACGTGGAACTACACCACGTTTTTGAACATCGTGAGCCTCGCGGCGGCCGGCGTCGTGTGGACGCTCGCGCGGCGACGAGGTCACGGGTCGACGGGCTACGCCATCGATCCGGTCTGCAAGATGCAGGTGCGCACGTCCGACGCTCCCGCTCACGCAACGATCGACGACGAAACGTTCTACTTCTGCTCCGACCGTTGTCACGATCGATTTCTCGGCGAACACCGTGTCGCGGGCGACAACGACGTCGCGGCGCCACCGAGTACCCCGATCTCGTTACGGACGGGTGCCGACGGACATGTCGATGAGAAAGACGAGTTCATCGATCCAATTTGTGGCATGACGGTGACGCCACAGACCGCCGCCGACCAGCGAATCAGTAATGGTCGCGCCGTATATTTCTGTGCCCCGGGGTGCGCAAACGAATTCGATCGCCGCCAACTCGTCACGTAGACATTGCGTCATATTGGTGTCACACGTCACAGAAAATTTCCAAGGTTAATGAAACACCTTCCTACTAAGGTGGCCGCATGACGACCCTGGCCCCAGCTGTCACACGGCGCGAGCGCCTCCGCGCATCGTTCTCACCGAGCGAGTGGCGACGGCTGTTTGGCATGTTCGGCATCGTCGCGTTCTTACACGCGCTGGGTTTTGGACTCTTGATTTATGCCTCCACCCAGCACTTCGGACTCGGGAACAAGGGTGCTCTGGGCATCGGTACCGGTGTGCTCGCCTACACCCTGGGAATGCGTCACGCCTTCGACGCGGATCACATCGCGGCGATCGACAACACGACGCGCAAGTTCATGGCCGAAGGTAAGCGTCCGATGTCGACGGGATTCTTCTTCTCGCTCGGCCACTCGACCATCGTCTTTGCGTTGACTCTGTTGTTGGGCGTGGGCGTACACGAACTCGGTGGGCAGGTCAGCAACGCGAAGTCACCTCTGCACCAATTTGGTGGACTGGTGGGCACGCTGGTCTCGGGCAGTTTTCTCTACTTGATCGCGATATTGAATTTGATCATCTTGGTGGGCATCGTGCGACTCTTCATCACGATGCGCCAGGGCACCTTTAATGACGCGGAGCTCGATAAGCACCTGGACGCGCGCGGCTTCATGATGCGCTTCTTCGGCCGATTCGCCCGCAGTGTGGACGCTCCGTGGAAGATGTATCCGATCGGCGTACTCTTCGGGTTGGGCTTTGACACCGCGACCGAAGTGGCGTTCTTGGTGTTGGCGGGCTCCAAAGTCGCCTCGGGTTTGCCGCTGTGGGCACTCATGAGCCTGCCCGTCCTCTTCGCCGCGGGGATGAGTTTGCTCGACACCATCGACGGGTCCTTCATGAACTTCGCGTACGGCTGGGCCTTTTCCAAGCCCGTGCGCAAGGTCTATTACAACATCGCCATCACGGGTCTCAGCGTCTTCGTCGCCCTCTATATAGGTACGTTGGAACTGATGCAGGTCCTGACCACCCAGTTGCACCTGAACGGTGGACTGTGGAACTACGCGGCCAATTTCAACATCAACCAAGCTGGCTTGGTGATCGTCGCCATCTTCGTCGGCGTCTGGGTCATCGCCCTGGGGTATTGGCGCTTCGGTAAGGTCGAGGAGCGTTGGGAGCGCGCCGCGCTACGCGCGCAACACGCGCGCGGTGAGCGACCGGACTTGCACTCGGCCGGCCTCACGCTCGGCGACGTGCATCGCCCCTTCACCATCGACGAATAGGCGCGACGATCATTCGCGCCCTCCCCGCGTCGCGCTTAGAATTCGCTGGGGGTTGCGACAACGTCGCACACTAGGAAGGTCGCGTGTCGCGTCAGGATTCACGAGGTACTGGGCGGCTCTCCTTCGCCTTGATCAGCGCTTTCATCCTCATCGCCGTCGCCTCGATCGTGTCGGTCAAGGTGTCGACGTCACCGCCTCCGCCCAGCCCGCCGACCACGACCACGTCGGTACCCGCCCTCAGCCTCGGACCCGACGGTGTCCAGTCCCACGCCGTGATCCAAGAGAACCTCAAGCCCGGAACGACGAGCTGGCGAATAACGCCGGGGACCGTAGCGACGGCCATCCAGGGGTTCGCCACCTCCACCAACGCACAGGTGGGGCAATCGGTCAATATCTACGCCACCACCCTGTTGTCGTCGTTCCACATCGAGGCCTATCGCATGGGGTGGTACCAGGGCAAGGGCGCGCGCCTGATCTGGACGTCACCTACGTATAAAGGTCTCAACCAGCCCGCGTGCCCACTGGATACCTCCATCAATATGGTGGCGTGTTGGAACTGGAAGATGTCGGCCACCCTGAACGTCACGTCGGACTTCGTTCCCGGCGACTACTTGCTGAAGTTGGTCGCCGGCCCCAAGGCGGCGAGCTACATCCTGCTCACCGTCTGGGACCCGCAAAGTACCGCCACCTACGTGGTGGTCAACCGCTCCATGGTCGAACAGGGTTGGAATACGTACGGCGGCTACTCCTTTTACGCCGGTCAGGGCAACTGCATCCTGGACGATCAGAGTTACCCCGTGTGCAATCGAGCCCGCGTGGTGTCCTTTGACCGTCCCTATCAGGCGGGTTTTGGGTCCTCGGATTTCCTCACCAATGAGTACCCCCTGGTGGAACTCATGGAAAAAGAAGGGCTCGACGTCACCTACATCACCGATATCACGCTCTCGGTGTACCCCGAGCTCCTCTTGAATCACAAGGTGCTGATATCGCTCGATCACGACGAGTCGTGGACGGACTCCGAACGATTGGCCCTGCAGCACGCCCAGGCGCACGGGCTCAACGCGATCTTCTTTGGAGCAGCCGCGATGGTGCGCCACGTCCGCCTCGAACCGTCGATCCTCGGACTGAATCGCCAGGAGGTCGACTATCGCAACTCGTACGAAGACCCGCTCAATGCCAAGGGGACGGACCCGATGAACGTCACCGGCAACACCTGGGAAGTCGCGCCGTCGGATTGGTCGCCAATCTCGCAAATCGGTGATCAATACAGCGGGTATTTGAACCCTGACGTCTTTGTCCCCATGGTGGTCTCGGACGCCAGTTCGTGGGTCTACAAGAACACCAACCTCACCAACGGCTCGTCGATCGCCAACGTCATTTCATCGGACTTTGACCACGTGATTCCGTCGTCGGGTGAACCCGCCGACGTTGAGGTGCTCGCCCATTCGCCGATGCCCCTCAGTGAGGGGTTCGCCAGTGGCACCTCGTGGAACGGCGAGAGTTATTCCGACATGGTCTACTTCACCAGCCCAACCAGTCACGCGGGCACTCTCGACACCGGCAACAACGTCTGGGTCGGCGACCTCGCGCCCTGCACGTCGGCGATCACGGATTGCCCCGCGCCGGTCCTGACGACGATCACCAACAACATCTTGCGCGTCTTCGGCCAGGGTCCTGCGGACCTGATCGAACCGGCGACCACGAACCTCGCGTCCATCTTCCCCGCGGGTTCGTGACGTACTTGCGTCGTTGAATCACCAAGTGCAGTAAGGGAATTACTGCACTTGGTGTACAAATTCTCAGATTCACCACTGAGTTCTCGCGGTCAACACAATCTTGGCCATGAAATAACTGTCAGGTCGCTCAAATGCCTCCCAATCCTCACACTTCGGTTACTTGCGCTCTCTAACTTGGCGGATGTCCGTTCAGATTCGAACGGTCGCGGTAGTTCCCGCATGCACCCCCACAACAACTTTCCGAGGAGGAATGAGAATGTTAAAAAACCTTCGAGTCACCGTGAGTGTCTCGACCGCCATCATGGCCTTGGCGGCCATGGTGGCTGTTCCGGCCGGCGCAGCGACATCAACTACTGACCCGAGCTTGGCGAGCGACACCACCATCGCCGGTCCGGCGACCATCGCGGGTGCGGGCTCCACGTTCGACGCTCCATTGATTACCGCCGCCCAAGCGATTTACGCGACACGCAACGGCAACGCCACGCTCTCGTCGTACCAGGCGATCGGTTCGGGCGGTGGTCAGACCGACATCGCGACGGGACTCGTGAACTTCGGCGCGTCCGACGTTCCCATGAAGCAGTCGGACCTGTCGGCGATGTCGCACCTCAGCGGCGCCGAGTCTTCGATCTCCAGCTACGTGCAGGTCCCCGTCGCCCTCGGCGGTGTCGCCATGGGTTACCACTTGCCGTCGATTACCCAAAACAAGGTGTTCAAGAAGATTGGTCTTCGTCTGACCGGCACCATCCTTGCCAAGATCTACAGCGGTGCCATCACCAAGTGGAACGACAAGGCGATCTGCAACGACAACCCCGGTCTGGTCATTGTGAAGCGTAACGCGGCGCACAAGATCATTTCGTCGACCTGCGCCCTGCCGAACCACACCATCACGGTGGTAGCTCGCTCGGACGGTTCCGGTACGACCTACGCGTTCACCAACTTCATGAACGACGTCGCTCCCAAGTTGTGGCCCAACGTCTCGAAGTCCGAGATCGCGCTGCCGTCCAACGGTGTCAACGAGCCCGGTAACGCCGGTGTCGCCGCCGAAGTCGCCAACAACGCCTACACGCTCGGCTACATCGAGTACTCGTACCTGTTGTTGAACCACGGCATCGCCGCGGCGGCCGTGCTGAACGCCGCCGGTGACTACCTGCAACCGTCCCCAGCGGGTGTCGCAGCGGCCGCGGCTCAGAAGCCGAACGTCACGTCGACAAACTACGACATCAACTTTCAAAAGGGTGCTACGTCGTACCCGATCTCGACCTACAGTTGGGTGATCGTTCGTGTCGAACAGCAGGGCGTGGCCAAGAGTCAAGTCGAGGCCACGTTGCTGGTCAAGTTCCTTGACTGGCTGTCACACTCCAGTGGCGTCACCGGTACCCTGGCCGGCCAGGACGTCGCTGGCGAGCAGGCCTACGTGCCACTGCCCGCGAACATCCAGGCCCTGGCGCACAGCGAGTTGCTCAAGGTAACCTACGGCGGCAAGCCGATTCTGTAAGGTTTCGGCACTCAACCGAAAGTTATTAAACAATGAAGAAGTCGGCTACGAGTTTTCTCTCGCGTCGCAACCAATCCGATCCTCCCGGGGCCCTGCGGCCCCGGGGCGGGTCGGATTTTATTTATATCTGGACCCTGCGCGCCGTGGCGGCGTTGTTTTCCGCCATTTTGCTCGCTTTCGTCTACAGCATTGTTCACCAGTCCTGGCCCGCCTGGACGCAACACGGACTCACTCTGATCACCGGTACCAAGTGGAACCCGGCCGCCTCCATCTACGGCGCGCTGCCCCTCATCCTCGACACCGTCATTAGCACCGCCGTGGCATTGTTGTTCGCCGTGCCGATTGGACTCGGGACCGCCCTCGTCCTTAACTTCGTTCTCCCGCGGCGACTTCGTAGCGTGACGGCGTCGCTCGTCGAATTGCTCGCCGCGATTCCGTCGGTCGTCTACGGGCTCTGGGGCCTGTACGTCCTCGTTCCCTGGATGACTGCCACCGTCGAGCCGTGGCTGGCGAGTCTCACCGGCGGCGGCTGGCCGTTCAGTGGCGACACCCTCGGCGCCGGTATCATGCTCGCCAGCGTGGTGCTCGCGGTCATGATCTTGCCGACCATCGTGGCCATTTCGCGCGACGTCATCGCAGCCCTTCCCAAGGACCTGAACGAGGGCGCCTTGTCCCTCGGGGCCTCGCAGAGCCAGGTACTTCGCAAAGTGATCCTGCCCAGTGCCCGCTCGGGGATCCTCGGCGCCATCTCGCTGGGCGCGGGACGCGCCCTCGGAGAAACAATCGCCGTTCTCATGGTCATTGGCGGCAACGCCCAGATGCCGCGATCACTCTTCTCGGTGGGCGCCACCCTGGCCTCCACCATCGCCACCGAATACACTGAAGCGTCTCCCTCCAATTTGGCCGCATTGGGCGCACTCGCGTTGATTCTGATGGTGCTGACGGCGGCCGTCAACGCCGTCGCGCGTCACCTCGTACGACGCGCCGGAGCCCTCGGCGCATGAGCGACGTCATGAACACTCTTCCCCCGGACCCGATCTACGATCGGCGCGCCCAGATTCGTGCAATCACCGCCAAATCGCTCAAACGTCGCTCGCGATTTTCCCACGCCTTCTTGTGGGCCATCTCGTCGTCTCTCGCCATCGCCCTCATCCCACTCGTGCTGGTTCTCTACACCGTGGTGCAGCACGGGGGAAGCGACATTAGCTACGCGTTTTTCACCAAATTGCCGCAAGTACCGACGATCGGTCAACAAGGAACCATCGGAGGGATCGGTAACGCGATCATCGGCACCTTGATCGTCGCGGCGATGGCGTCGGTCATGGCGATCCCGCTGAGTCTGTTGCTCGGTCTCTACCTCGTCGAGATGGAGACCCGTCTGGCGAACGCGCTTCGAGCCGCCGTCGAGATCCTCTCGGGCGTGCCCTCGATTCTGCTCGGTGTCTTCGCCTATATCTTCATCGTGCTGCCCCAACACCACTTCTCGGCCTTCGCCGCGTCCGTCGCGTTGGCGTTGCTGATGACACCGGTGATCACCAAGTCCGTCGAGACCGCCATCCGCGGCGTCGCCATCACCGTCGTCGAGGCGGGACTCGCCCTGGGTGCGCGTCAATGGACGGTGGCTCGTCGGGTTGTTCTCCCGGCCGCGCGACCCGGCATCGTCACCGGAACCCTGCTCGCCCTGGCTCGCGCCATGGGTGAAACGGCGCCCTTGTTGTTGATCATCGGCGCGACGTACTCCTCCAGTTGGGACACCAACCCGTTCAAGTCCATGTCGGCGCTTCCCACCTTGACCTACTACTACTCGAGTTCGGCCTTTCCTAGCCAGCACAATGCAGCCTGGGGGGTGGCTCTCGTCCTAGTGCTCCTCGTGCTCATCTTGAACCTGACGAGTCGCTTCATCTCCGCTCGTCTCAGTAGAAAGACCCAGGGATGAGCGACCCCAGCAATCTGGCTACGGTGGATG
>DATCEX010000025.1:0-3762 GCA_036509795.1 Acidimicrobiales bacterium
GCCCGACCTGCGGTATTCGACCGCTGATGAGCTGCGCGCGGACCTGCTGCGTTTCGTGGACGGGCAGCCCGTCCACGCGGCGGGTGCCGTTGGCGCGTTCTTCGGTAGCGATTCGACGCAGATGGTCCAGACGGTGACGCCGGGGGAACGCACGCAGTCGGTACCGATTCTGAATGGTCCCCGTACCAACGTGAAGTCGAAGGGGAAAGCGAAGGTCAAACGTCGACGCCGCCGACCCGGGGCGGGTCTTATTTGGACGATCGTCGTCATCTTGTTGATCGCCGCGGGAGTAGCGGGATACTTGGCGATTTCGAACAAGAAGTCGCTGCCGAATATGCCGCATCTGGCCGGTCAAAACGTGACTGCAGCGAGGTCGCAACTCACGACCGACGGCATCAAGGCCGCGAATATCACGACCACAAAGGTGTACTCCAAGGTCGCCGTCAACAACGTCGTGAGCACCACACCCCTCGCCGGAACCAAACTCACTGCGGCGACCAAGATCACTCTCGTTATCTCGAAGGGCGTCTACGTCGCCCCAGTCGGCGTTCCAAACGTCGTGGGCTTAACCGTCACTGCAGCAGCGGGCGCGCTCGGCACCAAGTTGACATATTCCGTTCAGGCCGTCACCTCGTCGTGCACGACCCCGGCGGCCCCCAACGTGGTTTTGTGCCAGAGTCCAAATGCGAACACCCAGGTGAAGGCGGGGTCGCAGGTGATCCTGTACGTATTGCCGCCGAATGGGTCGTTCTCCCTCCTCAGCGTTTCGGGTGACACACCCGGTGAAGCCGGTAATGCTCTTGGCAACGAGGCGCTACACGTGAGTCAAGTGCTGCTGAATCACTGCTCCAACACCATTGCCAAGGGACTGGTGTACGGCACCAACCCGGCAGTGGGTTCTAAGGTCACTGCCCAGTCGACCGTAAAGCTCATCCTTTCTACTGGTGGCTGTCCGACCACCGTGCCGCGCGTCATCAACCGCCTATCCACCACGGCTCAGGCACTGTTGCACAACGCGGGTTTCGTGGTGGTAGAGAATCAAGCACCGGCGGCGATGTGTGTCACCGCGAAAATGGGGGCGGTGGTCTTTCAAAGCATCGGACCGGGCCTGTCCGCTCCGTACGGTTCGACGATCACCGTGGAGTACTGCGCAAGTGTTGGTTCCACGGGTTCCACGGGTTCCTCGGGCGCGACGGGCGTCACCGGGGCGACGGGGCCGACAACCACTACGACGACGACGACCGCGCCGACCGGCGTCACGGGCGTCACCGGGGCGACGGGATAATACGGATATGGACAACTCAGTTGAGTTGACTATCATCGCACCCATGGCTAATTCCGGATCCAAAAAAGCCGCCAAGACGGTAGGTCGTTACGTCGATCCGCACGCTCGAGGTCGGGTAACGGCCAAGAAAGAACACTCGCACGACCACAGTCCCCATTGGTTTGGGTGGGTACTACTCGACCTGATGCTCTTTGGCGTGTTGGTGATCACGCTCAACTACTTGCAGGTTCTTCCCGGTTCAACGTCGTCGTGGTATCTCGTGGTCGGCTTGGCGTCGCTCTTCGGGGCGTTCTATCTCGCGACGCGCTATCGCTGAAACGCCTCAGATGTGGTCGGCGGGAATCTGTCCGAGTCGGCCCGCCTGGTAGTCGTCAAAGGCCTGCTGCAATTCAGCACGCGTGTTCATGACGAACGGTCCGTACGCGGCGACGGGTTCGCCAATAGCCTCACCACCCAGTATCAATACTTCGAAGGCCTCGGTACGTGAGTCCTGGGTTTCGTTCGCCGAAAGCACCACGACGTCGCCGTCGACGTGCACGGCCATTTGACCGGTTTTGATGGGCAGGCGATCGGTTCCCACCGTGCCCTGACCGGCGAGCACGTAGGTGAGTGCGTTGAACGACGGGTTCCACGGCAGCACCAACTGGCCGCCCGGCAACAGGGTCGCGTGCACGAGGGTGATAGCGGTGTGCGTGGCCCCGGGCCCGGCGTGTTCGCCCAGCGACCCGGCGATGACACGAATGATGGCGTCACCGTTCTCGTTGGTCAAGAGCGCGACTTCGCGCGATCCGATGTCCTGGTAGCGAGGGTTGGTCATCTTGAGCTTCGCCGGAAGATTGACCCACAGTTGGATGCCGTGAAAGAGTCCACCCGAGTCGATGAGCGCGTCCGGCGGTCGCTCAATGTGCAAGATTCCGGCCCCCGCTGTCATCCATTGGGTGGCACCGTCTTGGATGACGCCACCACCACCGATGGAGTCCTGGTGCATGAAGGTGCCGTCCATCATGTACGTCACCGTTTCGAAGCCACGGTGCGGGTGCCACGGGGTCCCCTTGGGCTCGCCGGGTCCGTAGTCGACCTCGCCCATCTGGTCCATGTGGATGAAGGGGTCCAGATCCGCGCCGTCGATCCCGGCGAAGGCGCGACGTACGGGGAAACCCTCGCCCTCGAGTCCGCTCGGTGCGGTAGTGATCGATTTAACGCGCCGTGGTCGTATCGCGGACGCGTCAACGACGACTTTGGGGAGTTCTAAGGGGTTCTCAACGGAGATCGCGGGCACGTTGGGAGCCTATCGGCGTCGTCTTCGAACGCGACCGTTCGGCGCGGTCGAGGGCGAGGACGCCGATGACAATGGCCAGCGAGAACATCAGCGAGACGTTGCCGGGTCCCCAATTGAGACCGTCGCGGGCTCGCGACACGCCGAGCCAGTCCGCGTAGGAGGCGCCCAGGGGGCGCGTCAGAACGTAGCTCGTCCAGAAGGCGGCGACCGCGTTGAATCCGGCCAAGCGATAGGCCACCCCGGGCACCACGATGAGGCCGGTGAATAATAGGCCGGATGAGAAATAGCCCAAATGAAGGGTGATCGCCGTCATATCGCCGGTGGCGGTGCCCAGAGCGAAGGTGGTGGTGACCGTCGCCCAGTAGAAGAGTTCGCGTCGTGCCGAGGTGATTGAGTGAATCGACAGCGTTCCCTCCCAGCGATACCAGAGTACGAAAACCACGGCGAGGGTGACGGCGAAGACTCCCGTCGACACCACGTAGGGGACGCCGAGACCGACGTGCGCGACGTCGGCACACATGGTGCCAAAGACGCTCACCATGACCACACAGAACCAGTAGGGAAGCGTCTGATACGCCGTGCGCGTGAACTGCCAGGACAGTGCGGCGGCGAAGACGAGTCCCGCGACGACCACGACGACGGGGGGTGAGAAACGGTGGACGAAGAAGTCGGAGGTGGCCTCGCCCATCGCCGTGGTGAGTAGTTTGATCGACCAAAAACCCACGCCGATGGCCGGAACCTTGGACGCGCGAAATTGATGCGTCGCGAAGAATTCCAGCATGGGCACTCAGTCTAGGACGTCACGTCTTTTCCTGAAGTTGCCTCAGCCCTCGTAGTACGAGGCGATCGACTCGAAGGCGCGGTCCAGGCGCTCCAGACCGTCGCGGGCCTCGTCAGGAGTGATGGTGCAGGGTGGAACGACGTGGATCCGATTGAAGTTGTTGAAGACGAGGAGTGATTCACGGCGACACGCGGCGACGAGTTCGTTCATCGCCGTCGAGCTCGCGCCGTAGGGGGCGAGTGGCGCGCGCGTTGCGCGGTTCGTCACTAGTTCTAGGGCGAAGAAGACGCCCGTGCCGCGCACGTCGCCGATTACTGGGTGCTTTGTGGCCAAGGCCTCGATGCTCGGGCGTAGGACGTCATCGCCGATGCGCCGGGCGTTGTCGATGATGCCCTCGGACTCCATCGCCTCCATAGA
>DATCEX010000026.1:0-32374 GCA_036509795.1 Acidimicrobiales bacterium
GAAGAAGGGAACCTTCTCCTCGGTCGCTCAACTCAAAGACGCCATCGGAGTCTGGACCGAGAACTGGAACGAAGATCCCCAACCCTTCATCTGGAAGAAGCCCGCGGATGAGATCATTACTAAGGTCAAGCGGGGCCGAACGAAATTGGCTTTAGTTAATTTAGAGACAGACCACTAGAGCCCAGCACTTCTTCTGTATTGGCATCCATCACGACACACGGCTTTGACCATCTGTGGCTCTGTCCGTAGGCAACGAGCTGGTCAATCGCCGTGTGGTCGATAACAACGGTACCGACAGCGACGTGATGGATTACACCACACGAGCACCGGTCCTCATTAGAGAGATTGGAGAACTCAGGGTTAGATACATTCGAATCTGATCGCATCGTGATACTCCCACCTCCTTGCTCTTCATAGCGTGCTTGTCCGTACTCTGGTGATCCTTCCACGCTCCTGCACTGCCGCTACCTCCTGACGTCACACGTCGAAGAGAAACGACTCCTTCTTGGTCGTATCGACCGCCGTACGGAACCTCTCAGATAGAATCGAGGCAGACCAAACTCTGAAGTCTGAATCGACGATCACGGGGAGTTGGAGTCCAGTGAGAAAGACCACCACCACTCTCGCTGATGGCCGCGATCTCATTTACTTCGACGAAGATACCAGACCGCTCAGGACCGCTCAGGACACGCGAGACCTCCCGAGCGTGCAACACCAATCTCAGCTCCGCTACGACCTGCTCACCCAGACGTGGGTCACGATCGCCTCACATCGCCAGGACAGGATCTACCTGCCAACGGACGATGCTTGCCCCTTCTGTCCTTCAAGTGAACACAACCTCTCAGAGATTCCCGAAGCCGACTACGACGTTGTCGTCTTTGAGAACCGGTTTCCGTCGTTTTCGGGCGCTGGTCCCACAGTTCCAAGGGCCGGTATTGGAAACGACGAAACCCTCCCTGCGGTAGGTCGCTGCGAGGTGATCTGCTTCACCTCGGACCACAACAGCTCGTTTGGCACGCTCTCCCCAGATCGAGTTCGACTCATCCTCGATGCTTGGGTCGACCGCACCGCTGCCCTCACCGGGCACGAAGGCATTGCCCAGATCTACTGCTTTGAAAACCGTGGTCCAGAGATCAGCGTCACCGAACGGCACCCACACGGTCAGATATACGGCTATCCCTACATCACACCGCGCACCACCCGCGTACTCGCCGTAGTTCGGCGTCACGCGCTCGCAACCGGAAAAAATCTGTTCGATGAGGTTCTCGCAAACGAACAAGACGATGGCACCAGAGTGGTCATCGCCGGCCAGCACTGGACAGCTTTTGTCCCGCATGCGGCCAAATGGCCGTATGAAGTCCATCTCTATCCAACGATACGAGTCCCGAACCTCACCGCACTCAGTGACGCGGCAAAGACTGAGTTCTGCTCGCTCTACCTTGACCTCATTCGGCGCTTTGATGCGCTGTTTGGTAACTCGATGCCCTACATCTCTGGATGGCACCAGGCACCCTCAGGCACTGAAGAGGAGTTCGCACTGCACCTCGAGATCTTCTCGATTCGCAGGACCGCCGACAAACTCAAGTTCCTCGCCGGATCAGAGTCTGGGATGGAGGCCTTCATCTCTGATGTTGTTCCAGAGTTCGCCGCCGAGCGACTGCGATCAGCCTGATGCGACCACTCGTCACGCGAGACGCCGGCCACATCGGCTCAGTCGTCGCTCGCATTCTTGAAGAGTGGTACCACGTCACAGTGTTCGACGATCTGTCAAAGGGCTATCGCGACATGGTGCCGGCGGAAGCTCGCTTCGAACAGGGGCGAAATCACGATACCGCACGCGTCATCGACGGTGCAGGCTTTGAGGCAGTAGTCCATCGTGCGGCGTTTTCACGCGTCGCAGAGTCCGTCGAGCACCCTGCTAGATATGAGGAGAATAGCGTCCTGGGCACGGGTCGCCTCTGCAATGCCATGCTGACCCCTGGAATTAACAAGGTCATCGTCTCCCCTTCCGCTGCCGTCTATGGAGAATCAGGCGTCGCGATCATCACCGAGGAGACCAAAACGGCACCGGTAAATCCGTATGGAGGTTCCAATCTCGCCATTGACAATGACCTTTCGCGGAGAACACACGCGGGCGAACGTGCTGCAATCAACCGCCGCCACTTCAATGTTGCAGGTGCCTACGGTTCCTACCGAGGTCGACACCGACAGGAAACTCACCTCGTTCCGGTCGCCCTCGAGGTGGCCACGGGCAAACGAGCGTCGCTCACGATCTTTGATGATGACTTGCCCACTTCGGACGCCACTCGCGTGGGCGACTACATCCATGTCCGCGATATCGCGAATGCTCACGTACCTGCGTTGGCAGCTCAAGAGGCTGGACAACACGACATCGTGAACCTCGGCAACAGCTCGAGCTTCTCCGTTCAAGATGTCCCAGAGGGGGTACTCAAAGTCACCGGACACCCACTGCCGACCAAGATTCATCCCCGGCGCGCCGGCACTCCTGACGTACTCGTAGTTTCGAACGAGCGAGCAAGAACTCACCCCGACTGGATCCCAGTGCATCCAGACGTCACCACAATGGGCGAAAACGCGTCGCGTTTCGTCCCAGATCGAGCAGCATGACCGGGGGCTTCTTCGAAGCCTTTGGACGCGACCCAGAAGGTATCTGGGTCGCTCCTGGGCGCCTGAACATTATCGGGGAGTTCACCGACTACAACGACGGCTTCGTTTTACCAATGGCCATCGACGCCGTAACGACGGCAGCAGTCGCTCGACGCGACGACGACGTCATTCGAGTTTCGTCCTCAGGTTCCCCCGCGATCACGACCCCCATAGCGTCATCTCGAATTTGTAACCTCACACCCGGGATCACGACATCGTGGTCGAGCTACGCATTTGGCGTCGTGTGGGCGATGACGGAAGCTGGCCATGCCATAGGTGGTGTGGACGTCTTCATCGAGAGCAACGTGCCGATTGGAGCAGGCCTATCTTCATCGGCCGCGCTGGAGTGTGCCATCGGTCTTGCACTCCGCGATCTCTTCGCACCGACAATATCCCTGCAAGACCTGGCTCTCTTATGCCAACGAGCAGAAAATACGTATGTCGGTGTGCGCTCTGGGATCATGGATCAAACAGCTTCTCTCTGTTGCACCGTAGGTCATGCGATCGAATTTGACACGCGCAGCGGCAAGATCGAACAGGTTGACTTTGACCTCTCGGAAGCAGGACTTGAACTCCTTGTTGTCGACACGCAAGTGCGCCACCAACTTGCGACCTCCGCCTATGGCGATCGGCGATCAGCCTGTGAGCTCGCAGCGAAAGCCATCGGGGTCCAAGCACTCAGAGATGCGACGCTCGCTGATCTCGACAAGATTCCCGATGACGTCGTGCGCCGTCGAGCTCGCCACGTCATCACTGAGAACGAGCGCGTCTTGAGCGTCGCGGCGCTCTTGAGATCAAAGCGCTTCATTGAAGTTGGACCAATTCTCTCCGCTGCACACCAATCCCTGAAAAATGACTTCGAAGTCTCTTGTGCAGAGTTGAACCTCGCCGTCGATATCGCGACACATGCGGGCGCTTTCGGCGCCCGCATGATCGGTGGGGGCTTCGGTGGCTGCGTGATTGCCCTAGTCCGCTCTGAGGATCAGCACAGGATTGAGCGTTCGGTGACAGCTGCATTTGCGTCTGATGGCTTCGCGCCACCGCGGATCTTCGGGGCGCTCCCTGCTCGCGGGGCACATCGCGTCATGTGAATCAGTGTGTGCCCAGGATGTATTCGCCACCAGCAAAGCATCAATCAAGGCGCGTGGGTCGCTGGCGCTTTGACCGTGGTCGTTCTCCTCAGGTCGGACTTTACGTGGTTCACGTAGCCTTGAAACGGAGGCTACGAGTTCTACTCCGGTACTGAGCACGCATTTGGCGCGCCGTGAGGTGACCGCCCCAAGACGAGAAGAGCCGGTTCTCGGAGAACTCTTGCGCATCGAACGCCGTCTCAATGGGCGACCTCGAGCGACTTCAGGATACTTAAAGCCGGAGGAACAACTCGGTGAGTTTGTTGCGCTCACCCCTTGAAAGCACCTATCCAATGAGGACGCTTTATTAGCGTAAGGTCAGAACCTCAACTCGCCACCGCGTTTAATGCCGATGGCTCCAGGATAGGACTGGAGCACCCCGCTCGGGGTGACTGCAGATTCACGGACAGAACCGGCAATGTCGAGAAAAGAGAGCCCGGTGAGGCTCAGAAAACTCCAGTCGTTCATGATATGTTGAACACAACAACTAATTAATTGGTCATCGCCGCGATGACCATCGAGGAGTTCGAATGGTACGTAAGCCCACCACCGATGACCGGTTCTCCTTTGGTCTCTGGACGATTGGATACAGTGGCATTGACACGTTCGGGAGCCCGACGCGGGGCCCACTGGATGTGGTACACGTCGTTGAAAAGCTCGCCGAGATTGGAGCGTACGGCCTATCGTTTCACGATGACGATCTCTTTCCATTTGGCTCGACGGACGCCAAGCGTCAACATCAGATTGACCGTCTGAAGCAGGCCCTAGCCGATACGGGACTCATTGTCCCGATGGTGACTACGAATTTGTTTTCGGCCCCCGTGTTCAAGGATGGCGGGTTCACGTCGAACGACCGCAGCGTGCGTCGATACGCTATCCGTAAAGTGCTCCGTCAACTTGAACTTGGCGTGGAATTGGGTGCCAAGACCTTCGTCATGTGGGGTGGTCGTGAAGGCGCGGAGTACGACTCCGCAAAGAATGTGCGCGCTGCTCTCGAGCGTTATCGCGAGGCCGTCAACTTCTTGGGCGAGTACGTACTTTCGCAAGGCTGGGATATCCGCTTCGCCATCGAACCCAAGCCCAATGAGCCACGAGGCGACATTCTGCTTCCAACCGTTGGGCACGCCCTCGCATTTATTAGTTCCCTCGAGCACCCCGAACTCGTTGGCCTCAACCCCGAAGTTGGTCATGAACAGATGGCGGGACTCAACTATGCCGCCGGCGTCGCCCAAGCGCTCTACCACGACAAACTGTTCCACATCGACCTCAACGGACAGCGAGGTATCAAGTTTGACCAGGACCTGGTATTTGGTCACGGCGATTTGCACAACGCCTTCGCCCTCGTTGACCTGCTCGAGAACGGTGGCCCGGATGGTGGACCGACCTACCTGGGGCCTCGCCATTTTGACTACAAGCCCAGCCGAACCGAAGACGAGGGTGGTGTGTGGGATTCGGCCGCCGCGAACATGAGCAATTACCTGATGTTGGAAGAGCGCGCGAAAGCGTTCCGTGCCGACCCCGAAGTTCAGAGCGCACTCGCGGCCGCGAAGGTATTTGAACTTGAACAACCGACGCTCAACGCGGGTGAGACGGTGGAACTGCTCAAATCCGATCACTCGTCGTGGGAAAACTTTGACTCGCAGTCATTCTTCGACGGCAAAGGTTTTGGTTTCGTTCGGCTTCAACAACTCGCAATTGAGCATCTTCTCGGCGCTCGCTAAAACATGGCGCTTGTCGCGGGAATTGACTCCTCCACACAGAGTTGCAAGGTCGTTGTCCGAGATTTAGCGACCGGTGCCATCGTGCGCGAAGGTCGTGCGGTCCATCCTGGAGGTAGCGAAATCGATCCACATGCGTGGTGGGAAGCGCTACTGCGTGCATTGGACGACGCGGGAGGAATTGACGACGTGTCGGCGCTCTCCGTCGCCGCCCAACAACACGGAATGGTGGTCCTCGACCAAAAGGGGAACGTGATTAGGAAGGCTCTCTTGTGGAACGACGTGCGTTCTGCCGAAGCCGCCGAGGAACTGATCGACGAATTCGGTCGAACGACTCTCGCCGATCGTACCGGCTCTGTACCAGTCGCTTCGTTCACCGCCACCAAGTTGCGATGGCTGCGGGACCACGAGCCTGAGAATACCCAGCGCGTCGCTGCCGTCGCCCTTCCCCACGACTGGCTCACGTGGCGAGTGTTGGGCTATGGCCCGAAAGAAGACTCCCCGCTGGGTCCCGATCTGGCGGCACTGGTAACTGATCGTTCTGACGCGAGTGGCACTCTCTGCTGGAGCCCAAAGAACGACGCTTACGACAAGGACATTATCCGTTCGGCACTGGGACACGTTCCGACGCTTCCGCGGGTCCTGGGACCGGGGGCGCGGGCCGGCGTGACAGTGAGCAACGTTGCTCCCGTCATCCCAGAAGGAATTGTTGTGGGAGCCGGGGCTGGCGACAACGCAGCGGCGGCATTGGGCCTCGGCGCATCGCGCGGCGACGTGGTCATGTCCATCGGCACGAGTGGCACCGTATTTGCAGTCTTCAACAAGCCCACCGCTGATGCCTCGGGAACGGTCTGCGGCTTTGCCGACGCCACGGGAGAGTATTTGCCACTCGTCGCGACCCTCAATGCCGCAAGAATACTGGACACCATTGCGGACCTACTGGGAGTTGACCACGTGGAACTCGGTCGTCTCGCGCGAGTGGCGACGCCAGGCTCAGGTGGTCTCGTGTTGCAGCCGTATTTCGAGGGTGAGCGAACCCCCAATCTGCCGTTCGCCACGGCCACACTCTTTGGAATGAGCCTCGCCTCCACGACCCGGTCCAACCTCGCTCGCGCCGCCTTCGAGGGACTCCTGTGTGGTCTGGCCGACGGACTCGACGCCCTGAGCGCGCTAGCGGTAGAACCGCAGCGGATTCTCCTCATCGGAGGGGCAGCGTCGAACGCGGCCGTCGTTCAAGTAGCCGCTCAAGTATTTGACGTGCCCATTGTCGTGCCGGAACGCGACCAGTACGTAGCAAACGGCGCCGCGCGCCAAGCGGGTTGGGCGTATATGGGCCGACCCGTGGAATGGAAATTGGACATTGCCGATCGCCCTAATCGCGATTTTCATCCGGAAATTCGGCGACAGTACGCACTTCACCGGTTCGAATACGACGCAACATGAAGCGCGCTAGTACCGGGAAACAGCATGGCGCCTAACCACGGCGGCGTAGGGGCTAACTGGGCCGGGACATATCACTACCGAGCGCAGGGCGTCATCTCGGCGCGGTCCGTCGATGAAATAGCGCAACTCGTGAGCGAAGGTGGACGAATCAAGGCACTCGGGACTCGCCACTCTTTCAATGACATTGCTGATTCGCCAGGAACTCTCGTCAGTGTTCGCGCCCTCGGTGGTGAGCCGATCATTGATGAGCAACGTCGCCAGGTGACGGTCCCCGCCGGTATGTCCTACGGCTCGTTAGGCCGATTCCTTCAAGAGCGCGGCTGGGCTCTGGGAAACCTCGGGTCTCTGCCACATATTTCAGTCGTGGGAGCGTGTTCGACTGCAACCCACGGCTCGGGTGCACGAAATCAGTCCTTGGCGGCCGCCGTGTGCAACATTGAGTTCATCGCCGGGAGGGGACGTCGGATTGATCTGAACGAAAGTGACCCGCGATTCCTTGGCAGTGTGGTGGCTCTCGGCGCACTCGGCATTGTAACCACCGTCACGTTACGCATCGAGCCGACCTACGACATGCGTCAAGACGTCTTTTTGAACATGCCCTGGGCAGAGCTCGCCGGGATTGACGACATCATGCAAAGCGCGTATAGCGTCAGTCTGTTCACTCGTTGGGAGGGTGCCGTCGATCAAGTGTGGGTCAAGTCCCGCGTACAAAATGGCGTCTCTCCGTCCAAACTATCCGGAAGCGAAGCGCAGCCCGCGACGCGAGAAATGTCACCAACCGGTGACCCTCACGACAACACGACGACCCAAGGTGGGTTGGTGGGGCCGTGGAATGAGCGTCTCCCCCATTTTCACTTTGACGGCTCGCCGAGCCACGGGGACGAGATTCAGAGTGAGTATTTTGTGGCACGGGAACGAGGTCTCGACGCACTACGGGCACTTGAACAGATTGCCCGCACATTCTTTCCACACCTGATTGTTTCGGAGCTTCGTTACATCGCTGCGGACGAGATGTGGTTGAGCCCAGCCTACGGCCGCGACTCACTCGCCATTCATTTCACGTGGAAGAACGAACCTCGGATAGTTCGCGAACTTTTGCGATCTATCGAGATTGTTCTAAGGCCCTTCAAGGCGCGCCCGCACTGGGGCAAATGGTTCTCAATGGACGCACCAGAGATCTCCTCTTTATACCCCAAGTTCTCGGACTTCATCGCACTCGTGCGTGAGTTCGATCCCGACGGTCAGTTCAATAACGACTATCTCCATCGCGTTCTCGGCCTACGTTGACCATATCGAGCTATCCATCGGGTACGCGATGTGAGTTGGCCGGTGGTGACTATACCGCCGTTGTGACCGGAGTCGACGCGAGTCTGCGCTGTTTGCAGTATCGCGGTCGTGAACTCATTATTCGACGATCAGCCTGACGACCTCGACGGTACGCGTCGGACGCTCAGGCGCGACCGTGGGAGGCAGTTCTTCACGTGTTCACCCCACTCCCGGGTGCTCGATTCGACAAGTCGTGATGGCCATTTCTCATTGGGTCTCGGTCGGGGTCGCCACCACAAGTGGGGAGAACGACGACGTACGACTCTTGCTAGAGGAATCGTTCAATTCAGTCATCAAGGGCGCGCTGAATCCCGGCCTCGGCGTAGATGGCGTCGATGAGCACCATGTTGGCCACCGAATCCTCCCCTTCGGTCAACAAGGGCTCGCCACTCTCTAAGCCGCGTACGACCGCGTCAAGCTGGTGATCGTAGGTGGTCGCGCCGCGCACGGTCCATTCGCGCATGACGCCGGACGATTCTTCGCAGATGGAATGACCCTGCGAGGGAAAGACGAGGTTGTGCACGTGCACCGTCGCACGAGTGCCAACAATATCAAGGAAGTTCTTCATGGTGACGCCCTCTGCCATGTTGGAAGAAATCGAAGCCGTCGCACCCGACGCAAACTCTAACGTGGCCTCCATACGTTGATCCGCGCCAATCGGATTCAGTACCGCCCTGGCCGACGTAACAATCGGCTCCTCCTGCATAAGGGCGCGCACCCAGTGCACTGGGTAGCACCCGAGGTCCATGAGCGAACCGCCACCGAGTTGCGGCTTGTGGCGCAGGGCATCCGGATCATACGCATTGGGCCCCCAAAAGACCGCATCGAGTGAGATGATGTCGCCAATACGTCCATCCGACTTGAGTAGGTCCAACTCCTGGCTCAGCGGATGGTAGCGGTCGTGGAACGCCTCGATGAGGCGACGTCCCGTCGAATCCGCGGCCTGGCGCATCCGCCTCGCCTGCGCCGCATCCATTGCGAATGGCTTTTCGCACAGTACGTCCTTACCCGCCTCTAGCGCCGCGATCGACCAGTCGGCGTGTTCCGACGGCGGCAACGCGACGTAAACGAGGTTCACGTCGGGGTCGAGGAGGAGCGATGCGTAGTCGCCATAGGCCCGTTCGATGGAAAATCGCTGGGCGTAACGTTCGGCGGATTCTCGCGAACGCGAAGCCACCGCGCGAACGACCACGTCGTCACGACGACTCGCTGGTTGAATAATGGCCGCCGGCGCAATTCCCGCCGCGCCAAGAATTCCTATACCGATCATGTTGGTTCCTATCCTCGTAGACGGTTCATTGATGTCGTGCGCCAACGGCCCGCCACCGAGCAGCGATAGGGATTATCTTGGAGATCACAATGCAGGACTGAGACTTCGCGGAACTTGATCGGATGGACGCAGGGATGAGAAAGAATCTGGCGTCTCCCGTCACGCAAGCCAACTTTACCTATACGTAACGTACCCTAATGGTCAATCTTGACTGCGCCCTGCTAGTCACGGCTTCCGCAACGTCGAGCGCGAATCGAAGTAGCCTCCCACGTTACGTCGAGGAGTCCAAGCGCGGCGTAGGATCACGCCGATCGGCGCAACGAAGCAGATTGCCCACTGGCGAGCGACGTCTCGCCCGTGGGCAATGTCACCCGCGATGGCGGGTCCGGGGATGCCTGTGAATTCCTTCTCGCTCAAGGAAGGGTTCAATCGCCGTCCAGGTTCTCGCCACATCGCTCGACGCTGATGGTGGCGATGACCGCTTTCGTCACGCTCATCGCGCAGGGCCACGCGAGGGCCGAGTATGACCGGGTTTCCCCAGTTCTCCTGGCGAACTACGCGGTCGTGTTCTCCCTTGGTGCATTCGAGGGGCGTCGAAATTGTCGTGACGGAACCCGTCGACGTAGGTGAGACCGGGTCACCGCAGGCTCCGATCAAGACTGTCGCGAAAGTGCTTGCGCTACTCCCAAGTCCGCGAGCGGACGAATGAATTGGGATCATTGAGGATCGAGGTGAAAGCCAACTCGGCGGCGCCCACAAGGAGATGCTGAGACCGCAGAGTCGCGCGCACAATATCGACGTCCACGCTGAGTTGGTGAAATGACTGTGACGCCACCCGCTCGTAGAGTCGTGATGGATTGACGTCCAAGAGCCCCCCGAGAAATCCAGCGAGAACGACAATCTCCGGATTGAAGATGCTAATGAAACTCGAAATGGCGACCACGAGGATGTCGAGTTGCCGATCAACCTCCGTACGGAGCCGCTGGTCCGACGACGCCTCGATAATCGGCCCGAGATCGTCAGGGTCAATGCTCGGCTGATCCATGATGTCGAGAAATCGAGACAGAGTGACCTCTGTCTCGAGACATCCGCGTGCCCCGCAATAGCAAAAAATGCCCTCGGACGAGACCGACGTGTGACCGAGCTCCGCGCCAAAACCGTGGGCGCCACTTAACGGTCGATCATTGACGATGACCCCGCCGCCGATACCACTCCTACTTCCGTTCAGATATATGACGTCACTCTTGCCTCGCGCGATGCCGTAGAGACGCTCGGCGATAGTGCCCAAGTTTGCATCATTGGCCGCGAACGTCGGATAGCCGAGACTTTCCTCCATGAGTTGGGCCACGGGCTCGTCCGTCCAGCGCAGGTGCGGGGCGAATTCCACCACGCCTAGATCAACGCGGACAATACCGGGCACGGCGATTCCCATCGCGACAATGCGCAAGTCACCTTCACTGACGGCGACGAAGTTTTCGACCACTCTTGATACCGTGGAGATCATTTCGTGGACCGTAGGCACCGTCGTGGTTTCCTGCCGTACACGACTATGGATCTTGCCCCCTAGGCCAACGAGACCTACAGTGATGGCGTCCACGTCCGGATTAACGCAAATGGCTACGATGTCGTCATTCGCTCGCACGACGGGACTCGGGCGGCCCACGACTCCCGTGTCGCGCGGTTCGGATTCTCGAACCAGATCAAGATTCACCAGTTCCGCCACCAGGCGAGCGATGGTGGAGCGGTTGAGCCCAGACAGCCTGGTGAGTTCCGCTCGATCATGCGGCCCGCCCTCGTGTAAAAGCGTGAGAACGTCGGCGAGGTTCTTACGCCGCGCCGAGGCACCAGAACTGACTCCGTGGCTCGCTATACGATGTGGCAACTCGTTTTCTTGCAAAATGTATGTCCTTCATCGAGTTGCGGTGAGCTCTGCAATTCCTGGGTCGACTTCGAGTCGGCGAGAATATGTAACGTGACTCTGGCGATGTTGCTGACGGCGCTCAATAAATGGCGCGCGACCATCAGTCAATTCTGACCGAAGATAGCGATTCGTACCAACTATTTATCGACTCGGCTCGCATGGAATCTCCCTGGTGCTCCTTCTCATCATCCGACCTCGATCAAAGGCTCCCTCGTTGCACCCGACGAGCGAGTCACCTCGAAGTTACCGCCTTCCGGTGATCGTAGAACAAAACCACCGCTGATGAATTCCCTTTTGAACGTCGGCGAGCGCCCGGGCTGCACCTAGTGCTCGTGCGCAGCGGTGGGAGCAATGAGTGAGTTTGGCTGGACCACGAGATCAATGAGCTTCGAAGTCTCCCTAGCCGGAACATCTTCGACAACACTTTCGGTGATTACCTGACACGCGCATGTACCGATTCAATCAGTGAAGCGGACTCCGTCATGAGGCGCCAGGCTCGAAAGGACTTCCCCGTCCGGTGAAACACGGGACCCCGTCGATATGGAACGAAACGCGTGTACCGTCGGTCCACGCAACTCCTACGGACCAATGCGCGCCGATCCAGGCCATTGAGTTACGCCGCTCTTTCGAGGTAGGAAACCAGTCGTTGAGAGAGATATGAGCAAAACTACCGTACAGATCGAGAGGTCCAATCATCGCGGCAACGTACCAATAGTGCCGATCGCGAAGCGTCGCCCCGGTCAACATCGATAACCGTGGACTGGGCGACGAGAACTTTCCTCGGGTTCTTCAAAGGCGGTTCTGCGCTCGCGAAGGGATGTAACGACTACGTACTTGTCGTTTGGTTCAATCTCTTCATCATCGCGTAAGCCCCTCAGCGATTCGTGCACGGAAATTCTCTCTTTCTCTCGATCACCGATTCCGGTCTTCAGCACATTCGATATGAACAAGAGTTTCGTCTGCTGCGGGGATCGCACGCATTATTTCGTCAAGTTTCAATTGGACGTGAGCCCACGGCGTTCGCGCACTTGAACGAGAAATAGGAAAACCACGAACTCAGTATTCGACGCGGTGGCGAACCCGCCCTTGCTTGGTGGGCGGAAACATCTGTCCGCCCTCTCAACGCATGTGGTGTTCTTTAATCAACTTCGGGACGTCTCGCCCAGGTTCCTTCGTCAGACACAGTGATAGCGAATCAGTTGTGAAATGGCGCGAGGAGTGACTCGTCAGCCTCGCTCAGCCGCTCTGAGGCAGAGGCCGCCTGATGCCAGTAGGGGTAGATCAGTGGCAGCGCACTGACGGTATCTAGCGTGGCTCGCTCTGTCTCGCTGAGCATCAATTCGACGGAACCGAGGTTGTCGAGGAGCTGTTCTTCGTTTCGCGCACCAGAGATGACGGATGAAACTGCCGGCTTCCCAAGGATGTAGGCGAGTGCGACTTGCGCGGGCGAGATCCCACGGCCCTCGGCGACTCCGATGAGGGCCTCAATGATGTTGTACATCCGCTCCTTGTTGTAAACCGGTGGCTCGCCCCACTCTGTCGCCATTCGTGATCCCGCTGGGGGTTCTAGGCCGCGACGAATCTTTCCCGAGAGGAGGCCGCCTGCGAGTGGACTCCACACGAGGATGCCCATCTTCTCTTCTATTGAGAGCGGAACGAGTTCGTACTCCACGTCACGATCCAGCAAGGAGTAGTAGATCTGCTGAGTGACGTAACGCTGTAATCCCTGTCGCTCGGAGATGCCGAGCGCCTTCATGACGTGCCAGGCAGAGTGATTAGAAACTCCGATGTAACGGACCTTTCCCTGATGGACAAGAGTATCGAGTGCATCAAGCGTCTCTTCCATCGGAGTAATACCGTCACGCTGGTGTACCTGGTAGAGGTCGATGTAGTCCGTCTTGAGGCGGCGCAGACTCGCTTCACAGGCCCTAATGAGATATCCGCGTGAGAGGCCACCATCATTTTGTCCGGTACCCATGGCAAAGCGGGCCTTTGTGGCGAGGACGATCTCGTCGCGGCGACCAGTGAGGACTTCGCCAAGAATCTCCTCTGAGCGACCAGCGGAGTAGATGTCTGCGGTGTCGATAAAGTTGATACCGCCGTCAATGGCGACGTCGACAATTCGCCGAGCCTCCTCCACTTCCGTTGCTCCGACGTAGGCGAATTTTCCTTGACCACCGAAGGTCATCGTTCCAAGGGCAAGCTCCGAGACGCGGAGTCCCGTGTAGCCAAGCTGGCGATACTTCACTTCGCAACTCCTTTCAACGCCCGGGGCGATTCCTCACGGGCGAGTCGCGCGCTGTGCGCGTTGCACGACGGACGATTCACTGCTCGAGTAGCTGCTGCCCCGCGGTGAGTTCGCGGCGGTACTCAGAGACCATGAGCTTAGTGAGCTCCTCGACCGACGTATCCTTCACTTGCTGGTCGACGGCGATGCGGCCCCGTTGGACGACGTTGAGCCGGTCGCAGAGCTCAAAGAGGTGCGTGTAGTTGTGGTCGATCACAATTATCGACACACCACGGTTGCGTGAGAGATCCTTCACGAGATCGACAATGAGGGCAGACTCCCGGGCGCCCATCGCCGCCAGCGGCTCATCGAGTAGGAGGATCTTGGCGTTTTGACGGGTGGCCCGGGCAACCGCGATGGCCTGGCGCTGGCCACCCGATAGCGACCCGGCCTCGGCGTCGATGTCGGGGATTTCGACCTTGATGTCCTCGAGGTAGTTCTTGGCGAGCTGGCGCATCTTACCCGCGGAGAGCCAGCCCACCCTGCCGAACAGGGTGACCTCTCGGTTGAGGAAGAGGTTCTGAGCGACGGTCAGTTGTGGGACAAGGGCGAGGTCCTGGTAGACGGTCTCGATGCCGATACGGCGCGCGTCGGCAACCGACCGGAACGACACCTCCTTGCCCTCAATGTAAATCTTGCCGGCGTCGGGAGGCTGGAAGCCGCACAGGATTTTCACGAGCGTGCTCTTGCCAGCTCCGTTGTCGCCAACCAGGCCGAGGACCTCGCCTCGCCGTAGGTGCATGTCGATCCCGCGCAGCGACACCACGGCGCCAAAGCGCTTGGTCAACCCAACCGTCTCGAGCACCACGTCGAATGCGGCGTCGCGCGTCGGGCTCGCCTCCCCCAGCGCCGACTGCGCCTCCGTCATCGGCGAAACCTCCTGGCCACTGTACCGAGTTGGGTGTTGGCAATCATCGCCACAAGGATCATGATCCCCTCTGCCAAGTAGAACCAGTTGGCATTGACACCGATCAAGTTGAAGCCATCCTCGAGCACGCCGAGGAAGATAGCACCGAGGGCCGCTCCGACGATCGTGCCGCGACCACCGGTCAGCGCAGTACCCCCGAGCACGGCCGCGACGATACCCGGGAGGGTCGTGTCCAGGCCAGAGCTTCCGGGGTTGATGCTGCCGATGCGGATCGCGTCGAGGATTCCGATGAGCCCGGAGGCGCAGGAGATGATTATGAAGCACCACACCTTCACTCGCCGCACTCGGATACCCGATTCCGCGGCGCCGAGAAGGTTGCCACCAGTGGCGGTGATGTGGAGACCGAAACGCGTTCGCTTCAAGAGCGCCCAGATGAAGAGCCCCATGGCGGCGGCCCAGAGGATCGTCGACCAGGCGCCGACGCCAAAGATAACACTGAAATGGCCCGTTTGGCCGGGCATGTCAACTTGAATATCATTCGACTCGATCAGCACGATGCCGAACAGCGCATAGTTGACCGCCAAGGTGACGATTAGCGAGGAGACATTCAGCCACACCGTTATCAGCCCGTTGATCATACCGATGCCGGCGCAGCACGCCATCGTGACCACGATCGCCCAGCCGATCGGCATCCCACTCGTCCAGAAGAAATACATGAACCAGGGTGAGGTCAGATAGACCGCCCCGGCGGAGAGATCGATCTCGCCGATCACGAGGATCAGTACCTCTCCAAAGCCGATTACGGCGAAGGAAGCGAGGTACTGAGCGACCGTGATGATGTTGGCGGTCGTGTAGAAGGCCGAGTTGACGATCCCGAAATAGATAATCACGAACAGCGTCACTAGGACGACAGTGAGCTCGCGCTGTTGCATGGCCCGCTGGACGAGCCAATACGCGACAGACCCCCGCCCCTTCGGAGCGGGGGTCTGTCGCGTATTGCTATCTGATGCGGTGACGCTAGCCACGATTCGAACCACGACTCCTAGATCAGTACGCGATCTTGGATGGCGGCGCGTACGTGGTCTGCGCCACTCCGCTACCTTCAAAGCGTGTCGCGTGTGCCAGGTACGGGCCGACGTTAGCCTTGGTAACGAAACCGAGGCCGGTGTCGGTATTGCAAGGCTTCATCAGGCCAGCAGAGATCTGGTACAAGAACAACTGAATCGTCGGGATGAATCCCTGCAGGTAGGCCTGCTGGTCGATGGTGAAGGTGAGTTCGCCGCCCTGGACTCCCTGCAACACCGGGACCTCCACGTCCCAGCCCGAGCCTCCGACCTTGCCCTTCAAGTTGTACTTCTTGATCGTGTCCGCCACGGCCACCGCGTCGCCGTCGTCCACGGAGTAGAGGAACTTGACGTCCTTGTGACCGGTGTACCAGGCCTCGACGGCGGTGATCTCACCGGGCTCGAGGGCGCCGCCATCCACGACCTCGGTCTTCAGACCGGCCGCTTTGAAGACTGGCAGGGCGCCGTCGATGCGCGGCTGGATGTTGCCCGAACCCGGCGTCGCAATCACCATGCCGACCAGGCCACCCTTCGGCACCACCTTGGCGATGCGCGCGGCTGCCGCCGCGCCGGCGGTGAGGTTGTTCTGGCCGATGTAAGCCAATCGGCTGTTGGTCAACTCGTCGGCGTTGTAGGAGATCACCGGGATGCCCTTGGAAAGTGCATGGTCCGTTGGGGCGTTGAAGGCGACCGGGTCGATCAAGGCCGACGCGATGCCACTCACGCCGGCGGCGATTGCCTGGTCGAACGCCGTCACCATCTGGGAGACATTCGAGTTCGCCGAGCCCGTCCACAGCGGCTTAGGGATGCCGAGAAGGTTCGCTGCGTCGATCATCCCGTACTGGGTCGGAGTGAAGAAGCTGTTGGTGGTGACGTGGTTGACGAACGTGAACTTGTACGAGGCGTGCTTTGCGAACAATGGGTGCGATTCGTCGGTCAACGTCTGTGCGGCCGCACCACGCTCGGTCAACGCTTCCATCATTCCGCCGAGCAACGGAACCGATGCCGCCACCACGCCAGCGTTGCGCAGGAAACGTCGTCTTGACACCTCATACTGCTTTGGATCTACCTCGTGTGGTTCGAACTTGCTCATTCGTTTCCCCTTTCCAGCCGAAGCTGAAACCCCCACCGACGCGATGTGCGTGGCACGTCGAACATACCACCAAACTTGCAAAATCGAAGGACGAAATGAAAAATATTTAGGTCCGAATTGTGAGCGTTAACACTAGATGATTGGAGATTTGCGGAAATCCGAGAGGTTGATATCCTCCGCACGAAAAAGATGGCGTGCGAACTCGTGCTCGTCCGTCCAAGTTTGAGCGTACGAAGAATGTCGTAGGACGTTGTGGCAACGAAAAGGAAATGGCCGTGATGTCTTGAATGCTGGTGCCGCAGGAGTCGCAATCAGCACCGGGCCTTCTAAGATTTTTGGTCGCCTCAGCGAGCACCTGATAATGCGAGACAAAAAGGACTGGCGAGCGTCACCGCATGCCAGCGCGTCGATGGGTTAGCCGCGAGCAAGACCCTGGGCGAGTCGGTAGTACGCCTGGTCCCACTGCAACTCCCGTCGAAAACGCTGCGTCGTGGTGGCGGAGTCGATGTGGACCAACTCGACCCCGGCGATCACAGCGAAGTCCTCGAGGGACTCGACGTCGACAGCTGTAGTGAGCGCGGTGTGGTGAGGGCCGCCTGCGGTCAGCCAGGACTCGACCGACGTAGAAAAATTGGGTGCTGGCTTCCAGACCGCACGAGCGACGGGGAGATTGGGCAATGGGGCGTCAGGAGGGATGATGTCGATGTCGTTGGCGACGAGCCTGAAGCGGTCGCCCAAGTCGACGAGGCCCACGACGAATCCTTTGCCGGGTTGAGCGTCGAAAACAAGCCTGACTGGATCCTCGCGACCGCCGATGCTCAACGGGTGGACTTCGACCGTCGGCCTCCCGGCGGCGATGCTGGGACAAACCTCGAGCATGTGGGCACCCAGAATCTTGGGCTCCCCAGGCCCGAGGTGGTACGTGTAGTCCTCCATGAAGGAGGTGCCGCCCCGTCGGCCGCGACCCATGACTTTCAAAGCACGCACTAGCAACGAGGTTTTCCAGTCGCCCTCGGCACCGAAGCCGTAGCCCTCGGCCATGAGCCGTTGTACGGCAATCCCGGGAAGCTGGCGCAAACCGCCCAGGTCCTCAAAATTGGTCGTAAAGCCGTCAAATTTACCGGTTTCGAGGAATGAGCGCAAGCCAACTTCGATCCGTGCGGCGTATCGTAGCGACTCGCGCCGGTCACCCATGGGGCCGAGCTCGGGCGCGACCTCGTAGCTATTGTCGTACTGCATCATTATCTCGTCGATCGCAACTGGCGCGGCGCCATCCACAGCAGCAACGAGTTCGTTGATGCTGTAGGTGTTGACGGAAGCCCCAAAGCGCAACTGGGCCTCCACTTTGTCCCCCTCGGTGACAGCGACGTCACGCATGTTGTCGCCAAATCGGGCGAGTCGCATGCCCTGGACTGCGTGCCAGCCGGTCGCCGCGCGAGCCCACGAACCGATCCGGGCGCACACGACAGGGTCGCTCGCATGCCCGGCAACGGTCTTACGCCGCAACGCCAGACGCGTCTGGAGGTAGCCGAACTCGCGGTCCCCATGGGCGGCTTGGTTGAGGTTCATGAAGTCCATGTCGATCTCGGCCCAGGGCAGCGAGAGGTTCGCCTGTGTGTGGAGATGCAACAGCGGCTTACGCAGCAAGTCAAGTCCTGCGATCCACGCCTTTGCCGGAGAAAATGTGTGCATCCAGACCACGAGGCCGATGCATGTGTCGGAGCTGTTGGCGTCCAGGCAAGCGCGCCGGATGCCAGCAGCATCCGTGAGCACAGGCTTCCACACGATAGGAACATCGATCTGCGGTCCAGAGTTCAGCAATGCCACGATCTCACGCGACTGCACGTCTACTTGGCGCAGCGTCGCTTCTCCATAGAGCTCCTGGCTCCCAGTGAGGAACCAAACTTCAAGGCCGTCGCTACACATGGTCGCCTCCACGGCGTTGAAGGCGCCTCACCTGAGGGCGGGTGGCGGCCCGGTTAACGATGAATGCACCCATTACGCATCTCCTCTCGAACCAAGGACGTTTGGCACTTGGCGCTCAGCATGCTGGCGACCGCCACCATATCTTGCTTCTTTTGATCGGTGGCGAGCTACGCCACCGGGATCTGTGCGGCGGTCCGGCGAACAAGGTGACATCGGCCAAGGAATCGCGATTATCAGCAATCCCCACGCGGGAGACGCCGGGCGCGTTTGGCGGTTTGAGGACGACATCGCGAGGAGCGAAACCCTCGGACCTACGCACGCGCTCACCGCGTGCGAGCGCGGTTCCGACTCGACAAATGTGAGCGCTAACATAGCCACCATGGTACAAGCCGCGTACGCGATTGGAGTGGATTTCGGTACCGCTTCAGCGCGTACTCTGCTCCTTGATTTGCGCTCCGGCGACGAGGTCGCTTTGTGCGAAGTCGCATATCAGCACGGCGTAATCGACGACGTACTACCTGAGACGGACGTGCGCCTCCCAACCGACTGGGCCTTGCATGACCCTGACGACTACGTCGCAGCCATGGTTAAAGGCATTTCGGAAGTCCTGGAAGCGAGACCCGAGGTGGCAGCTCGGGTCGTCGGCATTGGGGTGGATGCCACCTCGTGCACCGTCCTTCCCGTTACCGAGGACGGAGTACCCCTATGTGACCAGCCTGCGTGGCGTCACCGTCCCCACGCATGGCCCAAACTGTGGAAGCACCACGCCGCTCAGCACGTCGCCAATCGGCTGAATGAGGTAGCGGCAGAACGTAAGGAGCCCTTCTTGGGTCGCTACGGGGGCCGCATCTCCTCCGAGTGGTACTTCCCCAAACTGATCGAGATTTGGCTCGAGGACCGAGAGGTCTACGACGCGACCGCGAAATTTATCGAGGTAACCGACTGGGTGGTCTGGCAACTATGCGGCCAAGAGCGTCGCTCCAGCTGCGCCGCAGCGTACAAGGCGTTGTGGTCTCCTGACGTCGGTCTACCGACAGTCGACTTCTTCGCCGCTGCGTACCCCGGCTTTACCGACCCGCAAGCCAAGTTGGGAGGAACGTTCTTGCCGCTAGGCACAAAGGCTGGCCACCTCCGGCCGGATCTGGCGCGCAGGCTCGGCCTTTCAGAAAGCGTGGCCGTGGCCGTCGGCAACGTCGACTCGTTTGTCTCGGTCCCAGGTGCCGGTGTCGACGGGCCGGGTACCTTCGTCATGGTCGTGGGGACATCGATATGCGACATGGTGGTACATCGAGATGGGATACCCCTCACCGGTATTACCGGGGTCGCCAGGGACGGAATCCTGCCGGGTTTCTACGGCTATGAAGCAGGCCAGCCCGCAGTTGGCGACATGTTCGGGTGGTTCGGCGACCTCCTTGCCAACGCCGCCAGCGCGGGATCAGGCAGCCACCTTTTGCTCGGACTGGAAGAAGCCGCGGCGAACCTCGCTCCTGCACAAACTGGACTCGTGGCTCTCGACTGGTGGAACGGCAACCGGAGCGTGCTCGCTGATGCAGACCTTTCTGGCATGCTGGCAGGACTCACGCTGGAAACCAAGCCCGCGCACATTTACCGTGCGTTGTTGGAGTCTGTCGCGTTCGGAAACAAAGCAGTCCTAGAAAGTTTTTCCGCCGGAGGCCTTCAGCTGCGCGAGATCGTCGCCTGTGGTGGCGTCGCCGAGAAGAGTCCCCTGCTTATGCAACTCTTCGCCGACGTGTCCGGCTTGCCGGTGCGTGTACCCGCCTCCTCGCAGGTACCCGCGCGGGGATCAGCATTGTTCGGAGCCGTGGCTGCGGGCGCTGATGCTGGCGGTTTTGCGAACATCGCCGAGGCGGCGGCGGCTCTCCGGCCGAGAGCGGGCCGTACCTACACGCCTCTCGCGCAGGCGACATCGGTTTACGACGACGTGTACCGGATTTGGAAAGACATGCACGATACTTTCGGAAACCGCCACGTCGACTGGCTCCATGGACTCAAGCAACTCAAGCGCGTGGCGACTGGAACCGCGCCCGATCACGCATCGAGCGATCAAGGAGTTGTATGATTTTGCGCGAACACCCCATCTCGCGAGGATTTGAAGGCTCGAAATGCTAGAGGAGCTGAAGGCCACCGTCCTTGCTGCCAACCTGGAACTACCTAGGGCGGGCTTAGTCACCTTGACGTGGGGCAACGCGTCGGGTCAGGACCGCGAAACCGGCCTCGTGGTGATCAAGCCATCCGGCGTCCCCTACGACGTCATGACCGTAGAAGACATGGTCGTCGTCGACAGTGAAGGTCGAGTGGTGGAAGGCGAACGCCGGCCGTCCACGGACACCCCGACGCACCTGGCCCTGTACCGCGGGCTCCCGGGGGTCAGTGGCGTCGTCCACACGCATTCCACTTGGGCTACGGCGTGGGCCCAAGCGCGACGTTCGATCCCTGTGTTCGGCACGACCCACGCCGACTTGTGCCCGGGCGAGGTACCCGTGACCGATCCATTGACCCCGGAGGACGTAACGACGGGTTACGAGTTCGCCACTGGGTCTAAAATCATCAGTGTCGTAGCGGGGCGTTCGCCCCAGGAAGTTCCCGCAGTCCTTGTCAACGGGCACGGGCCCTTTTGTTGGGGCACGAGCGCCGCCGACGCCGTGGTAACGGCTATCACCCTCGAGTCAGTCGCAAAGATGGCGTGGCTGACCGTCGCTCTGGACCCTGCAGCAGTCCCGCTACCCGAACACATCGTCGCCAGGCACTTCACACGGAAGCACGGCTCGGGTGCGTACTACGGGCAACCTTAGGAGGTTGGGATCAAGGCAATAAGGCTGAAAGGCCCTGGCGACGTTTACGTAGTAGAAGAGCCCCGGCCGGTGCCAGGACCGTACGAGAGCCTGGTGCGCGTTGCCACGGTCGGACTGTGCGGCTCCGATCTTCATTGGTTTGCACAGGGGAACATCGGCGACGCCCAACTCACGTCGCCGCTGGTGCTCGGCCATGAGTTCGGAGGGATTGTCGAGGGCGGCCCTCTGGACGGACAGCGTGTGGCTGTCGACCCCGCGGTCCCGTGCAATTCCTGCGAACGATGCCGCGCAGGATTCCGCAACCTCTGCCCTCAGGTTCGCTTTGCGGGCCACGGCACGACCGACGGCGGCTTGCGTGAGTACGTGTCGTGGCCCACCGACCTGCTCCATCCCGTGCCCGAAGGCTTCAGCGACGAGACAATAGCTCTGCTCGAACCACTCGGAGTGGCGCTGCATTGCCTCGACCTTGGCCATGTTCGCCTCGGGAGTTCGGTTGCGGTGGTGGGGTGCGGCCCGATTGGTTTGATGTTGCTCCGGGTGGCTCGCGCCGCAGGAGCCGGCCCCATTCTCGCCGTCGAACCGCTCCCGCACCGGCGAAGGGCCGCCGCCCACAACGGAGCCGACCAGGTGTTGACACCATCCGAAGCCACGGAAGAGGGACCCGTAGTTGATGTCGTGTTCGAGGTGGCGGGCAACGACGAAGCCGTCAGCATCAGCATGGGACTTATTAAGAGCGGCGGCCGACTCGTGCTTGCCGGGATCCCCGACAACGACGTGACGAGCTTCCCGGCGGGAGTGGCCCGCCGAAAGGGCTTGACGATCGCCATGGCCCGTCGCATGAACGACGCCTACCCGCGCGCGATCCGATTGGTCGAACACCACGTCGTCGAGCTTGACGCCCTCGTCTCTCATCGCTTCGCTTCGACCGACGCTCCGGCCGCCTTCGCTGTCGCCGCTCGCCGCGAGGGACTGAAGACCGTGGTGTGTGTCAACCCAACGGGCGCAGAAACGTCCAGATAAAAGACGAAAAGGGTGGTTCGCTGACCCGTGTCGATGAGATTGCGAAAACTCCGTTCAGTCGCACCGACAAGTGCCGGGGAGTGTAACTTTCGTCAACTATGAGCGGTCGGCGTTCGTTCATCGATTCGATGGATGTTCTCGATTGTGGGACATGACGTGGCGCCAAGAAATTCGATCACATCGTACGTTCATCATTCGACCGTCACGGCAGTACGAAGATCTTTCTTCGCTGGTCGTGTGATTAGCGGATCCGAGAGGAGGCCGTGTGACTTTGAGATTGTCGCGCGCGAGTCGATCGCCATCACCGTGGGTCACGGTCAATACCAGCGACGTGGCGACGTAACTTATTCACTTCGAGGTATCGGGTCAGAGGGAACTCATGTGAAAACATAAAATTATCACATTCAAATCCGAGAGGTGACAAGGTTTGCGCTCCATGCATTTTCGAAAGAGGATTGCTCGCAGGATGAACAAGTGAAAATGGACGAAAGGATAGGAATCGCCGCGGATCTTCAACTACCGTGCGAAAGTTTTCTCTTCGATTTTGACGGCGTGTTGATTCACACTGCGGAGGGTTCGGAACGAGCATGGTTCAAGTGGTCTCTGGTTTTTGGTTCGGACCCCGAGGTGGCGATGACCGACAACCGTGATCGCTGAGCCATCGACACCGTCGTCATGTTTATCAAAGAAGACCAGCGCGCGAATGTCCTCGTCACAATCTTGTCATTGGAAGAAGAGTCCACCCATCTTGACGCAGTGCCCGGTGCCAGGGAACTATTATTTGCGTTGCCAACTAATCGCGGAGCCATTGTTACTTGATGGACACGAGACATTGTGGAAGCTCGTCTCGATGTAATAGGTCCGCCTCGACCGCCGTTGTTGGTTTGTGGCGAAGACGTGACGTCGGGCAAGCCAGCGCCGGACTGTTATCTACTCGCCGCCAGCAAGATCGCGTGTCATATTCGAGACGCCATCGTCCTCGAGGACAGTCCAGTTGGAATTCGGGCCGCTCGTGCGATGCGGGTCGGACACGTCGTAGGAATCGGAAGTCGAGCGCTCGACAGTGATGCCGATGTTGTTATCAAAGACCTTCATGGATTGCGGTGGTGGCAAGGTCGACTCGGCATTCCTGGTTCGCCACTTATGAAATGCGAGTTATCAGACTCAAATTGAATCCGAGAAATTCGAGGGAAACGGTTTCAGGGAGTAATTAGCCAAGACATTTGGAAGGGATGCGAACTCCCCAAGGGAGGCGATCAGAGGTGAGGTCGATTTTCTTGCGTCATGTGGCAACTCAGGATCAGGATTCCCAGTGTGAGAGAGCTCCACGAAAGTTCGATGAGAGTTGATAACGACACGGTGTCGTGCATTCGATTCAAGTTTTCCAATTTTGTTTCACCCTCCCGGCGCGAGAACGTCGCGCTAGGTGTGATCCGCGTGACCACGGTGAGAATCACATAGCTGTAGCGTGAGCGTGCAAGGGAAGCGACAATATGGACGACAATTAAGAAGTGTCAAAAGTTGGAGCTGAATCAATCAGGGTCGGGAGTCATGAGGAAAACTAAGTCAGACTCGTTACGAAAAGAGTCTAAACCGGTGACACTGGCCGATATTGCTGCGATGGCCATGGTGTCAAATCAGACGGTTTCTCGTGTCATCAATAATCATGCCAACGTTAGCGCCAAGACACGTGCTCGGGTCCTCGCCGCCGTGAATCAACTTGGGTATCGCCCCAATAACGCTGCGAGGGCGCTCGTCACGGGGAACTCGAAGATGCTCGGGTTACTTGCACTTGACATGCCTTCAACCTCGGGACTTGCGAACCAGTATGCAATTGAGCGAAGCGCACGCGACAATGGCTATTACATAACCATCGCGACGATGGATGAAATTCGACCCTCTTCATTCCTTCACGCTGTGGAGTGGCTTCGACGCCAAGCGGTGGAAGGATTGTTGGTGGTTGCGCCGACTTACGATGCGAATGATGCCTTGGAGAAGATCGCCGATGAACTGCCATTGGTCGTCGTAGAGGGCGATCCTGATTCCCCTTTCGCCTCTGTCTCGGTCGACCAAGTGTCTGGCGCAAAAGCGGCTACCGAGCACTTGCTTTCACTTGGCCATCAGAGTGTTTTTCATGTGGCGGGTCCAACAGGTTGGCGTCAAACTGATGAACGAATCTTGGGTTGGCGTCTTGCCCTTGAGTCCTACGGTGTCGATGCTCCAATGCCACTTTCGGGTGATTGGAGTGCCAAATCCGGATATGAATTGGGCCAGACCCTTGCCATGATTCCAGAATTGACGGCCATCTTTGTGGCGGCCGACCGTATGGCGTTCGGTGCGATACGCGCGTTCGCAGAGAAGGGTCGGAGAGTTCCCCATGACGTCGCCATGGTGGGTTTTGATGATATTCCAGAAGCCGCTTTCTACTGTCCACCCCTGAGTACCGTGAGGCAAGACTTCCAAGAAGTGGGTGCGCGAGCACTTGAACTCTTGCTCGTGCAGGTTGAATCGGGAAAACGTTCGGACATCAACGTGACCATTGGGTGTGATCTCATTGTCCGAGAAAGTTCTCTACCCCAGCCATATGACTTTGAAGATCGTACGGATCGCTCGTAGTGGCTTCAATGATGGCGTTGTTCAAGCCGTAGAGTCGCGGACACCGGGGGACTCGAACCCTCGACCTCAGCGGTGTGAACGTCTTCCGATGCTTTTTGCGGGACAACCATGGACGACGCCACACGGCTTAACCAGGAACGATGACGACGCCACATCACTCCCCTATTCAACGTGCGACGCGATTTGTGGAGCACTTTGTGGGAGAAAAACGAACGCTTAGGTTCGATGGAAGCTCGCATCGACTCGAATACGTCTAGCGATCTGTGCACGGATGCCGAAACGACCCCAAGCTCGAAAAGTCGATCAATCAATTGACGAAGCGTCCAGTCGTGTTGCCCACCACCCCAACCTGATCCGGCCAAAATACGGCGTGCATCCTGTTGTAATTCCGCATCTATTAGCCGGAAACCGACTTTGGCGAACGGTCCGCCTCTATAAGCACCCGATCAATCCGGTCCAAGACCAGTAGCCGCGTGTCATTCGCCAACGCCCTACTCACCTCGCACTTCGTAATTATGGCATTTTGCTAATTCCCTGTCCGACTGGCATGAGGCTCACAATCTCGCTGACCGTGGGCGAACCTGCAACGAGTTCCCCGAGATACTTTGGGGCAGTCTCGAATGCGGCTGTTGCACCTAGAACGAGAGTCTGATCGCGACGCTGTGGGGCTCCTTGCACGACAATCATTACTCGCTATGGGCCCAGGTCGAAGCCGATCCTGTGCACATGGGGATCGCTTTCGAAAGCGGCGCCGCAGATGGTGCAGACCATATCGACAAAACATGCGGACTCGCCGCCTTCTTTCGATCGAACGTCTGCCGGACTTTCTTGAGCGGGGTGCATCGCAGACACATCAACAGGACCTGCGGGATCGCCTTTCTCGACTGAAAAATAGTCAATCGTAAATTGAACGGGTCCGATGAACTCGACGGAATGATCGAGCCCTGGCAGAATGACCTGGGGAGAGCTCTTGTCTACGAGTTGGTTAATCACAACCTCACCGCGCGTAACAAATCTCATCTGGCCGTCCTCAACGGTAATGATCGCCCAGGTTCCCTCAGCCAGGTGATGGAACTTCGCGATAGCTGACGGTGCCGATTCGTTGTCCCACGAGGGTGACGTACGAAGCAGGCGCAGTCCCTCAGGTAGTTCTGCTCGGTCACATAGCGGACACAGCAGATACGTTCCCAGTCGCGCACGTCGAGTTTCTTCGGCCAACACCCAGTCCCTCTCTTGAAACGGCGGGCGATGTCGAACGTGCTGGCTGTGCCCGCACGAAAGTCGCGCGATCCAGTCGCCCGAGTCGTCGAGAACGAAATCGACCATCGCTCTTCTCATACGACCCCCGAATCCTCATCGCTGACTTCACATTCGATCTCGCTGACTACGGGAACTTCACTGCGCAGTGAGAGTGGTCGGAGCGTTACAACACGCTCCGTATGACCCTCTTCGACCAGTAACTTCTCGCGCGCGCGAAGGAGATCGAACTGCTTCACGAGACCGTCGAAGTGCGTTGGGTCTTCACGATTGACCACGACCATCACGCTAACTGCCGCGCCGCCGTCCGGTCGGCCACGGAACGAAATATTTCAGCGGCGAAGGCTGAGACGGCCGTCGCGTACATGGTGTCACGCACTCTCCAATTCGAGACGTCCTTTGACTCAAGGACGGCGGACCATAGAAGTACACCGACGAGCGTGTTTTCCACGTCCGTCACGGGGTAAAGACGCTGTCGTCGCTCGCGCGAAAGCGCTCTCACGATGCGCGCATCCCGTAATGGTCGCTTTCGAACTTGACATCTCGGAATTATATCGTGACACGATGCTATTATGAACGGCGTGGGACTCTCTGAAGAGATGTACTGTCGCCTACTCAGCATTCGGACGGGAATGCGTCTGTTCGATCGATGGAGCGAGCAGCAGTCAAAGGCTGCCGGGCTTACCACCGCCCAACATTAAATGCTTCTCGCAATCCGCGGACGCCGGGATGTAAAGGGACCAACGATCGGTATGCTCGCGGACTACCTACTACTCCGCCATCATTCGGGGTCCGGCCAGGTTAACCAGGCTGAAGCGTTAGGTCTCATCACACGATCGAGAGATCTTGATGATCGCCGTGTGGTTCGACTCATACTCGCTTCTGAAGGAGCACACCGTCTGGAGGAGCTGTCGAAGTTGCGCGTCGAGCAGCTAAGACGGCTCGCTACCAACTTCTCTGATATCTCGCAAGGATTGGACCCCGTTCATAGTCCCCACGGTCTACTTAAGTAACGATCAAACCGTTCGGCAGTGCTCGAGATCGAAAGGTCGACCTTCGCGTGCGACACGTAAATCGTTTGAAGTGCAAGTCGACGCAACGTGACAGCCATCATTTCGGCGTAGAATTTCTGCCACACCAATCCGACAAGCAGCGTCGCGCTTCCTTGAAAACAATCGACTCGCGAAACGCGACCGGCCCCACGCAATATTTGGAGCATTTCTTTTGTCCCAGGGTGCCCGGATCGAGACCCGGGCGGCCCACCGGGACTTCTGAATCCGAAACTTCGAGTTGCTTGGACGAGTGCCGTAATGCGGTCATCGCTGCAGCTCCGCCACCTTGCTTAGCCATCGCAACTTGTGCGGGTTGCGGATGGCGTAGATCCGCGTGATTCGGTCGTCCCCGATCACCAGACTCACCGCAGTGACATCACCATGGACGTCGAACCCGGCGCCAGGCATTGTGTTGAACCAGGCGGTGGTCGCCCTTAAATCCGAGAGATCTGCCACGCGGGAGAGGAACGCTAACACCGTCTCGACCCCGACCATCGGCTTCCTAGCTGCCGCCACCGAGCCACCACCATCGGCGATCAGCACCACATCCGACGCAAGCACGTCCATGAGTCCCTGCACGTCGCCGGAGATAACGGCGGCCAAGAACTTCTCGAGGGTTGCCTCCTGCTGGACTCGGTCCACCTGCATCCGAGGCCGCCGCGCCGCCACGTGCTCGCGGGCTCGGTGAGCGATCTGACGAACCGCAGCCGGGGTCTTATCCACGACCTCGGCGATCTCGTCGTACGGCGTCTCGAAGACCTCGTGCAGCACGAACACTGATCGCTCAGTCGGACCAAGTATTGCCACAGCCTTGCTCGCGGGTATTGATGTGATTCCGATCAGCGCCGTCGTGATCGACGTCGCGAGCGAACTTGATCACGTCCGGAGTCTCGATGCGATTCATCTCGCGAGCGCGCTGTCGATCAACGACGGTTCTTTGGTGATGCTCACTTATGACACGCGCCTCCGCGAGGCGAGTCTTCGGATCGGCGTTAGCGTCGAGACGCCGGGCGCGTAGTCCACACCATCTTCGCCGACTCGTCAGCCACCGGCGCGGAAAACACAACTAAGCCCGGCTCACAATCCCCAGTCGAGTTCGCACGTGGTTCCCATGAGTATGTATCCACTCGGGCACGACGTGGCAGAGAGTGTGAGGGCCCGAGAAGTTGCGATCGCCGCACGAAGAGCGATCAAAACATCACTCTGCCGACACTGACCCACGGAAAACTTGTCCCACAGCGACCTGGGGGCGTTTCATCCCTCGCCCACAGCATCGGGTGCCGTATCCACCTTCGCCGACGGCGACCCTCGCTCTAGCTCGTGACTCGCTCGAGCACCGTGATGCTCTGCGTCGCCTCCACTGGTGGGAGTCCCGAGAAAAAGATAACGCGGACCGCGTCGCCCGCGGTGAGATGCGAGAGCCGGTACGTCACGCCACCGATGAAGACCGGCCCGCTGGAAACGTCAAAGATGTTGTACACACTGAAAACCGCGAATGCGTCCTGAAATTCGACCTCAATCTGAGTTGGGCTGAGAGTCACCGACGTGACTACTCCCGTCTCGGTTCCGATGCTGTGCTGTGGTGGACGCGGGTGGGTGAAGGGGAGGATCAGCACGCTACTGATGTTGTTGATCGTGCCGAAGGGCCGTGAGTAGAGCAGATCTGATCGCTGAGATCTAGAAGCGCGCGGTGGAAGTCTCGTCCGTGCTACGAGGCAAAGAAGCCCAATTTAAGGTGATCAGGATTGGGGTGGCCGGCGGCGCGTCGTCAGGTAGGCCTCACCAATCTCTTTCAGGCGCTGGTGCGCGCCATCAAGGGGATCGATCCCAGGGAGGTATTCCTTCTTCAGTTTGGCGACGACTGTGTAATTGGTGTCCACGACGTTGGCAATCGGCGTTTCAACGGCCTGGGAGACGAATTGGTAGGCATCCATGACCGAGAGTCCCGTCAACTCAACGACCCAGTGGACCATCTGAGCGTGACTGATGCGAAAGGCGTCCTCGAGGGGCTTAGTGGAGCCAGTCGTCATGATTTCATCGTCACTCTCGATGCGCGGCCAGAGCACTGGGTGCACATTCTTGATGACGTCGATCACCATGACCGTGTCCATCGCGGTCTCGACCGCCACTCCACAGGTCTCACCTTCACCCTGGCGCGCATGTCCATCGCCGAAACTGAAGAGTGCGCCCTCGACGTTAACCCCGAGGTAGCAGGTCACGCCACTTCGCATTTCGGGGGTGTCCATGTTGCCGCCCCAGTCGCCCGGGGTCAACGCTGAACGGGCTTCGCTGAGCGCCGGCGCCACGCCTACGGTACCGTGCATAGGATCGAGAGGAAGGGTATAGACGGCGTCGGACTCACGCGCTTCGTAGCGCACGGTCCGCGCCTCCTTATCGATGCGGTAGACCCAGGTCATCTCGGGCAGTGGTGCGTGGAGCATCTGTGTGAAGCCGTTGGCCGTCAAGGCCCCGAAGAGCGGGACCGTGGTGGAAAAGCCCAACGCGAAGCGCGGTTCGATGCTCGCGAAGTGCACCGCCAGCACGTCGCCAGGCATCGCACCTTCTACGTAGAACGGGCCAGTCTGGGGGTTCAGGTAGCGCGGGTCACAGACCTGGCTCACGCGGTCGTGTTCGGAGTGGATCTTGCCAGCGAAGCAGTCGAGGCTGCTGGTGTCGAGAACCGATCCGGGCGGCAGCGCGGCCCTCGCCTCGACGCCACCGAAGGTGTAGACAAGGCGGCTGACGTCGCCCTCGTGGTCCATCTCGTAGTTGAGAACTGGGGCCTTTGCACTCAAACTGATGCTTCCTCCATCGACATACTGAGACTATCCGTCGCCGACGGTGCGACCAAAGTCGCGACACGGCTCGACCTTGCGCTACTCGTGAACGAGTGCGACTGCTTCGACGGCTTCGGGTGACGTGTTGCGCAGCACCAGGAGCCACACCAGGCCGACCAACATCCACACGCCCATGGCCCACGCGCCGTACGAGAGCGGAGTCGGTAGGGCGACGATGAACTTGAGCCCCGGTATTCCCGAGACGCCGGCGGCGTTCAAGAAGCCTGGAACCAGGAACAAGAAGCCGAGGATCGGGATGACGATGTGCAACCCGATGTGACGTTCGTCGCGACGATGCTTGGTGAAATAGCCAATGCACGCGAGATTCGTCACCGCGTACACGAGGACCACAATGACCACGAGGCCCGTCGCCACGATGCCGAAGGCCTCGGTTGGCCCGTACTTCCATCCGAGTAGCAAGCCAATGGCGAGTCCCAGGACCAATTGGACAATCAATGCGTTCTGCGGTGAGCGGTGACGAGCGTTCAACTTCGCCAACGACTTGGGAAACGCTCCGGCGCGGCCGAAGGCGAAGGCCGTGCGAGTGAAGACGTTGGTGCCGGCGATGGCGTTAGCCAACGTTGAGTTGATGATGGCGAAAAGCACCAGAGCCCAGAAGACGATCGAGACCGAATTGGCGAGACCGTCCCACGGCACGCCGTTGGCCGACTGGGAGAATCCGGTGAACTTGCTCGGCCCATAGGCGACGTCGGCCGCGTAGGTGGAGAGGGCGTAGAGGACGCCGATGGATACCGTCGCAATCATGATGGCCCTAGGGATATTACGTTTGGGATCCTTGGCCTCTTCGGCCATCGGCGCCGCCGCCTCGAAGCCTGAGAAGGCCAGCAGGGTAAAGACCGAACCGGCGATGACGCCGCTCCAGCCCTTGAAGCCCGGCGCGTTGGCGTACTTAGGCGTGAATGTCGCCAGCGTGTTGTGACCGCCGGCCTTGAAGATCAAGACGATGGAAAGAAGGGCGAAGACCACGATCTCGATGAAACCGAGGATCGTAGCGGTCTTGGCCGACGTTCGGATACCGAGCCAGACAAGGTAGCAGACGAGAAGCGTGCCGATTGTGGTGAACACCCACCAACTACCGATCGGAAACGAGTGGACCTTCGAGTTCCATTCGCCGGCTACCGTGTAGCCGAGCTGGAGCATGACGAGCGGCACGATGAGTACCTCCACAGCGGCGTAACCCCATCCGACCAGGAATCCGACCCACGGGCGAAGTCCGATCGCGCTGTAGGTGCCCACCGAGCCCGACGAAGGGATGTGCTTGGCCAACTGGCCGATGCTCGATGCAGTGAAGAAAATCCCGATGAAGGCGAAGATCACCGCCAGGGGTAGTGCTCCGCCGGCCAGTGGTGACCCGAACGGAATCGAGGCAGCGATGGCTGCACCCGGCGCCATCGAACAGATTGATTGGAACGCCACTTCGCGTAGCCCAATGGCATTGCGATCTAACTCCATTGCGACATCACTCATTGAGTCCCCCCGGACGAAATCGCACCTAGCCTAACTCGCTCGAAACGAAGTCGCTCGAACTTCGCCTGAGATATTTCTCTCAAAGTGTTCTGGTCCGTTTCGTCTCGAACCTCCAAGCGAACCTGACCGGGGTCTCATAACTCGCAGGAGGTCGACGATTTTAGGGTTCGAGGACAAGGTGAGCGTGCGAATCGCACCGTGGTCGGTTGCCTCGGCGGCCGAGCACAGCGGGTTTTGCTGTCAGAATATTCATGGGGATGTTCGGTACGTGCGGACAAGCGTCACCAGAGGGCAAGCTCCACGGTTCCTCCAGCACGATATTGAGACCAAGTCGAATTGTGCGATCTGCTCCCCAGAAGAAGCCGTCGGCCGCCCGGACTTGTTTCTTCTTCCTTGCACTTACACCTCTATGATCCGTCAGCGCTCATCTTAAGAAACTGACGCGAAGATTGCTCGTTCCTAGGCGGCCGTTGGTTCGAGAGTCACCGTATAGCCGAGACTTCGCAGTTGCTCAATGGCGCGGCTCTTGGCCTTGTCGGGTGTGCGTTTGGTGAAGAAGTCGCCACCCGGATCAGTGA
>DATCEX010000027.1:0-73334 GCA_036509795.1 Acidimicrobiales bacterium
TGATCCGCACTCACCGTGGCAACGCGGATCCAATGAGAACACGAACGGGCTCCTGCGTCAATACATGCCCAAGGGCACCGACCTCTCGAAGCACTCGAAGAAAGACCTTCAGCGAATCCAGCGGAGTCTCAACGGACGTCCCCGAAAGACCTTAGGATATTTGAAACCAGAAGAGAAGTTCGCCGAACTCGTTGCGCTCACCGGTTGAAATCGCCATTCCATTATTCGCAACCAAGCAAACGATCCCAAGTACCACCGCAAATACCGGGATAATACTTAGAACGGGTCTGGTCCAAGAATGGAGTCCGTGTGTACTCGACGGGATGGCAATAAGGGTGAGAATCGAAGTGATGGCGACTCCAAAAAGCGTGAAGGCCACGGCTAGCCATGTAGAGGGACTTTGTTTACCGGTTTCTTGACGAATGCGTCGTTTGATTCTTTCGTAGGATTTCCTATGCATTGCAATCCCCTCTTGGGATTGCGCAGCGGGGAAACTCAAGGACTGACTTAGTCTGGTCTTTGGATCTTCTTGATCTGCCGAGGGAGGCGTTACATCCCCTGGCGTTGTCACGTTGAACCTGAAAGCCAAGGAGGAGTCTCTGGTGCCCCTGGGGGGTAAACACTGGGCGGCACGATAACCCCCGCCACATGGGCATTAATAAAAATTGTGTAGCCGCATGACCTACAAATAATGGTGAAAACGAGGTAAGGGCCTCGACCAGCAGCACTCCCGCTGTAGGGCTCTTGTACGGGATAAACGAACGCCATGTCGTCCCCTGAAAACCAATCTGTCGCTTGGCACACGGGACAAGGTCCGTGTTTCCACTTATCTTTAATCCACTGCGCGACTCGATCTGCCTTCGCCTGGTCCATTTCGTCACCTTACAGTGACTTGGGTTTGTCATGTTACACGTCACCGGCTACTCTTACGAACACATGTTCGCTTTTCCTACTTCACGACCCCGTCTCTCGGATGACCTCGTGGCGACTTTACGCCCCGTGACCCTCGCAAAATCCCGTATTATTCCCCTTTCCGAGCCCTGGGCCTCACTGACGCCGGGGCGAGGGCTGCGTCGCGGCTCGACCGTTCTCGTCCACGCCCAACCGGGGCTCGGCGGTCTCAGCGTGGCGCTGGGTTTGTTGAGTGAGGCGAGCGACAAGGGTCATTGGTCGGCCGTGGTGGGAGTGGACGACCCCGGCGTGGTGGCGATGTCCGACCTCGGGGTCGATCTTCGTCGCGTCCTCTTCGTCCCGCGGCCGTGCGGCGCGTGGGCCGAAACGACGGCCGATTTGCTCGACGGTGTGGACCTCCTCATCGTGCGTCCGCCCTCGCGTGCCGTACACGCGACGGCGCGCAGGTTGATGGATCGGGTGCGTGAACGCGGCACCGTGTTGATCGTCCTCACCGAACCCAGCTCCCCGTGGCCGTTGCCGGTCGACCTCTCTTTTCACCTCACCAGTTCACGTTGGATGATGTCGTCACGTCTCGACGCGCGCTACGTGACGTTGCGTATCGGGGGACGTGGTGAGGCGGCACGTCGCGGCGAGCACGTGGTGATGGTGCCCGACGCCCACGGCCGGGCGGTGACGAGATAAGTGGAGCGCCTCCTCGCGCTCTGGGCGGAGCCGCTGAGCGAAGAGCGGCCCGACGGGTCGGCCCTGCGCGACTATCTGCGCGTCCTTGACGTCCTGGGAGCACTCTGTCCCTTCGTGGAGCCCATTCGACTCGGACTATGCACGTTGCCACTCCGTGGACCGAGTCGATTCTTTGGCGGGGACGAGGCGGTCTTTCACGCGGTGCGCGAGAGCGTGCGTGACGTGCTCGGCCTCGAGGTGTCACTCGGGGTGGCTGAGGGACTCTTTTGCGCCGAACTGGCGGCGCGCCAGAACGTCGTCGTTGCGGCGGGCCAGACGACGGAGTTTCGTCGCACCCAACCACTGACGGCCCTCGGCCACAAGGAACTCGCGACCACGGGTCGCCGATTGGGCCTGTACACCGTGGGCGACTTTGCCGACCTGAAGAGCGCGAGTGTCGCCGAGCGCTTCAGCGCGGCGGTGCGAGTCCTGCACCGCGTGGCGCGCGGAGAGTTGGCGGAGTTGCCCGGCCAGCGTGATACCCGTCTGGTCGCGCGGCTACGTAGCGCCCGTGGCGAGGACGTCGTGGGTGACGAGCAGGTGGGTTTCTTCGGTCAGCGCAGCGCCGGCGACGACCGCGCCCAGGCGGCGGCGCACCGGGTACGTCACCGACTCGGACCCGAGGGCGTCCTCGTGGCGCGACTGCATGGGGGGCGCGTCCCCGAGGACCGGGCCTCACTCGCTCCGTGGGGTTCGCCGTCGCGGGACCTGCGCGACGACGCCCCGTGGCCCGGTCGTCTGGCGGGACCGTCGCCGACGACGTTGCTGCACCAGCCGGTGACGGTGGACGTGCGCGACGCGTTCGACGAACCCGTGCGCATGGGCGCGCGTGGATCCCTCAGCGCGGTGCCCGCGTCGCTGGTGCCGCTGCGCGGCTCGCGCCGGGAAATCGTGTGGTTCGCGGGACCCTGGCCGCTGGTGGAGCGCTGGTGGGCGAGTGGTCGGCGTCGCGCACACGTCCAGGTGCTCCTCGACAGCGGTGAGGCGCTGCTGCTCTCGGCCGAGACGGGGCGTTGGTGGCTGGTGGGGATCTACGACTGATGGGTGTCTACGGCGAACTGCACGCGCATTCGGGTTTCAGTTTTCTCGATGGGGCCAGCGATCCCGAGGAACTCGTCGCCGAGGCGGTGCGTCTCGAACTCGGGGGGCTCGCCCTCACCGATCATCACGGTTTCTACGGTGTGGTGCGCTTCGCCGAGGCGGCGCGCGCGTTGGGTCTGCCCACGGTGTTCGGCGCGGAATTGACGATTGACGCTCGCGATGACCGCGTCGGCGTTCCCGATCCCCAGGGCGATCACCTGGTGGTGCTGGCGCGTTCGCCCGAGGGCTACCGGCGCCTGTCGACGATGCTCGGGGAGGCGCACCTGGAACGCGGCGAGAAGGGGACGCCCCAACTCAGTCTGGAACACGTTGCGCGCTGCGCGAGTGAGTGGCTCGTCTTGACGGGCTGTCGCAAGGGTCCCTTGTCGCGAGCGCTACTCGACGAGGGACCGCGCGCCGCCGAGCGTGAGCTGGTGCGTCTGGTCGAACGCTTCGGTCGCGACAACGTCGCCGTCGAGATCTGGGACCACGGACACTACGAGGACGTGGCACGCAACGACGTCTTGGCGGAGTTGGCCGTGCGTCACGACGTGAGTCTCGTCGCGACGGGCAACGTGCACTACGCCCGACCCGAGGACTTCGCGCGCGCCAACGTCCTGGCGGCGATTCGCGCGCGCCGTGAGCTCGAGGAGATGCGCGGCTGGCTCTCGGCGTCGCCGATGGCGCACCTGCGTGGTGACGCCGAGCAGCGTCGTCGCTTCGCGCGCTGGCCGGGTGTCGTTGACCGGGCCGGTGAACTCTGCGCCGAGCTCTCGTTCGACCTACGGCTCGTGGCACCGAATCTGCCGGCGTTTCTCACTCCCGAGGGGATGAACGAGCAGGACTACCTCACGGTACTGGTGCACGAAGGGGCGACGCAGCGCTACGGTTCGCGCGACCACGAGCGCGTGAGCGGCGCGTGGCGTCAGATCGACCACGAACTCGGCGTCATTGGCGCTCTGGGGTTCGCGGGGTACTTCCTCACGGTCTGGGACATCACCGAGTTCTGTCGACGCTCGGACATCTACTGCCAGGGTCGCGGCTCGGCCGCCAACTCCGCGGTGTGCTACTCGCTGGGCATCACCAACGCCGACGCGGTGAAGCTGCACCTCTTCTTCGAGCGCTTCCTCTCGCCCGCGCGTGACGGCCCGCCCGACATCGACGTGGACATCGAGTCGGGTCGACGCGAGGAGGTGATCCAGTACGTCTACGAGCGCTACGGGCGCCACCACGCCGCCCAGGTGGCGGCCGTCATCACGTACCGGCCGCGCTCGGCGTTACGCGACGTGGCGCGCGCCTTCGGTTACTCCGAAGAGGCCGCCAACCAGTTACGCGGCCAGGTGGACCGCTCGAGCATGACGGCGCTCGCGACGGACGTGCCTGACATTTTGTTGACGATGGCGAGCCAGATGTTGAACCGTCCACGCCACCTCGGTATCCACTCGGCCGGAATGGTGTTGTGCGATCGTCCGGTGCTCGAGGTCTGTCCGGTGGAGTGGGGACGGATGCCCGGGCGTACGGTGCTGCAGTGGGACAAGGATGACTGCGCGGCCATCGGACTGGTGAAGTTCGACCTGCTGGGCCTCGGCATGCTCGACGCCCTGCACCGCGCGGTCAACCAGGTGACGGCGTATCACGGCGTCACGCTCGATCTCGGCGCGCTCGAACAAGAAGACGCGGTCTACGACCTGCTCTGTGAGGCCGACACCGTGGGGGTCTTTCAAGTCGAGTCGCGCGCGCAGATGGCGACGCTGCCGCGCGTGCAGCCCCGGTGCTTCTACGACCTGGTGATCGAGATCGCGCTGATCCGTCCCGGCCCCATCCAGGGCAACGCCGTGAATCCGTACATACGACGTCGCCGCGGGGACGAACCCGTGACGTACCTGCACCCATTGCTCGAGCCGATCTTGTCGCGCACGCTCGGCGTGCCGCTCTTCCAAGAGCAGTTGATGGAGATGGCCGTCGCCGTCGCGGGTTTCTCCTCGGCCGAGGCCGACGAACTTCGCCAGGCCATGGCCGCCAAACGTTCCGAAGTGCGCATGCTCAAGTTGAAGAGCCGTTTTTACACGGGCATGGCCACCAATGGCATCACCGGCGCGTCGGCGGACCAACTCTTTGACGCGCTGGCCGCCTTCGCTAACTTCGGTTTCCCCGAGTCGCACTCGGTGTCTTTCGCTCACTTGGTCTACTGCTCGGCCTGGATCAAGGTGCACTATCCGGCGGCGTTTTTGGCGGCGCTGCTCAACGCGCAACCCATGGGGTTCTGGTCGCCCCAGAGTCTGGTCACCGACGCGCAGCGTCACGGCGTCACGGTACAGCGTCCCGACGTCAACGTCGCGGGCGCCGAGGCGACGTTGGAGGGTGATGATGAGCACCCCGACGTGCGCTTAGGTCTCGCCAGCGTGCGCACGATCGGCCTGGAGTTGGCGACGCGCATCGCCGAGGGCGCGCCGTGGCTCGACGCCGAGGACCTGGTGCGTCGCGCGGGGTGCCAACAGCACCACCTCGAGGCGCTGGCGGCGGCGGGCGCGATGGACTGCTTCGGCGAGAGTCGTCGGGCCCTCACCTGGACGGCCGGGGCGGTCGCCCAAAGTACGACCGATCGACTCGAAGGTGTCGTGACGGGACTGCGCGCACCCCGGTTGCCGTTCACGAGCGAACTCGAGCGCGTCGCTGATGACGTGTGGGCGATGGGTCTCACCCCCGACGCGACGGCGATCGAACTGGTGCGCCCGTGGCTCGACGAACACGGCGTGACGATGGCGGCGCGCCTGTTGGGCGCCGAGAGCGCGAGGGTGCGCGTTGCGGGAGTGGTCACGCATCGCCAGCACCCCGAGACGGCGAACGGGGCGGTCTTCGTCAACCTCGAAGACGAGAGCGGGCACGTCAACGTGATCTTCTCTAAGGGTGCCTGGACTCGCTGGGGGCCGGTGGCGCGCAGTTCGCGGGCCCTGATGATCCGCGGCTTATTGCAACGCGGACAAGGGACAATCACTCTGCTGGCGGAAGTCGTCGAGCCACTCTCCCTGGGCGCGACGGCCCCCTCACGCGACTGGCGCTGAACAACTGATATAGCACTTTCGCTATAATTATGCCATGACGACTTCCCGTGCCGGCACCCTGATCCGCCAAGGCCGCCACCTTCGACACATGAGCCAACGCGACGTCGCCGCGATGACCGGTACCACGCAGTCGGCCATTTCGCGTATGGAAAATGGCGCGAGTGTCCCGTCCTACGACCGAGTTCTCGAAGTGCTCGCCGTCATGGGACTCGACGTCGACGTCCAACTCGAACTCGTCGAGGTCGACGAGGCGGCCCTCTCGAGGAATCTACGACTCGACGCTGCGACGCGACTCAAGAATGCGGTGCGCACCGCGCAGTTCGTCTTGTCCGCGCGCCGGGCAATGACGGCCAGTGGACTTTGACCCGCTGCAGATCCTGGGCGTCTTACGACACCACCGCGTCAACTTCGTCGTCGTCGGTGGGCTCGCAGCCGTCGTGCACGGCTCGGACATGGCCACCTTCGACCTCGACGTCACGCCCGAGCGACGCGCGCAGAACCTGGAACGACTGGTCGGAGCGCTGCGCGAGCTCGGGGCGACGATTCGCGTCGAGGGCGCGCCCGAGGGTATTGCTTTCGAACCGTCGGCGCCCTTGCTCTCTCGCCTCACGGTACTCAATCTCACCACCCATCACGGTGATCTGGACCTCGTCATGACGCCCGCGGGACTCGGCGACTACGACGAGATGGTTCGTCGCGCCCAGGAGATCACCGTGGACGGAGTGACCATTCAGGTCGCGAGCCTCGCCGACGTCATCGCGTCGAAGGAGGCGTCGAACCGGGTGAAGGACCGTCTGACGTTGCCGGGACTGCGCGTGTTGCAGCGCAAGATCGCCGAAGGAGGATAATGAGTTCCGTGCGAGTGGCCGCAATTCAGATGACGTCAGGGAGCGACGTGGCGGCCAACGAAGCCGCCATGTTTGAATTACTGGAGCGCGCGAGCGATCAAGGAGCGACGTACCTGCAGTTGCCCGAGTACTGCACTTACTGGGGGCCGCGCAGCGGGTACGACGCGGCGGCCAAGGGCCTCGACGACGGCTTCGTGCGCCAACTCGGGCTCTTCGCGCGCGGCCGGAAGCTCACCGTGCACCTGGGCAGCATGCTCGAGCCCGCACCCGACGGTCGCTTCTTCAATACCAGCGTGGTCATCGGTCCTCGTGGCGACGTGACGGCGACGTATCGAAAGACGCACCTCTTCGACGCCCAGCCACCGGGGGGAGTGACGTACTACGAGTCCGAGTTCATCTCGCCGGGATCGTCGATGCGCGTCGTGGGGATCGGTGAGATGCACTTAGGCCTCAGTGTTTGTTTCGACGTGCGATTCGCCGAGCTCTACCGAGCCCTCGTGCTCGCCGGTGCCAACGTCCTGGCGATACCCGCCGCGTTCTCGGCCCACACGGGTCCGGCGCACTGGGAAGTGCTCGTACGTGCTCGCGCGATCGAAAATCACGTTTTCGTCATTGCCGCGACCCAAGCCGGTGTGACCCTCGAGGGCCTCGCCACTCATGGTCACTCAATGATCGTGGGTCCCTGGGGAGAAATTCTCGCCCAATCATCGTTGCTCACTGATGACGTTCTGGTGACCGACATCGATCTCGGCGACGTGGATCGACGTCGTGGTCAGATCGAGGTGCTGCGACTACGGCGACCCGACGTCTACGGCACGGACGTCGAGATTTCTGGCGACTAGGTCGGGCGGGTGAGGGTACTGATCCTCGGAGGCACGGTCTTCCTCTCGGCGGCGATCGCCACCGAGTGCCTCGCGCGCGGACACGACGTCACGTGTCTGTCGCGTGCGACCAACGCGACGCCACCACGAGGAGCGCGTGACGTGCGCGCGGATCGATCACACGGTACCGGCGCCTACGACGCGGTGCGCGGCGAGTGGGACGCGGTGGTGGACGTGGCGACCGATCCGCGTTTCGTGCGCGACGCTCTGGCGGCGCTGAGCGAGCGCGCGCGACACTGGACGTGCGTGTCGAGTTGTTCGGTCTACCTGGATCAGGACCGCCCCGGTGGTGACGAAACTCGAGCGATCCACGAGTCGCTTCCCGAGAGCGAGACGCCGACCCCGGAGAACTACGGCGCGTCGAAGGCCGCGTGCGAAGCGGCGTGTCATAGGGCGCGTGGTGACGACGTCCTCGTGGTACGTCCCGGGCTCATTGTCGGACCGGGTGACCCGAGTGATCGAGGAGGGTACTGGCCAGCACGCTTCGCGCGTGACCAGGGTCCCGTCCTCGTTCCTGAGGCGAAGGGACTTTTTGCGCAGTTGATTGACGTGAGTGACGTGGCGAGCTGGATCGTTGAGTGCGGCGAGTCCGGCACCACGGGAACGATGAACGCCGTGGGTGAACCGCGGCGGCTGTCGGACGTTCTCGAGGACGTGGGTCTCGCCGTGGGCCTTGGAGCAAACTTGGTGCGCGTCGACGACCAGTGGCTGCTCGACCACGGCGTCGCGCCGTGGTCGGGACCAGATTCACTCCCGCTATGGATTCCTCAGGGACAAGGATTTGACGGCTTCACTACCCGTTCGCGCGTGCTGGCGTCCGCTCACGGACTGGGTCAACGTGACGTCGCCGACACGGTGAGAGACATCCTCGCGTACGAGAGGATCCGTGGGTTGGAACGCGAGCGAGTGGCGGGTCTCAGTGCTGGCACCGAGACGACTCTTCTCTCACTGTGGGGGGGACAAACCTGACCATCAGTCCAGCGATCGTGTGAAAGATCCACCGCTCTAGCGCTGAGACGCTACGACCACTTCACGACGGATGACGCCCAGGTCAGTCCAGCGCCGAAACCCGTCAAAAGGGCGTAATCACCGGTCTTGACGCGACCTTCGCTGCGCGCCACGTCAACAGCGAGCGGGATCGACGCGCTGGAGGTGTTGCCGTGGCGATCGAGTGCCACGACGGCGCGGTCCATCCCGATATCCAGACGTTCGACCACCGCCTGGATGATGCGGATATTGGCCTGGTGCGGGATGACGAGTGCCAATTCGTCTGCGCTGATCTCAGCCAGATCCAGGGCTCGTTGTGAGGACTCGACCACCACGCGCACAGCGCGGCGAAAGACTTCGCGACCGTCCATGGTGAAGGTACCTTCGTGTTCACACGTCAAGAGGTCCGCGCCCGAACCATCGGCGCCTAAGGTGAACGAACGAATGTCGTTGATGTCGGGGTCGTATTCCAGTACCGCGGCACCGCCGCCGTCGGCCAGCAACACGGCGACGTTGCGGTCCGTCCAGTCGACCCAGCGAGAGAGGTGCTCGGCGCCGACGACCAGGATGCGCTTGTTGCCCGTTTCGAGCAACCCCTGCGCGGTGCGTACGGCGTACATGAAACCACTGCAGGCGGCATTGACGTCCATGGCGGGGCAGTTCAGCCCGAGGTCGTTGGCGATGAGCACCGCCGTGGCTGGAGCCATGCGGTCGGGTGACGTCGTGGCGAGGATGAGAAAATCAATGTCTTCGGGCTCCACGCCGGCGTCGGCCATGGCGTTGCGCCCAGCCATGGTCCCCAGGGAGCGCGCGCTGCCGCCGATGCGGCGCTCGCGGATGCCGGTGCGCGTCGAAATCCATTCGTCCGAGGTGTCGAGCGTCAAGGACAACTCGTCGTTGGTAACGATCCGGTCAGGTAGGCCAATTCCCCAGCCTTTGAAGCGAACTCCCATATGTCTGCCCCTCGCTGGTTCGGTACTTCGACCAGTCTACGGTCTGGACCTAGCGCGCAGCGGGTGCGCTGATCACCTGGAGAGTACAACGAGCCACCGAAATCTGGCGTCCGATCTGGTCGCGCAGGTCAATGGCCCAGACCTGCACGGCGCGGCCCTGGCGAATCGGGGTCGCGGTGGCGATGAGGACGCCACTTTGCACGGGTCGCAAGTGAGAGATATTGAGTTCGGTGCCGACGACGACGTTTCCCTCACTCACGCTGAGCGCGCCGCCGATTGACGCCGCGCCTTCCGCCAGGAGCGCCGAGACGCCCCCGTGCAGGATGCCAAAGGGTTGGTGCACCCGCCCGGTGACGTCGAGCTCGAGAACCACCTTGTCGGGTGTCGCCTGAATCGTCCGGACGCCCAAGAAGTCATGAACGTTGGTCGGCTCGGGTATCGCGCGGGTATGAGCGTCGGTCATCGAGGGCAGTCTACGAGTCGCTCGGTAGCCTTTGACTATGACCCGTCACGTCGATATGCGCTCCGATACCCTCACCCAACCGACGCCCGCGATGCGCGAGGCCATGGCCACGGCCGTGGTGGGCGACGACGGCTACGGCGAGGACCCCACCGTCAACCAACTCGAAGCGACCTTCGCGGCACTCGTGGGTAAGGAGGAAGCGCTCTTCGTGCCCTCGGGAGTGATGGCCAACCAAATTGCGGTGCGCGTGTTGACGCGACCCGGTGACGTCATCATCGCGGGCAAGGGTCAACACGTGGTCAGTTTCGAGATGGGGGCGTCCGCCCGTAACTCCTCGGTCCAGTTCGCTCTCGTGGACGACGCCACGGGCGAACTAGCTCTCGAGGACGTGCTCGATATCATCGACGCCGAAGACGACCATCAGGTCCACGTCGCGATGGTCGCGGTGGAGAACACTCACATGCCGTCGGGAGGCACGCCGTGGGACTCGTCGCACCTAGCGGCACTGGCGCGCGCCATCGGCGGGCGACCGGTGCACCTCGACGGCGCGCGACTCTTCAACGCCGCCGTGGCGACGGGGGAGGCTCCCAGTGACGTCGCGGCGTCGGCCACCACGGTGATGGCGTGTCTCTCGAAGGGGCTTTGCGCTCCGGTGGGCTCGCTGTTGGCGGGACCCGCATCACTCATCGCCGCCGGGCGCATCGAACGAAAGCGACTCGGGGGCACGATGCGCCAAGCGGGGATCCTCGCCGCTGCGGGCCTGGTCGCCCTCGAGACCATGGTGGAGCGCCTGAACGAGGACCACGCTCGCGCGCGCCACCTCGCGGGCCTCTTCGCCGACGCCTTTCCCGAGTCACAGTACGACCCGTCGTCGTGTCGGACCAATATCGTCAGCTTCAACCATCCTCAAGCGCGCCAGATCGTGCACGAGTTGGAGCAATGCGGCGTCTGGGGCGGAACGGTGGCACCGCGACGGGTCCGCTTCGTCACCCACGCGGGCGTTACCGACGACGACGTGTCGTTCGTGGCCGACGTCTTGTCCTCCTTCACTCCCGCGGGGTAGTTCGACGTCACCGCCGCGATCAGCGGCGTTCGCCAGAAGTTCACTGACCTCCAGTGGTTGCTCGAGGTGCCCCGGGGTAGCCTTAGGGGACTTTCGAGTGCATTATGACTGACATTCTCCACCTCTCTACGTTTCTGCGCCGTCCGATCTTCGATCAAGATGGTGACCGGATTGGTCGCGTCCAGGACTTGGTCGCGCGCTTAGGTGACGATCCGCACCCGCCCATCGTCGGCGCGGTGATTCGTATCGAGGGCCGCAACCTCTTCGTGCCGATTCGAAAGATCGGGGGGCTAGCCCAGGGTCGCGTAACTTTCCAGGGCCCTCGCGTTGACCTTCGTCGATTCGAGCGACGCCCCGGAGAGCTGCTACTCGCCGAGGACTTGTTGGCGCGCCACCTGATCAACCTGGTCCGCGGGCGCCTCATCACCGCCAACGAGATCGAGTTTGCCGAGATTGACGGTCAGTGGGAAGTCGTCGGGGTCGATCCGGGACGCCGCCCCTTCTTTCGCCGCGTGCTGGGTCAACGCATGGGACAACGAGTTCAACCCGACGCCATTGTCGACTTCGCGTCGATCGAGCCCTTTGTTTCTCACGTGCCGACGGCCCGACTGCGCATTCCCTATCGCAAACTCTCGAAGTTGCACCCCGCGCAGATCGCTGACATGGTCGAACAAGCCAGTCACGAAGAGGGCGAAGAGATCATCGAAGCAGTAGGACTGGACCGCGAACTCGAGGCCGACGTCTTCGAGGAGCTCGACACCGAGCACCAGTTGGAATTCCTCCAGTCGAGAAGTGACGTCGAGGCGGGGCGACTGCTCAGCCGCATGGAGCCTGACAACGCGGCCGACCTCATCAGCGAGATCGACCAAGAGCGTCGACTGCCGATCCTGGAGTCACTGCCGGCTGACCAACAGTCCAAGGTGCGCCAACTCTTGTCGTACAACGCCGACACGGCGGGCGGCCTGATGAACACCGACTTCGTATCGGTCGCCGACGGCGCCACCGTCGCCGAAGCGATTGAAGCAATACGTACGTCGAACGTACCGGCCGAATCATTGCACGCGGTTTTCGTGACGGACGAATCCGGCAAGACGGTCGGATCAGCGTCGCTGGGGTCACTAGTGAAGGCGCGCGGACCTGAACTGGCGATCAGCGTGGCGCGTACTCAACTCAGTCACGTGCACCCGCACTGGGGCCTGCACCGCGTCGCGCGCATGATGAGTGATTTTAACTTGACCGTGGTACCGGTGCTCGACGATGAGCACGGTGTGATGATTGGCGTGATCACCGTCGACGACCTTCTCGAAGAGATGTTGCCCCAGGGCTGGCGCAAGGAGTTCGGGATGGCGGCGGTGGAGGAATGACGTCGCTCGTCGATCCCTTCGTTCTAAGGGGGCCTGTCTGAAACCCCCTAGTACCAGTTTCAGTGCTGTGCAGCACACGACTCAACCGTTCGTGAGCGACGGGGCGCGCCCTTAGCGCCTTTCGTCCCGCGTGGTTGTTTCGCCAACGACCACGAGTGAATGAAAGGAGGTGGAGCGTGAGCGAGAAGTCGACCGACGACCAGATCACCGGAGCCTTCGGCACCATCACGTCGCACGACGTCGGCGGACGACGCGGCGCCCGCGCTCGCATCCTCACCCTCCTCGCTATCATCGGACCCGGGCTCATCGTGATGGTCGGTGACAACGACGCGGGCGGCGTCTCCACCTACGCTCAAGCGGGCCAGAACTACGGGTACACGTTGCTGTGGACGTTGCCCTTGCTCATTCCGGTCTTGATCATCGTCCAAGAGATGGTCGCGCGACTGGGCGCGGTGACCGGCGTCGGTCACGGCCGGCTCATTCGTGAGCGTTTCGGGCGTTACTGGGGCAATTTGTCGATCTTCTCGATCCTTTTCTTGAACTTCTTGATCATCGTCACCGAGTTCATCGGCATCTCACTCGCGATGGAGTACTTTGGCGTCTCGCCGTTCTGGTCGGTGCCGGTGGCCGTAATGTTGTTGTTCGCGGTGACCGCCACGGGGTCGTTCCGCCGCTGGGAGCGTTTCATGATGCTCTTCGTCGCCGTCAATCTCTTCGTCATCCCGCTCATCGTCGTGACCAAGCCGCAGCTCCACGCGATCGCGTTGCACGCGGTGAGTCCGGGGATCCGTGGAGGAGCGAGCTCGAGCGCGGTGCTACTGATCATCTCGATCATCGGAACCACCGTCGCGCCGTGGCAACTCTTCTTTCAAGAGTCCAATATCGTGGACAAGAAGATCACGCCGCGTTGGCTGAACTACGAGCGCGTCGACACGATCATCGGTTCCTTCATCGTCGTCGTCGGCGCGTCGGCGTTGTTGGCGGCCTCGGCCGCCGGGCTCTCGGGTCACGGGAACACGAATGCGTTCACGTCGGCGCTGGACGTCGCCCACGGTCTCAATCACTACGTTGGCCACGGGGCTGGTGGCATCTTCGCGATTTTGTTGCTCAACGCCTCGGTGATCGGCGCTGCGGCCGTGACCCTCGCGAGTTCCTACGCCATCGGCGACCTGTCGAGTACCCACCAGGGCCTCAATGCCCGATTCGCCGAGGCCAAGGGTTTCTACGGCGGATTCGCCGCGCTACTCGTGGTGGCCGGTACCGTTGCGGTGATTCCCCACGCCCCCCTCGGACTGATCACCTTGGCCGTCCAGGCGATCTGCGGATTGATGCTGCCCTCCACCACCATCATCGTTCTTCTGTTGTGTAATGACCGGGCGGTCATGGGTCCCTGGGTGAATCCCAAGTGGCTCAACGCTATCGCGATCGTTATCATCACCGTCCTGGTTGTCTTGTCGATTGGGCTCATGATCTCGACGCTCTTCACGTCGGTCAACGTGATCGCCCTCCTGGAATGGTCGGCCGCAGTGGCGGTCGTGGGTCTGGCCATTGGACTGCCGATCGGATTGCGCAAGATGGGACCGGTACCCGTGTTCGACATCGACCGGCGCGACTGGCGAACGCCGCGACTGACGTTGTTGACGCCGCTGCCGAGTTCGCGGGCGCGACGTTGGCTCATGCGCGGTCAGAGCGCGTACCTGTTCAGCGCCGGCGCGTTGTTGATCGTGCGCGTCATCCAATTGGCGACCTCGTAGGCTTTCCTAATGGTTTCTGGCCCGCTACTGTGCGTGCACGCGCACCCCGACGACGAAGCGCTCTTCACGGCGGGGATTACGTCGCACTACGCCGAGCTGGGCGTGCGCAACGTCTTAGTGACCTGCACCCTGGGTCAACTCGGCATCGACGACCACGGACGTGCGGGCGCGGACCCGGGACACGACGCGCTCGTCACGCGCGCCACGCGCGCCGGTGAACTACAACGCGCGGCGAACCTGGTGGGCTACGCGCGACAGATCTCGCTGGGCTTCTTGGATTCGGGGATGCGAGGATGGTCGAGCAACGAGGACCGCGATGCCTTCGTCAATGTCGAGGTCGAAGCGAGTGCCCGGGTGCTCGCGGGCATCATCGACCAGGAGCGTGCGACCGTCGTCGTAACCTACGACGAGAACGGGTTTTACGGACACCCCGATCACGTCATGGCCAACGTGGTGACGCGTCGCGCGGTCGAACTGAGTGCCAGCGCGCAGCGGCTGTTCTACCCGGTGGTACCGCGCGCAGTGCTGACCTCATTCGTCGCTCAGGCTCGCGAGCGCAACGTTTTCTTGCCCGCCTGGATTGAAGACGCCGTGACGGACATTGCCGATGACGCGGTGCAGTGCGTGATGGACGTGTCGCGATTCGCCGCGCGAAAGCAGGAAGCGATCGCTACCCACGCCTCCCAGAGCGACAACGCCGACTTGGTCACGATGGCACCAGAGATGTTTTCGCTCTTGTTCGGCACCGAGTATTACCAGCTCGGCTGGCGACGTGACATCTCGTCACTAGCCTGTGTCGAAGATTTGTTTGGAGGATTGACGTGAGCGATTTGACTTTTGTGGCGGTGCACGCGCACCCCGATGATGAGGCCAGTTCCACCGGTGGCGTATTTCGTCTACTCGCGAATCAGGGAGTGCGCACGGTGCTCGTTACCTGCACCAACGGTGAATGTGGCGACGCGCCTGACGGCGCCAAACCCAACGCCGACCATCACGACGGGGACCTCGTCGCCGCGGTTCGTGCGAAGGAACTCGACCAGGCGGTGCAGGTACTGGGCATCTCGAAGCTCGAGCGCTTGGGATACCGCGACTCAGGCATGATGGGCTGGCCACAAAACACCGACCCCGAGTCGTTCTGGGCGACGCCGGTCGCCGATGGTGCGGCCAAACTAGCGATGATCTTGATGCGTGAGCGACCCCAGGTGGTGATGACCTACAACGAGTTTGGTTTCTACGGCCACCCGGACCACATCCAAGCCAACCGCATCACCTTGGCCGCGCTCGAACTGATCGACTTCGAGCCCACTCTGTACTACAACGCCATTCCTGATTCGGTCATGGAGATAATGCGCGCACGATGGCAAGAAGAAGGACGCCGCCAAGCGGAGCAGGACGCCGCCAAGGGAATCGAGCGCGAACCCGAAGGTCCGCCGATGGTGGATGGTGAGCCGCTGCACATGGGCACGCCCGACGACTTGATTGGCGCCGCCATCGACGTCAGTGAGGTCAGTGACGCGAAGTACGACGCGTTAGCAGCCCACGCGTCGCAGATCGGCGATTCGTTCTGGATGAAGATGACCAAGGAAGAGTTCCAGCGAGCCATGGGCACCGAGTGGTTCCTTCGTGTAACGAATCCGCAGGGACTATCCGGCCGTGTCGACGACATCTTCGCGGGGTACCGCAACTAACGACACACGTCCCGCACTCCCTTGTCAGGAGGGCGGGACGTGTGGTGAACGACGTTGAAGGACCGCACCTCGCCGGGAACGATGACCACGAGGGACCCAGAAGTCGCGAAGTCCAATACAGTGACGATGAAATTTCGCAGTGGAAGCAGTTGTCCTCGGAGGCGACCCCGCTTCGTCACCAGTCGCGATCACGAGTCTGTCGTTACTGGGCGCCAAGTTGAAGGTCGCGAAGAGACACGACTTTTTCCTGGGATGTGAAGTAGTCGCTCAAGTACTTCTCGCCCTCATCGCACATGATGGTGACGACGACATCGTCAGGACGTTCCTCGCGCAACCGCCGTGCCGCCACGAGGTTGGCCCCTGAGCTTGGCCCGACCAACAGCCCGTGCTCGCGGGCCAGCCACCGCATTGCGACGACCGCATCGTCGCTGTGCACGTCCACCACGCGATCGACGATGTGGCGATGGCGCTGGAAGATCTCCGGCACGAATCCGTCGGCAATACCTTCGATCTTGTGCAGGCCCGTGTCACCACACAGGATCGTGCACGATTCACTCGGTTCGAGTCCGACGATCTTCACGTGGGGATTCACGCCGCGAAATGCCTGGCCGACGCCGATGAGGGTCCCGCCAGTTCCCACCCCCATGACGAAGGCGTCGGGGAGGCGGCCTTCGGGCAACTGACCCAGGATCTCCGGGCCGAGCCAGGTACGATTTTCTTCGACGTTCCATTCGGACTCGAACTGTCGGGGCGAGAAGTGGCCGGGACGTTCACCGAGTTCACGCGCAATCTCGAGGGCCTCGTTGACGTGAAAGGTACCCACGGTGACCAGTTGCGCGCCGAAAGCGCTCGAGATGGCAGAGCGTTCGGGGCTGAGACCGTCGGGCATGACGACGATCATCTTGTAACCTTTGACGGCGGCGACCATGCTCATGGCGTTGCCGGTGTTACCACTGGACGCCTCGACGATGGTGTCGCCGGGTGAGATCAGTCCTTCTCGCTCGGCGCGCTCAATGATGTAGCGCGCCATGCGCGCTTTGATCGAACCCGACGGATTGAGGTACTCGAGTTTGAGCCAAATTCCGTCGACGTCGACGAGAGGTGTGGAGCCAATGGCGTCGAGAATCGTTCGCTTCGAAACGTGTGACGTCATAAGCGCTCCTCAGGAACCGGCAGCGTTGCGCCGTGACCCCAACTGGAGACTACTCACGCGTCGACGACACGTGTGTTTTAGTAGCGGTAGCTATCGGGCTTGAAGGGACCCTCGATAGAGACGCCGATGTAGTCAGCCTGTTGTTTCGACAGCGTCGTCAACTTCACTCCCAGCGCGTCGAGGTGCAAACGAGCGACCTTTTCGTCAAGGTGCTTGGGCAAGACGTAGACCTTCTTCTCGTAGTCACTGTTGTGGGTGAAGAGTTCCATCTGAGCCATGGTCTGATTGGTGAAGGAGTTGCTCATCACGAAGCTGGGGTGACCCGTCGCGTTACCGAGATTGAGGAGGCGTCCCTCGGACAATAAGATGATGGCGCGGCCGTTGGGCAATATCCACTTGTCAACCTGGGGCTTGATGTTCTCACGGCGTACCCCGGCGAGGTTCGCCAGCCCGGCGATGTCGATCTCATTGTCGAAGTGACCAATGTTGCCCAGGATCGCCTGGTGTTTCATCATGAGCATGTGATCGATGGTGACGATGTCGCGGTTACCCGTGGCGGTGATAATGATGTCGGCGATCGGGAGCGCCTCTTCGAGCGTGGTCACCTGGAATCCGTCCATCGCGGCCTGCAGGGCGCAAATCGGATCGATCTCGGTCACGATGACGCGCGCACCTTGCCCGCGAAGGGACTCGGCCGAACCCTTGCCCACGTCGCCGTAGCCGCACACGATGGCGACCTTGCCGCCGATGAGGGTGTCGGTCGCGCGATTGATGCCGTCAATGAGTGAGTGGCGACAACCGTACTTGTTGTCGAACTTGGACTTGGTCACCGCGTCGTTGACGTTGATCGCCGGGAACAACAAGATGCCGTCGCGCTCCATCTCGTAGAGACGGTGCACGCCGGTCGTCGTCTCTTCTGACACACCGATGATACCGGCGGCCATGGGGGCGAAGATCTTCTCGCCACTCGAGATGATCCGACTCAGCAGTTGCAAGATGATGGAGTACTCCTCGGACCCGGCGGACTCGGGCGCCGGGACGATACCGGCGTGCTCGAATTCAAGGCCCTTGTGCACGAGCAACGTGGCATCACCACCGTCGTCGAGGATCATCGTCGGGCCATCGAATCCCGGCCAGCGCAGCAACTGCTCGGTGCACCACCAGTACTCTTCCAGGGTCTCGCCCTTCCACGCGAAGACCGGAACGCCTTGGAGGTCATCGGCCGTGCCCTGGGGTCCGACGACGACCGCGGCCGCGGCGTGGTCCTGGGTGGAGAAGATGTTGCAGCTCACCCATCGAACGTCGGCGCCGAGGGCGACCAGCGTTTCAATCAGTACCGCGGTTTGGATGGTCATGTGCAGCGATCCGGCGATGCGCGCACCCGCGAGCGGTTGGGAGGCGCCGAACTCGGCGCGCATGGACATGAGGCCGGGCATTTCGTGTTCAGCCAGGGTCATCTCCGCGCGTCCGAATGGGGCCAGAGAAAGGTCGGCGACTTTGAAGTCGAAGGGTGACGAGGTCATGGTGCTCCTAGTAGATGTGTAGGTTCCGCCAGGCGCCGACCTCTGTCGCACACGCCTGCCCTCTAGGTTACGCGCTCACCCGGAACTCGACCACATCACCGTCACGCATGACGTAGTCCTTACCCTCGATGCGCGCCTTACCCGCGGCGCGCACGGCGACCATGGTGCCCGCAGCCATGAGGTCGTCGAAGGCCACGACCTCGGCCTTGATGAAGTGCTTTTGAAAGTCGGTGTGGATCTCGCCCGCCGCCTCGGGGGCGGTGGCACCTTGGCGAATCGTCCAGGCGCGCGTCTCCTTGGGACCAGCGGTGAGAAAGGTCTGTAATCCGAGCGTCGCGAAACCGACTTGCGAGAGTTGCGCGAGACCGGACTCCTCCTGGCCGAAGGATTGCAGGAGTTCCAGGGCTTCGTCGGGCTCGAGGTCCGAGAGTTCGGCTTCGACCTTGGCGCACAGCACGACGCAGGGGGCGGGCGCGACGGAGTCGCGTAGTTGGCGTTGGCGCGCCTCGTCGGCGAGGGTGGCCTCGTCCACGTTGAAGACGTAGATGAAGGGTTTATCGGTCAACAGGTGAAGATCGGCGATGGCCTGGTGGTCGAGTCCCGTCGTCTTGGAGATGACCAGGCCACTATTGAGTGCGTCGTGGGCCTTCTTCACCTCGGCCAATTTCGCCGCGGCTTCGGGCAAACGCTTGGCGTCACGCTCGAGGCGACCCATGGCCTTGTCGACCGTCTGCAGGTCCGCGAGGATCAGCTCGGTCTCAATGGTGGCAACGTCACTCGCCGGGTCGATGTGCCCGTCGACGTGGATGACGTCGTCGTCTTCGAAGACGCGAACGACCTCACAGATGGCGTTGGACTCACGTATGGCCGCTAGAAACTGATTGCCGAGTCCCTCTCCTTCGGAGGCCCCGCGCACGATCCCCGCGATATCGACGAAAGTGACCGACGCCGGCAGGATGCGTTCGGAGGCGAATACTTCGGCCAATTTGGCCAGTCGCTCGTCGGGGACCGCGACCACCCCGACGTTGGGCTCAATGGTGGCGAAGGGATAGTTCGCCGCGAGGACGTTGTTATTGGTGAGCGCATTGAACAAGGTGGACTTGCCGACATTGGGAAGTCCGACGATGCCAATTGAGAGAGCCATACGGCCTCCGAGGCTACAGCACCATCCCGGCGCGGCGTCTCGGAGACCGTATGTAGGGGGGACTAGGCGATTTCGGTGAGGACACCGTCTTCGATCTCGAGACGACGGTCGGCCTGCTTGGCCACCTTCTCGTCGTGGGTGACCACGAGGACCGTCGTATGTTGGGTATTGGCCGCTTCTCGCAGCAGCTGGACAATCTTTTGTCCGGTCGCTTTGTCGAGCGAGCCCGTGGGTTCGTCGGCCAGAATCAGCTGCGGCTGGGCGGAGAACGCACGAGCAATCGCGACGCGTTGTTGTTCGCCCCCGGACAACTTCGACGGTCGTCGATCCGCCTTCGTGCCGTCGAGCCCCACCATGGCGAGCATCTCTTCGGCCCGCGTGTCACGCTCAGTCCTGGGCCAACTCGCGAACTCCAGGGCCAACTTCACGTTCTCCTTGGCGCTGAGGTTGGGGATGAGGTTGAACGCCTGGAAGACGAAACCGACTTGACGTGAGCGGTACTTGGTGCGCCCGCCCGCGTCGAGGTTTCCTAACTGCGTCCCGTTCATGTCGATGCTGCCCGTGTCGGGGGCGTCGAGCAGTCCCAGTAGCGAGAGCAAGGTGGACTTGCCCGAACCACTCGCGCCAATGATGGCGACAACTTCTCCGTCGGCGGCTTGGAAGGTAACGTCGCGCACGGCGTGTACCTCACCTCCTTCGGTCTTAAAGGTCTTGTTTAGTTTTTCTACGTTCAGCATTATTCACTCCTCAATACTTCGGCGGGACGAATACGGGTAATGGTGGCCGCGGCCACGGTGGAGCCCAGGCCCGCGATGACGATGGCCGCGACGAGGGCGAAGACGAGCGTCGACCAACTGGCGGTCGTGTGCAACTGAGTGATGGTGTTGGATATTCCACCAAAGCGCAGTCGCCCAGCGGCGGCGGCGGCGCCGGTGGGGGGAGTGAAGCCGGAGCCTCCTCCGCCGAAACCTCCTGCGGCGCCGCGTACGAAGCCGCCCGGGGCCGACGAGGAGCCGCCCTCAGCACTGACGAGCGCTGAGGTGATCGGACTCGACACGAGAAGGCCGATGACGAAGCCCACGATGGCGCCCAGCACGGTGAACGTGGTGGACTCCGCGACGAATTGCGAGACGACTGATCGATTAGTGGCGCCCAGGGCCTTCAAGACGCCGATTTCGCGGCGACGCTCGCGCACGATCATCAACATCGACAGCAGCAAAATCAAGCCCGCCGCGACGACCGCCCCAAAGAGGGTGTAGGTCGAGATGGTCTTGACCGTATTGAGCGGTGCCAATTGGGCCTGGACGGTCGCTTGCGTGGAGGTGACGTCGGCCGCGGTACCCAGTTTCTTGGTGATGGCAGTCACCGCACCCGAGACGTTGTTGACGTTGTTGACCACCACGGAGGCACCAGTGATTTCGTTGGTCGCCGCGGCCAGTTTTTGCACGGTGGCGAGCGGCATCAAGACCTCGGCGTCAGCGAACGTCGATCCGGCGTCATAGATACCAACGACGGTGATCGTCTTTCCCCAGGCCGTGAACGTCGATCCGACCTTCAAGTTGTTTTTGGTGGCCAATGTCGTGCCCACGACGGCCACGTCAGAGGAGGAGGTGGGGCTGAACGCCGTTCCCGACGTCAACTTCTCCGTGCCGCCACCGTTGGCGCCGCCCACGAGCGAGTTACCCGGTGAGTTGGTACCAATGACGCGAATCGCGACCGCGGCAGTTGTGGAACCGCCCCCAAAACCACCACCGCCACCGAATTGCTGTCCCAGTGAACCAGCGGTCGTCGGCGACGTCAGATTCGTCTGCGTGCTCGAGAGTCGCTCGCTCAACTGGGCCTGGACGGCCGTGACGTTCGCGATGTTCAAGAGGACCGTGATTTGTGTCGTGGTGAGCGCAGTGCCGCCACCCTGGCCGCCGAAGAAGCCCGCGGGCGACACGGTGATGGTATTGCCAGTGGACGATCGCACGGAACTTATCTTGTTGTTGACCGCGTCTCGCGCGGCCAACATTGAGATGGACAAGGCGATTGCCACCGCCAAGATCACTATCACTCCGACCGAGCGCGTGGCGTTTCGAAAGGCGTTCCTCACACCTCGACGCAATGCGTTCATGAATGTTTTCCTTCCAAATCTTGTAACGTGATTGTCATCTTGGCGGGGGAACCAAAGGTGGGCCCAAGGCACCACTAAGAGACTTCTAAGAAATTCCGGGGAGCTACCACTGGATATGTGGACGCCGAGGCATGGTCACGTCGCGTGGTTCGGCGTGTCACGCGACGCGTGGATCTCACCCCTCTCATTCGTTGGCTCGGTCGATGGGCTCGCCGCTCTTGGATACGGTGCGGGAATGCGACGAGGAGCTGGCGAAGAACTTCCACGACAACCCCACCAGGCCCGTCCCACAGGAGCACGGCCGAGTCGCGGCCCAAAAGCTCGATTTTCTCGACGCGCAGAGCGTCGAGAATCTCACTGTGCTGCTCACCTGGGCGCGGGAGCTGAAGTCGTGATGGTTACCGCTGACGGACCGCGTAGGTCAGGTGGGTCACTCGCGGCGTCGACTCTGCGCCGACTGGCTCCAGGGCCACGCGGTCCGCTTCCACGCCTTCGAACAGGCGGATTCCGGAGCCGAACAGCACGGATGCGAGCGCGATGGTGAACTCGTCGATCAGGCCGGCGTTCACGTACTCCAGGATCGTCAAGCCGCCGCCCGCGATGCGGACGTCGCGCTCTCCGGCGGCCTCGCGGGCCTGTTCGAGCGCGGTCTCGATGCCGTCGTTGACGAAGTAGAAGGTGGTCCCACCCGGGCGCTCCCAAGGTTCACGCCTCTCGTGCGTCACCACGAAGACCGGTGTGTGAAATGGCGCCTCCTCCGGCCACATTTGCTCGCCGGCGTCGAACATCCGCTTGCCCATCACGCTCGCGCCAGTGCGCTCGAATGTCTCGCGCACGATGTCGTTGTCGCGCCCCTCCTCGCCGCCCTGGCCCAGCTTCAGACTCTCCCGGAAGAACCGTTGCGGGAATACCCACCGCTGCAGTTCCATCCACTGCTGGCCCATCAACTCCCCGAGGGATCCGGGTGCGATGAAACCGTCCAGTGACATCGACACGCTAAAAAATACTTTTCCGGCCATTAGCCCTCCACTCTCTTTCGAACGATCTCGGTGATGTAGGCATCAAGTTTTCTCAGGGTCTGCTGGCCGCCCTCGATTGCGTGAAACTTTCCGACTACCTCGTCACGCATCTCCTTGGTGGGGAACAATGTGCGCATCTCGATTCGGGTTGCCGCGCCATCGCAAGCGAACGTGAGGACAGCCTCGAATGTGTTCGGGTCGTCGCGGGACTCCCCGTGCAACAGCGCGATCCGCTCCGGCGGGGCGATCTCGGTCCAGGAGATCCACTCCTGGTAGTCCGTCCCGTCCGGTCCATGCATCACGAAATCCCACTCCCCGCCGACGCGGAACTCGAACGCCCGTGTGGTGGTGGTGAACCCCTCCGGTCCCCACCACTGCGACAGGTGGCGCACCTCGGTGAACGCCTCGAACACCAGCTCCCGTGGGGCGCTGATGGACCGCGAGATCACGATCTCGCGGTCGGCCGTCGCGGAGTGTTCTGACGCTCCTGGTTCTATCTCGCTCATCAACTACTCCTCCTGCCTCGACTGAATTAGGTCTTGCACGTACACGTCCAGTCGGTCGAATCTCTCGTTCCAGAACTGCTCGAACCCGCCGGTCCACTCGTGGACTGGCCGTAACCCGCGGGCGTCAAGGCCGTACAGCCGCCGCTTGCCTGCCTTGCGGTCGTGCACCAGCCCGACCTCTCGGAGCACCCGCAGGTGTTTGGACGCTCCGGACTGGGGCATCCCCAGCTCCTCGGCCAATTCGGTCACCGGTCGCTCACCCGCCCGCAACAGCACCAGGATCTCCCGGCGCCGCGGCTCGGCGATCGCATTGAAAACGTCCGATGTCGTCGCCGCTCGTGCCATGGCGACCATCATATACCCATATCGGAATATGTAAAGAGTGGAGCAATCGATTTGCTGCGATGATGACCGTGACCCCTGTCAATAGCTACGAGAACACCTATCTCGACAACGGCACCCGCGAAAGCGGCGCAGGGTGGGCGATGAGAAAGATGATCCACGTGTCACGCGTCGTGCCGATCACGACCATCCGATTCGATGTGCCATTCAATGAGCGTGCCGCTCTTGAATGCCGCGCCGCTAATAATGACCCACGAGTTCCGGTCATTGCTCAGAGGATCACCTCGTGACGCCCAGGGCTACATTGAGGGGGTGCCTTCGACGGTCCTCCTCGAACTTTCGGCCGTGGCGAAGACCTTTGGTGACCAGGTCGTGCTGTCGCCAACGGACCTGCTGATCACTGAGGGTTCCTTCGTTTCGATCGTGGGTCCGTCGGGATGCGGCAAGTCGACCCTGTTCAATATCATCGCTGGGCTCCTCGCCCCCGACGCAGGGGACGTGACCCTCGCGGGGCGCAGCGTCGTCGGCGCCACGGGTCACGTGGGGTACATGTTGCAAAAGGACCTGCTCGTTCCCTGGCGCAACGTCGAGGACAACATCACCATGGCCGCGCGCCTGACGAGAGGAGTGACCGCCGCCGACCGCGACGAGGCTCGCCGCGTCGCCCAGCGCTACGGTCTCGGCGAGTTCCTCGACCACTACCCCAAGGCTCTCTCGGGCGGGATGCGCCAACGCGTCGCCTTCATGCGCACCCTGGTCACCCATCAATCGCTGCTCCTGCTCGACGAACCATTCGGTGCTCTCGACGCCCAGACGCGCTTGGACATGCAACGCTGGTTGCTCGACGTGTGGCGTGAGTCGGGTCGCACGGTGCTCTTCATCACCCACGACGTGGACGAGTCCATTTTCTTGTCCGACCGCATCTTGGTCATGTCGCCGCGACCGGGTCGCATCGTGGCCGATATCGCCAATTCATTGGCGCGACCGCGCGACGTGGACGTCTTGACCGACCCCCACTTCGTCGAGATCAAGGGCCACGTCTTACGTCTCTTGTACGGAGCGGATCGATGAGGGCAAGGGTTGTGGGCTGGGTCTTGTTACCCCTGGCGTCCATTGGTCTGCTCCTCCTGGCGTGGGAGCTCGTGGTGGTGGTCTTTCACGTCCAGCCCTACATCGCGCCGCGGCCCTTAGCAGCGATCCAAGCGGTCATCGACAAATGGGGGGTCCTCTGGCCCCTCGTCCTAGGGATTCTGCGCGAAACCGTCTTCGGCTTCGCCGGCGGTGCGGTGCTGGGCTTTCTCTTCGCTGTGGCGATGTCCAAGGTCCGGGTCGTGCGCCGATTGCTCTACCCCCAACTGATCTTGTCTCAGGCGGTGCCGGTGATCGCCCTTGCCTTTCCTCTGACGGCAATGCTGGGCTTTGATTCGGTGCGACCAATCATCGCCATCGTCATCTGGATCGTCTTCTTCCCGGTGACCGTCAACGTGCTCGACGGACTGGCCCATGTGGACCAGGACCTCCTCAACCTCGCCAAGGTGTACGGCGCGTCGAGGTGGCGTACGTTCTTTCAGATCGAGGTGCCCGCCACGATCTCGCCGCTGTTCACCGGCCTCAAGATCGGCGCCACCTACGCCATCACCGGATCGTTCATCGGTGAATCGGTGTCGGCGAGCTCGAGCGGCTCCATTGCCCTCACCATCTCACAAGCCAACGGCAACAACGAAGAGGGTCTCGTCTACGGTCTCACCCTCTTGCTCGCAGCCATCGGCGTCGCCTTCTTTCTCGCCGTGGTGGGTGTCGAAGCGCTGTCGACGCCCTGGTTGCGCCGCACCACGTCGCGCCCCTGGCGACGTCGGCGCCTGGCGACTTCGGGAGCCGACCAGTAACCTCGTCAGCAATGGTTTCTTAAGGGAGAACGAATGAAGATCCGTTTAGTGGGGGCCCTGGCCCTCAGTGCGTCGTTAATGATCCTCGGAGTGACCCTCGCGAGTGGATCCTCGGGAGCGGCGCCACTCAAGGCCGTGACGTTCGCCTACGACTTCCCGGGCCCCGATTTCGAAGTGACCCCGATCGTGGTCGCCCAGAAGGAAGGTTTCTTCACCGCCGCGGGTCTCGACGTCAAGATGGTGTTTCCGCCCAATACGTCCTCGACGTCGGTGATGCTCGCCACCGGCGCCGCGAATGTCGGCATGGTCACCACGACCGACATGGGTATCTCGGTCGACAAACATCTGCCAATCCTCTCCATCGCCAACTACTCGATGACCAACAACTGGGGACTCTTCGCTAAGCCCGGCGTCACCCTGACGGCCAAGAATCTGCACGCCGAGCTGCTCGGCAAGCGCATCTTCTCCTACGGTGACACGTGGACCGAAGCGATGCTGCCCTTCGTTTTGAAGAAGGCGGGGCTCAGCGCCTCGCAGGTGAAAGTGGTGACGAATCCGTCGGGCAACGATCTCAAGTACCTGCTCGCCGGCAAGGTCGACGTGTCGACCAACACCACCAACTACGAGGTCCCCGGTTTTCAGGGTGCGGGCGTCAAGGGCAAGTTGAGCGAATTACTGGGTTCGGCCGTCGGCGCGCCCAACATTCCTATTTGGGACTACGCCACGACCAAGAGCTACGCGGCGTCCAACGGTCCCACGCTCAAGGCCTTCATGTCGGCCGTCGCCAAGGCCACCAAGTGGGCGGTGGCGAACCCGGTCAAGGCGGCCACGTTGTTCGACAAGGCCTACCCCACGAGCGGCTACACCGACGCGTACAGTCTGTCGGGTTGGCAGTTGACGATTCCGTTCCTCACCAACGCTCAGGGAAAATATTTCGTCGAGACGAACGCCCAGTGGGCGACGTTGTCGGCGGCGCTGAAGTCCATTGGACAGATCTCCAAGACTCAGACGCCCTCGACGTACTTCACGAATAAGTTCCTGCCCGCCTCGTGAACCAGTCGGCCCGACCCCGGGCCGCGGTCGTGGGCAGTATGAACAGCGACCTGGTCGTTCGCTGTCTGCAGTTGCCGCGTCCTGGAGAGACCGTCGTGGGCGATGACGTCGTGCGACTGCCCGGTGGCAAGGGGGGTAATCAGGCGGCCGCGCTCGCGCGCTTGGGGGTGGCGACGTCAATCGTGGCGTGTTTGGGTCGCGACGATCTGGGCGAAAGGTTGCTCGACAGTCTCGCCGCTCACGGTGCCGACACCTTGATGATCCAGCGCAGTGATCGAGCGACCGGGACGGCGTTCATCACCATCGACGCGGTGGGGGAGAATCAAATCGTGGTCGCGCCCGGGGCCAACGCCGAGCTCACGTTGGCGGACGTCGACTTTGATCCCTTTGACGTGGTACTCGCTCAGATGGAGGTCGCTCCCGAGATCATCGACGAGTTGGCTCGGCGCACTTCGTCGCTGGTCTTAAACGTTGCGCCCGCTCGAGCGGTCGCACCGTCGACGCTCAGTCGCTGCGCGGTAGTGATCGCCAACGAACTCGAGTCGCGCACGTTGGAGCTCGGCGACCTCGCGCACTGCGTGGTGACGCGCGGACGAGGCGGTGCGGTGCACTACTCCTTTGGCGAAGTGATCACCGAAGTGCCGGCGCCCGAGGTCGACGTGGTCGATTCGGTGGGGGCGGGTGACGTCTTTTGTGCGGCCTACACCTCGCGCTACGCCCTGCACGACGACGCCGCGTCGGCCTTGCGTTTTGCGGTGACTGCGGGTGCCCTGGCCACGATGGCCCTAGGAGCCCAAGGCTCACTGCCAACCACACAAGAGGTGCTGTCATGGCTCGACCACGCGTCCTGATCGACACCGACCCCGGGGTGGATGACGCCGTCGCCATACTTCTCGCCCTGGCGAGTTCCGAAATTGACGTCGTCGGAATCACCGCGGTGGCCGGCAACGTGGCGTTGAAAAAGACCGTACTCAATGCGCGGCGTCTGCTCTCTTTGGCCGGTCGCCACGACGTTCCGGTCGCCGCCGGATGCGCCGAGTCGCTCAGTCCGGCGGTCCGGGCTCACGGCGTCGTGCACGGCCACGACGGACTGGGGGACCTCGACTGGGACGAGCCCGACGTGCCGCTCGATCCGCGCCACGGGGTCGAACTCATCGCGGACCTGATCGACGAGGGGCCCCTCACCATCGTGGCCATTGGTCCACTGACGAATCTGGCGACGCTCCTGGAGCGCTATCGCGGTATCGACGACCGCGTCGAGCACGTGGTGATCATGGGGGGCGCCTCGTTTCAGGGCAACGTCACGCCCGCGGCGGAGTTCAATATCTGGGCCGATCCGTTGGCGGCACGACATGTGTTTGGGGCGTCCTGGCGCATCATGTTGATGCCCCTGGACCTCACGCACCAGGCCTACCTGACCGACGATGACCTGGCGTTCTTTCGCTCCCTGGGCTCGCGGGTCGGGGAACGGGTGGCGGGCATGCTCGAGCCCTACGCTCAATTCCACGACGACTGGTACGGGAGTCGCGACGTCATCATGCACGACGCGATGGCGGTGTACGCCCTCCTCGATCCCTCGGCGATCGCCACCCAGGGGGTGCGACTGACGGTCGAGATGGGGGGCGAATACTCTCGCGGCGCGACGTTCATTGACCGGCGACGTGAGCACGCCGACAGTGAGGTGCGCGTCGGCGTCAGCGTCGACAACGACCGGTTTCGCGAGGTCGTACGCGAACGGATCGCGACCTTTCGCGACTAATTCGCCAGGCTGAGCCAGTGTTCCTCGGCCGCCTGCAGCTCCTTCAAGACGAGTTCGAGTTCGCCGCCGAGGCGAGCCTGCTCGGTGTAGTCCGTGCTCTTCGCGAGCTTTTCCGAAAGGGTGCCACGGCGACGCTCGAGTCGCGTCATGTCCTTTTGGGCGTCGCGCAGTAACCGCCCGCGCGGGACGGTACTGGCAGCGGGATCCTCGCTCGAGCCGCCGGCGGCCTCGGGCGCGGCACTGAGTCCGGCCGCACGAGCAATCCACGCGTCGATCCCTCCGGGAATGTCGCCAATCGTGCCGTCCGCGTGTACCTCGAGCAGGCGGTCCGTCGTGCGACTGAGGAAGGTGCGGTCATGACTCACCACGACCAGGGTGCCCGGCCACTGGCTGAGGAAGTCTTCGAGGAGGCGGATCGTCTCGAGGTCGAGGTCGTTGGTGGGTTCGTCCAAGAAAAGCACGTTGGGTCGTTGCGCGAGGGCGAGAAGTAGTTGGAGGCGACGTCGTTCTCCACCGGAGAGTTCGCGCGCTCGGGTCTTCTGGAGGGCGCCGGCGAACCAGAATCGCTTCATGAGGGCGACGTCAGCGAGCGAGCCCGGAATGCCCTGGGGTCCTGCGACGAGTTCTTGCACCGTGAGGTCGAGATTGATGTCGCCGTCGCCCTGCTCGAAGTACGCCATCGCGACGGTCGGGCCGTGTTTGAGGGTTCCCGTCGTCGGCTCGGTCTGGCGGGCCAGAAGATTGACGAAGGTGGACTTTCCGGCGCCGTTGGGTCCCACGATGCCGACGCGGTCGCCCGGTCCGAGCTCGAGGTTCACGTTCGTCAACACCGTGCGTCCGTTGGGGTAGGCGAAGGAAACGTTGTGGGCCTTCATCACCATCGTGCCCAGGCGCGGCGTGTCCACGCTCAGGTCCAAGGAGCCATCGCGCGCCGCGCCCGCAGGTCGAGTGGCTAAGAGGCGTTGGGCCGCGTCGATACGGGCCTGGGGTTTGGTCGAGCGCGCCTTGACGCCGCGTCGCAACCACGCCAGTTCCGTGCGCGCCAAGTTACGTCGAACCTGTTCGGCGCTCGCGGCCTGGGCCTCACGCTCGGCCTGAGCCTCGAGCAACTTGGAATACCCACCCGAGTGCACGTAAGTCGTGCCGCGGTCGATCTCGACCATCCGCGTCGTGACCTGGTCGAGGAGAAAGCGGTCGTGACTCACGAGGACCACCGCGCCGCGAAACGACGTGATCTGGTTCTCCAACCACTCGATGGCGTTGAGATCGAGGTGGTTGGTGGGTTCGTCGAGAATGATGACGTCATTAGGTTGGGAGAAGAGTCGGGCCAGTGCCACGCGCTTACGTTGCCCACCCGAGAGATGGTCGGTCGAAATGTCGACGGCGTTGAGCATCCCCAGGCGGTCGAGCGCCGCGTCGATCTCCCACCCCTCACCGAGCGCGTGACGAACGTTGCCCTTGGGAAGGTCGGGAATCTGCTCGAGGAAGCCGACGTGAGCGCTCTTGGAGCGACGAATGTTGCCCCCGTCGGGCGCGAGAACCCCCGCGATGATCTTGAGCAGGGTGGACTTGCCCGCGCCGTTAATACCGACGACGCCGATCCGGTCGCCCGAAGAGATGGTGAGCGAGAGCCCCTCGAGAATCGCTCGCTCGGTGCCCTCCAGGGAGACGTTTTGAAGATCGATCAGGATGGCCACGTCCCATCAAGGTTAGTGACCCGGCGTCCTACGTCCATCTCGGTGATGATGAGAGAGGTTGTCGTGGGGGAGGAAAACGCGTGAAAGTGATCGGACTCGACGGTTGTGCACGAGGTCGGATCGGTGTCGTCCTCGAGGGCGACGTCGTGTCAGCGTGCTTCTTCACCTCGATCACCGAGGTGCCCGAACTCGTGCCGGACGTGCCGGTCATCGCCGTCGATATCCCTATCGGCCTCTTGGACGGGGGACCTCGCAAGGCCGACGTCCTGGCTCGCGGCATGCTGGCCGGTCGCGCCAGCACCATCTTCAACGCGCCACCACGAGAGTGTCTGAAGAACGTAAAAAGTTATCCTGACGCGAACGCGACGTCGCAACGAGTAGTGGGTAGGGGCCTGTCACAGCAGTCCTTCGCCCTCCGGCCCAAGATTCTCGACGTTGATGAGTTCTGGGAGGTCACCGCGTGTGCGGTGTGGGAGGTGCACCCCGAATTGTCGATCGCCAAAATCAATCACGGCCAGGTGCTCGCCGCGAAGACCACGCGGGCGCGCATGACGCAACGACGAAACGCCCCGGCGTCGGTCGGCATCGTCCTGGACCACGTGGACGTCGAAGCCGCGACGAAGGCGACGACCGACGACGTGCTCGACGCCGGCGTATGCGCCTGGACGGCACGCGAGATTCTCGAGGGTCGCGCAATCTACTTACCCGACCCACCCGAGGTCGACGCGCGAGGTCATCTCGCGACCATCGGGGTGTAGCGACGAGTCACGGCCTGACGACAATTCAATATCGTAGGGACTACATTTCTATAGGAGAAATTCCGAAATCCCTGATTGTGGAGCCTCTGGAAGGTAGTTTCGTCGTACCTCTCGAAAGTTGATCATGATGTCAGACGCGCGCAAAGGGCGCCACCAGATTTTAAGTGACGGACAAATTCTTGACGCCGCCTTCCTGGCGTTCGCCTCGTCGGGCTACGACGCGATGTCCGTGCGGCACCTTAACGCCCAACTCGGACTCAGCCACGAGACGGTTCGCCAGCGCTTCGGGTCCAAACTCGACCTCTACTACGCCGCCATCGATCACGCCGTCGCGCAGTTCTACGCCATCTTGATCGACGAGCGCTCCCGATTACCGGTGGCGGTCGGTGACCTTGAGGAGCTGCGTCTCACCACCCGTTCGTTCATCACCGCCTCGATCAAGTTTCCGAATCTGGCGAATCTGGTCAACCACGAAGCAGCGAGTGCCAGTGAGCGTCTGGACTATGTCTTCAGCTCCGGCTTCGAGCCGGGATTCGCACCCTTGGTCGTGCTGCTCGATCGACTCATCCAGAGCGGGGTGATCTACCCCGTCACGATTCGCGACTTCTTTTTTCTCGTGGACGCCGGGATGTCGCCCTTTACCCAAGTCGGTCTCTCCCAGGCGTTCAATAACGCGGCCGGACCGCTGGACGAGGTGACGCACGTCGACCGGTTTCTCGAAATCGTTTTTCGCGGTATCACCGTCGTCGCGCAAGACTGACTCGGTGCGGGTCGGCCGCGGGCAGCGCGCGTCGACGAGTCGGTGACTCACGTTAGGCTCACCGCCGAGGACAGACTGCCGCGCAGACGGCGACCAATTGAAAGGTGGCGTTGATGACACGCAATCCGTACGACGATCTTCCGGGGGTGCTGATGTTCACGCTCACCTCGGACGACGTGATTTCCGGCCAGCACTTGAACACTCCCCAGGTCAGTGGTCGTATGGGCGCCGGCGGCAGCGACACCTCGCCCCAACTCTCCTGGTCGGGGTTCCCGGTGGCCACCGAAAGCTTCGCGGTGACCGTCTACGACCCTGACGCGCCGACGGCTTCGGGATTTTGGCACTGGGCCGTGGCCGACATCCCCGTGTCGACGACGTCACTGAAGTCGGGGGCGGGGAACGAAGACGGGTCCGGCCTACCGGCGGGCGCGTTGCAACTCAGGAACGACGCCGGGTTTGCCGGCTATATCGGTGCGGCGCCCCCATCGGGTCACGGTGTGCACCACTACTACATCGCGGTTCACGCTCTTGGCGTCGAGCATCTGGGACTGAGCGCCGACGCCACGCCAGCCTTCCTGGGGTTTAATCTCTTCACGCACTCGATCGCACGAGCGGTCCTCGTCGGGACCTACGAACAACCTTAAAGGTCCGTATTCGCCTCGGGCGGTGACGCGACGGCATTGCGTGCGATGGGCCCACTCGAATTCCACCACTGCGCCGTGATGACGTGCAGCACTGCGGCGAGGGGGATGGCGAGGATGACGCCGACCAGGCCGCCGAAGGAGCCTCCCACCCAGTCACCTAACTCCGCGCCGATCAGGATCGACAAGAACACCATCAACGGATTGAGTTTGATGGCTCGACTCATGATGACCGGGTAGAGCGCATGATTCTGGATGAGGGTGTAGACCACGAAGACGATGGCAGTGACGACGCCCGCCGCCGTGGACTGGACGAAGGCGAACAAGACCGTGGGGATTCCCGCGACGGCGCCCCCCACTTGGGGTAGGAAGTCGACGAGCACGACCCACAGGGCGAACAACAGCGCGAAGGGGACATTCATAATGGTGAGCGTGACGAAGACCACCACTCCGGCGATCAGCGACATGATCAAGTTGCCCACGACGTAGCCCAGAGCGGCCTTGGAGATTTGTGCCCCTAACTCCTGGACGTACTCGGCGCGCGCCGGCGACAGGGAGTTCAAGATGAGGTTGCGAATCTTGGGGCCCTCGAGCAGCAGCAGGATCACGAAGGCAAAGAGCGTGATCAGCGCGACAAGCACGGAGATGGCTCCCTTGCCGAGGGCCAGGGCTGGTTTGGAGAGCCCGTGGGCAAAGGACACCAACTTGGCGGAATTCTGGTCCACCCACTTGGTGACGTGATACTTCTTAATCAGATGACCAATCCAGCCCTTGCCGTGTTCGGCGTTGGTGACGTAGGTGGGCAGCTTGTCGGCGAGGTGCGTGAACGCGTTGACTAACGGATAACCAAAGGCGAGGGCCAGGAGGCAAAAGACGATGAACGTGGCGATGGCCACGACCAAGACGGCGAAGCCGCGTCGGCGGAGGCGGCCACGCTCGAGCCGGTTGACGATAGGGTTCAAGATCAGGGCGATGAAGCCGCCGACGAGCAACAACAACATCAGTTCGCGTAATCGGTAGAGCAGTTTGCCCGTGAAGTACACGACCACCACGGCAAAGATCGTGACCAGAATGGTCTTGAGGGGGACGTCGTTGACCTGAGCCCGCTCAAAGAGACGTTGTCGGCGAGTCTCGGGCTCTAGCGGCGGTGGCGTACTCATTAACCATGAACGCTAACAACTGAATGCTTCTTGGAGAGGGCACCGCCAATGGCGGTGAAGCATCGTGCGAGAGCGACTGATGAGAATATATTCACACCGGGTTGACCTCGTAGTGGCGGAGTTGCCAGAAGACGTCAACGACTAAACGTTTCTTCGCTCAACAGTGGGGCAGTCCAAAGTGTTCGCACGAGAACTCGCAGTTCACGACGCCGAATTTGTAAGTGGTCGGACCGATGGTTCCGTTCACCAACTCGGGAGGAGAACCACGATGGCCACCACCGAGTTCGCGGGGCAGGCGGGACCCTTCAGCCCCTTCGGCCTGCGAGCCGGGATCTTCTTTCTTCTGGAGGTCGCGATGGGTCTGCAAAATGCAGCCAGCAGGAAGCTCAGCGTGGCCGACATGGCCACCACCGTCGTGACGATGACGTTGACCGGTAGTGGGGTCGACTCGACATTGGCGGGTGGCCACAACCTCCATTTCCCGCGTCGGGGAATGTCGGTGGTGGCGATGTTGCTGGGAGCCATGATCGGAGCTGCCCTTCGTCGCGCCGGTCTGGCGTGGCCCATCGTCGCGGCACTTATTGCGGTCTCAGTGGCCACTGTCTTGATGCGCCGGGCCGACGCGAGCACGGCACGATGACCTCAGTGTTGCGTCGCTGACGTTGGTTTCTCGACCGCGAGCCCGCTGACGAGATGGGCGCCGATCTCACGGTGGGCGTCGAATTTTCTTCTTGTAAGGTGGCGACCAATGGGACTCGCGGATGATTCGTTCGATTTGACACTCGCCGCGGCAACGTTGCGCTCGAATAGTACCGACGTGCACATCCTCTTGAAGGCCTTGTCGTCGGAGTTGTCGGGGACCCTCGGCGAACGATTGCAGGTCGAGCACGCGGGGGGACGATTCCACAAGTCCGACGTCATCGCCCGGGTGCTCATCGCGATGGGCAACGAGACCTTCGAAGCCGCGATCGAGGGTCCGGTGTTGCGCTGCAGCGTCGGTCATTCGTCGGGTGGGATTCGCATTCGTAGTGAGACGGTGGACGTCGATGAATGGATCGTTCGCCTCCTCGGTGCACTGCAGTTGGAAGCCGCGCACAGCGAGAGTGCTCGCCAAGCCCTTGAAAATATCGTTATCGGAGGAAATCAGTGAGTAACTCGACCAATGACCTGCCCCAGGCGACCGAACACCGGTTGGAGGAGCTCGAAAAGGGTCTCTTCACTTCGGATCTCTCGGTCAACGAATTCCTGCTGATCAAGGAGGTGGGATTTCACCCCGTCGGTTTCGTGATGGGATCGTCGATCTATCACACCGGTATTCAGACAAGAAAGTGGAGTCAGAGCCAGGAACTCACTAAGTTGACCGAGGCGATGTACAACGCCCGAGAGCTCGCCATGACTCGCATGGAAGAAGAGGCGGCTGAGTTGGGTGCGGACGGTGTGGTGGGGGTGCGACTCGACGTCAACTACTACGAGTGGGGCAAGGACGCCGCGGAATTCATCGCCGTCGGTACCGCCGTCAAGGCGGAAGATGGAGTCTCGCGGCTCAACAAGCTCGGTAAGCCCTTCACCTCGGACCTCTCGGGTCAGGATTTTTGGACCCTGAGTCAGACGGGTTACATGCCCCAAGGTCTGGTGATGGGGACCTGCGTGTACCACATCGCTCACCGCGGACTCGGCCAGACGTTGGGAACGACCGGCCAGAACGTGGAGTTGCCCAACTTCACCCAAGCCCTCTACGAGGCGCGCGAACTAGCGATGACCCGGATGCAAGATGAGGCAACGCAACTGGGCGCGTCGGGTATCGTGGGCGTTCGCCTCGAGGAGAAGTCGCACCAGTGGGGATCGCACACCATTGAGTTTCTGGCCCTCGGCACGGCGGTCACGAAGACATCCGACGACGTCACCCTCGTCAAGCCCACGACCATCATCTCGCTCGACAACTGATGCCCGACGCACCCAGCGATCTTCCCGAGGCCGCGCAACGTCGTTTCGACCAAGGCGCTTTCTCGTCGGCCCTCAGTGTGTCGGACTTCGGAGCCTGTCTCGAGATGGGACTTGATCCCTTGGGTCTCGTGCAGGGATTTTGTGCCATGCGCTGGGGGGCGTTCACGATGAGTGGCATGGGACGAGGTCTCAATCCCTACAACGGCGCGCAGGGGGGATACGTGCAGAACTACCAGTGTCCCCACGGCATGATCTCGGCCGAACACCGGGCCTGGGGACAGAACTATCAGCAGCCCTGGATCGAAGACGCGTGGCGCACCGGTTTCAATAGCGCATACTCGCGCATGATGGAAGAGGCCCAGGCGCTCGGTGCTCACGGCGTCGTCGGCGTCATAGATAGCGAGAACCCCCTCAGTGACACCGGTGTGGTCGAGTTCCACCTGCGCGGCACCGCGGTGAAGGTGCTCGGCGCCCCGGCGCCCACCGAGACGCCGTGGAGTACCTTTCTCGCTGGCCAGCGTCTGGCCAAGACCTTCGAGGCCGGGTACGCACCCGTTTCGATCGTCACGGCAGTCGCCTCGGTGCGCGTGTGGGCGTACTGCATGACGGAATACCTGATGGAAGGCACCGGCGGCATGTGGGCCAACGCCGGGAGCGCCGGGGAGATCGTTCAGGTCGTGGACGCCCAGAGCAAGGTGCGCGACCTGGCCCGGTCGAGGGTGCGCTCGGCGCTGCAGGGCGATCCCCTGCACGGCGCCCACCTCGAGTTGTCGACGAGGGAATTCTCCAAGGGCGACCTCGAGGTGCAGTCACGCCTGAGCGGCAATCGCGTCCGACGTTTCAAAGATTTCGACCCCTTGGCGACCCCTCGACCCACGGTACGTCTCTCGTGAGCGCGCCGCGTCCGGTGCCACCGATGAGTCTGCGCGACGAGGTACGTCGCGCGTTCGACACGGTCAGTACCGCCGTCACCGATGCGAAGTCCATGACGTCGGATCTGTCCATCGACGAGGAGCTCAATCTTCACTCCATTGGCTGGGAACCGGTCGAGTTGGTGAGCGGCGTGTCGTTGTACTCGATTCCCTACGGCTACTGGAACTGGGGTCAGGGCGAGATCGAAGCCGCGTCGCACGCTCACGCGAAGGCTTTTTCGAACGCCACGGCCCGCATCCTGCGTGAGGCGGCCAACGCCGGCGGCCACGGGGTCGTCGGGATGCACATCGAACGCGCCATCCATCCCACGCACGTCGAGATTTCGTTGGTCGGTACCGCCGTTCGACCGGTCGACACCACCCAGCGACTCGAGAGGAGCGTGTTCGCTTCGGACCTCTCCGCTCGTGACTTCACCATGTTGATGATCGCCGGTTGGGAACCGCTCGGCCTGGCGTCAGGCGCCAGTTTTGTCTTCGCCCCGCGCCGCACGATGAGTGCCGCACTCCAACAACAGTCCCAGAACGTCGAGCTGACGAATTTCACCGAGGCGATGTACTCGTCGCGCGAGGCCGCGATGGAACGTATGCAAGACGTCGCCCTAGAAATGCAGGGTACGGGCGTCGTTGACGTCAAGGTACAAGAGGGACCCATGCACTTCGCCTCGCACGCCGTTGGATTCGTCGCTCTGGGCACAGTGGTGCGACTGGCGAAGCCGTCGCACCAATTGATTCACCCCACCACGGTGGTCTCGCTCAACGACGCGTCAGTCGAGTTCGACGCTCAGACGCTGAGCTGACGAAGCCCGCTGCTGCCTTGTCCTAGCGCTCCGCGTGAACGGCGATCTCCTCGAGCATCCGATCCATTGAACCGACGCCGATGGAAAGGTGGCCCTCGTCGTGCTCCAAATGAGAACTGACGTGGGACAGGTGCGCGCTCAGCCATTGGCCGTGACGAAACGGAACCATCAAGTCCGCTCCGCCCTGCCACACCATCGTGGGAACCGTGACTTCGTTCAGCTCAAATCCCCACGGCTGCGTGAAGGCCAAGTCGTCGTCGAGCCAACCGTCGACGCCCGTGGCGAAAGCCGCATGGAACGCGGCGGCCAGGTCTTCGCCGAATTCGTCGGTCAGGACCGCCTTGTCCACGTCGGGCAAGACGGAGGAGAGGGACGTGACGATCTCGGGAGCCGTGATCTGTTTGAAGTGGTCCTCGAAGCTCTCCAAGAAGGCGCGAAGAGGTCCTTCACCTTGGACTGCGGTGGCGAACTCATCGAGATTGTCCTGTCCCATGCCTGACCACCAATCCAGACCTTCGGCGTCGAAGGGAGCCACCCCTGAGATGATCAATACGGCGGCGACCTCGTCGAGACGAGCCCCGCACGCGAGCGCGTGGGGACCACCCCCGGACCATCCCGCCACAACGCAACGATTCACTCCCAGCCACGTCAGAACCTCTGACGTGTCCGCGACCACGTCGACAACTCGCCGGCCCGCTTGGCGGGTCGAGCCGCCGTACCCGGGACGCGACGTGGTCACCAGACGAAGACCACGCTCGAGGGCGATTCGCTCCATCGAGCGAATCGGCACGACCGCCCCCGGAGTCCCGTGGTGAAAGATCAGCGGCGTGGCGTCAACGGGTCCACTGACTCGTACGTCGAGTCGACGCCCGTCGGGGAGTTCGATGGAATCACTGAGAGCGCTCGACGTCATAACTGGAACGTAGCAGCCTTCGACGTGCTCTGATAAATGCGACGACGCCCGTCACGTCCGCGAGAGCGGCACACCCGTCGGGTCGTGACGGCGTCGTGATCGCCGCCCGATGCGAACGTAGAAAAGGGCGAGGAGAAGAAACGCCGCGGCCAGTGCACTCGGGGCGAGATACACGCCATTTGACGTGGAGGAATCTCGAATAGCCGAGGACACCACGACGGTGCCATGCTGGGCGGGGTCCACCACGCCACTCACCGTGGTGCCGGGCGGCGAAAAGGCCGTCATCGAACCAATCGGTTCGTGGTAGCTGACGCCGTTGACCTGGTAGTTACCGCGACAGGTGTACCCCACACCATTGCTGCCACTTCCACCGAGGTTGCCAGTGCAATCCACCACGGTTACTGTCACGGAGATCCCGTGAGATTTCATGCGGTCGACGCGGGCGTTGTCGTTCGACGCCGAGATGAAACTGATCACGACGACGACCGCCACGATGATCAGAACGATCGCGCCGGTGTACAACCAGAACGAGCGGCCCACCCCGACGGCGGCGGAGCCGCGCAGGGCACCGACGCGCTCGTCCAACGATGAACGTGCGTCGCCCGAACTCGCGGAGACGTCAGACGGAAGTGTCTCTAAGTTTTCGTGCTCCGCGTCTGTCATGTCACGTCTCGCCTCACGTCGGGTGGTCCTCGTCACCGATGGGCTACCACCGCGGAGGGTGGAGTGCGAACCGGATCACACCTACGATATCCACGACGTGAGTGGACGACGAGACGTCACCCTCGAAGCGGACCACGGGTCTCGGGTTGCTTTTCGGGTGGTCGCGATTCGAGTGCCCCTACGTTGGGCTGCGTCGGAGGTGTTCTTCGCCCGAAGTGCCTCAATGACCGTGGGCGTTCAGTCGGTCACTTCGGCGAGGCGCATCGTGAGAAACCTGCGTTCGGGTTCGGTGCCGACGAGGTCGAGCGCCTGGCGGTACGAACGCGCCGCGTCATCGCGCCGACCCAGTCGCCGAAGAAAGTCGGCCCGTGTCGCGGGGAGGAGGTAATAGCCCTGCAGTGTCGCGGACGCCGCGATCCGGTCGACGAGGTCCAACGCCGTTGCCGGGCCGTCGCACATGGCGACCGCGACCGCCCGGTTCAACTCCACGACGGGAGAGCCAGTGGCGTCGACGAGTTGGCCGTAGAGACGCGCGATGGCGCGCCAGTCAGTTCCCGACGTCGAATCTGCCCGAGCGTGGTGTGCCGCGATGGCTGCCTGCAATTGGTACGGGCCGAAGGGTTCCTGCATTCGTGCGTCGTTGAGCCACCGTTGCGCCTCGTCGATATCGTCTCGGTTCCAGCGTGACCGGTCCTGGTCTTCCAACGTGACGAGGTTGCCACGGGCGTCGACGCGCGCATCGTGGCGAGAGTGCTGAAAGAGGGTGAGGGCGACCAGACCCTTCGCTTCGGGCTCTTCGGGCAGCAGGTGCGCCACGAGACGAGCTAATTCGAGCGCGTACTCGCAGAGGTTGGTGCGAACAAGTTCCGAACCCGCGCTGGCAGAGTACCCCTCATTGAACAACAGGTAGATGACGGCCAGCACGCCCGTGGTGCGAGGCCCGAGTGAATCGTGACTAGGTACTCGATAGGGAATGCCAGCGTTCGCAATCTTGTGCTTGGCTCGGACGAGCCGCTTGGCCATGGTGGCTTCCGGCACAAGAGACGCGCGGGCGATCTCCGACGTACTGAGACCCGTCAGTGTCCGTAGCGTCAAGGCAACGCGAGCTTCAAGTGCGAGGGCCGGGTGACAGCACGTGAAGATGAGTCGGAGTCGTTCGTCGATGGAATCGCCGTCTCGACCGTCCTCGTCGTTCGAGTCTCGCGACGCGTCAGGGGCGCCCAGCATCGCTACTTGTTGCAGCTTGGTCGCCCTAAGTGTGTCGCGACGAAGACGGTCGACGGCGCGGTTGCGCGCCACCGTCATGAGCCACGCGCCTGGGCGCTCGGGGACGCCGTCGTGCGGCCAGCGTGCGAGGGCACGTTCAAACGCGTCCTGGGTGCACTCCTCGGCCAGATCCCAGTCGCCCGTTCGTCGCACCAGTGTGGCGACGATGCGCCCCCATTCCTCGCGGAAGGTGGAGATAATCGTCGGCATCGGTCCGTCGCTCGGAGTGTCGGGCGACACGCTCCAGTGACTCTCGCGCGAGCTTTCACCCGGTCCATCGGCAGTTACCAAAACGGGCGAACCTCGAGTGCCCCGAACGTGGCGACCGGATGGCGCGCGGCAAAGTCGAGCGCCACGTCGAGGTCGGCGCACTCAAAGACGTCGAAGCCCGCGATCTGCTCCTTGGTCTCGGCAAATGGTCCGTCGGTCACGATCACATCTCCGTCGCTGATGCGCAGGGTCCGCGCTTCGTCCGCCCCCGTCAATCGACTGCCGAAGAGTCGCATGCCCTTCCCCTGCGCCTCCGTCACCCAGGCATCGGTCGCGGGACCGATACCCGCAATCTCCTCGGGAGAAAGTTCGATCGTCTCATCGACGCACACGATGAGCATGTACCGCTTCGTCGTCGGCTTTTCGTCGGGCAGTACTGCCCTGTCCACCTGCTCGTACAAGGGACGGACCTCGATAGAACCGATCAGCGCCGTGGGGTGCTTCGCAGCCCAGGCCAGAGCCTCCTCCATGCTGGGGCACTCGACAATGTCGTAGCCCGCTACTTGTTCCTTCGTTTCGGTGAAGGGTCCGTCGGTGAGTGTCACTTCGTCGCGGCGCACTCGCACCGTCGTGGCGTCGCTGGAGGGTCGCAGTCGACTGCCCTGCAGATTGACTCCCGAGGACATTGTCTTGTTGAGCCACGAGTCCAGAACCTCTTGGATCTCGGCGTCGCGCGCGTCGTCCCTTACGAGATTTTCGTCAACCGTGTGGATGTACATGTACTGCATTTCTAGCCTCCTTGATTGCTGGGTTGTTGCGAGAAATCATTCGTCTTTTGGTCGTAGTCTCATCCGTTGAGCTGGAGAACGTCTGTCGGTGCCGTCGACGGTAATAGTGTCGCAGGTGCATCGCCAACGCGAACCGAGGATTCGACATCGCCGCGGCGAGTGCACCAAAACGGGCGTCGACTTCTCGTTGCTCCGAGCGACTCAATTGTCGTTGCGAGCAGTAGATCTGGTAGTAGATGCCTGGGTGCATGTCGTTACCTCCTGACGTGATCAGCTGGGGAAGATCGAACCGGAAGTCGCACTCTGCGGCGAACCGATTCATCCCCTACGACGATCAGATACCACTCGCATGGACACTTATTGGCGAGAAAAGAAGATCAGCCCCGTCGAGCGTCGTCGCATTCGGTGCTGGAACATCTCGACACGACCTCGGCTACCGGTCGCGCCGAGTGGATTGGCTACGAGCGGCGAGGTGACCAGCGAAAGCGACGCAGCGATAAGAGCGTCGCGCCCAGGCCCCAGAGCGCAACGACCAACATGTCGTGCCAGGCCCACGGTGAGGTGTTTCGAGGAATCTGAAAGGACCGGTCCAACGCCGTCATGAGGTTTCGTACCGGGAGGTAATTCGAGAATTTGGCGAGACCCGATCCGGCCGGGAGCGGGAACCAGAGCCCCGCGAGGAAGAGCAGAACGAAGAAGACGATGCTGGTCACGGGGCCAGCAGTTTCTTGATTGGGGATAACGGAGCTAATGGCGACGCCCATCGCCGAGAAACTCACGATGCCCACGAACACCGCGACGAGCATTGGAACCCACGACGAGGGAAACGCGACGTCGTAGCCGAGGCGCCCGATCACCATGAGCAGCAGCACCTGCACGAGGGCGACGATCGTCGTGCTAATGAAGATTGAGGTAATCAGCACCCAGGTGGGCAAGGGACTCAGTCGGAGTCTTTTGAGTAGCCCCGTCTCGCGGCGAACCACAATGGTGATGGACAGAGTGGTGAAGCCGGCGGCCATCACTCCGTAGGCGATGAATCCCGGGACGTAGTACTCAACGAGGCGGATATTTCCGAGAGCAGATTCTCGCTGATTACCGGCACTTAAGCCGAGCAGCACCAGAAAGACGACCGAGAAGCCCACGGTGAAGACCGCGCCCACTCGGTTGAGCCAGAACGCGAGTTGTTCGTACTTGACCTGGTGGACGACCAGGCGCACGTCACGTAGCCAGGGTCGCCGCGTTGTCGTCTCGTGGGTGGTTGAACTCACGGGGTCTTGCCGTCGGAACCGTCGCGGTCGCTACGCGTGAGGGCCAAGTAGATGTCTTCGAGCGTCTCACGCGCGACGATCAACCCAGCGAGAGCGACGTGGCGTTCTAGCGCCCAACCGGTGAGTTCGTGCAGCACCATGAGTTCATCTGACGTCCGAACCTCCACGACGCGACCGACAACGCGTGAGGGAGCAATCGGTAGGTCGCCCACCGCGACGCCAATGGGGAGCGTGAAGCGGATTGCGGCTTCGCTGGTGTCGCGCCCCCCGAGTGAGGCGGTCGACCCCAGAGCGGCAATCTGTCCGCGAGAGAGCACGGCCACACGCTGAGCGAGCGCTTCGACTTCGTCCATGTAGTGACTCGACATCAGCACCGTCGTGCCTTCGGAGGCCAATAGTCGAATGAGTTCCCAGGTCGTACGCCGGGCGGCGGGGTCCAGGCCGGTGGTCGGTTCGTCGAGAAAGAGCAGTTCGGGATTTCCCACGATGCCCAGGCCAATATCGAGACGCCGTTGCTGACCACCCGAAAGTTTCTTGACCTTGGCGTCACCCTTTTCGCTCAGCCCCACCAATTCGATGACCTCGTCCACGGGGCGCGGGTGGGGATAGAAGCCGGCGTTACGCTCGAGCACCTGGCGAACCGTGAAGAACGACTCGACGGCGAGTTCCTGAAGAACCACACCGATGCGATCGCGCAACCACCTCAGGTGCTGGCGATCGCCGGGGTCCACGCCGAGTACTTCGACCGTCCCCTGATCGCGGCGTAGGAAGCCCTCGAGAATCTCGATGGTCGTCGTCTTGCCGGCGCCGTTGGGGCCGAGTAGGGCGAAGACCTCACCGCGTTGCACGTCGAAACTGATGTCATTGACTGCCGCGAGGTCCCCGTACGATTTCTTGAGGTTGGCGACGCGCAGGGCTGACGACACGCGTTTAGGACGTCTCTGACGTCGAGTTCCGGTATGACGTCTCGCCGCGCACGAGCTCGAGTATAGGTTCTCGTGGTTCATGAGCGAAGGCTGCACGAGGTAAACAGCACGAGTTGGCAACGATGCCCGGTGCGACGTTGTCAATGAGGTGAAGGTGACTCGAGCGATCTAGAAGCTGTAGTCGACGTGCTTGATCCCGTTCACGAAGCTCGAAGCGAGTCGTACCGGCGCACCGGTGTGGTGAATCGTCGGCGTGCGCGACAGCAGGTTGCGCCACATCACCGAGATCTCACGACGAGCTAAGTGAGACCCGAGGCAAAAGTGCGGACCGGGCGCGCCGAATCCGAAGTGGTCGTTCGGCGTACGCGCCAGGTCGAACTTGTACGGGTCGACGAAGACGTCCTCGTCGCGGTTCGCGGAGTTGTAAAACATGACGACTTTGTCGCCGGCCTCCAATTCGAAGCCCGACAGGGTGTAGTTCGAGGCGAGGGTCCGGCGCATCCACGAAATCGGAGTGGCCCAGCGCACGATCTCATCGACACCAGTCTTGTGGAGTCCCTCAAAGTCATCGGCGAGGAGTTGCTTCTGGTCGGGAAATTCGTCGAAGGCAATCAGCGCGTGCGTGAGGGCGGTGCGCACGGTCTCACTGCCCGCGGTCACGAGGAGGACGAAGAAGGACGCCAATTCCTGTCGAGTCAACTTCTCGGACTCGATCGTCGCGTTGATGAGCGCACTGGTGATGTCGTCGATGGGATTGTCGACGCGGAACGTGGCGAGTTCTTCCATGATGCCCGTCAACGTCGCGCCAGCTTCAATAAAGGCGATGGTCGGGTCGCTGCCCACGGGAATGAACTCGGAGTCTCCCATGGAGAGAATGACGTTCGAGCATTTGAGCACCGTCGCGTACTCGCTCTCGGGAACGCCCATCATCGAACAAATGATCTCGAGCGGGAAGGGTGCGGCGACGTCAATGACGAAGTCGCCCACTCCCTCATTGAGTGCTCGAGTGAGCACCGTGTCGGCAACGCGTTCGATGGACTCTTCGATAACCCGGACGTTCTTCGGACTGAACGCGTTCGAGACAATCCGGCGTAGTCGGGCGTGCTTGGGATTGTCGGTGGAGATCATGCCGGAGAAGTATTCGACGATCTCCGGCGGAAAGTCGATGATCGACACGGAGCCCGGAGCGGAGATGAAGACGTCGGGACGACGCGACGCTTCAGCGATGTCGGCGTGACGGGTCAGTGAGTAGTAACCATTGTCCGGAGGTAGTTCGAGGGTCGACCCCTCCATGATCGGTGTGTCGTAGTGACCAATGGGGAGGTCACGGCGCAGGAGGCGAAAGGCTTCTTCTCGTTCGCTGAGTGGCCGCAGCCAGAACTCCGTGGCGGAGAGGTCGATGTCGTGGGCACTCATATTCGCGGTCTCTATTGTCACCAGGACATCGTAGTAAGACGAGCCGCGGAGCAACGGTATTTCAACCGTCGAACCTCCGGAGGAACAAGTCCCTTTAAATGCGGATGGACCCATCCTCGTTCAGCGTCCATCCCGGATTAGGGGCGACTTCCCACGTGTAGCTGTCGGGATCGGCGAAGGCGCCTGTGGTGCCTACCCACACCGCGACGCCAGCGGAGCGAAGGATTGTCGTGCCGGCGCGTTCAGCATCAGAGAGTGTGGCGGCGACGTCGTCAGGTGTCGCTACGTTGTATGCCAATTCGATGCTCGGCCCACCGTGACCGCCGAGTGCCGTCCAAAGTCCAAATACCATAGGGCCCACTCGAAAAAAGCACACCTCATCATCAGGCTATTGAGCGCCTTGCCAACTCATCGATTCGTAAAACGTTCGAGCGATAGCGGGGTCATTGACTCCGAGGGTGACGAGACTAATGCGCTGTTCCACACGGCGAGTATGGCAAGGTGATTGTGACAACGCCGAGATACTCCTTACTGCTGGCGTAAATTCCAAGCAGTGGCTGGTCGAACGTCGCGTGGGAAGTCACTCAAAAGAGCGTAAACCGTGACAATCGCCTTGCGTTGACGAGTGATGGCGGCCGCGCGATTTCGGCATTTTCTATCTTAGAAACGGTTCTTGAGTCGAAGCGAAAAAGGACGACCATCAGGGTCAAAGACAAAGCGGTATGCGAGAGCGGCCCACGGTTTCATCACGCCGTTCACGGAATCGACGACATGAGGTTGTATTCGTATGCGCCGCAGCGAATCCGCACTTTCGTCAGAATTCTTGGTCTCCGTTGCAGCCGCTGTCTCTCGCCACAAAGTGCACGCATGGCCGACGTCTATCAGAGTGGGGTCGTCGGGCGAACGACCCAAATGTTCGGCCCACAACCCTATCCTCAGATCGCGGGCAAATCGGCGGCTACCGTCGCCCAAAGCGCCGGGGTCACGAGGGGCCCGCATGTCAAGTTCCTCGTCGATGACCGCGCACGACAACTCTGAATCGTGGGTCCACGAGCGCCGATTGAGGTTGTCGGAGCCCACAGTCGCCCATATGTCGTCGATAATGCAGACTTTGGCATGAACGTAGATTGGAACTCCCGCCTCGTTATGCAGATCGTAAATTCCGACGCGTTCGCCGCCCGCGGCCTTCACGATTGCTATTGCTCGCTGTTGGGCGAATCTGCTGGGAGGACCCGACAGAATCCCGTCCTTATCGGGGTAGCGCGGTACCACGATGATGAGTTGAAGAGTGTGATGACGCCGTAGGGCTCTCGCCAGAATCTTGGCGATCTCGGCTGACCAAAAGTACTGGTCTTCGAGATAGATCAGACCCCGCGCACGATCGACGGCCTTGGTGAACGCACGGGCAACGCTGCGTTCACCGGTGGGTGCGAAGGGATAGTGCAATCGGCGCACAGGATATGTACGCAGTACCTGCACGGCGTGGCTTCCTCGCTCGCGAGGGTCTGGCAACGCCGGTGGAAGGGGGGTGGCGACGCGATCGCGCGACGTCGCACGCGAGACGCGTGCCCTCAGAGGACCGCTGTAATTCAGTGGTGTCGGATCTTGCCAACGCTCGCGGAAAGTTATATCGAGATCACTGATGGCGGGTCCGCGGACTTCGAGTTGCACGTCGTGCCACGGGGGTCGCGCACTGTAGCGCTCGTCCAATTTGATGACCTGATGGTCGCCATCGTGAGCGCCGTCGTCGTGACGACCATGACTCAAGTCGATGCCGCCCACGAAGGCGACGTCGAGTTCGGGGCGCGCGAGATGACGAAAGATCAAGAGTTTTTGATGGTGTGATCCACCTCGCCGTACTCGTTCGTCGAGCAGGACTTCGCCTCCCGACTCGGTGATCAAGGAGGCGAAACGTCGATTCTCTTTGGCGCTGAAAGCAAGTGAGTCACTGTGCGAACGCCAAAGGAGTCCGCGAACGTCGACACCGCGGCGACACGCCTCCGTCATACGATCCCCGATCGTGCCCCCACCCGGTACAAGACGCTCATCGAAGTCGCTTCGCCAATCCGTGAATCGTAACTGGTCACCGGGCTCAAGGGCGTCAAAGGCCTGGGCGAGATGCTCGAAGTAGGTAGCCCCATCGATGAGGAAAAGAACTTCGTTTCCCTCCGTCCACGCTGACCCTGACTGGTGACGCTCGTCGACGGTACTTTGGTCATTGCCGCGCTCTGGGGCGGTCAGAAACCAGTCATCGAGTTCCATGACTCGCCACGGTACCGCACTCGAGTACTTAGCCCACGTTGGATGAACGACCACGCAATGATTTGCGCCAAAGTGTCGGTACAAATTCAGCCAAAGATACGTGGTCCAAAAATGTCCTCTACGGCGACCAAAGCTCCACCGAACTTTGGTAACTCGCCACGGATCCTCGGGTCAGCATCCAAAGAACGACTCTATGAGCAATGTATCGTCGGGGACGCCGCGTCGCCAGTTTCTGGATCAGACGAGGCGACTTTTCGTTGATCTTGGGGTCCCGGCACGCCAGCGCGTACGGCTTCGAGTTGGGCCGCGACGGCCGCGCCGTAGAAGAGCGAGATCGCCGACAACAGACTCCACAATAGAAGTGCAACGACTCCGGCAAGTGGGCCATACGTGGAGCCGAATGACGAACTCGACCAGTAGAACAGGCCCAGGCCTGCCGTTGACAATGCCCACATGGATACCGAAATCGTTGAACCGACCACCATCCACGAGAGACGCGGCTGGCGACGTCGAGGGGATTGACGAAACGAGACAGTTACGGCGATGGCGATCAGGGCGATACCGAGCGGCCAGCGAAGGTCCGACCATAGGGTGCCTAGAAGGCCGGACGGGTTCGATGTGAAGAGTTGGTCACCTAACGCTAAACAGACAAACGCTGCTGTGGTCAACGTACCCGCGCCGAGTGCCGCCAGTACAGCGACTAAGTATTTCTCTCGAAAAGTTCGATCCTGTTCGACGCCGTAAATGCGGTTGAGGCCACGCTCAAGTTGGCCCATCGCAGTAGTGGCAGTGACGAGCGAGGCAACGAGACCCAAAACGATGGCACCGTAGTGGTGTTCAGCCCCATTGTGATTCGCTTGGGAAACGGCCGTGGTCAGGGTATGGCCTGCTGGCCCCGGGACTACTTTGAGTATCGCTGCGTCGATGACTCGACTCAGACTTCCCGTATGAATGACGTTGGCTAGACCGACGAGGCCAACGAGCGCCTCTATTGCGACTAGCGATGTGAGATAGGCGAAGGAACGGGCGTGGCTGAAACCGTCGGCGACACGAAGTCTTTGCCAGGCGTCCTTCAATAGCGTGAGCCAACCGACGCGCCGTAGCACTGCGAGCGCGTCGTCACCCGTTAACTCCCTCGTCTCCGGCACCAACTTGGCGCTACTCACCGCGAGCTCGCACGGGGAATCCGTACTTTGATTGCGTCCGGCCTCACTTTGACTTCGAAGGACTTCCGCGCTTTTCTTGCTCCGCCGTCCAACTCATACAGCGTTGGACGGTCCAGCACGATGTCAATCTCACGTCCCTGGGTCATTTGAGTAAGGGTCGAGAGATGCGCTTTGCCCACCACCATTCGCGCCAACACACTGGCCCATTGGAGCGCATTCTTGGCCGTTACGACACCAACCTCGATGAGTCCGTCGTCTGGTCGACTGACGGGAAACACTGATACTCCGCGTGCGACCGAATTCATCTGCCCAATGAGAACGCAAGTTGCCTCTCCAGTGAACCATTTGCGACCATCCACACGGATCTCCGTCCATCTGGCGTCGACTCGCATCGATTGGATACCTGTCCACAAGTACGCCAGCCGACCAAATCGATCTTTGGCGTTCCCGTCGGCCTTCTTCATTATTACGGCATCGAAGCCGACACCCGCCATCACGGCGAAGCACTTGCCGTTGAGGACGCCCACGTCCAAAGGGCGAACTTTTCCGTGTATGGCGACTTCGACGGCACTCTTCAAGTCGAGGGGTATTTTCAGATTCATTGCGAGGAGGTTGGCGGTGCCCGCGGGCAGTAACGCCAATTCCACATCAAAATCCACGACGGCATTGATGCAGCGTTGTACCGTTCCGTCGCCTCCCCAAACGAGCAGGAGTTCAGCGCCTGCTTCTACGGCGTTGCGGGCGAACTGGGCCGTTTCCCGGCTGTTAGTCGCTTCGTACCAAAGAGGATCAGCGTAACCATAACCCCGAAGCAATTGGCGTAGTTCTCCGAGCCCTCCCCCGAAGGTTTTCTTCTTATGAGCGATGACAGCAATCGTTTTCATGGAACGCCTTCGGTTAACTGGTCGCCGTGGAGGCCGAGGGAATGCAATCTGCGAAATCTTACGTTCCGAAAATTCGGGACGTCCCCAACACGACTGGATTCACCCGGAAAGAGTTGATCAATTGGAAAATCAACGGTCCGTTTGCTGTTTTCGCGTCGATATCGGGTTCCCACCGGCGCGCTCGGTGGCTAGAAATCTAGGCGCGAACTTGACGACGCTTCGAGGCGTTAGTTAGCGACGGTGGAATCCAACCGGCATCGCCGGGGTTGAGGTTGGTGCCCGGCGGTACGATTTCATCGATGCGATCCAAGACCGATACTTCGAGTCGAAGGTCAGCGGCGTCAAGTTGTGATTCAAGTTGTTCCATCGTGCGTGGTCCGATGATCGCTGACGTCACGGCGGGGTGTTCGAGCACGAAAGCCAACGCCATGTGAATGAGACTGAGATTGGACTCTTCCGCGAGTTTCGTGAGCTGGTTGACAACCTCGAGTTTCTCCTGGTTCTCAGGGATGGCGAGATCGTATCGTGCGGGAAGTCGCTCCGAACGACGGCTGATATTGGGTTTTCCTTCGCCGTAACTGCCAGAGAGCCAGCCGCCCGCGAGGGGACTCCACGAGATGACGCCCATCCCGTATGTCTGCGCCACCGGGAGAAGGTCGCGCTCGATACCCCGCACCAGAATTGAGTAGGGCGGCTGCTCAGTCGAGAAACGCCCGAGTTGGCGCGTCCGGGATACCCACTGAGCTTCGACGGTCATGTCGGCTGGGAAGGTTGATGATCCGAAGTAGCGAATCTTGCCCGCGTGCACCAGATCCGTGAGAGCGCCGAGCGTTTCGTGGATGTCAGTTGACTCGTCGGGACGGTGAATTTGGTAGAGGTCGATGTAATCAGTTCCGAGTCGACCAAGACTGTTCTCTACTTCAGCGGTAATCCAGCGCCGAGAGTTGCCCTGGGCGTTGGGGTCGTCTCCCATGGGGAAGTGGACTTTCGTCGCAAGTACGACGCGCGAGCGGTCGATCGAGGAGAGTGCCTTGCCGACAACGGTCTCTGATTCGCCCTGGGAGTAGACGTCGGCCGTGTCGATGAAGTTGATGCCTGCGTCCAGCGCGCGGTGAATGATTCGTACCGAATCATCGTGATCCGGGTTGCCCCAATCGCCGAACATCATTGCGCCTAGGCACAGTGGGCTCACTCTTACTCCGGTACGACCAAGTGTTTTAAGTTCCATGAAGCAACCCTATTGTTGGCGTCGCAAACGGTGACACAGCCGCCCGGTTGACAATTTGGGAATGATCGTCGCCTTGAGCGATGTAGCAATACCGCGAAGAAATCAACGCGGAGATACCCCCACCGATACTTCAGTACCGTCTCCACGGGGTCGAGAAATTGTGTTTGAGTAGAGCGGACTTTCGCCAAAGGCACATCACCTAATGACGGGAAAGCGCACGTCGTCCCGAAACTAATTCGGTTGACGAAGTGGTGTAATTCTGACGGTCCGTGAAGAGGACGGGCCGCCGGATGCGAAATCCTGAGCAGTGTTGGGAACCTAAGGCGCCCGAAAGTACTCACAAGGTATCGGGAACGATGGATAACTACCTAGAGTCTTTCGTCCGAAACCAGGTGCTCGTCCTCGTTCGCAATTGGCGCGTGCAGAACCGAAAGTTTGTCTGGGCTGGGTACTAGTCAGTGTCCAAGTTCGCCAGTGTTCGCCGATCTTCGTAGCAGCGACATGACTTCATCGTCGGTGGTCTGGTCGAAGTCCTCGTACCAGTCGCCGACCGCTCGGAATTGGGCGGGAACACGCAGGCTGATTACGTCGTCGGTCAATGGTTTCAATTCGGCGATGGTCTCGCGCGGTGACACCGGGACCGCGATGACGGTTCTCTTGGCCCCGCGAGATCGAGTAACTTCTACCGCGACCCGAGCGGTGGCTCCAGTGGCCAGACCATCGTCAACGATTACGACCGTCCTTCCACTCAGCGCGAGGGCAATCCGTTTGCCGCGGTAGAGTTCCGCGCGGCGAATTAGTTCGGCGCGCTCGCGCCGCACCACCTCAGCGATCGTGTCTTTCGAGAGTCCAAGTAGCTCGACGAGCTGCGTGTTGATGACCTGTGCGTCATCCTCGCCGATCGCTCCGAACGCTAACTCGGGTTGAAGGGGCACGCCTAACTTGCGTACCACCAGAACGTCGAGCGGACTGGGGAGCACTCGGGCGACTTCGAACGCGACTGGCACTCCGCCTCGTGGCAGTCCGAGCACGACCGGCCGTTCGGATGCGAGACATCTCAAGCGTTCACCGAGCAACTGGCCCGCCTCGATCCGGTCTCTAAACTTGTCGGGCAGGTGCATGTTGTTACAGCCCCGTCGGATATGTTTCGGAAGGTTCGCCCGCATCCCACAGGGGAGTCAATTCGAGCGGTTCCAAGGCTCGCGTGTGATCGAGGTGGATTACGATATCGAACTGTTGGGCCAGGTCGGCATCGAAGTAATGACTTTGTAGTTCGGTCTCGGGACGATAGATAACACCGATCGCGCGCTCCAAACGAGTACCTAGCAACTCCTCGTCGACGGCAAAGTCGTGGGTAGACACCCAGAACTGTGGTATCCCTGCGGCGTGCAACATTGCTTCATGGCTGTCGGGGCGAGCCGAACGAACACGTTTTCGTTCGGTCGGGCCTCCCCAATCGGAGGCGGCAGTCACGTACCCGGTGTGAGTGCTGAATCCGACCAGTAGCGCTTGGTCACCGTATCGTTCGCGAGCCAGTTGACCAATGTTGAGTTCGCCTCGAACGCCCATCGAGGTTGCCCGGGCATCGCCCACGTGCGAGTTGTGGGCCCACACGACCACTTTGGTGGTCGCGGACCGATGACCGAGATATTCGATCAAATGGTCGAGGGTGTTTGCCATGTGCGAATCGCGTAGATTCCACGACGACACATTGGCTCGGTACATGAGGCGGTAGTACTGCTCGGCATCGTGCACGAGTTGGGCATTTTGTTCGGCGTAGAACTGTTCGTCCTCATTGGCGATGCCACGGGCGAACCGGTAGTTCTCCGATTGTCGTCGTAGCTCGAGTAGCTGCGATATGACCGCGTCCTCGCACGGATCGGCGGCGCCGCTCGCCAAGGCGTACCCCTAGGCTTGACCATCGGCGCCCACGTGGTCGAAGCACGAGTAGCGTTCGCGGGCTCGTCGTGCCTCCTCGGGATCGACGCGCTCAAGGTAGTCGACGACTGCTTCGATCGAAGCGCGCAAGCTATAAAGGTCGAGACCGTAGAAGCCGGCCTTCGTCGACGGGCTGGACTGGGTGTCGTTATGCGCTCTCAGCCATTGGATGAACTCGAGCACATTGCGGTTTCGCCACATCCAAGTAGGGAAGCGCCGAAATCCTCCGAGCGAAGTGCGCGCGTCGGCGTCGTCGGAATCACCCATCACGTATCGGTTAATCCGGTAGGTGTCGGGCCAGTCGCCTTCGAAGGCCACCGCGTTGAACCCCAGCTCGTCAATGAGCCGTCGCGTAATTCGAATGCGTTCTCGGTAGAACTCGTGTGTTCCGTGCGAGGCTTCGCCGATGAGTACGAGTTGACGTCCATCAACGAGCCCCAGTAGTTCGTCGTAGTCCTCAACGGTCCCAGTGACGGGACGAGCGAGCCGATTGAGTATCTGCGCTGACTCGTTGCTCACTGGTTGAGACCACATAACTCCACCATCGTTCAAGAGCGAAGAATCAACCAGGGCATTTAGTCATTTCATCATTCATCGTGTGAGGAGCAGGGCTATTTGTGTCGACGGCCAGACTCACGTCCGCCCAGAACCGGCGACGTGGTGGGGGCACCATCGAAGTTGAAAGATATCCGGTGGGCCGCCTAGGAAGATAATCCGGCGTCATGGAACGTCGGCTTCGCAGCTCGCCACTATGACACCAGCGAGTCAGAAAGTCTGCCCGTGTTGGAAATAATTTAGTCTCCCGATTTCCCGACACGATTCAGAAACAATGGTTGATGGTCGGTCGTCCATCATCGCTGTAGCGCGAGTCGTACCTCGCGCAACAATTGGAATGCGTGAAAACCAATGACTGAAGCGATAACGAGAGCAATGGTGGGATCCAACCAATAGAGACCGTGTGTCGCGAGGATGATTCCTCCGGCGATAGCAACGCCCGCCGCTGCTGCGGCGTCGGACAGGGTGTCGAGGATCACCGCGCGCGAACTCAGATCGGCGGCGGCGGTATCCTCATCGGAGTCAACGTTCAGGACAAGTGCAGTAATCATCATGACGATCATCGCGATCGAACTGACGATGACCACGGGAAGTCCATGAATTTCTGGGGTACCCGCAATCAGTCGAGAAACGGCTGCTACTGCTACGACGACACATAGCAGCAGTAGCCATCCGCCGTTCAGCAATGCCGCGATTGAGTGCACTCGAGGGAATCGACGCGAAAGAGGATAGGCGAGAATTGCTACGCAAATACCGGCGGCGTCAGCTAAGTAGTCCCCGCCGGCGGCGATGACGCCCAGCGAACGTGCGGACTCACCGACGACCACCAGCGCGCCCACCAACGACAAGTTGAGGATGAGGGCGAGGACGAGTCGCTCTGGTCGACTCACGGTCGATCTTGGTTCACGAATGGGGAGTCTACGGGTGGTGCAACGGACGAAAATATTGCGTGCCTTGGCACTCACGAGTGTTGACTCGCAATTATGTGTCCGTTGGTGACACGACCGAACGGAAGTCAGCGGACGTATCGTGATAAGAACGTTGCGTGGAATTCACGTCGAATTCAGAATCAAATTTTCTAAGATAGGTCGGTGACTCGCGCATCCGACATCGCGACAACGGCGGCCATGTTGCGACGTGGGCGCCAGCTCGAAGTAATGACCCTGAGTTGGAACGTCATTGGCGTGATTATCCTCGCGTACGCGGCAGTTGCGGCTCGATCGGTGGCGTTGGCGGGATTTGGTGTCGACAGCGTGATTGAAATCGGAGCGTCGACGGTCGTATTGTGGGAACTCGCTGACGTAGCGCAGAATCGACAGCGTCGAGCCTTGCGCATGATCGGCGTGGCCTTCGTGGCGCTTTCTATCTATTTGACGGTGCAGAGCACCGTCGTTCTCGCCGTCGGATTTCCTCCGCATCACAGTTCTGTCGGTATCACGTGGACCGCGGCGACTGCGCTGGTCATGTTCGCACTAGCGGCGGGGAAAGCAAAGATCGGAAGGGCCTTAGACAACCCGGTGCTCACCGCCGAAGGTCGCGTCACCATGATCGATGGAATCCTGGCGGGAGCGGTTCTCCTGGGGCTGGTGTTGAACGCGTTCGCTGGTTGGTGGTGGGCTGACCCGTTGGCGGGCTACGTGATTCTTTATTACGCGATTCGCGAGGCTCGTGAGATGCTCAGTCACTGATTCGTCAGCACCACTTGTATAGACACCCCTTGGCATTCTCCCTTCTTTTTGAAGTTTGTAGCTCAGGGGCCAGAGCAACGGCTTCCTCATCCGAAGATTGATAGGGCAAAAACTGGGAAATGAGGCGTGTCACTGGCCTTGGCTGGGTCCAAAACATCCATGTGGCAAAAATTATGGAGCAAGATTGGAGAAAATTGGGGGGATTGGCAATATCAATCTCTGGCGCCAGTACGTCTCTTGGTCTCAGATTGTGTCCACCGACAAACGTGTCGTGATTCAGGACCTTGCGGCAAGGAGCTCGTCCCGCAGTCCCCGCACACGTACCTTTAGTTCGTCACGCACATTTCGAACACCCTCAAGCGTCATGCCAGCAGGGTCGTCCAACTCCCAATCGGTGTATTTCTTACCGGGATAGATCGGGCACACGTCTCCGCACCCCATCGAGATAACGGCGTCCACCGCTTTGACAACTTCTTCCGTCCAGGGCTTTGGGAATTCCTCACTGATGTCGATGCCGACCTCAACCATTGCCTCGACGACGACAGGATTCAAAGAATCTGCGGGCTCCGAGCCACCGGTGTAGACATCGATATGATCACCCGCGATGTGGCGCAGCCAACCGGCCGCCATCTGCGAACGTCCGGCGTTGTGCACGCACAGAAAGAGGACGCCCGGTTTACCCTCCGTCGTCGTTTCGACTTTGGCCATAGCTCCGAGGCGCTCCCAGGCGAATCGCTCGGCAAAGATGCTCAAGAAACTCGGGTTCTTTGAGGTCGTTGCGAGACGCTCGTATGAATCGACGAGGAAGCGCTCGACGGTCTCGTCGTCGAAGACGCCGGCGAACTTCCTTAGCAAGGGGCTGAGGGAAGATTGTAAGGGACGTTGTTCGGAAGATGGAAGATCCTCGATCAGATGATTGTTTGGCATGGTTCATTACCTTTCGCTTTCTACGCCAAGTAACTCGCCGACGAGTACGGCGACGCGGAGCTCCACTTCATCGCGAATCGGTCGAACCTCGTCGAGTTCTTTACCGCCGGGATCAGGGAGAACCCAATCCTCGTAACGCTTTCCTGGATAGACAGGGCATGCATCGCCACAGCCCATCGTGACCACCACGTCGGCACTGAACGCCATCTCGTCGGTCAGCTTTTGGGGTTGCTCACTTCTGATGTCGATACCCTTTTCCAACATCACCTCGACTACTGCAGGATTCAGTCGTTCTCCCGGTGCTGATCCTGCTGAGTACACCGTGATGCGGTCTCCTCCCAGGGAGCGCGCGAAGGCGGCGGCCATTTGGGACCTGCCGGCGTTGTGCACGCAGAGGAAAAGGATTTCGGGTTGTTCGCCACTCATGATGCTCCTATTTGATTGACATTGAATCCAACGCGTGCTCGAATGCGAGCTCGTATCTCCGACACGACCTCGTCAAAGGCGCCCTTCGTGCCACGCACGACCGGATCAGAAATTGACCAGTGGGGCCACTGCATGGCCGAGCCGATTTCTTCGTGTGCTTGATCACAGACGGTGATAACGATTGGTGGAAGTTCCTTCACGTCGTCGAGCGCGCGAGGCACGGCAGCGCGAAGGTCAACTCCCACTCGTTGGGCGGCAGCGACTGCTCCGGGGTGGACCTTTTGGGCGGGGTGGGTACCCGCGGACTGCGCGGGTGATCCCGTGCATTGAGTCCATAGGGCTGCGGCGATTTGGCTCCGAGCAGAATTCATGGAGCAAATAAAGAGGACGTTCGACGGCGCCACTGTGGTCGAGGGATGAATGAGATCGAATGTTTCTGAGATAAGTCGGACGTACCGTCGCCGTCCGTCACCATTTGAGATGGACCTCACAATCAGACCCGCACGTTCGAGAATGTCGAGGTGGTGTGCGAGCAAGTTGGATTCGAGGCCGGTGATGCCCTGAAGTTCGACGGGTGCGAGGTCGGAGACCGTTAATTGATCGACGATTGCGAGGCGCACCGGGTCACCCAGCGCTGAATAGATCTTCGCCCTGTCATCGATGTTCAATTTCGTAGCCACGGAGTGAAGATATCACTCAATATTAATTGAGTCAATATAATCTGAGTAAAGGTGTTCCTTCTCTCATCAATGCCCAGACGCGCCAAGGAACGCTCCTTGGTTGTCGTCGACTTAAGACGACTCAACAAAACAAAGTGGTGTTGGACTCTGAGGAGTGCATCGGGGTCGCTCCCGTTGCGACGGAGACGTCCGACGACGTCGATCTGGCGATGAGGGTGAAAGGCATCCCTCACTCCATGAGGACTCGAATCTTGAAGGTTCTCGACGCTCGACAATCGGAGAGCAACGCGACGCACGAATTTCGTGGCACCTGAGCCGCAGGCTCGACAATTCCTTACCCAGTATTTGCCGAAGTTCTGTTGGTCAAGCCATGGCACCGCTCGGTGGCAATTGTGGACGATTAAGACGCTAGAACTCTCGTAACGTCTTCGAGTCGTTCTGGAACCACGCGCCACCACATCCAACGTCCACGCTTCACACCAATGATGAGCCCCGCCTCAGCAAGAATTCTGGTGTGATGAGAAATCGTCGGCTGGCTCTTTCCTAGGGGCTCTTCGAGAGCGCAACTACAGACTTCGTCTTGAGAAGCTATGAGCGAGAGCATTCGCAGTCGGATGGGATCGCTGAGCGCTCCAAAGATCTGAGCCATGTCACCAGCCTCAACTTCCGACATCGCGCCGCCCATCAACGGGCTGCAACAGCTAACAATTCTCTCGTCAATGGCGATGGTTTTGGGACGTGACATCGACTTGATTCTAGTATTGACAAGAATCAATGTGAGGGCTAGCCTTTACATTGACAAACGTCAATGTAAAGGAGACCAAAGTGTCCAGACTGCAGCTCGCCCTCAATGTCTCGAACCTCGAAGAGTCCATCGCTTTCTATTCCAAGTTCTTCAAAACCGAGCCCGCTAAGGTCCGACCCGGCTACGCGAACTTTGCCATCGCTGAGCCGCCGCTCAAGTTGGTGCTTTTTGAAAATCCAGAGACTCCTGGCACGATAAATCACCTCGGCGTTGAAGTCTTCTCGACGACCGAAGTGGTGGAGGCCACCCGCTACCTTGCGAGCGAGGGATTCGATACCGACATCGAAGATGGGACAGTCTGTTGTCACGCGCTTCAAGACAAGGTGTGGGTGGACGGACCTGACGATTCGCGCTGGGAGGTCTACACCGTTCTCGCCGACGCGAGCGAGCCCCCTTCTGTGGCTGGGGACGGATTGTGCTGTACGCCATCGAACTCGACCACATCAGAGACCACTTCATGCTGCTGAGATCTCCTCTGGGTGCGGTCAAGGAGAATTCGTGAGCGCCGCCGTCTCAGAGCAAACTCACGACAGCTCGGTGAGCGCGCCGATTATCTCGCGGTTGTCATTTCTTGACCGGTTCCTCCCCGTGTGGATAATCGCGGCGATGGCCGTAGGCATCGGACTCGGCCGAGCCTTCCCGAGTCTTAACAGATACCTCAATGCGGTGCAGGTCACGTCGGGTACGTCATTACCAATCTTTATTGGACTGCTCATCATGATGTATCCGGTACTGGCCAAGGTTCGCTACGACGAGTTGGGAACGGTGACACGCGACCGGCGTTTGTTGGTGTCGTCGATCGTGTTGAACTGGTTAATTGGTCCAGCCGTCATGTTCGCGCTGGCTTGGTTGCTCTTGTCCAACTTGCCTGCCTATCGCACCGGCTTGATTATCGTTGGCCTCGCGCGTTGTATCGCGATGGTCCTCATATGGAACGATCTATCTGGTGGGCACCGCGAATCGGCGGCTGTGCTCGTGGCGATCAATTCCTTGTTCCAGATCGTGGCGTTCGCGTTGCTCGGCTACTTCTATCTCAAAGTGTTGCCGGAGTGGCTCGGTCTGGGGACGCAGACTATTCATCTCTCGATCTGGCGAATCGCTGCGATGGTCGCAATTTTCCTCGGCATACCGCTCGTCGCGGGTTACTTAACTCGAACGCTCGGCGAACGCCGACGGGGTCGAGTCTGGTACGAATCGAAACTGTTGCCGCGCCTGGGTCCCTTTGCGCTCTATGGACTGCTGTACACCATCGTTATCCTTTTCGCGCTGCAAGGTCATACCATCACTTCTCGGCCGCTCGACGTTCTTCGTATTGCCTTGCCTCTGCTGTGCTATTTCGCCATCATGTGGTTTGGATCCTTCGCCTTGGGGCGATCACTGGGACTTCCATACGACCGCACGGCGACCCTGGCCTTTACGGCGGCGGGTAACAATTTCGAGTTAGCCATCGCGGTATGCATCGGCGTCTTTGGGGTTACGAGCGGTGAAGCCTTAGCCGGGGTGGTCGGTCCGCTCATTGAGGTACCTGTGCTCGTTGGTTTGGTCTACGTTTCGCTGTGGGCGAAGCGACGTTTTTTTGGATCTGTCGCTGTTGAGAAACCCGCGTGAGGAGTCACGGAGAAATGTCGACCGGCATGAACCTTCGCCTCAAGGCGCGCGCAACGAAGTTTGACGTAGAGGGTCGAACCATACGGGTGATTGACGATAGTGGCATCGAGGACGCGGTAATCCTGCCGGATGGATGGAGTCTGTAACATTGCGAAGTATGCACGCGACATCTGAATCAATCAAAAGATTGGTCAAAGATCGGACCGTTGGGTGATGCTCCCGTAGCTCAGTATGGAAAGAGCGATGGTTCCCTAAGCTGAAGTAAAGGGTGCACTTAACTCTTTGGAAACTCGGTAAATTCCTTGCAATTACTGGTGAACGGCCTAGGTTGAAAGCCATCAGCGAGTTGGGAATTCGCCTACTATTCCCGGTACATGTTGTGCTGAGGTTGTGCTGGGAATCTGATTGTACAAGTCCCCTATATTTGAGCATCACTCGGGACCTTTGCGGATTTCCTAATCTGAGGATTCATGTGGTGAGGATCGGCAAACCCCGGAGATTTTTGGCTTTGATTTAGTCCTAAAAGGATCCGCGAGCAATCGTGTTGCTCAGATATGGAGCAAGATTGGAGGTCGGCGAAAAACTCGATTGATCTGAGCTGACCGGGAGCTTCACTACGACAGTTGTGCCTGTATCGGTTGCAGTGTCGAGGTCGACCGTTCCACCGTGGCTAGAGACGATCCCAGAGACAATGGACAAACCCAGACCGGTGCCCGACCGCGTCCTGCTCGCGTCAGCCCGCCAGAACCTGTTGAAAGCTTGGCTGGCCTCGGCGGCGGACATTCCCGGTCCTTGATCGTGGACCGTTAGGACGCAAACGCTTGGCCCGCGGCGTACATCAATGGAAATTTGCGAGACCGGTGGCGTGTGTTGAAGTGAGTTTGTCACAAGGTTGCCTACCACTTGTCGTAGGGCAGTTGGGTCACCCGAGACGATCGCTTCAGTGTCACCCGTGCAAATAATCTGGCGCGAAGGGTTAGTGGCCCAGGCATCCTGGACCGCATTTTGAACGAGCAGGATCAAGTCGACGGGTGAACGGTGGGGGGCGGTGCCTTCATCGAGGCGCGCGAGTAGTAGTAGATCCTCAACGAGTTCACCCATTTGTTGTCCCGATTGACCGATCCGACGCATGGCTTCGTCGCCGGCCGCACCGCTCTGCAATTGACCTTGCCGCCAAAGTTCCGCGATCCCTAGTATGACCGACACCGGATTCCGCAACTCGTGCGAGGCATCGGCAACAAATTGGCGCAATCGGTACTCGAGCGCCTGTTGTTCGTCAAGCATGACGTTAAACGCTCGAGCTAGGTGAGCCGACTCGGTGCGGCCACTAGTACCGCTCACGCGGCGTGAACGGTCCCCAGTCGCTATCGCATCGGCTACAGCGGTGACTTCGGCGATTGGCCGCAATCCCAATCGACCGACCCACAAACCGGCGGCAATTAGCACTCCGAGTACGCCGGATCCCGCGAAGATTACGCCGAGACGCAACTTGTTTACCGTGGCGTCAACTTCGGCGAGCGATGCAGCGACGAGTAGTTTGCCGGACTGTCGGGGGAACGAGATCAAAATGGCTCGCCATCGATTGCTTCCAGACGTCGATCCCACGGTTGCGATCTGGGCGGTGTGCCCCGACACTGCCGTGTGCGTGGGAATTCGCGGTGACGACCCGTTGTTCGAGAATGGTCGAAGAAGGACCCGACGGGAGTCGTTGTAGATGACCGCGACATAGAACTCGCTGATGCGATTACTACCAGTCGGCAGGTGATTGTCACTGGGCGGTTTGATGAGCGGAGTAGTGGAAGGCTTGCTGATTGCCCCAACCACGGGGAGTGCTGACGTCAATTGTTGATCAATCTGCTGGAACTCAGAATGTTCGACGGACCGCACCAGGAAGAGACCCAGCAGCGAGACCGCGAGTATTAGCGAACCCGCCGCAACGTAGAGTCGGATTCGTAGATTCATGAACGGGTCACACGTCGTCGAGTCGGTAGCCGACGCTTCGGATTGTTCGAATCATTCGTGGAGGTGACGAGTCGACCTTTTTGCGGAGCATTGAGATGTAGGTCTCGACAACCGTCGATTCTCCTTCGAAGTCGTAGTTCCACACATGATCGAGAATCTGACCGCGAGTCAGGGCCAGGCCGGCATTGCGCAGCAGGAACCGCAACAATTTGTATTCCGTCGGGGAGAGAGAGACATCTTCGCCGCGCAGCGTCACCGTATGGGCAGCGTCATCTAGTTCCAGATCGCCGCACGACAGCACTCGGGCTTCGCTTTTCCCTACGCGCTGAAGAATTACCTGTACGCGAGCCACGAGTTCCTCGATGCTGAAGGGCTTCGTCAGGTAATCATCGCCGCCAATGGTCAAACCGTGCACTCGGTCCTCAACGGTGTCGGCGGCCGTCAAGAAGATGATGGGCGTGGCAATCCGCGCGGTGCGCAACCGACGGCAGACTTCGAAGCCGTCGAGATCGGGAAGTTGGACGTCGAGAATGACGAGGTCAATCGAGTCGTCGGTAGACGCACGATCCAGTGCGTCTCGCCCGTTCAAGGTCTCCGACGTAGTGAAGCCTGCCAGTTGCAATGCCGTACGGATCACATAGGCAACGTTGTCGTCATCCTCAACAATGAGAATGTTTGAAGCCATCAACAGAGTCTCGCTGAGAAACCTGGCGCTTTTCTGTAAGAATGTTGTGAGTTTCCTGGCTAATACCGAATTCGGATCAGCCCTCCACCACGGGACCAAGGTCAAGACTCGACGCCGGCAGAGAGCAAGGGAATCTTCAGACTTCCGATGGGGATCGAACGTACTCCGTTGAGATGGCGGGCATCACGAACGACCCGTGGGACTCAGCAAACCTGAAAAATACATTCAACTGTTCTTCAGAAGTAATCGCCAGAATGCTCCTATGAATTTCTCTAATGCCCGCAGCGCGTTACGGCACCCGATTCGTCCCGTCGTCATCCTGGGCATGATAGGTGCGAGCCTTGCGCTGTCCGCTTGCGGCAGCGGTTCGGCGACGAACACTACGACGACGGTGCCATCGACTTCAGGTTCGTCGTCGGGAACGACGGCATTCACAACCTGCCTCGCCCAACATGGCGTCAAGCTCCCCAGCGGCGCAGGGTTTAGCTCCCCGCCCTCGGGAGCGTCCAGCGGAGCCCCGCCTGCCGGAGCCAGTGGACCGCCCGCTGGAGCTAGTGGACCACCTGCTGGCGCAGGTGGATTTGCCAGCAATCCGAAGTTCCGGACGGCACTGCAGGCCTGCGCGAAATACCAAACCGGTGGTGCGGGCGGATTTAAGAGGCCGAGCAGTACGGCATTCGCCGCGTACCGCAACTGCATGAAGTTACATGGAGTCACTCTCGCCACCGGGAGCTCGGCGACGACGCAGTCCACACTGAACACCAGTAGCGCGTCCTACAAGGCAGCCGCTTCGGCGTGCAAATCACTGCTCCCTGCTGGTGGCACATCGCCAACCACAGGTACAGCTGGCTGAACACTGTGACCCTCCTCACTACAGAAACTGACAATCGAAGGGACGATTTTCGTGGCAACCTCCAAAGTTGAAAGATCGCGCAAGAAGTTGATCGGATATTTCGCTTTGATAGTCGGAGTCGCGGTGGTAGCGACGTTCGGGCTGACGTCAATCTACGGAGCATCCTCGTCGAAAGCCAGTGGTGTCGCCCGAACGGCAAAAGTGACCCGGGGAACGATTCAGGCGAGCGTCTCGGCGTCAGGTAACACGTCGGCTGTGGGAACGGCCGATCAAAACTTTAATTCAAGTGGCACCCTGACGAGTGTCAACGTGGTTGTGGGCGAACATGTCACTGCAGGTGAGATCCTGGCGACGATCGACCCGGCCGCGTCAGACGCGAATCTCCAGGGGGCTAAAGCGACGTTGGCTGCCGCACAAACACAGTTGGCGCACGATCGTGCAGGGGGCACTCCGTCCCAAGTCGCGCAGAACCAGGCATCGATCACGTCATCCCAACAACAATTGACGTCGGATCGGAACCAGTTGACGACGGATCAAAACACCCTCTCGTCGGCTAAGGCCAAACTGGCATCTGACCAAGCGCTTGGGTGTCCCGCGTCGAGCTCATTGTCCAGTGCTTCGTCGGGATCGAGTACCGGAGGAACGTCTACTGGGACTACTGGGACCACTGGGACTACTGGGACCACTGCAAAGATTGCCGCGGGAGTTACAGCGGCGCCGAGCACCACGACCGGGGCCGCGAGCTCTATCGGCGCCACGACTGTCACCCTGAGTGGCACGGTGAACCCCAATGGCGGTTCGACCGAGTACCACTTCAAGTATGGGAAAACCACCTCATACGATTCAGTCTCAACTTCCGCGAATGCCGGCTCAAGCACTACGCCGCTGTCGGTCTCGACCGTGGTGACGGGACTCATTCCCAACACCTCCTATCTCTTCATCCTGGTCGCCACCAACTCCGACGGCACCTCCCATGGGTTGGCGTATTTCTTCACCACTGCGCAAACCTCGTGCGCATCCGATCGCGAGAACATCACCACGGATTTTCAGTCAGTGTCGAAGGATCGGTCGACAATCGCCGCTCAGAAACTCGTCGTGGCGTCGGACCTCGCGAGCCTGGTCGTATCGTCGACCACGATTGCTCAAGATCAAGCGACGATCGCCCAGGACGAGGTCACGGTGATTACTGACGAGAAATCCGTCGCGGGAGCCACGTTGACGGCATTGATCAGTGGAACAGTGACTGCCGTCAACAACTCCGTTGGTCAAACGGTGGGTGGGTCAGGTTCGTCAACGGCGACCTCGCTCGCAAACTCATCGTCGAGCTCGAGCTCGAGCTCGAGCTCCGGGTCGTCCACTTTCATTGAGATCCAGAATCTTGGGAAACTTGAAGTGGTTGCCAACTTTGCCGAAGCGGACGCATCCAAGATCGCCGTCGGCCAGACAGCGACGGTCACTTTGTCGGCCCTCTCGAGTACAGCGGTGAGTGGTGTCGTGACCGCAGTGTCGCCCACGTCCACTGTCGTGAGCAATGTCGTGACTTACCCGGTGACCGTGTCACTGACCAATCCGCCGTCAACGGTGAAACAAGGCATGACCAGTCAAGTCTCGATCGTCGTTCAAACAGCTACCAACGTGTTGGAACTACCGAGCGCGGCGATCACCACACTCGGCAACACGTCTACCGTGAAGGTTCTCGACAGCTCTGGGAAGCAGATCACGACCTCGGTGACCCTCGGGCTCGTCGGGAGCTCCTACACCGAGATTGTCAGCGGCCTTAGTGAGGGACAAGAGGTCGTCGAGCCGACGGCGATCGTCAGTGGCCCCACCAACACCTTACGATCCACAGGTGGCGGATTCGGCGGCGGCGGCTTCCCGGGCGGTGCACCGTGAGCGTTCGTCCAGACACCACGGAAGAGCCCGAAAAGCACATGGCGCCGCACACGAGACAGCGCGAGACGACGCCGGTGATCGCTCTGTCGAAGATTGTCAAGCGATACGAAATGGGTGGCAACGAGGTCTTTGCTACGCGAGGTGTCTCGCTGGTGGTGCCCCGAGGTGAGTTCGTTGCGATTATGGGGGCATCGGGTTCAGGAAAGTCCACTTTGATGAATATCATTGGATGTCTGGACATTCCCACCAGTGGTCACTACCGTCTTGACGGGGTGAACATCCGTGACTTGGACGATCGCCAGCTCTCGCAAGTGCGAAACAAGAAGATTGGGTTCGTGTTCCAAGGTTTCAATCTTCTGGCACGTATGTCGGCGCTACAGAATGTCGAATTGCCGATGGCGTACGCGGGGATTAAGACCAGGGAGCGCCGGACCCGTTCCGAGAGGGCGCTCGAATTGGTGGGCCTAGGAAAACGTATGGAGCACTATCCCAGTGAGATGTCAGGCGGGCAGCAGCAGCGCGTGGCGATTGCTCGAGCGATCGCGACCAATCCCGCGCTGATCCTGGCCGACGAACCGACGGGTAATTTGGACTCGACGTCGACGCTTGATGTGATGAGCATGTTCACCGACCTGCACTCCCAGGGCCGTACCATCGTGATGATCACTCACGAGGAGGATGTCGCCGCATACGCCACTCGTGTCGTGCGACTCAAAGACGGGGTGATTGTCGGCGATCACCAACGGACCGCCCCCCACGCTCGCGCCGAACACCTCGCGCACATTCGAGCCACTGCGGCTCACCTCGATGATCAGGAGCTCAACTCATGAACATGTTCGGCAACGTGGTGATGGCCTTGAAGGGAATCAGTTCCAACTGGCTCCGCTCGCTTTTGACGATGCTCGGGGTCCTCATCGGAGTCGCGTCCGTCATCGTGCTCCTCGCCGTTGGTACCGGATCCTCTGAGTCGGTGGCGAAGTCAATCAACAGTTTGGGTACTAATACGCTGACCGTCTTTAGCGGTGGCGGTTCATCGTCGTCCACTGGCACCAAGATTCGCAGCTCCACGTTGACAATGGCAGACGTTACCCTTATTTCCGATTCCAACGACGCTCCCGATGTTCAGTCGGTCTCACCGGTGATTTCGACCAATGAGACCGCAACGTATCGCGGAGCCACCTATTCGGCATCAGTGATCGGTTCAACTTCCTCATACCTGCCTGCATCGAACTACAACATCTCGGCGGGGCGGTCTATTTCGAGCGCCGACGTCAAGTCACATGCTCAAGTAGTTGACCTGGGTGCTTCCGTCGCCAGCAGTCTGTTCGCGACCGGCTCCAATCCTCTCGACCAGCAGGTCCAGATTGGTTCATCGGAGTTTACGGTGGTCGGTCTGCTGGCATCGAAGGGAAGCAGTGGGCTGTCGAATGGCGACGCGGTAATCATCGCCCCTTACACTGCTGTCCAGGATCAACTCACCGGTCAATCACAGTCCTTCTCCGAACTGCTCGTTCAAGGCAAGTCGACCTCGACACTCTCTCTCGCGCAGAGCGAGGTAGAAAGCGTCCTGGCGGCCCAGAACGATACCACCGTTGCCAATCTCCCCTTTACGGTGCTCAACCAGGCGAGTTTGCTGTCCACGGCCACCTCGAGTTCGAAGACGTTCACCTCGCTGTTGGGATGGGTAGCCGCCGTGTCACTTCTGGTCGGGGCGATCGGCGTCATGAACATCATGTTGGTCACGGTGACGGAGCGCACTCGCGAGATCGGGATTCGCAAAGCCATCGGCGCGCGAAAGTCACTGATCCTCAGCCAGTTCCTCATCGAGGCGATCGTCATCTCACTTCTCGGAGGGGTGGTGGGCGTCCTGGTGGGGTTGTTCGTGGCCCGCTTCAAGATCGATGGCGTTCAACCTGTGCTGGCCAGCTATTCCGTCCCCCTGGCCTTTGGCGTCGCACTGATCGTCGGCATCGTGGCCGGTCTATACCCGGCGCATCGAGCGGCATCATTGCGCCCCATCGACGCTCTGCGCTACGAGTAACAAAAACAGAAAGAGGCAATCTCTCATGGAGGATATCCACAATTCGAACATGGTCGACGACGTGCACCCCACGAGTGGTTTCCAGGGAGACGAGACCACGCAGGGGGTGGGTATTCTCTCGGGTGAAACTGGCGGCGGTTCGGTCGAAATTGACGCGCTCTTCGAAGGGGAAGACGATGAATGGCCCACCACTGGTCCCGCGAGGGGCCTGCGGGTGCCGTGGCCAGTGGCTGGATTGCTCGTCCTTCTCATGTTGTTCGGCGGCCTGTGGGCGGGTGCCTACCTTCAACGTCATTCATCATCGTCGAGTGCGTCGTCGGCTTCTCCCTTTGGAGGGTCGTTCCCCTTTGCATCTTCCGGGGGCGCCGGTGCGCCTTCGGGTGGCGTGCCGGGTGCGTCGAGCGCTGCTTCGGGCACGGTGACCGACATCATCGGAAACACCCTGTACGTGACAGACTCGAGCGGCCAACTCGTCGGGATAACTGTGAGTTCCAACACCACGGTGAATCGAAACGTAAAGTCTTCCCTCTCGGCGCTTCGGCCCGGTGACACGGTCACGGTGCAGGGAACAAAAGCTAAGAACGGTACGGTCAGCGCCACCTCAATCTCTTCGACGCAAGCGGGCGTCACTTCGACGGGAGGCTTCCCTGGGTTTGGCCAGAGTGGTCCATCCGCAACAGGTTGAGAGTCTACGGTGCAAAGAATCGAGACGTCGATGCGCGCACCCATAATGACAGGGCAAAGTTGGCATCGGACTTGCGCGCGAAGGACCATAGCCCGAAGGGGACCACGATCTCGCGACACATCGCGCAGTTGACGGCTCCTGCAGCAACGGGAGCTCGCGAGGCGAGCCAGCTGACTGCATACTCCGCGCCCACGCCGATCACGATTCCACGATGGGCGCGGATCCTCCCCGCATCGGCACTGGCGCTGCTAGTCGCGTGGCAGGTCGCGGCTTTGGCTGACGCCCTTCAAGTCCTCGCTCGCGAACCGAGTTGGGCGATAGCCGCGCAATGCGCTCGAGGCACGATCTATGCTCTTTTCCTTTGTCTACCCATTGCGGCATTCCAAACGCAGCCCTCTGCTCTTGCCCGCGACGATCGACAAGGGGTCAAGATTGCCGCGGTGACCGCGACCTTTCTCTTGACGGGACTCGGATTGTTCGCTCCTGAAGGAGCGCCGCTGGTTCATCCGTCGACGGCCGTTAGCCTCGTCGCCTTGTGGGTGAGTGTTGCCGGTGCTGTGCTCGCGATCTCCGGTGCGTGGACGCTAGGTGGGAGTTTCGCGATTCATCCCGAAGTAAGAGAGTTGGTCACCTCGGGCCCGTACCGCATGGTGCGCCACCCGATCTATTTGGCTGAAGTGATGATGATTGCCGGGTTCGCGATCGTCAATCCTCGCGCGGTCACGATCGTCGGTAGTGTGATCGTCATCGGCTTGCAGGTCATCCGGATATTCGCCGAAGAGAGGCTATATCGAGGGGTCGTGCCCGCGTATCGTGCTTATGCCGCGAGCACGAGGTTTCGCCTTTTTCCCGGGGTGTGGTGACGCCGGTTTGATGTCGCAACGATCGTACGACGACCATGTCACTTCCGCGGCGTCTGTGGCCTAGAAACAGGGCGTCCGCGCACGTGACACAACGCCCAGACCGGTTCCATCAAGGCGCGCACGACGCGGCCGTTCTCTGCGAGGAGGCACCGAATCCAGCCGGAGGCTCGGCTCGTTCTCCCGAAGGCTGCCGCTCGATGAGTGAGAGCGATGGACGCGGCCAATCTGTCCGTCACCCGTAGTGGGGAAGTGACCATTACTTTCAAGAGAAAATGGGGACCCGTGGATTCACGTCATACCTTCATCGCGAACTTCGACCTGAGACAGCGTCCATGATCTGCTTCGACCAAGATAACAGTGGTTGGATTGGAACGACACCGATGTTCCTCGGCCGCCACTGCGCCGGGGGGTCTAGTTCACTAACGTTGGCCAACTATTCCAGAAAATCTGACGGGAGAGTTCTCAGTCCGGGCCGAGTCGACGCACGATTCTTGCGAATCGCGATAGTGCCTGTTATCCAAAAACCTTTGAGTAGGGAATGATTCGCGAAACGGACGGAACCGAAAAACTTACGCTTTCGCCCCACTTGGAGAAGGTGGTCGTGCTGGAACCGCTTGAGGAGGTGTCGGTTTCGCGCAAGGGCAGGACCGACGCTCCTTCGGAGAGGGTAATTAGAGATTTCGACTTGGACGTGGAACTGGTCGCTTTCGTCGTCCAGCTCAACTCGTAATACTGGCCGCCGCTAATGATCACCGTGGAGAGGTTGGTCCCCTTGACGGTGGGTAATAGGTTGGCCAGCACAGGTATCGTGACACTCGACTTGAGACTCTTGTAGGGGGTTGTTCCCACCTTCATGGAGATCGTGTCGGTACCGACCTTCTTCTGTTCCTTTGAGCTCAACCCCATAAGCGTCGTCAGTCCGGCAGCGTTGCCGCTGAGGTAGGCATACGTGGGTGTCACTTTGATCGTGACCTCGTCGGAACCTTCGGTGATGGTCTCCATGCCAAGCGTCGCACCAATGTCGGCGACAACCTTGGTCGAATACGAGGAAGTCTTGGAGGTGACCAGTACGTGGACGCCCGACTCGTTTGCCATTGCCGACTTCGTGGTGTTAATAACGGCACCCGCGGATGGGTCCTTTCCGGAAGCCTCGGCGGCGATGGGCACTCCGATGATTATTGTCAGGATAGCGAGGGCGACTGAGGTGAGATGTAGCCGATGACTTCGAATCTTGATCATAGTATGGAGGCCTTTCAGAAAATATGGAGGGGAGCGGGCGACGTTAAAAAATGTGGGATGGAATTGCTGGAGTATTCGTGAGTGTCTCGAGAAGTCGGGGCGAAACCTATTTTGTGGTTGGAGTTTCTGACTACTTGCGGGCAGTAAGCATCCCCGTGATGAACCTTCATTATTGACGACATCGACCAAGCTTTCCTCGGCGAGGCGGCGCAGCCCACCGCGCGCGGAGAATTAGCCGGTGTCATTTTTCGCAATGGCGTTGAAGTTTTCCCATCGGACTATGTCAGCTCTCTTCTCTCAGCGCACTCTGCGCGATACCGTCGAGGTGGACCGACCGCTGTGCCAACTTTCATGAGTGTTGCGCAACTGACACGACGGCCTGCTGCTAAATCGAAATTGAATGCCATAGTTCGAGAGTCTTCTGACAAGCGGACCCGTCGGAACTCTAAATGAATCGTCAGCGATGTCTGGCCGCAGATGGACTGCGAAAGCTCGAGCAGTCGCTCCGCACTGCTGCTCGTCGTCCGAAGGATTCTCCGCCGAATTTTCGGCACAGGTCCCGACGTCGCAGTAGCAACGCTGCGGCCGCTTTCGGCCAGCGCCCTTCCCGAGATGATTAGGGCGGTCAGTTCCCGGTGGGTGTTTGGGTATCCGGTTTCTAGTTTCATTGAGTTTGACGGATTAGCCACCGCGCCAGCCTATGTAGCGATCCTTGACGATTGATTAGAGATTGCTATATCTTTCATGAATGTCGACAGGTTACGACGTGCCGATTCCGATTCGACATGGTCGTATGCCGGTCTCTGGTAGTCCGCTCTCTTCGGTTGAACATTTTGTCAAACACTTCTCCGCCGCTCGCACATCTCTGAAATGAGGTGTGTCCTACGTCCAGTCGCCACCCGTTCGCAAGTATGTGGAACACTTCGGGTCTGCTCAGATTACTTGGGGCGTTCTTATTGCGCGGAGCAGCGTCCTGGATGGGACAGAACTTGTCACATTGCGATAACCCAGCGCAACGTCTCGATTTTTCCAAAGAATTGGAACAAGATGGGAGCGAGGCGAATTGCTTCCGTAATTCCCGGGCGACGACGGATCTGGCTTCGTCGAGACTGAGATCCCATCCAGGCGCCGCTCCTTCAGGGACTTCGATGTATCCATCGTCATACTCGCGAAGCGGGCGTAGTGCGGGTATGTAGCAAGCCAGTACGTCGACGACCCCGGAAATGAGTTCATTTTCCGATCGGGACAGAACCCGTACAATCAACCCAAGTTGTTCCAAACGTCGGTCGTTGGGCGCGACACCCTCGATGAGGTGGGTCTTGAGGACACCGGTCGCCCAGTGCCGGAAGCGAATGCCCTCAGGGGACTTGACGCGGTAGCCAACCGCAGCACCATGTCGAGGTTGTAGCGCTCCACTAAGCGGCCGCTCTCATTTCGAACTACTGCAAAATCCGCAGTAGTTGCCAGACCAGCAAGTTCCTCACCGAGCGCGTTCCTGACGTGACGCCCGATCTTTGTTGGGTCACGGTTAAGCAGGGTCGCCATCTACTGCTGTATCACCCACACTGTGTCGTCTTCCTGGCGCACGTCGATGGAAGACGAACCATCGCCGGACTGGTGCAACTCGATGGTGTCAGATGGCGGATCCGTCATTTCTCTCCCTGCCCGTCAGCGCCAAGAGTACTGAGAACTACCACTGTGTCAAACAGCGTCGGTGATACACACATTCAGCGTGCGCCAGAGCTGTCACTCTCTCGGTGGGGTCTATCTGGCTGATGAGTCAAAGAATCACCGCTGCATTGGAGCGAAGGGTGCCCCGTACTATCTGAAGGTATGAACTCTACGACGGAGAGTTACTTGATCAGACTCGCCGAGGACTCCACCGTCTCGCAACGGCGAGGCAGTCATGGCGCCATTTGCTTCATCGACGGAGTCATTGAGGCCTTGCTTGCGACTGAAGCAATCTCGATCGCCGAGGCCACGAGGTGGAACGTAAAGTTATTGTCCGCCGCAAGAGGCCATTCGTCGATGTCCATCGCCTCCTACAGCGGCACTTCGTCGGAGTACAATCTCTCGAGGGATGCCATCGAAGTAAAAGACGAGAGCAATGGTGCGCAAGACTTCCCAGAGTTTTTGGAATTGATACCGGTAGAAGGAGCATCGGCAATTGTCCCCGAAGTCGGCAGCGTTCAGATCCTCGGCATCGAACGCTACGACTCCATGGCGGCAATCATGTGGCGAGTCGTGCCCCTGCCAGCACCCGCGAAGCCAGAGAGCCTCAGCCACTTTGCCGAGGTTAGGACAGTTCCCAGTCCGAGATCAATCAAACTGACCGATGACGTCGGTACTTATTACACCGTGATGGATGGGCACGGTGGAGGACGACGTGAACGAATTGGCCGCTTCGAATTTCGGCCGGCCCCTCCTGAAAGCGCGACTCGTCTATTTATTCGCTGGGAGGACGTGGCGTTCGATATCGCACTTCCTCGAACCGGCAACAGTGGCCCACTCGTGTGATTGCGTAAACGTTATCTGGGTTTAATACTCCGCAACTTACTCATAACAACGGGTCTGCCGACGTATTGGAAGTTTCAGTCTCGCTCATCGACGATGGTGTCATTTGGGTTTAGGGAGTAAGAGACATTGGGCCAATCCGCAGCGTTTGGGGTCCGGCCACGATCACTGTTCTCGAGTTTTCTTTGCGCGACCAAACAATCGAAACGCGCTGCGTCGATCATCGACGTCGTAGCGACACGTCGAGGAGGGAGGGTGGCGTATCCATTTTCTCTTGAGATGCAAGGTCGACTCCGGGGGCGACTACGTTGTCAATCGCATCGAGCACCTCGGCGGACAGCACAGTGTCGGCGGCGGCGAGCACGACATCGTCACGACGGCTAGCGATGGCCCTGCCTACCATCTCCTCTGATTGACCACGGCCGTACGTGTCTGCCGTGTCGATGAGGTTGATACCTTCTTCAAGAGCGGCGCCCACAATGGCGGTAACGTCCTCCTGGCTCGTTCGCCCCAAGTTGCCAAAATTCATGGCTCCGAACGCGAGAGCGCTGACGTGGACACCGGTTTGTCCAAAGGCGCGGTATTGCATGATTTTTCCTCCTGTAGTGGATTGTTGAGACTTGCTAGCGGTACATGTTTTGTGACAGTGTCATTAAACGGAACTGAGTTCCATGACACTCTAACAGGAACATTGTTCCGTTTGTCCAGGGAATTTTAGGAGATGAAGTGGTTGGCGCCGAAGGAATATCTGATTCGCCGGGAGTTCCAAAGCGCGCCGACGCCCGACGGAACGAGATCACATTGTTGGAAGCGGCTTCAGCAGCATTCATTAGTTTCGGCGTGGAGGTGCCAGTAAGGGAAATCGCGGCTAGAGCGGGCGTCGGCGTGGGCACTTTCTATCGCCACTTTCCAACGCGAGCCGATCTCATTGTCGCCGTGTACAAGCACCAAGTCGAAGCGTGCGCCGATGCCGGTCCGAACCTACTTGCCGCGAATGTAAGCGCGCCATTCGTCGCCCTTGAGCAATGGATCAATTTGTTCGTCGACTTCTTGATCACAAAGCACGGTTTAGCCGAAGCTTTGCAATCGGATTCGAGGGCGTTTGAGGTATTACATGCTTACTTCGTAGAACGTCTCGTACCGGTATTCGCGCAACTCCTCGACGCCGCAGCGAAATCTGGCGAAGTCCTTCCCGAAGTACGTGCTTATGAGCTACTGCGCGGCATCGGCAATCTCTGTGTCGGTGCGCAGAACAACCCCGACTACGACGCGCGTCGCATGGTTAATCTCGTCGTCGCGGGCTTACACCTTCGCTAGGAAGATCCGACCGTTTGTCCCACGGCTGGTTTTGGAGTCAGTTCTGGGGGCGACGTCATTCCCTAACAAGAAGTTTCTGGAGCGACGGATAATGAGAGGTCGTTCAAGTCGCCCATTCAGGACTTCGTCGACACCGTCTCATCCACATTGTCAACTTGCCGGCAGTTCGTCACCGGCGGGTTCAGGGCGTCAGCGCAACGCTCGGTGAGTCAACCTTAATGGATTGACCTAACCGAAGGAGTAGCGCGTGACCGCTCACTTGACAACTTTCCAACGAGCATTGGCTCGCCGACTGCGTGCGAAGGGAATGAGTCTTCGCGACATCGCCAAGGAAGTCGGGTGCAGCCATTCGGGGATCGACGTGATGCTGCGCGGACAATCCCGTGAGGCCAAACCCGACCACTGGACGCCGCGTGCCGGGTGCCTGACGGCGGGTGACCGCGAGGAGATCCTGCTCGGGCTGCAACGCGACGAGTCGATGAGCGCGATCGCTCGAGCCCTCGGCAAATCGCCCTCGACGGTGACCAGAGAAGTGAAGGCCAACGGGGGACGCGATGCCTATCGCGTGTGGCCCGCGCACGTGCGGGCCCGAGCCTGCACGCGACGTCCCAAGCCCTCGAAACTGGTGAAGGGCCCGCTGTGTGACAAAGTGACGAAGTGGCTCAAGAAGCTGTGGTCACCAGAGGAGATCGCTAAT
>DATCEX010000028.1:0-80460 GCA_036509795.1 Acidimicrobiales bacterium
TCACGCGTGGAGTAACTCAGCAGAATTGTCTAGCCCTTTGGTGCGGCGCCCAACGTGACGTTCTTTGTGATCGTTTTAGTGCCGCGCACGATCTTCACTTTGATGACGTCGCCAGGGCGCAATGACGATATGACACTCGAGACGTCCTGGGCGCTGGTTATGACCGTGCCGTTGATGCCCACTATGACGTCACCCTGCTTGATGCCCGCCGTGGAAGCACCCGTATCCGGCACGACACTCATCACCACTGCGCCGCTGGAGACGCTAAATCCGTATTCCGCCTGCAGCGTGGGGTCCATGGAGGAGATATCCACCCCGATGAAAGCGCCATGATTGACGACACTCTGACCGGCCTCGAGGGACTTAATCAGCGACTCAATGGTGGCGACCGGTATGGCGAAACCGATGTTCTGCGCGTTCGTTCCGTCGGGCAGCGTGCCCGCAACGGCCGTATTCATTCCAACGACGTCACCTTGGGAGTCAAGGAGCGGTCCACCAGAGTTACCCGGATTAATGGCAGCGTCAGTCTGAATCATGTTGTTAAGCGTTTCGGTACTGGAAGTCGACGATGCCGAGACTGTGCGACCAAGGGCCGACACGATGCCGTTAGTGACCGTTGGAGTGCCCGCGGCGAGGCCTAGGGCATTACCAATGGCGACGACCGCGTCGCCCACGACGAGGGCGTTGGAATTACCGAATGTCACCGTGGGCAGATGCGACACATTATTAATGCGAATGAGTGCGACGTCATCCACCGGATTCGTGCCGACCAAAGTCGCTGGTAATGCCGTCGTCGATCCGGTGCGCGTCACCGTGATGGTCCCGCCCGGAACCGAGGCGGCAATGACGTGATTATTCGTTACCACGAGTCCGGTGCTCGAAATAATCATTCCGGTACCCTGGTCCTCGGTCCCCTGGCCCTTTACGTCGATGGACACGACCGACGGCTGGACTTTCACGACGAGATTGGGAATCGACAGTCCCCCGGCATCGGTGGACGACGCGGGGGTTGCCGGATCGGTGGTAACGGGAAGAGTGGTGTTGGACGAAGAGTTCGACGAGGAGGTGAAGTGACCCGCGAGTCCTCCGACGAGCGCGGCGACCAATAAGAGCGTGATGCGACTGGTCCAGGGCGTCTTACCCGATCGCGTCGGTGATGGCGGAACCGATGTTATTGGAGGAGCGAAGGCCATCGGTGTCGGTGGCGTGACGGGCGTGGGTCGAAGAGAAGGGTTTGTGATGGATGGTCCACTCCCCTCGCTCGGTTGAGTGGACATGGGTGCATTGAGATCGGAATTCTGCGCGTCGTCGATACCCGGAGCTGGATCGTCCGCGTGCGGCGCTGGCGCTACGAGATCGGAATTCTGCGCGTCGTCGATACCGGGAGCGGCGTCAATCGCTTGATCCACCTCAGGGGACGCGGGCGCGGTTGACGCGACATCGCGTTCCGGTTCGAGTGCGTCGTGTCCAGTGTTTTCGCTCATGAGACCATGCTAGAGAGTCCTCTAGCGCTCCGGGCTCGACGTGCGTGAAAAAATGAATGTAAGAAAACGAGTAGATTGTTTTCCTATGTCTCGTCGCATTGAGATCGAAATCACCAGTCTGAACGGAGACGTCGCTACGTGGCGCGCCGCGGGCGCGAAACTGCCCAAGGGCGTGCTGAGCGCGTCTTTGGTACCGGGAGGCCCCGTCGTGGGCTCCGTGTATCGCGCCGACGTGGACCAAATGATGGAGGGCATGGAAGTGCTCTCGGTGATGGCGCCTAAGACGGCGTCGCCGCTCGATCCTCGCAAAGAGCGCATCGAACTGATCGTGTCGGAGAAGGCCGTTCCCGACGTAACAGTGACGTACGCTTCCAAGGGCCGTGGCCCGCGTCGCGATAGCGACGATCGTCCCGAGGGACGCCGCGACGGCGCCAAGCGTGGCGCTCGTCCGGGAGCGAAGGAACGTTCGAACGACCGCGGCCCTCGTCCCGACCGACCCAGTGGTGACCGACCCGATCGTCCGGCTCGTACAGAGCGACCCGAGCACGCCGCTGGTGAGCGCGGACCACGCAGTGACCGACCCCGCAGTGATCGACCCCGCAGTGATCGACCCGGCGCCGACCGACCCGGTCGCCCGAGCCGTGAACGCAGCGGCCCTCCCGGCGCTCCCCCGGTCACGACTACCTTTCGTAACGCCTTCTTAGCGACATTGTCGCCCGAACAACTTCCAGTCGCCGAGCAGTTGTTGCGTGGCGGCATGCCGTCGGTGCGCACCGCGGTTGCCGAGCAGAATAAGAACGCCGTTGCTCAGGGGCGCCCGACTATTGACCCTGGCACGATTGACCGTATTGCTGAGGACCTCCTTCCCAAGACCACTTTGGCGATGTGGAAGGACCGCGCTGCGGGTGCGATGGGCGCCGGCAAGGAACTGCGGTTGCGCGACCTCCGCGCGGTCGTGACCTCAGCGAAGACGACCAACCTCGACGACGAAGCACGAGTTCAACTGAAGGAACTTCAGGGTGCCTTGACGGCTCGCGTCGAGATTTTGCGTACGCAGTGGAACGAGCGTCTCGACGCCGCCATGAAGTCCAACAACGTGGCCGAAGCCTTGCGACTTGTCGCGCGACCTCCTGATATGTCGACGCGCGTGTCGTCAGAAACTGCGACCGCCCTCGTCGCCCTCGTGTCGGCGGCATTGACCGCGGACACGAACGTGGCCACCTGGATTGAGTTAGTCAATTTGACCGTCGAGACGTCGATCCGTCGCAACGTGAAGCCCCAGGGCATCCCCGCCGATGAGGCGTGCAAGGCGCTGGCGATCAAGAACGCCGGAGCGATCCCGGAGTTTGCCAAATTGCTCGGGATGAAGGTCCCGCCCCCGCCGCCACCGACGCGCGCACCGCGCCGACCGGCTACGCGCCGCGCATAGTCAACAGTCGCGCCTTCCAACCCACTGACTCGTAGAGCGATTTCGTCGCTCGGTCCCCCGGGAGCGCCCACGCGTCAACGGGCGCGACGTCACTAGCGAGCAGCGTCGTCAATATCATTGTCGCGACGCGGTGGCGCCGCAGGGCGGGGACAACCCAGATCACTTGCACGCACGCATCGCGAACCAACGCGCCGGCGATGACGTCATCTTCAGCGCGAGCGATCCAGACGTGGCCGTGCTCGACCTCGGCGGCGATGACGCGACGCAGCGCGTCCAGATCCGCCGCGGACTCCCAGAGTTGCGCGAGCAGAGCTCGCCCACCTCGCGCAGTTGTCGCTCGCGCGTACGCGCCTTCAATGAGGTGTTCGAGTGAATCGTCCGACGTGGCGCGCCGGACTTCGGTGACGACGCCGTTGTCACTCATGGCGCCGTGCGCCGCCTAGACGCAGTCGCGACAGAGAGTCTTGTCGGGATCAGCGAGTTGGCTCATCTTCTTTAAGAGCCGACACGAATTGCATCGGAACTCGTCGTCCTGTTTGGGCAAAATCGTCTCGAAAGGGTCGACCAATGGGTCAATCTCGATGGGGCCGTCATCGTCGTCCTCGGGCATCGTGGTGCGTCGAATCGTCTCGGCCAATACCTCGTCCAGGGCCAATTCCACGTCGGCGTCGTCGACCACGTCGTCATCGTCATCGGCCACGGCCGTCAGGACCGGAGCCTCCTCATCCACTTCGTCGTCCGCGTCGTCGTCCACGACGACTGCGACATCGTCCACGACCTCTTCATCGTCGACCACGACGTCTACGTCGAGGTCATCCACATCGTCGATAATGTCGACATCGCCCAAAACCTCTTCGTCGAAGCCCTCTGCGAGTTCCTCTTCGTCAAATACTTCGTCGTTTTCACCATCAATGCTCATAAACTTCCTTCTCAGTAGCGCAGGCAGTGTAGAGCCTTTTTTCAAGGAAATGAGTCATTTCCGCATTATTTTTGCTTAATAATCCTTTTTTGCCCGATTTCGCTCGGCGGCCCGCTCCGCCTCGAGTCGCTCGAGATCGGTGTCGGAAAAGTCCACGTAGGTCATGGCGTCAGCAATCATGTCGTGACCAGCAGTTTCACGAATGAGGCGCGCCATTTCGTGCGCGACCCTTCGATAACTCGGATGTCCTTGGGGTCCGGAGCGTAATTCAATAAGGTGCATCGCCTCGCGCGCATTCATCTGCATTACGTAGCGAATACGAAATGCTAGGGCAACAGTGTACTGGGCCTGATCGGGGTACTCGACACGTAAATCGTGAAAGAAGTCGGCCGATCGGGCCAGGGATTCCTCGTACTCCGGTGCCAAACCGGCCTCCGTGATGACGTCGGGAACGTCGTAGCCAAGGTCAACCGTGAGAGGCTGCCACTCAATCGTGAGGAGTCGGTGACGCTGCAGGTCACGAAAGGCGCCGTAATCCGTGACGAGTTCGAACCGGTAGTCGGTGCGCTCAAACGCGCGACCCGGGCGATGGCGGCGATTCTTGCGCTCTCCCACGTAGGCCGACATCAACTGTGAGCGTTCCTTTAGGTCCAACGCCGCGACGCGCGCCTCTGCTTGGGCGTGGCTCAGCGAAGAATTGGCAAAGACAATGGCCTCGAGGACGCGTTGTTCGCCGTCGGGGTCAAATGAGACCAAGCGCACTTGTTCCTCGGGTTCGGTGCTCGTGAGGTCCTGGACGAGTGTCTCCAGTACTTTTCGCGTGGCGCCGCGCGATTCGGCGAGATACTTCGTCCAGGCCACGCCGCGCTCGGGTACGTCGATGCGCTTGAGAAAACTCGGGATCACCTTACGAAGTTCCTCGATCATGAGCTGGGAGTACTGGCGAACCTCCGGCAACGGGTGAGCCCTCATGCGAAGCAGCAATGACTCGTAGGCCTGCCCCGACGCATATATCCCCAGGTTCGAGAGCGAACTCGCCGGAAGTAGACCGCGCACCGCGTCGAGGGCCTTGGCACGTATGGCCTGACGGTAGACGAAATCGGTGTCGGCGGGAGTCTTGGGGAACTTCTTTGATATGAATTCGGTCACGCGCGGCAGGAGGGTCGCGTAGGTATCGAACATTCGGTCCATCTCACCGACGTAGCGGGCCCCGAAGCGCGATTCGAGGACGTCGTGGTCGCGGTAGTAGCGATACAACCCGTTGTCTAGACGCCGGTCGTACCCGAGGTAGCGCGTGGATTGTTCCAGGTAGCTCATCAAGCGACCGCGTTCGAGCACCTTGGTCAAGATATTGCTCGCCTGTTCGCAGGCCAGGTGCACTCCCCCGAGCTGGGCCACGGAGTCATCGCCGTATTCGTAGAAGATCCGCTGGTAGAGGTCGTCAGCGCGGTCCAGGCCCACCGTGGCGTCGACGCCGGCGTCACCGGTGAGGTCCAGGTCGCCGACAAATTCGTCGAGGAAGAGACGCCGCAAGCTCTTCGAGGAGCGCGAGTAGCGCGCAAAGAGGGCTCCCTTGACCACTTCGGGCAAGTTGACCAGGGCGAAGACCGGACCCTCGAGATTGGTGAAGTACCGGCGAAGCACTATTTCTTCCGCGTCGGAGAACTGTTCGACTACGTAGGGGTGCATGGAACAAAAAGACTAGGGGGCAATTCAGCCGCGTGGGTGGACGGTCGACGCTCCCGCGACGACTGATCGAAGGACGGCGTCACGGGCCTCGTCGGCGGTCTGGGCGACCTCACCAAGGTGCGTCAAACGCGACAGCTGCTCGCACAAGTCCGCCACCTGCTTGGCGTTTCGCACGAAATCGCCGGGCGAGGTTTGTCCGATTTCGACGTCGGCGAGGTCGAGAACCGTTCCGAGCGTGACGCCCCGCGCCCAGGCCGCGATGACCGGGGTGAACTTTCCGTCGGGCTCTTTGGGGTGCGGTACGCGGTACCGGTCTTCCACTTCTCGTACCGTGGCCGACATCACCTGAATCTCGTGCATTCGATCGCTCAAGTTGAGGCGCCGCTCTGGACCGAGGCGGTCGTGCAAATTCTTCTTGCGTTTGATGGGCGTGGGCGTGTGCTTCCCCGTGCGCGCACCGCGCTTGGCTTCGAATACGAAGCTCGAGAGCAATCCGGCCAGTTGCGCCGGCTCAAGATCGTCGAAGATCCCCCCGGTCACGCACTCGGCGATGAGGAGGTCGCATTCGTGGTAAATCGAACGAAGGAGCTGGCCTCGCTCGTTGAGGAGCCATCCGTCGGCGTAGCCGAGTTCTTCCAAGACGTGGTGGCGCGCGCGCATCTGATCGCCCAGTGAGCGACGTGACCCCGCGGGACGATGGTCCGTTTCGAATTGGGCGAAGGATCGCTGCACGACTTCGAGGGCGGTGTCGATCTCGAAGTGATTGATCAGGTTCGCCGTGAAGTTGTAGGTGGGACGAAACGACGAGTGCAGTTCCGAGGGGTGCGAGATCGCGACGCGTCCCACGTCGACGAGAGAGACCTCGGTCGCGAAACACACAATGGCGTGACCCTCGTCGTCCAGACCGCGCCGACCGGCGCGACCAGTCATCTGGGCGTACTCGCCACTGGTGAGAAAGCGGCGCCCGGCGTCGGAGTACTTGGAGAACTTCTCGAGGGCGACCGAGCGCGCGGGCATGTTAACGCCGAGTGCCAAGGTCTCGGTGGCGAAGACCACCGCCAAGAGATTTTGGACGAAACACGTCTCCACGATTTCGCGAAAGGCGGGGACCATTCCAGCGTGGTGCATCGACAGACCACGGCGCAACGAGTCGATGAAATCGGCGTATTCGAGGGCCTGTAAGTCATCGTCCGAGAAATCGATGAGACGCGCCTCGGCGATACGTTCGATTTCGCGTCGCTGTTCGGGAGTGGTGAATAAGAGCCCGTCACGACGACACTGGCGTACCGCGTCGTCGCACGCCGAGCGAGAGAAGATGAAGACGATGACCGGTAGCAGGTCCTCGCGCTCGAGAGCTTGGAGTAACTCGCTGCGCCGGGGAGCTCGAAACGGCGCGGGTGGGGCGCTGGACTTGGGGCCCTGCCAACGCGGTCCCGGTCGAAATCGTCGCGTGGCCTTCATGGCGTTATCGATGCGCCGAGCGTCCTCGGAGAGTCGCTCCGCGTCGAGCAGTTCGAGGATTTCGACGGCGGGCTGACCGCGCCGCACGACCGCCACGTGTTGGTGCAGGGTGATGGGACGCGTGGTTTCGGTGATGACCGCGGTCTCGCCGCGCACTTCGCCGAACCACTTGCCGACGAAGGCCGCATTCCCGATCGTGGCCGAGAGGGCGACCATGCGCACCGCCGAGGGCGTGAGGATCAGAACTTCCTCCCACACTCCCCCACGGAACGGGTCTTGTAAGTAGTGCACTTCGTCGAGGACCACGAGGCCGAGGCGCGGGAGTTGGTCGGAATCAGTGAGCAACATGTTGCGAAGTACCTCGGTGGTCATGACCACCACGTCGGCCAGGCGATTGACCGAGGTGTCACCGGTCAAGAGTCCCACTCGGTCCTCACCCCAGAGGTCGCACAGCTCGGCGTACTTTTGATTCGACAGCGCCTTGAGGGGCGTGGTGTAGAACGCTCGTTGACCTTGATCGAGGCAGCGGCCGATGGCGTAGTTCGCGATGAGTGTTTTTCCCGAACCCGTCGGCGCACTCACCAATACGTTGACCTCCGCGTCAACGGCGTCCAACGCCTCGTCTTGAAAGCGGTCGAGGCCGAAACCCTGGGCCTCGATAAAACGGCGGCGGTATTCCGCGCTCATCGGCCCAACAACTTTCCGAGCGCGATGGCAAGAAAATAAAAGACGATGAGTGGGATCATAAGGGCGAACATCGAAAACGGATCACTCGAAGGAGTGATCACGCCCGAGAAGGTCACGATGGCGATGGTCGAGTAGCGCCACGCGCGCAGTAACTGCATGGGTGACACGACGTGGGCCAATTCGAGCGCCACCAGGACGACCGGGAACTCGAAGGTGAGCCCAAAGAGCAACATCATCAAGATGAAGAGGGTGAGGTATTGGTTGGGGTTGTAGAACGTGGTCAACGACTTTCCGCCGATGGCCACGAGAAATTGGATGGTCCGACGAAAGACGAAGTAGGCCGTTACCACACCGCCAAAGAAGAAGACCAATGAGCCCAGAACGAAGGGAAGGGCGTAGCGACGCTCGCGTGCCTTGAGACCCGGAGTGATGTAGCGCCACACGTGCCAGAGCCAGAAAGGCGCGGCAAAGAGGAAGCCACCGAAGAGCGAGATCTTGACGCGCAGCGTCAAACCGTCGAGCGGGTTAGTCACGAGGAACTTGCAGTTTTTGGGATCGGCCTGACAGTAGGGGTGTTGCAGTATTGACAGCAGGTTGGGGTAGAAAACGAAGGAGACAATGGCGAGAGCGATGGTGAGGCCAAAGCAGATGAGAAAGCGCCGACGGGCTTCTTGAAAGTGTTGCGCCAGGGTCATTCCCGTCGCCGCCTTGCGGATTTTGGACACGGTTAGTTCAGTGACGGATCGGCGCTGATGGCGTCAGTGGCAGGAGGTGGGGGCCCGGAGGGTCGATTCACCACGTTGGCAATAAGGGTACGGGCCGCGGTCGCGGCCGCGGGTTCGTCATCGACCTCGTCGGATGGCGGGTTCTCTACACGGTCCGCGAGTCGATTCAAGACGTTGATGGGACTGCGCGCCATGCGAGCGATATCGCCGGTGCTGGGTAAGTCCGGAATTGCGTCACGCACCTCGCTCTCGACACGTTGCTGGAAGCGACGCAGAGTTTGCCAACTCGTGCCGAGCTTGCGCGCGACCTCGGGTAACTTGTCGGGGCCGAGCAGTAGTATCACCACCGCCACGATGACGAGCAACTTCACCGGGCTGAGACTAAGCACGTTCCTAGTGTACGACCCGAAATTGGGCGTTTATTACAGCGAGCCGATTCGAGAAATCGGCCAGATACGTACGAAGGCCTTGCCAATGATGTCCGATCGGGGAATGGTTCCCCAGTAGCGACTATCACAGGAATCTGGGTGGTTGTCGCCCATCATGAAGTAGTGATTCGGTTCGACGACGATGGGATTGTTCGCGGTCGCGATCGGTGTACCCAGTGGTTCGATGTGGGGCCACGCTTCGTTCAACTTGGTCCCGTTGACGAAGATCGTGTTGCCCACCGAGTACAGATGGTCGCCGGGAATGCCGATGACGCGTTTGACGAGGTCCGAGACAGGTGCGCCGCCACAATCTTCGGCGGGGGGCGCCTTAAACACCAGGACGTCGCCGCGATGAATCGTGCCAAATCGCACCGCCAGCTTGTCGACAATGATCCGGTCGCCGATCTGGAGAGTGGGCTGCATCGACACCGACGGGATGAAGAACGTCTGGAACGCGACGGCGCGCAGTCCCATCGACACGACGAGAGCGACCACCAAGATGACGCCCCACTCGATGAGGTGGTGGCCGAGCGACTTGGGAGCTGGTTTTGTCGTGGCGGCGGCGACCGGTTCTTCCATGGTCGACTCCGGCGCAATCTCAGTCACCGTGCAAGGTTACTCGTCACCCTCGAGGTGGGTTCTCACCGGATGACGAGGTAACCGAGTAAGTCTTGCGGGTGGGACCTAGGGGAAACCCACTCGACTCAGTGGCCAGATGCGAAAGAAGGCTTTGCCGATGATGGCCGAGTGGGTGATGGTCCCCCAGTAGCGACTATCGCAGGAGTCGGAATGGTTGTCGCCCACCATGAAGTAGTGATTCGCCGCGACCACGACGGGGTGCGCGCGCGACGCGATGGCGGGAGGTCCGAGAGGTTCGGTGTGCGGCCACGCTTCGTCGAGTTTCTTGCCGTTAACGTAAATGGTGTTGCCGAGCGAATAGAGCGAGTCGCCGGGGAGACCAATGACGCGTTTCACCAAGATGGGGTCGTGTACCCCGCCGCAGTCCTCATTGGCGGGAGACTTGAACACGATGATGTCACCTCGCTTGACCGTGCCCCAATCGACGGCCAACTTGTCGACGAGTATGCGATCGCCGATTTGCAGGGTCGGCTCCATCGAGCCCGAGGGAATGAAGTAGGTCTGAAAAACGTACGTCCGCAGTCCCACCGTGACTACTCCGACGACGATGAGCAAAATCACCCACTCGATCAGGTGGCGACGAACCCGGTGGTTTCGACCTCGAGTGGTGTCGTCGGTCGACGTGGGCGCGTTGTTGGATTCACCGGGGATGTTTACATTGCTCACGAAGTACTGCTACTCGCCCTTAGGGCGCCGTTCGAGTGACGTCAGGAGCTTCTGGAAGCGCTCGTCGTTGCTACGAAAGGGGTCTTTGAGGAGGACGGTGCGCTGCATCTCGTCGTTGAGCTTGAGGTGGACCCAGTCCACGGTGTAATCGCGATGCCACTTCTTCGCTTCGCGAATGAAGGTACCGCGCATGTGGGCGCGAGTGGTGGCGGGCGCCGTTTCGGACGCCTGACTCACTTCGTCGTTGGTGACGATGCGTTGATAGTGCCCGCGCGCTTGGCGTCGGTAGTAGAGTCCGCGTTCGACGTTCGTGTCGTGGTAGAGCAGGTCGATCAGCGCGACCTTGGGGTCGCTTAATGCGACGCCCGAGCGCTCGCGCTCGCGTTCGATGATCTGCAACTTGGCGATCCAGTCCACCCGGTCGGCGAGGCCCATCGGGTCCGATCGGTACTGTTCAATGCACTCGCGCCACATCTTGACCGCGAGGGCCTGGTCCGCGGGAATATCACGGTTGAGAACGAACTGTTCGGCGCGTTCGCACAGGTCCTCCTGCAATTCCAGGGCGGTCATGTCGCGTCCCGAGACTAGGCGAATCGGTTCCTTGCTCCATAGGTCGTAGGACACGTCGCGCAGCGCATTGATGGGTGAGACCATGTTGTAGTCGCGCAGCACGGTCGTGCGGTCTTCGATCATCGCCAGCACCACGGCCGCGGTACCTACCTTCATGAACGTCGCGTATTCGCTCATGTTCGAGTCGCCCACGATGACGTGCAGGCGACGGTACTTCTCGGGGTCCGCGTGAGGTTCGTCGCGAGTATTGATGATGGGCCGCGAGCGCGTCGTCGCCGAGGAGATGGCCTCCCACATGTGTTCGGCGCGCTGACTCATCGCATAGTTGGTGCCCTTTGCGTTGGTGACGACCTTGCCGGCGCCAGCAAAAATCTGGCGTGTGACCAGGAAGGGGATGAAGACCTGTTCGAGACGCGTCAGGTCCTCGATGCGTTCGATGCAGTAGTTCTCGTGACAACCATAGGAGTTTCCCGAAGAGTCGGTGTTGTTCTTGAACAAGAAGATGTCGCCGCGCACCCCCTCCTCGTCGAGTTGCTGTTGGGCGTGGGTGACCAATTCGCGCAGGATTGCTTCGCCGGCCTTGTCTTGGGCCACGACATCCTTGAGGGCGTCGCATTCCGCGGTCGCGTATTCGGGGTGCGAACCAACGTCGAGGTACAGCCGACTGCCGTTCTCCAAGAACACGTTGCTCGAACGCCCCCAGGCGACCACCTTGCGGAACAAGAAACGCGACACTTCGTCGGGACTGAGACGTCGCTGGCCTCGTAAGGAATACGTCACTCCGTACTCTGTTTCGATGCCGTAGATGCGACGCAACATGGCCTAGACCCTAGTTCCGCTTCAAGTCAGCAGACGAGTGATCTGCGCATTGTCTAGTCGCGCGAACGTCCGTCGATCGCCGTGGTCTTCGAGGATTCCCACTTCCAGATCGGTGACGGGCAGGACGCGGTCCGGGCCCGCGAGGGCCACTACGGCATTCTTGAGCGTGTCGCTGAGTGAAATGTGAGCGACTTCGAGGGCGGCAAAGCGGCCCTTGATGGTTTCGGCGTCGCCCCCGAGGACGGCAAATTGCTCCTCGTCGGAGATGGTGCCCTCGTAGGCGATGCGATAGAGCTTGGTGGGACGAAAGTTCGTGCCCAGTTGAGCGACGAGGATTTCGACTTCGAGCGGTTTTTGACCCTCGGTGAACATGTCGCCGAGGTGTTGGGCGTAGTAGTTGGCCAGGGCGCGCGCGTCGACGTCTTCTCGTGAGTAGGTGTAGCCGGTTCCGTCCGCCCATCGAATGCCGGCTTCACGCAGACGGTCGAACTCGTTGTACTTGCCCACTCCCGCGAAGGCGATGCGGTCGTAGATCTCGGAGATCTTGTACAGCGAGGCGGACGGGTTCTCGGCCACGAGCACCACACCGACGTCGTAGATGGCCGCCACGATCGATCGACCTCGCGCAATGCCCTTCTGGGCGAACTCGGCGCGGTCCTTGATGAGTTGTTCGGGGGCAACGTAGAAGTAGTTGCTCATCGCAATGTTCCTCCGGCCACGCCACCCGATTCACTGCGACGGTCGTTGATCGAACGAAAGATGCTCGCCGACACTTCGGGATCGAGTTCGCGAAAGCCCTCCGACGTCAGCGTCACGATCATGGGAAAGATGTTGCGCACGAAGTCGGGTCCCCCGGTGCTCGGGTCGTTGTCGGCGGCTTCGTAGATCGCCAGTGCCGCGAGCGCGAGCGCGTCGCCACTGGACATGTCGGGACGGTATCCCAGGCGCAACGTTGAGTCAGCGAATGGTGAACCCGATCCGATGACCGCGAAGTCGTGGCGCTCATAGCACCCGCCCGCTCCGTCGTATTCGAAGACGCGTCCACGCTGGTGGGCCAAGTCCCAGCCCGCGAGCAGGGGAAGGACCACGAGGGTCGAGGTGAGGTTGTTGCGTTGAACTAGTGGTGACAGGTAATTGGCCTTGCCCTCCAAGCTGAGGGCCGAATCGCTCATCTTCTCGTAGTGCTCGAAGGAGAGTTGGGCGAGGCGAATGAATTCGAGACCGCGCGCGGCGGAGCCCGAGATCGCGAGCGCCGTGTAGCGGTCGGCGGTTTCAATCTTTCGTACGTCGCGGTTGGCGACGTAGTACGAGGTGGCCTGACGGTCCGCGATCATGACGACTCCGTCGGCGTAGCGCACCGCGACAACGGTGGTGGCGTGTGCGGACAGGTCCGAAGTCGACGGAGGCAATGACAAGCCCGCCATTTCGGCGTAGCGCACGAACGACGGCCCCGGGTCACTGTGGGCGTCGAACAACGGTAGGCCCATTACTGGCCGCCCTTTTGGACGTAGTTGCGGACGAATTCCTCCGCGTTCTCTTCGAGGACGCCGTCGATCTCGTCTAGCAAGTCGTCGAGTTCGGCCTTGAGTTGTTCGCCCTTTTTGGTGACGACCGAGACGTCCTCGCTCTCTTCGCGGGGCCGTTCGGTTCGCTGCTTTTGAATTCGTTCTTGTTCAGTCACGTATTAGTTCTACCCGTTGAGAGCGGCGACGAGCGCTACCGCGGTTAAATTCTGCTCAAACAGCGGTCCGACGAGTTCCTCGGTCCCCCGCGTGGGGTCCATCATGGGGATACGTTGCAGGGGCCCGTGACCGACGTCAAAGACGATCGAGTCCCAGTTGGCCGAGATGATGTCGTCGGGAAATCTCATGACGCATTCCCCGCGAAAATAGGCGCGCGTACTGCGCGGCGCGCGTTGAACGGCGTCACGAATCTCGTCGTCGGTGGCGAGTTCGACGAGCCCGACGCGCTGGGCGAGAGACTTGTCACGACGCACGTCGTGGTACTGCAGGTCGATGGCGCGTAGCTTGGCGTCGCGCGCTGGCAAATTGTAACGAGATTGAAATCCTTCAACGATGCGACGTTTGGCCACCCAATCCACTCGGTCGGCCACCGAGAGCGGCTCGTCGCGTACGCCGTCGAGCATCTCGCGCCACTGGCGCAAGATGAGTGCGACCTCGTCCTCGGGCGCCACCGCCTCCCCCCCGTGACGCTGGACGTAGCGTTTCGCGAGGTGCCACAACTCGTCCTGGTAGTCCCAGGCGGTGCGGGTTCGACCGTTCTCGTCGGACACGGCCCGCGTGAGCGTCGGGTCGAAGGAGTACTCACGTATGGCCAGGACCGGTCGCTCGGGGGGCGTGGGAAATCCCGCGACGCCGTCGTCTTCGAGCGCGGCGAGCAGTAGCGACGTGGAACCGAGCTTGACCATCGTGGACACCGAGCTCATGTTGGCGTCGCCACAGATGACGTGCAGGCGACGGAAGCGCTCGGCGTCGCAGTGGGGTTCGTCACGGGTATTGATGATCGGTCGCTTGAGGGTCGTCTCGAGTCCGACGACCTCTTCGAAGAACTCCGAGCGCGCACTGAGTTGGAACGCCGGATCGGCCGCCACGCCGATATCGGTCTCGGCACCGACTTTGCCCGCACCGACAACGATTTGGCGCGAGACGAAGTGCGTTACCATGGCGCGCACGACGTCGGAGAAGTCGACGTCGCGCGCGACGAGGTAGTTCTCGTGAGTGCCGTAGGAGTTTCCCTTGCCGTCGGAATTGTTCTTGTAGAGCGAAATCGCTAACTCCGCGGGCAGGGTTTCGTTGGCGGCCTGCAGCGCACGACGCATGACCTCCTCGCCGGCTTGGTCGTAGAGCGTGGCCTCGCGCGGAGTTCGACACTCGGGCGAGGAGTATTCGGGGTGCGCGTGATCCACGTAGAGGCGAGCGCCGTTCGTGAGCACGGTGTTGGCCAAGTGTGTCTCGATCATCGGGGCGAGTGAACCCACCCCCAAGATGCCGCGAGCGTCGGTACCGGGTGATTCGTCGTTGAAGTCCCAGGAGATGCGGGTGCGACCCTGTTGGGCGTACGCGTTGACGATGATGCTCGACGCCGTCGTGGGATCAAAGTCGGGCCCGCCGGCGACGCCATACTCCGTCTCGATACCGAGAATCTTGGCGACGGTCATCCTTAGAGGTATTGGCCAGTACCGACGTGTTGGATGGACCGACCGCCGGTGACGTCCGCCTTCTCTCGATTGATAAGGGTGCGGATGAACACGATGCGCTCACCCTTCTTGCCCGATATCCTCGCCCAGTCGTCGGGGTTCGTGGTGTTGGGCAGGTCCTCGTTCTCGTGGTACTCCTCGCGGATCGACGCCAAGAGGTCGTCGGTCCTCAGACCGCGACCTTTGCCCGCGATCTCGCGCTTGACGGCGAGTTTCTTCGCGCGTCGCACGATGTTCTCGATCATGGCGCCCGAGGCGAAGTCCTTGAAGTACAAGATCTCCTTGTCGCCACCTTGGTAGGTGACCTCGAGGAAACGGTTGTCGTCATCGATGCGGTACATGTTGGACACCGTGGTCTCGATCATGATGCGCAGCGCCTTGTCGCGGTCTCCCCCACCATTGGACCGGATTTCGTCCTGGTCGAGGGGTAGGTCACGGTGCAAGTAGCGCTCGAAGATCTGCGACGCCCCCTCGGCGTCGGGCCGTTCGATCTTGATCTTGACGTCGAGGCGACCGGGTCGCAAGATCGCCGGATCGATGAGGTCTTCGCGGTTGGTGGCGCCAATCACGATCACGTCGCGCAGCGATTCGACGCCGTCGATCTCGGCTAGGAGTTGGGGAACAATGGTCGACTCCATGTCCGAAGAGATTCCCGTGCCGCGGGTGCGAAACAGTGAGTCCATCTCGTCAAAGAACACGATGACCGGGACGCCCTCTTCGGCCTTCTCCCGCGCGCGTTGAAAGACCACGCGGATCTGTCGCTCGGTTTCACCGACGTACTTATTGAGCAACTCGGGACCCTTGATGTTGAGGAAGTACGAGCGGACGTTGCGGTTCCCCGTCATCTCGGCCACCTTCTGGCTGAGCGAGTTCGCGACGGCCTTGGCGATCAAGGTCTTGCCGCACCCGGGAGGGCCGTAGAGCAAGATGCCCTTGGGCGCCGGGAGTTCGTAGTCGTTGAAGAGGGCGCGGTGCAGGTAGGGCAGCTCCACGGCGTCGGTGATGGATTCGATCTGCGAATCCAGTCCCCCGACGTCGGCGTAACTCACGTCGGGTACCTCTTCGAGGATCAATTCTTCCGCCTCTTGGCGTACGAGCTTTTCGACGAGCAGACCCGAGCGCGGGTCGAGCACGACGGCGTCACCGCTGCGCAACTTCACGTCGCGCAAGACGTCGGCCATTTCCACGACGCGCTCTTCGTCGGCGCGACCATAAACAAGGACGCGACGCTCGTCGAGCACCTCCTTGACGCTCACCACTTCGCCCTGACCGTCGGGGTTGCGGATGCCGATGATGGCGAACGATTCGTTGAGGACGACCTCGTGGCCCCGTTCAACCTGTCCGGGGTCGAGGCCCGGATGCACCGACACGCGCATCTTGCGTCCCGAGGCGAAGATATCGGCCGTGCCGTCGGGATTGAACTCAATGAACGTCCCGTAGACGGCCGGAGGTTGGGTCAACTTCTCGACTTCGTCACGCAGCGCGGCGATCTGGTCACGCGTTTGTTGGATGGTAATCGCGAGTTTCTCGTTGTTCGATCGAGATTGGGTCAGTTGCAGCCGCGATTCGACGAGTTTTTGTTCCAGCAACTCAATACGATGTAGCGCCTGGTCCAGGCTCTCGATGCTGAAGGTGGGAACGTCGAGATCGTCACGCGACGCGCCGTGGTCGCGGTACTGGCCGAACGCGTCCGATTGCTCCATGACGCCACCCTAGGTGAGAGCGACGCGTTTGTCACAGTCTTCGCGCCCGGTCTTTCCGCTAAAGTGGCGGCAGACCAAACGGTAACGAAAGGCCGAAAAGATGAAGGTATGGATTGACCAGGACTTGTGCACCGGCGACGGTTTGTGCGAGGAGATCTGCCCTTCGGTCTTTACGTTGCTCGACGACGGACTTGCCTACGTCAAACAAGATGGCGTGGCGCTGTCGACGCCCGGCGGATCGGCCGCCGTCGCCGCCGTCGCTCCGGACTTAGAAGATGCCGTAGTCGAAGCCGCTGAAGAGTGCCCTGGTGAGTGCATCTTCATCGAGCGCGACTAGCTCGTCGTCGAGCGGACCAAGCGGCGCGCCGAGGTCAAGAAACCGGTGTGAGCAACCATCCGGTGATCCGGGCGCACACTGCGACCGTCGATGTGCCAGGTACGACGAAGGATCTCGACGGTTTCTTCCACTCCGAAACAATGGATCTTGAGCGCTTCGCGCACCAATTGGGTTTGGTTGATTGTCGGCAGATAGGCCAAGAAAATTCCCCCGGGACGTAACGCCTCGGCCGCGTGCGGTACCACGGCCCAAGGTTCGGGCATGTCCAAGATGATGCGGTCCAGGTCGCGTTCGTCGATGCCGAGCGTCACGTCACGGATGTGAATGTCGTAGGCGATGTCCTCGCCGAGCATGTCCACGACATTCTTGCGGGCCTGTTGGGCGAAGTCTTCGCGGATTTCGTAGGCCGTGATGAGCGCTCCCGCCCGCAACAGGGTCATCGAAAGTGCCCCGGAACCCACGCCCGCTTCGAGGACTCGCATGCCCGGTCCGATATCGGCCTGCATCAAGATGGTGCCCAAGTCCTTGGGGTAGATGACCTGGGCGCCGCGCGGCATCTTGAGCACCACGTCAGAAAGCGTCGGTCGTAATACCAAGAAACCCCGGTCCGTACTGCCGCGCACCACGGAGCCCTCGAGGGACCCAATGATGTCGTCGTGCTGGACGATACCGGTGTGGGTGTGAAAGGCCGAACCTGGTTTGAGCGTGATGAGGTATTGGCGATCCTTCGCGTCGGTCAACATGACGCGTTCGCCGACTCGCAGCAGTGCCGCTGAACTCATCATTCTCCTATGGTCGACGTTGCAATCGTCGTCGCGACATCGCGTCGACGCGCCGCAGCAACACTAGGGCCGCCGCGAGAACCAACCAGACGACCGAGCGCTGCGCCCACGAGCGCCGCAGGGCCGCGAAGATGATCCGACGCCACAAGAAGATGAACATTACCGGCGGCGCGAACGCCGGCCGCGAAGTCGGCCCCAGACGTACCCGGTGACCAGGCCACTGAGTCCGACACCGGCCGTCGAGGATTTGGCGTTGAGGACGCGCTCGGGGATGCCCGTGGTGCGTGGCAGGAGGGCACGAACCGAATCCTCCAGTTGTTGACGAGTGACGTCACCGGTACTCACGAAGCGTCCTTGGAACGACGGGCGGCTCCGGCGAAGATGCGTTGGACGAAGAGTGCGCCAATTATCACGCCTAGCACCACCACGATGAGGTACGGGATAAAGGACAGGCTGCCGTCAAGGACTGGAAAGAGCGCCTGGACCATGCGCAGCACACCGACGAGGCCGATCACGAGGCCAAAAGCTACGAAGACGCTGCCGAGCGCGCCGAAGGCGACGAAACGGCCGAGATCCTTGAGGGGCTGAACCGTCTGTTCTTTCAGGTACCGGACGAACAGGTCGCGGACCTCCTTGAGGTCGCGCTCGATTGATGCACCTTTTAATAACTTGCGCCACGAGGGAGTCCTCACGGACCCAGACTACTCACTGATTTTCGCGTTTGCCGTCCTCGCCGTCGCAGTGGTGTCGTGGCCCCGGTTGGTGTCACTAACCTTCAAGTCATGGTTGACGAGATATTTCACGGGGCCGATGAGCTCGAGGGACGCACGATTCGCAACATCTCTGCGGCCGCAATGGACGCGCCCGCGGCGGCCAATTCGGGCCATAGCGGCACCGCCATGGCCCTGGCTCCTCTGGCGACGATGTTGTTCACCCGCGTCCTGCGTCACGACCCGAGTGATCCGTCGTGGCCTGATCGCGACCGCTTCATTTTGAGTTGCGGTCACGTCTCGATCTTGCAGTACTCTCTGGCGCACTTCTTTGGTTACGACCTGAGCGTGGATGACCTGCGCGAGTTTCGCCAAGCCCACTCGCGCACGCCCGGTCACCCCGAGGTCGGGCTGGCGCCCACCGTCGAAGTGACGACAGGACCGCTGGGTCAAGGAATCGCCAACGGGGTGGGCATGGCCATCGCCGAGCGTCTACTTCGCGCGACTCACGGAGAGGACCTCGTCAATCACCGCACGTGGGTCATCGCCAGCGACGGATGCCTCGAGGAGGGAATTAGCCACGAGGCGGCCTCACTCGCCGGTTCACTCGGGCTCGACCGCCTCACCATCATGTACGACGACAATCACATCACGATCGACGGGAAGACCGAACTTGCGCTGCACGACGATCCTGCCGAGCGATTCGCCGCCTACGGATGGCAGGTCATCAACGTGGGCGAAGACGCCAACGACCTCGACGTGCTCGAGGGTGCCGTTCGCGAGGCCATGGCCGACACCGGTCGTCCCACGCTGATCATTATTCGTTCGCACATCGCATTCCCCTCGCCCACGATGATGGATCGTCGCGAGGCGCACGGGTCACCCTTTTCTCCCGAGGCCATTGCCGAGGCCAAGGCAATCCTGGGAATGCCCAACGTCCCCTTCGAGCTCGACGACGAACTACCGTCGCTCAACCGCGCCCGCGTGCTCGCCAAGGACGATCTGTCGGGCCCCTGGCGCGAGCGGCTGCACGCCGCCGCCGAGCGCGGTGAGCGATTGGTGGCCCAGTTGGCCGACGCGGGGGCGCTGCGAGAACCGGTCACGTTCGAGACCTACGAGGGGGGCACCAAAGTCGCGACCCGCAAGGCGATGCAACGCGCCATGGACACCTTCGCCGCTTTCACCCCGGGTCTCACGACAGGATCGGCCGACCTGACTGATAACACCGGCGTCACTTTGAAGTCCTCGACCATACAGAATCGCGAGGACCACGCCGGTCGCCAGTTCCACTACGGCATCCGCGAGCACGCCATGGGAGCGGTCATGGTCGGCCAAGCCCTGCACGGCGGCATCCGACCGGCGGGTTCCACTTTCTTCGTGTTCTCGGACTACGAGCGTCCGGCGATTCGACTGGCCTCGCTCAGTCACGCGGGCGTGCTCTTTGTCTTCACCCACGATTCGGTGGGCGTCGGCGAAGACGGCCCCACGCACCAGCCCGTCGAGCACTTGATGGCACTACGCGCAATGCCGCGTCTGCACGTGCTGCGACCCAGTGACGCCAACGAAGCGGTGCGACTCATCGAGGCGTACCTGCGCGACCCGGCACCGGCGACCACGGCGCTCATCTTGACCCGCCAAGACATTCCCGTGATGGCGGGGGCGGACGCTGAGGCGTCGGCGTCGAACGCTCACCGCGGTGGGTACGTGGTGCGCGAGAACGCCGCGGCGCGCTACAGCCTGGTGGGTACCGGTTCAGAAGTGGCGCTGTGTCTGGCCGCGTGTGACGCGCTCGCGACTCGCGGCATCGCCACGCGTGTCGTGGCCCTGCCGTGCTGGCGGTGTTTTGACGCTCAAGACGCCTCGTACCGTGCGAGCGTGTTGCGCCGCGACGTGCCCTCCGTGTCGCTCGAAGCGGGGGCGACCTTGGGGTGGTGCCGCTTCGTCGACGACGCACTCGGCATCGACGAGTTCGGAATGTCGGCGCCGGCCCCGGCGGTCTTCGAACACTTTCACATCAACTCCGAGGCGTTGGTCGACTTCGTCTCTCATCGACTGGAGGTCTCCTCGTGAGCCGACTCAACGTCCTCTACGACGACTTTGGTCAAAGCCCCTGGATCGACAACATTCGCCGTGACTGGCTCGACGACGGCACCTTGGTGGGCCTCGTGGCCAAGGGCACGCGCGGCGTCACTTCGAATCCCGCGATCTTCGCCAAGGCGTTCGCCACGTCGACCGCGTACGACGACCGGTTGGCGACGGCGACGTCGAAGGACCCCGAAACGGTCTTCGAATTCCTCGCGAGCGCTGACGTGCGCGACGCGTGCGACGTGTTGGATGACGTGCACCAGCGCAGTCGCGCCGAGTTGACGCGGGGGCTGCGCCGATACACCGACGGATTCGTGTCACTCGAGGTCTCGCCGCGGTTCGCGCGCGATACCGAGGCGACCGTGACGGCGGCGAAGAAACTATGGGAGCAAGTGGGGCGCTCCAACGTGATGATCAAGATTCCGGCCACGAAAGAGGGGCTCCCGGCCATCACTCGGGTACTGGCCGAGGGCATCAACGTGAACGTGACGCTGATCTTTTCTCTCGAGCGTTACGACGAGGTGCTCGGCGCCTGGTGCGCCGGACTCGAGTCCGCGCTCGAACAGGGACGCGACCTCAGCTCCATCGCGAGCGTGGCGTCGTTTTTCGTCTCGCGCGTCGACGCTGCGGTGGACAAGTTGTTGCCCGAGGGCGACGCCCTGCGCGGGCACGTCGCCAACGCCCAGGTGGCTGCGGCCTACGCCCTCTACCAACGATGGATGTTGAGCGACCGAGTCCTCGCGCTCCTGGCGCGTCACGCTCAAGTCCAACGTCCCTTGTGGGCGTCAACGTCGCCGAAGAATCTCAGTTACGACCCATTGCTCTACGTCAACAACATCGTGGCCGCCGAGACGGTGAACACGATGCCTGACGCGACGCTCGAGGCGACCCTCGAACACGGGGATTTCTCGTGGTCGCTGCTCGCGACGCCCGCGACGGTGGCCAGCAGTGCTGCAGTGCTGAATGAACTTCCCGACTCGATCTCACTGGCCCAAGTGACTGAACAACTCGAGCGCGACGGGGTTGATTCCTTCGTCGCGTCCTACGAGGAAGTTTTGGCCATCGTAGCCTCGAAGTTGAGTTCCACCTCGGTCTGAGAGACCGATAGGAGTCGCAGGGCGTGACCGCTGGGGTGACGCGGTGCTCGCGCGCCGTCCCGAGGGCGTGGTTTGATTGCCTCGCCTCGTAGTATCGAGAACATGAAGAACTCCGCCGCTCTCACCAGTGTTGACGAAGTGATGGAGACGCCGATCGAGGAGTTGGCCGCCGCGGCCTTCGCCCGCGCCCGCGCCACCCATGGACACGTCGTGACCTATTCGCCCAAGGTGTTCATCCCCTTGACGCACCTCTGTCGTGATCGCTGTGGTTACTGCACCTTCGCCCAAGCGCCCGCGCGGGTGACGGCGCCGTACATGAGTCTGGACGAAGTGATGGCGGTCGCCCAAGCCGGTCGCGACGCCGGCGTGACCGAGGCCCTCTTCACCTTGGGAGAACGACCCGAACTTCGTTACGACGAGGCCGCTCGCTGGCTAGCGGCACGCGGCTATCGCTCCACCGTGGACTACGTGGCGAACGCCGCACAAATGGTGCTCGAATCCACCGGGCTGTTGCCGCACGTAAATGCCGGGGCGCTCTACGACTTCGAGTTGCGACAGTTACGTGCGGTGTCGGCGTCCCAGGGCATGATGCTCGAGAGCCTGGCGCAGCTACCGGCGCATCGCCTCGCGCCGGATAAGGAACCCGAGCGACGTCTCGCGACCCTCGAGTGGGCCGGTGAACTCAAGATTCCCTTCACCACCGGACTTCTCGTGGGTATCGGTGAAACGCGTGAGGAACGGGTGGCGACCCTCGAGGCGATCGCCCAGAGTCACGAACGCCATCACCACGTACAAGAAGTCATCATTCAAAATTTCTTGCCCAAGCCTCGCACGGCGATGGCGAATGCACCCGCGGCGAGTGACGAGGAGTTCTTTTGGACCATCGCCGTGGCGCGCCTCTTGTTGCCCGACGACATACATCTGCAGGCGCCGCCGAACTTGAGCGACGATCCGACGAGACTGCTGGCGTACGGTATCGACGACTTCGGAGGGATCTCACCCGTCACCAAGGATCACGTCAACCCCGAACGTGCGTGGCCGGCCATCGAGACACTCAGTAGCGAGTGCGACGCCCTGGGCTTCGTTCTGGCGCCTCGACTCACCGTCTACCCGGCGCACCTCGCCGCGCCGGACTTTCTTGACGAGGCCGTGCGACCCCACGTGCTCGCTCAGAGCGACGCGAGTGGATTGGGTCGACACGACGTATGGCACTCCGGTGCCGAGACCACTCCCCCGCCGGCGCCGCGCACGACGGCGCGCACGAGTGTCGTCGAGGAGATTCTCGCGCGCTACCAACCGGGGTACCGATTCGAACACGGTGAGCTCGTGACGCTCTTCGAGGCGCGTGGTGGTGACTTCAACGCCATCGTGGAAGTGGCCGACCACGTCCGTCATGAGTTAGTCGGAGAGCCGGTGAGCTTCGTGATCAATCGTAATATCAACTACACGAACGTCTGCACCTTCAAGTGCCGTTTCTGCGCCTTCTCCAAGGGCCCCCTCTCCCTGAATCTGCGCGGCGATCCCTACCTGTTGACCCTCGACGAGATCACTGAACGCGTGCGCGAGGCCTACGATCGTGGCGCGACCGAGGTGTGCCTGCAGGGCGGCATCCACCCGAATTTCGACGGCGAGTACTACATCGACGTGGTGGCCGCCGTGAAGGCGGGAGCTCCCTCGATCCACATCCACGCTTTCAGCGCCCTCGAGGTGTTCGAGGGGGCGCGTCGTAGCGAGCAGGATCTCACTACGTATCTCACGCGACTTAAGACGGCGGGACTACGCACGCTTCCGGGCACGGCGGCTGAGATCCTGGACGACCCGATTCGCACCATTTTGTGCCCGGACAAACTTTCGTCGGATCAGTGGCTCGAGGTGCATCGTGCGGCACACTCGGTGGGTCTCAGCTCCAACATCACGATCATGTTCGGTGCGGTCGAGAGTTCGCATTCCTGGGCGACGCACTTGATGCGCACGCTCGACTTGCAAGAAGAGACCGGTGGATTCACCGAGTTCGTACCGCTGCCCTTCGTGCACATGGCCACACCGCTGTTCTTGCGTGGTAAGTCGCGAAAGGGGCCGACCTTTCGCGAGGCCGTCTTGATGCACGCGGTGGCGCGACTGCATTACGCCACGAAGATCAATAACATCCAAGTGAGCTGGGTCAAGATGGGCGTCGAAGGCTCGCGTCGCATCCTTCAAGCGGGCGCCAACGATCTCGGCGGCACGCTGATGGACGAGAACATCTCGCGCGCTGCCGGAGCCGTCCACGGCCAAGTGATGGACGTCGAGATGCTCCAAAACCTGGTGGAGCCCCTCGGTCGACCACTGCACCAACGCACCACGCTGTACCAGGCCCTCGCGTGACCCCTGACGCCATCGACCGATTCGTCGAGGAGTCGACCGCAGGCCTGGTGAATTCGCCCGAACACGTCGCGGTAATTCGCTCCCTGGTCACCAAGGCGTTGTCCTTGGCGCAGTACGAGAGCAACCTCAGTGACTTGAAGAGCGCGGTGACCGCCCTGGGAGAATTACTGGACGGTTCGCGGCTCTTCGAGCCGTGGCGCGATACCCCGAAGGCGACCGTCTTTGGTTCGGCGCGCACCAAACCGGACTCCGAGCTCTATCGACTCGCCTCCGCCTTTAGCGCGGAACTGGCGTCGCGCGGATGGCTCACTGTCACCGGGGCGGGACCGGGCATCATGGAGGCGTCGTCCCAGGGCGCCGGACGTGACGCGACCATTGGCGTCAACATTGACTTACCCTTTGAACACGGCACCAACGCGTTCGTCGACGTCGAGAACCGCCACATCGCCACGTCGTACTTCTTCACGCGCAAGGTCATCATGACGCGCTCGTCGCAGGCCTTCATCGCTTTTCCGGGTGGCGTGGGCACGATGGACGAACTCTTTGAGATCCTGACCTTGTTGCACACGGGCAAAACCGACCCCGTCCCGGTCGTCCTTATCGACCGACCCGGGGGAACCTTCTGGTCGTCGTGGTTCGACTTCATGGCCGACGAGGTGATCGGTGAGGGCTACCTCAATTCCGGTGACGAGGTGTCGTACCTCGTGTGCGACAACGTGGCTGACGCCGTCGCGGAGGTGACCGGTTTCTACACCAACTACGTCGGTTTCGAGACGGGCGTGGGCCAGGCGATCGTGAGTCTGCGCCACGGGCCGAGCGAAGAGGAGTTGTCGGTCCTGAGAGCCGCGTTTGAGGGAATCACCTTCACCCTGGCGTCAACGGAACCTCTGACCACGCTCGCGTTCGACTTCAACGGGCGTAGTTACGCGATAGTGCGTCGGGTCATCAATGAGGTGAACAACTGGACTGATCAGTCTCGGTCGTAACCTCGCAGCAGTGCCTCAGCCTTGTACAGGCTCCGACGAACGCGGGCCAAGCGTTTTTCGAGTTCGTGTGCCTCTTCGGCCGCATCTTCGCGAAGTTGGGCGCGCACCGTGTCAAAAATGACGTCAGAGACCCGGTGCTCGAGTGCGCTGACGGCGTCGGCTAATTCCAACAGGGGCTCGCTCATATGGTGTGCACCGTGAGTTGACCCTCGGCGTACTGACGGCGCAGAGTACGTTTGTCGAATTTGCCCACGCTGGTCTTAGGCAAGCTCTCGACGAAACTCCAGTGTTCGGGGAGCCACCACTTCACCACGAATTCACTGAGGTACTCGCGCAGTTCCTCGGGACTGGTCTCGGAACCCGGCGTGCGTACCACCACGCACAACGGGCGTTCCTGCCATCGATCGTCGGGGACGGCGATCACCGCCGCCTCGTACACGCCGTCGTGGCCCATGACCGTCGATTCGAGGAGAACCGAACTGATCCACTCGCCGCCGGACTTGATCATGTCCTTGGAACGATCGGTAATCACCATAAAACCGTGCGCGTCCAGAGTTCCGATATCTCCCGAGCGCAGCCAACCGTCATGGAAGAGTTCGGGCGAATCGGCCCCGTAGTACTCCGAAGCGATCCACGGTCCGCGCAGTTCGAACTCCCCTACCGTGACTCCGTCACGCGCCAGGATGTCACCCTCGTCGTTGGTGAGACGCACCTCGACTCCCGCCATGACGCGACCGGCCTTGACCCGGTAGTCCACTTCGGCCTCGGCGCTGACTCCCCAGGGGGGATTCGAAACGGCGACCAATGGGCTGGTCTCGGTCATCCCCCAACCCTGGAGAACGTCAACACCGTGGCGATCACGGAAGGCTTCGATCATGAATCGCGGTACGGCAGAACCGCCGGCCAGAATTCGGGTGATACTCGACAGGTCCGGTGCGGGGTGCTCGCTCGCCGCGCGCAAGAGGTCGTTCCAGATCGTGGGCACGCCGAGTGCCACGGTTGGCTGTAAGTCCATGATCATCTTCAGCAGTGGTTCGCCCTGGAGGAACATCTGGGGCATGATCAGTTCGGTCCCGGCCATGAACGCCGTGTAGACCGCGCCCCAGGCGTTGACGTGAAACATCGGCACCACGAGCAAGCAGCGGTCACGGTCACTCAAGGCAAGGGAGTTAGCGCTCGTCGAGGCCAACGAATGCAGCCAGGTCGAACGGTGCGAGTACACGACGCCCTTGGGGTCGCCCGTGGTGCCCGAGGTGTAACACATCACCGCGGCGTCGCTTTCGTCCAGATCAGGCCACTGAAAACCGGTACTCTGGGCACCGATCAGTTCGTCGTAGTCCAGGACGACGAAGGGCGCGTCAACTACGGCACCGTGGACGATGATGTGTCGCACCCCGGCGATGTCATCCTTGATGCGCGCGAGCAGTGGCACGAGGCTGGCGTCGACGACGATCACGGTGTCCGCGGCGTGGTTGATGATGTAGGCGAGTTGGTCGGGGAAGAGTCGAACGTTGAGGGTATGAAGTATCGCGCCCATGCTCGGCACCGCGAGATACACCTCCATGTGCGTCTGGTTGTTCCACATCAACGTCGCGACGCGGTCGTCGCGCTGGACGCCGAGCGCCGTCAACGCCGCCGCGAGCTGCTCGGCGCGTTGAGCCACCTCGGCGAACGTGGCCTGGTGTACTCCGTCAGGCGTCGTGGTGAAGATCTCTTTGTCGGCGTACATCCACTGTCCGTGACGAACAATGTCGCGAATCAGTAATGGCGCATCTTGCATCGTGCTACGCATGACTCTCCCTCGGTGTTCTCCTCGATGATAGTGAGCCGAGGATCAAAAAATGGTCGCCCCACGTCGACGGTCCGCGACGCGATGACCGCCGGCGATGGTTCCTCGCATCACTCAACTTTGCGCATTCGCCCAGTCGTCCTGTGATCCGAGGCGACGGGCCGCGAAAGTCGCGGTGGGCCCGCAGTCTCGTCGGCTGGCCGACGGTGGACGTTCGACTCCTCAGAGTGGTGGGCCCGGTGCTGGGTGGGACACTCCGTCGGTGACGCACAAGTGACGCGTGTGACGACCAGTTGACGTTACCAACGTCACACGAACGCGCGCCCTTTTCGACACGGCCGTCATTTTTTTCAGTGGCTCCGTGGAAGTTTTTCACGTCAGCCACGGTGAAAGAATGAACACTGCGGGTGGCATCACGTTTTTCTTAACGAAGTTTAGAATTTTACTGTATGTCAACTTTAGTATAATGAAGGGGTGCCGAACACTCCCGAGTTGCCGAATAAACGCCAATACCTTTCGTCGGAGTCACGTCGCATCTCCATTCTGCGGGTGGCCGACGACGTGCTGTCCAAGGAAGGCGTCGCTCACCTGAGCATCGTGGAGGTCGCGCACCGCGCGGGCATATCGCGTCAACTTGTCTACCAGCACTTCGCAGATCTCAACACGCTTTTGATTGAAGTCATCCGTATGCGGTTGGTGGAACTGCAGTCCTCCCTGGATTCTCCCGACGGCACGCGACGCGGCGAGATTCGCGAATTGGTGGAGGCGCAGTTACGAAGGATATTGAGCATGCCGACGCGTGATCGCCAACTCATGCGCAACGTGTTTGGCGACATCACCGCGCTGCCCAAGGACTTGTGGCCGACCATCGCAGAATTGCGCCAAGACGTCGTCTCGCGTTGGGCACGACTCATCGACCCCGAGGCCCAACCAACGTCGTTGGCCTACGCGAAGATGGGCCTGATCATCCACGCCGTCTTAGGCGCGTGGGACTTGCTCATCGAAGGATCTCTCACCGACGACGAGGCCGTGGTCCTCTTGCTGCGAGTAGTCGAGAGCCTCTTCGTCCTGCCCTGGTAGCGAACTCTTACCAGGATAAGCTGTAGGGATCGACCGGCGCCGGGAGCGCCGAGGTCGTTCCCGTCAAATAACCATCGACCGCCGAAGCTGCACTGCGACCCTCAGCAATCGCCCAGACAATCAAGCTCTGACCGCGCACCGCGTCACCACACGCGAACACCGGTGTCGCGCCCGGGTACGTCGCCAGTCGCCAGTCGCTGGTGACCGACAGAGTGGCGCGAGAGGTCACCATCTCGGGAAAGTTGAGGCCAAGAGCGTCGAGCTCGGGGCCGACGAAGCCAGCCGCGATAAGCACCAGATCGGCGCGCGCGCGATGAACGTCACCGTGGAGCGTGTCGCGTAGGACGATCTCGCTCACGACGTTCTCGCCGTGGAACTCGAGCGTCTCAGTGGCGAAGACGCGATCGCCACCTTCTTCGTGCGCTGGCGTCACCTTGTAGAGTCGCGCCATCGTCGGCCAGGGCTGATCAGACGGGCGTTCGCGTGGTGGCTCTTCCAAGATTTCGATCTGCGTCACCGACGCCGCACCGTGACGGTGAGCGGTACCGAGGCAGTCGGCGCCCGTGTCGCCACCACCCAAGATGATGACGTGTCGGCCTGCGGCGTCAATGCTCGAGGATCGATTCTCGACGACCGCGCGGTTGGCGGCTTCGAGATACGTCATCGCCGGATAGACCCCCGTCAGCTCGGCGCCGGGCACCGGAATGAGCCGCGGTCGCGTCGATCCAATCGCTAGGACTACCGCGTCGAACTCGTCTTGGAGGTGCGACAAGGCCACGCCGCCGTCGCCGACCGGAACCGAGGTGTGAAAGACGATGCCGGCGTTGCTCATCGCCGCGAGACGTCGGTCGAGAATGGATTTTTCTAGCTTGAATTCGGGAATGCCGTAGCGCAGGAGACCACCAATGGCGTCGGCGCGTTCGAAGACCTCGACGTGGTGTCCGGTGGCTCGCAGTTGGGCCGCGGCGGCGAGGCCGGCGGGACCCGACCCGACGACCGCCACGCGACGTCCGCTCTCGACGCTGGCGGTGCGTTGCACGGTGATGCCGCGCGCAAAGGCGTGTTCGATGATTTCGTATTCGAGTCGTTCAATGGTGACGGGATCGGCTCCGATACCCAGCACGCACGACGATTCACACGGCGCCGGGCAGAGTCGGCCGGTGAACTCAGGAAAGTTGTTGGTGTCCAGCAGTTGTTCGGCGGCCTCGTCCCACCGGCCGCGGTACACCAAGTCGTTGAAGACGGGAATTCGGTTGCCGAGTGGGCAACCCTGCATGCAAAAGGGGATGCCGCAGTCCATGCACCGCGCCCCCTGCGCTTGGACGGCCTCTTCCGTCTGGGGTTCGTATACCTCGCGCCAGTCGCGCAGACGAACCGCCACTGGTCGTGGCGTCGGACCACGGCGTTCGTATTCGAGGAATCCAGTGGGCTTACCCATTGCGCATCTCGTCACGAATTCTCTGATATTCCGAGGTCTCGATGCGGATGAAGTTCATTCGTTCACGGCGCCAGTTCTCCAAGATGTCCGTTGCGACGACGGACCGAGTCTCGGCGGCGTAGCGCTCGAGCAGGGGGTGCAGGACATCTTCGTCGGGGTACTCGAGCGGGTCGATCTCGTACACGCCGGCCGAGAGGTGGTTGTGCACGTCGTTCGTCGGGTCGTAGAGGTACAAAGTTCCCCCCGACATGCCCGCCGCGAGGTTGCGTCCGACACCCCCCAAGATGACCACCACACCGCCGGTCATGTACTCACAGGCGTGGTCGCCCGCGCCTTCAACGACAATGGTGGCGCCGGAATTTCTCACGCCACAGCGCTCGCCGACGACGCCGTTGATGAAGATCTCGCCGCCGGTGGCGCCGTAACCAATGACGTTGCCCGCGATGATGTTCTCGTTGCTCTTGAAGGTGGCGCTCGGCGGCGGAGCGATGACGATGCGCCCACCCGAGAGTCCCTTGCCGGCGTAGTCGTTCGTGTCGCCGGTCAGGCGCAGCGTCAGCCCCGCCGGCATGAAGGCACCGAGACTCTGGCCGGAGGATCCCTCGAGGTTAATCGTCACGTGATCGTTCGCCAGGGTGGTGGCGCCCAGGGTACGGGTAATGGCGCTGCCGGTCAGTGTGCCCACCGCGCGATTGACGTTGCGGATTGTGAGGGACAAACTCACGGGGTTTCCCGATGTCGCGGACTGCAGGGCGTCATTCATGAAGCGCCAGTCCAGGGCTTCATCCAGGCCGTGTTCTTGCTTGACGCTCTGGTGTCGCTGCTCGACGTCGGTCGTGACGAGCAATGCTCGTAAGTCCAGGGTATTGGCGGCGTCGGCCAAGTTCGTCACCTCGAGTCGTGAGGCGTCGCCGACCAGTTCGTCAATTGTGCGCACGCCTAGGAGCGCCATGTATTCGCGTACTTCCTCGGCGATGAATTCAAAGAAGTTCTCCACGAACTCGGGTCGTCCCGTGAAGCGCTCGCGCAGCACGGGGTTTTGCGTCGCGATGCCCACGGGGCAGGTATCGAGGTGACACACGCGCATCATCACGCATCCCGAGACGACCAGTGGCGCAGTGGCAAAGCCGAATTCCTCGGCACCGAGCATCGCGGCGATTACGACGTCGCGACCGGTCTTGAGCTGACCATCCACCTGGACGACGACGCGGCTGCGCAATCCGTTCGCGGCCAGGGTCTGGTGCGCCTCGGCCAGACCCATCTCCCACGGCGTACCGGCGTGCTTCAGTGACGTCAAGGGCGCGGCGCCCGTGCCACCGTCGTGCCCCGAAATCAAGATCACGTCGGCGTGCGCCTTAGCGACGCCCGCGGCGATGGTGCCCACGCCTTGTTCGGCGACCAGTTTGACATGAATACGTGCTTGATCGTTGGCGTTCTTCAGGTCGTAGATGAGCTGGGCGAGATCCTCGATCGAGTAGATGTCGTGGTGCGGTGGTGGCGAGATGAGTCCGACGCCCGGCGTCGAGTGGCGCGTCTTGGCAATCCAGGGGTAGACCTTGGAGCCGGGCAGTTGGCCGCCCTCCCCCGGCTTGGCGCCCTGGGCCATCTTGATCTGCAGGTCGTCGGCGTTCACCAAGTAACGACTCGTGACCCCGAAACGACCCGAGGCGACCTGCTTGATGGCGGAGCGACGATTGCCCTCGGGATCATTGACGTCGAAGCGGTCTTCGTCCTCGCCACCCTCCCCGGTGTTGGATTTGGCGCCGAGGCGGTTCATCGCGATGGCCAAGGTCGTGTGGGCCTCTTCGGAGATCGATCCGTAGGACATGGCCCCGGTCGAGAATCGTCGCAGGATCGACGCCACACTCTCGACGTCGTCGAGGGGTACCGGTTGCTCCGCTGGTCGCAGCCGCAAGAGACTGCGCAGCGTCACCGGCGCGTCGGCCTGTTCGTCCACCAGCGTCGTGTACTCCTTGAAGATGTCGTAGCGCTTCTCGCGGGTGGCGTGCTGGAGTTTTTGCACGGTACGAGGATTGAACAAGTGCACCTCGCCGTCACGGCGCCACTGGTATTCGCCACGATTGTGGATCTCCACGCGTTCTGAGGGTGCGGGATGGTACCCACTGGCGTGCAGTCGCAAGGTCGAGCGGGCAATGTGTTCGAGGGTGATGCCCCCAATGCGTGAACGAAATCCCGGGAAGTACGACGCGAGGACGGCTTCGTCAATGCCGACCGCCTCGAAGAGTTGACTGCCGACGTAACTGGCGACCGTGCTCACTCCCATCTTGGACATGACCTTGACGACGCCCTTGGTGAGGGCCTTGGCGTAGAGGTAGCGCGCTTCGCTGGCCTCGACCGAGGTGATCTCTCCGGTCGCCACCAAGGAGTCGATCGACTCGTACGCCAGGTAGGGACAGACCGCGGACGCCCCAAAGCCCAACAACAGTGCGACGTGATGCACCTCGCGCACGTCACCCGCGTCGACCACCAGGGCCGCGCTGGTGCGCAGATGCTCGTCGACCAGGCGGTGGTGCACGGCCGAGGTGAGGAGCAAGCTCGGGATGGGGGCGAGTTCGTCGGACGTGTTGCGGTCCGACAAGATGACGATGTTGACCCCCGAGCGCACGAGGGCGACCGCTTCGTCGCAGACGTGCGTGATGGCGTCGGCCAGGCGCTGGGCGTCGCTGCCCTCGCCGTGAACGCCAAAGAGACCGTCGACGACTTCGGAGCGAAAGGACCAGTCGGCCTGCGCCTCGTGGATGTAGCGAATCTTAGCTAATTCGTCGATGCTGAGGATCGGTGAGGCCAGCACGATCTGGTGGCAGTGTTTGGCCGATTCGTTCAGGAGATTGTCCTCGCCGCCCATCGTGACGCGCGTCGAGGTGACGAGCTCTTCGCGGATGGCGTCCAGTGGCGGATTGGTGACCTGGGCGAACAATTGACTGAAGAAGTCAAAGAGGGAACGCGACTGCGCCGAGAGCACCGGGAGGGCTGAGTCCGAGCCCATGGATCCGATGGGCTCTTCGCCCACTTGGGCCATGTGACGCACGATCATGCGCAGGTCCTCTTCGGAGTAGCCAAACACCTTTTGGTGCATGACCACCGAGGCGTAACTGGGCGTCAGCATCGCGCGCGGCTCGAGTTCGTCCAGGGACACCTGCTCGTCGTCGAGCCACTGTCCGTAGGGAGCCCGGGCGGCCAGACCGGCCTTCAACTCCTCGTCGTTGATGATGCGACCCTGCTCGATGTCGACGAGAAACACTCGCCCTGGTTGCAGCCGCCCCTTACGTTCGATGTTGGCGGGGTCGACGGGTAGGACCCCTACCTCCGACGCGAAGATCACGCGTTGGTCCTTGGTCACCCAGTAGCGCGCCGGGCGTAGTCCATTGCGGTCGAGCACGGCGCCGACGACGCGTCCGTCGCAGAACGTGACGGACGCGGGCCCGTCCCAGGGCTCCATCAGGGCGGCGTGGTAGCGGTAGAAGTCCCGGCGCGCCGGGTCCATGGCCGTCGAACGTTCCCACGCTTCGGGAATCATCATGAGAATCGCGTGCGGCAGGCTTCGACCAGATTGCACGAGCAACTCCACGACCTCGTCGAAACTGGCCGAATCACTCATGTCGGGGGTGATGATGGGCGTCAAGTCCGAAATCGGGCGAGGAAGAACGTCACTTGAGAGAGTGGTCTCGCGCGCGGTCATCCAGTTGCGGTTGCCGCGTACCGTATTGATCTCACCGTTGTGAGCAATGTAGCGAAAGGGCTGAGCCAGGTCCCAGCGCGGCAGGACGTTAGTGGAGAACCGGCTGTGCACGACCGCGATGGCTGAGGTGAGCCGCTCGTCGCGTAGGTCACTGAAGTACGCACGAAGTTGGGGCGACGAGAGCATGCCCTTATAGATCACGACGTGCGGTGAGCACGATGACGCGTAGACGTCGAGCTCGTGCTCGACGATCTTTCGCGCGGCGAACATAGAGCGCTCGAGGTTCTCGGCGCCGTCGAGAGCCACGAGTTGCTGGACGAACCAGGGTTCAGAGGCCGCCGACGTTGGACCTAAGAGACTGGACGCGACGGGGACGTCACGCCAGGCCAGCGTGACCAATCCGAGCGCCGAAAAACGTGCGGCGATCTCGGTCGTCACCGCTTCGCGACTCGCGTCGCGCGGGATCATCCAAAAACCCACACCGTAGTCTCCCGCTGCGGGCACGACGTCACCGAAGAGCGCGCGAATGAACGAATCGGGCATCTGTAACAAGATGCCTGCGCCATCACCGGAGTCCACGTCGGCACCGGTGGCGCCACGGTGTTCGAGGTTCTCGAGGATGGTCAGCGCATCCGCCACCGTGGCGTGGCTGGGACGCGCCGTCAGATCGGCAATCATCCCGACGCCACACGCGTCGTGCTCAAAAGCGGAGTCGTAGAGGGAGGGGGTCTTTGTCATGTGCGTTGCCTTCCGGGGCAACGCTGACCCGACGTCCATCATAGCGAAATTCGATTCTGTTGGTCACGACGTACTGTGGAACGGTGAGTACATCAACCAAATCCACGATCGTGGTGGGTGGCGGCATCGTAGGACTCACCTCGGCGTGGCGACTGGCCCGCGGCGGCTATCACGTGACGTTGTTCGACCCCACTCCGGGACACGGCGCGACGTGGGCGGCGGCCGGAATGATCGCTCCCCACGCCGAAGCAGCCCCGGGAGAACGTAAGAATTTCAATTTGCAGCGACAGGCGCTGACCGGGTGGCGACGACTTTCGCAAGAATTATTCGACGTTGCCGGCCGCGCCGTCGACATCACCGTGACCGGTACGTTGATGACGGGTTGGGACGCGGGAGATCGACGCCTGGTCGATCAATTCCGTCAGGTCGCGACCGACTACGGCGTGACCTTACGAATCGTTCGGCGCGACGAGGATCCCGCGGTGTTCCAAGGAGTCTCCGACCGGATCACCAGCGGGGTGTTGCTCGACGGTGATGCCTGGATCGATCCGGATCAGGCCGTTGACATTTTACAGGGGGGGCTGGCGTCCATCGGGGTGCGGATCGTCACCGAGCACGTGCACGCCATCGAGGGGGGGCCGTGGGGGGTACGTATTCATCACGGTGACAACACGCTCACCGCTGACGCGGGCATCCTCGCTACCGGGGCGTACGGCCTTCCCTCGGGCGCCACTCCCACCGGTGAACACGCGGTGCGACCAGTGCGCGGAATGACGGTGCGCATTGACGGGATTGATCGCGCGAGTGCGCCGACGTTGCGCTGTTTCGTGCGAGGACGTCCGTTCTACGTCGTCTCGCGCCCGGGTGGCTACTGCGTCATTGGTGCCTCGAGTGAGGAGCGCTCGGGTCCGTTGATTGAAGTAGGCGAACTTCAGCGGCTCTTGCGCGACGCCCTCGACGTCGTCCCCGAGCTCGAGACTTGTTCACTCTACGAGACGCGCGTCGGGTTACGTCCCGCGTCGACGAACCTCGAGCCGTTCTTCGAGGAGTGGGACGATCGACGTTGGGCGTGGTCGTCGGGTCACTTTCGCCACGGCGTCACCCTCGCTCCCCTCACCGCACGTTCCGCCGTTGATTTTGTCGATCGCGTGACCGCGTGATCGTCAACGGCGTGACCCACGAGGCGATGACCTCGCCCAGTAGCGTCGGGGACTTGTTGCGCCAGTTAGGCATTGAGCCCCGTGGTATCGCCGTGGCCATCAATGGTGAGATCGCGCGGCGTTCCCGGTGGGAGACGACGTTGGTCAACGCCAGTGACTCGGTCGAGATCGTCACGGCGGTCGCCGGCGGTTAACGCGGTCGCGGGCCTGCTCAACGGGTCCAAAGAGTCGGAGCGACTACCATTGTTTGTTCGCGGGCTGTGGCTTAGTTTGGTCTAGAGCGCTCGGCTGGGGGCCGAGAGATCGGGAGTTCAAATCTCCCCAGCCCGACCACCGCAGGGTTCCCCCGTGTCGCGAGAACTCCGCGCGCAAGGTCTATTTCCCCGCCACGACCGTCACGTACGACGTGGCGGAGTGGTGATACGCCCCGTACCCCGTGTAACTCGCCGACATGGCAATGCGCCCGAGCGGAGGGTGCGCCACGTTGATCAAGCACTCGCCGAAGGGGCTCGGGACGCAGTAGAACACCCGTGCGCCGAAGTGGACGGTGACCGGATTTTGGGGGTAGATGCCGGCGGCGTTGGCCAAGATACCGGTGACTTGGATGACGACCGGCTTGGTGGAGGGTACGACGGGAATCGCGCTGACCGCTTGCAAGCTCCAGGTCGCCACGGGAATCACCGATTCGGGGTCGGTGGGCGCCGAGTACCCGAAACGATTGTGCACCTGCGTGGTCACCTCGTACACCTGGCGATTGGTGAGACCACGGATGATGCAGTTGGGTTCGAAATACACCGGGGCGTGACACGTCCAACTACGAGTGCCGTTCGACACCGTGACCAAGTAGCCGTCAACCGGCGATCCTCCCTCGCTCACGGGCGGGTGCTGATACGTCCAGATTTGGCCACTTTCGATGTTGCCCGACACGTCCTTGGGCGGAGTGGCCACCGTGGGACCGCAGTACCCCGCAACGTGCAACGTCGCAATCGCTCCGGCAGTGTTGACGGCGACGAAGTGGTTCGCTCCGTAAGCGACGGCGGTCCAGTCCGCCGTAGCGTCGGTCGGCACCGGCAACGCGGTCCACGAGGATCCTGAGTGCGACGTGAGAATGTTGTTGACTCGACCCGCGGCCTGGCCGGTGGCGACAAAGGTATTGCAACCAAAGGTCGAACCGTTGATCTGCTGAGCGGCCGAGGACTGATGGCTAACCCAGCTGTAACCGAGTGCCGACGTTGCTTCGATTCCCGAAGGATTGAAGGCGCTGAAAACACCATTGCCGTAGGTGACCGCGTACCACGGAGTACCCGGTGAACTGATGGGATAAAAACTCCAGTTGACCCCGTTGAGAGAGATCAGGGCGTCTCCATCGGCACTGTCGACCGCGACGAAACGTCCGTTGCCGTAGGTCACGGAATTGAGAAGAAACTGAGACCGTGACCACGTCACGGTCCAGTGCACGCCATCGGGGGACGTGACGAGTTGCCCGAAGGCGCTCACCGCAAGAAAACGTCCACCCCCGAACGTGAGTCCCGTCCACTCCCCGGCCGGACCACTTCGAGCCGACCACCTGATGCCGTCAGTCGAGGTCATTTCGCGAAGTCCGGTGTTGCTGGACGACAGGGCGACGAATTTCCCCGCGCCGTAGGCGACCGATTGCCACGAGCCCGCGGGTGCGGCGTGATTCATCCATGTGACGCCATTGATCGAGGTAGCGATGGCCGAACCGTGACCGACCACCACGAAGCGCCCCGCGGCGTACGTGGCGGCGTACCAACTCGCCGACGTGGGTGGCGTGGGCGCGACGCGCCACACGCGCGGTGAACTAGCACCCAGCGCGCCTTGGGCCGGCAACGCGGCCAGCCCCACTGCCGTCGCCAAGGTGGTGACGCACAGGAGATATCGAAATGCTGAGGAGTGGCGCACGACCTACCTTCCGCCTGTGGCCACCTTCGCAGGACGACCTCACGCAACGCCCTACGGTTTCCCAACACCGCATCAATTCGCTCCCGAATTGTCGTCTCAACACGAACATCACAGTCCTTTCACATGGAGAGGCCCGGGATTCGCGTCGTCGCCGCGGCACGGCCTCACTACCATGTGCTCTAGGGATCGTGATCGGCGATAGTTGTCTATCGATACCTCGAGCCCTCGTCGGCGTGCGACCGAAGTAGGAGTACCTACTCAGGAGATCAGATGGTAAAAACAATTCGTCACATACTCGCGCTGTTGGCGGTTGCCCTGATGATGTTCGCCGGTCCGGTGAACGCCGACGCCAGTTCGTCCACCACTGCCTCGACGGCACCGGTTTCCAAAATGGACCAGGTGATCGTTTCGGGCTTCTCAGAAAAAGGCGACGGTATTGATAACGGCGTGTCCTCGGTGTACGTGGATCACTGGGTCAAAGTCACTGCGACCACCTCGAGTATTTTCCTCTCGTACGACAACCCGTCGTCCAAGTCCTTCGCCACTTTCTCCTTCGCACCGGTGGCGGGCCAGAGCTTGGCCGTGGGCAACTACATCAACGTCCAACGAGCGGCGTACCGCAGCGCGGGTTTTCCCGGTCTCGAGATTACCGGGCCCGGCCGACCTTCCGGCTGCACTCGGCTCATGGGCAGTTTTCGGATTTGGGATATCGCCGCAGACGCTAGTGGGACCATTTCGCGACTCGACCTGACCTACGTCGAACATTGTGGTGACGGACGCCCTTCTAATTTCGGTGAGGTCCTGATCAACGACGCGCCCCAACTGGGAGTCCTCTTCGCGTCGGCGGTGCGCATCACGTTTCCCGACCAAACGCCGACGCTGCCCTATGAGTTGACGAATCCGACGTCCCAGCCCCAACCCATCTCCTTGTGGCAGAGCGCGACGACAGTCAGCCATTTCATGATTACTCCGGCGAAGCCATCGTGTGCGGTGTCGGTTCGGGCGAAGTCCACTTGTACGTATCTCATTCGACTCGTTCCTCCCAAACCGGGAAACTACGTGGCCACGGTGCTGGCAGCGTCTGGAACCTCAACACTTCACCTCAGTCTCAGTGGACCCGCGGGCGGCGCGTAGGCCAGTTCCGGGACGATGACGCCACGCCTGCGGCGACATTGATCCGTCTGTTCGACGGGATATCTTCGTCCGCGCCCATGGATAACCACGCCGTCAGCACCTATGGTGGGCCTCAGGGTGATCGGAAGGGAGAAGAAGCCGATGATTAAAGGGTTCAAGAGTTTTTTATTGCAGGGAGAGCTCATTGTCATCGCGGTGGGTCTCGTTGTCGCACTCGCCTTCAGTACGCTGATTAAAGCGTTCACCGATTCCATCATCACTCCCCTCGTCAATGCGGCCGAGGGCTCGGGCGCCGGCTCCGCTGGTCTGGGTTGGACAGTTAATGGTCAGCGCGTTGACCTAGGAACATTTATCTCCGCCATTGTGTACTTCGTCATCTTTATGGTGGTCATCTACGTTGCGCTGGTCGTGCCCTACCGCGTCTACATGGCGAGGAAGGGCACCGCGGTCTTCGGTCCTCCCGCGCCGACCAAGAAGTGCCCGCTGTGTCTCTCGGATGACTTGCCGTTGGCGGCGACGAAGTGCCGTCACTGCGCCAGCAACGTGGAGTGACTCCGCATTTTTAGATGACGGGCGCCGAGTTTGGAATCACCCGACGACGTTCTTCCTTCAATTGATGCCCACCGTCACCCAAGCGTGTCCTCCATTGGCCGTTGTCAGGAGCCGCGTGGTGTGCGACGGGAGTTCGACAATTGCGAATCCGCGCGACGACGAGACGAAGGTCAGGTCCGTGACCATGCCGGAGTACACCACGCGCCACGAGCGTCCCGCATCAAATGACGCGAGGAGCTGTTGAGCGTTGGCCACGTAGCGCGACAGGACGATGGTGTTATGGCGAGGAGTGGCCAGTGGTGCACCTAAGTACGTGAGGTAGGTTCCCAACTCGGTACCCACCTGGAAGGTGCGACCTCCGTCGTGAGAGAAGTAGAGCCACGTCGAGTCCAATTTGGCCCCGGGCGGTGCGGCTGGCGGCAGCGGGTACGCAAAGCCTCCCATGACGCAGGCGGTAACCAGGTGATTGGAGTCGATCGCCGAGATCGCCGAGAGACTACGGCCCAGCGCAGCGCACGGGGCGGTCCACGCGATCCATTTACCAGCGGCGTTGAGTTGCGCACTCACGATGACGCCGCGGTCGTTGCCTTCGCTCATCCACCCACGCTGGCCCGACAGAAGAATGGCTCCCTGGACCTGAGCACCTCCGGCGGGCAGACCGTCGCTTGATTGATACGAGACGCGCCAGGTGTCGCTGTTCGCTGGCGTACTTTCTATCCGGACGCCGCCCGACGCGTCGAGGGCCATCTCGTATACGGTGTGCGAGGTCGCTTCGAGATCCAGGATGTTCGACTCGGCCGATACCCAGGTCTGAGGTTGGTGACGCCAGCTACGTCCCCCGTCGTGGGTCGACCACAGCGCCGGGTGAAAGACGACTGATGGTGAACCGCTCTCGGTCGTCGCCACGGGAAGAGCTCCGTAGATCCACCCGTCGAGGGAATTGGCAAATCTCACGCTCAATTCCGACGAACTGCCTGACGCCACACCTGAATACAAGATCGCCGGGCGCCCCGCGACGAATTGTCGGGCCGTCGTGAGTAACGCCAGCGGTAGTGACACGTCTGACCAAGTTCGTCCGCCGTTTGTCGTGCTGCGCAGTGCCAAACAGTGCAACGACGTGACGCAATTCAACGTGCCGAGTACCCAGCCCCGGTCAGAGGAAACGAAGTCGACTGAGATCGGATGAACGGCGTCAGCCGTGGACGCGCTCGGCGCCGATGGTGACGCGCCTGAGGCAGAACTGGGGGCCAACCCCGTAACAACCAGAAGGGTCGCCGAGAGAATGGAAGCCGTAGCAAATTTGAATTGTCGCATCGTACGCACAGGGCGCAACATAGCCAGGAATGGCGAGTATTTCAAGGAGACGGATCATTTGTGGCTCGTTGAAGGGGACGAGTTGAAGGCCGAGTCGAACCAACGTCGATCACGCTGCGACAGAAGCGACCGGAGTGGCGCGACGTAGTCGTTCGAAGCGCGCAGGTACGAACCGCGAATTATTGGGCAGGCGCGAATCTTGTAGTCATCCAAACCCGCCGCCACAAAGGTAGCGATGCGCGCCTCGGTGCGTTGGCGATCGGCCATCACATTGTGCATTGGATTCCACAGGAAGGCGGGAACGTCGTATTCTCGATCGGCGAGGTAGGGCTTGGGGTCAATGGCGACGAAGCCTCGGCTGGAATTCAATATGTTGTGGTGATGAAAATCGCCGTGGACCACCCAGTCGACGCCGCTACCGACTTCGTCGAACAGAGCGCGCGCCATCGGAGCCAACGTATTGCCCTTTGCTAGGGCGAGTTCCAACCATCTCGATACGGCGGGACCCACTGGACGAAACGGCTCCACGGCCGGTCGCCAGAGTCGCGTCGCAAGTTCCACGGCGATATTCGTCGCTTCGACGTCGTCACGTAGGGAGAGATCGGTGCCAGGGATCGCGCGCTCTTCGAGAAGGGCAGGACCATCTCGGCGTATGAGGCGTACCGCACCGTCGCCGTTCCACAACTCGAGCGCGTCCGCCTCGTGCAGAGATTCGTCATCGCCGCGCCACGCCACTTTCAGTACGTTGCCATCCGACGACGTTGACACGTAGGAGGCGGCGGACATGGCAAAGGGCGTGCCCAGCGCGATCCCCCATTTGGCGGCGCTCATCAGCGCGACGTCGCGTTCTCGCGTTAAGTCACGCGCAGGCCCCGGGTCGTCGTTCACTCCGACAGCCTACGAACGTTCATTGCCAACTTGAAAACGTGGTCAAATCAACTATCATCACCACGCGGTGCGGCGTCGTCGACCTTTTAGAAACCGATTGGCATGCTCAACTTCGGACGACCTCGGTGGCGAGGGATTGCGCGAACTCCTTGGGACGCGAAGGAAACGGGTGATGCCCCCCAGCGAACTCGACGAGTCGCGTCCCAGCTTTGACGCGTTGACGCTGCGCTTCGGGCGGGGTCGCGAGATCATCGGTGCAGTCAAAGTACGTGGTGGGCTTTTGGCGCCAGACGATCTGGCGAGGTGCTTGAGTGAACGGCGCCAGGGACTGACGCGTCAGGCGGTGGATCGCTTGCTCGGTCGTGCTCTCGTCACAGTCCTGGAGGAAGAACTCTCGAATCATGTCGGGATCGACGCCCAGGGTCTCACCCTCGCTCGGCCGCAGCCACGGAGCCGGCTCGGCGGCGACGAGGTCGGCTTGGGACTGTCCGACGTCGGGCGTCACCGAGGTCACGTACAGCAACTGGGTGACGCGTTCATCAGCACCGGCCTCGGTGATAATTACGCCGCCGTACGAGTGCCCGCAGAGGACGACGGGGCCATCGACATTCGCGATTGCCTCGCGGCACGCCTGAACGTCGTCGTACAGGTCCCCGAGCGCGTCGCCAGTCTCGCCACAGCTCGGTAACGCCACTGCGAGGGTGGTGACGCCGAGTTGTGCCAGCGGCTCGGTCATCCGACTCCACCATCACTCGGCGTCGCGGACGCATGCGCCATGGACGAACACCAACATCGTCATCGCGGGGCCCGGACCTTTCTCTGACAGCGGAGAAAAACTCTCCTCACGGTACGGGCGTGCACTAGGTGGCGTCGACGATGGTGAGAAGCTCGCGCAATCGACTTTCGATCAGACGCCAACGTCCCCGGGCACGTTGCGCGGCAATATTGATGACGACGAACGTCACGATGAGCAACACCGCGCACCCGAGGACGAGTGAAAGATTCGCCATTCCCCGGCCGCTGGCGACGCTCGCCATCATGCTCACGAATCCGCTCGCTAAAAATAGGACAACGAGACTTAGCCACAATGCAGTTCTCATCTGTGTGCCCGAACTCGGGCCTACAGATCCACGGAGCCAGGTGCCGGTTTCGTCCGTCGAAAGTGAACCCTTGACGACAAAGCGCCACGGATTTCGCGACCCGACTGGGAATAGCTCAACGAGAGACTCGGAGTGTCGGTTGAGTCCGATGATTTTCTCGCTCACGGTCACCGAGAAATCGCCGTCGGCGCCCACCAGGCGAGACGACGTCTCCGTCAGTGTCAGTGGGATGCGTAGCACGAAATCATCTCGTGTGAGATGGGAGATGAACCACCGATGATTCCGGGTGGACGCTCGAGATGATGACGTGACGTTACTCACCGCGTCGGGTCGAACCGCATCACGTCGAAGCAAATCTCTGCGTGGCACGTGACCATGTTTAGCACCTTCGCCACGACGCACAACTCGGATCTGCGACGCGACAGCGCCACGAAACGACGTCGCGATGCTCCAGTGGGCGAAAGCATTCTTAGCGAACGGAGCCGCGACATGACGCCAATCGGATCAGTTGGGACAATCGACTTGGCGTACACGTCGAGTCAGAGTTTTACGGCGTCGAGACGTGACTTCGTGACGCACCGGGTCCTCCGGCACGTGAGCTCGAGGTCGTGGGCGACGTGGCAGGAAAGACGTTGGCGCACCTGTAGTGCCACTTCGCGACGGACGCGTTGCAGTGGGCCCGAGCGGGGCGATTGTCACGGGCGTCGACTTTTCATCGGTGGCCATCCACGAAGCCATCTCACCCGCTGCACGAGCCGGGTTATCCGAACACGCGACGTTCGGCTACGCCGACGCCGACGTCGCACCCACTGCGCTTGAAGGAAGGACCTATGAGGTCGTCTCCGTGAGCCTCGGTGCGTTCTGCTGGCCCGGGACATTGATGGGTGGGCCGCCGTCGTGCGTTCTCTTCTCGCGCCTGGTGGCGAACTTTTCATTCACGCCGCCCATTCCTTTTCTTCGTGCCTCGATTTTGACGGCGACCGGATCATCTACGGGTACTTTGACGACCGCTACGAACACCTGGTTGTGTTCAGTTCGCGTACCTACACCGATGGGGTCGACGTCGCACCTTCGACGATGTACGAGTGGAACCATTCGCTGAGCGGGATCCTTTCGGTTCTATGCGCTCAGGGATTGATGATTGATTCGCTCCTCGAGCACGATTGGACGGTCTTTCAACAATTTCCTTGGCTCACCGAGTCGTCGCCCGGCTATTGGGTCGTGCCTAGTGAACGGCCTCGGATCACCCTGTCGTTTACTCCCCTCGCCCATCGTCTGGACTAACGGATGCGAGAGGCACGCTGAGACCTTCGCCTCTCGCCCCGATTACGGATCACGAAGCGAGCGGCTGACGGTCCAGCGACGTGATGGAACCGATAAGGATCAGAGGGATGATCGAAAGAAGCACGACCACGGCGCTCGGCACGATGATGGTGGCTCGAACGCCGATGGTTCCCGATACCACTCCGGCGATGGCGACTCCAACGGGAGAAAGGCCGAGCGAGACCATCCAATCGACCGACGACACCCTCCCGAGAATCTCCTTGGGTACTTCGGATTGAAGGAGTGTCTGCCACAAGATATTGCCCACCATTAAAAATATTCCGACCGCGAAGACAATGATCGACGCCAACCAGGCCGAGTTGGACAATCCAAAGAATACGGCGAGAAGCGGCGCCATTGCCCACGCCAGCCACATGGTTCGGATACGCGCACGGGGTCGAGGTACGACCATCATGATGAGCGCACCGACCAGGCCACCGAGACCAACGGCCCCGAATCCGACCCCGACCATCCAGTTCGGCGCGTGCAGCACTCTCTTGAACAGCAGGGGCAGGAGAATCGCGGATGGCGAGAAGACGAGGGCGTTCGCCAAGCCGGCGACACCAATCGTCCAAAAGATCCATGGTGTCTGCCGACAATACGAGAGCCCTACCTTTATTTCGCTCACCATGGAGTGGCCCGACGACTGGGGTCGAGGGGTTGATGCCATGGCGAGGAGGCACGCGGCTGACACGATAAACGTGCCCGCATCAATAATCAATGGCCACGCGGTGCCAATGGTTGACGCGACCACGCCTCCGACGATGGGACCAAGGAGTCCTCCGGCGAAGGCTCCGGTAAACCGGTTGAGTGAATTACTCGACGTGAGGAATTCCGGTCCCACGATTTCGGGGAGTAATGCGGTCGAAGCGGGATAGAAAAGGGCGTCAAAAACGCCAAACAAGATGGCGCCGACAAGCAATTCCGTCAAATCAAGGTTTCGAGATAAGGCGAGGATTCCAAGGCCCACGGTGATCACCGCGCGACAGCCGTCCGACGTGAGCATCGCCAGCCGACGAGAGACGCGGTCAGTTACCGCTCCCCCGAGCAAGAGGAACACCACGGTGGGGACGAGCCTCGCGGCGACAACGAGTCCTAAGTCTGTGGCGTTACCAGTAATCGAGAGTACGAGCAGCGGAAGTGCGACGGACAAGATGCCGTCACCGAACTGCGAAATAGTTTGGCCACCCCAGATCAGTGCGAATTGGCGATTCGATAAGACCTCACGCGCGGACTTCAGAGAGGTCATGTTGCATTGTACCGACGGCAGTGAAACAGTCTCTTGGCACGGAATTGCTTAGACCGAGCATCGCAACGATCAGCGACGTCGATCGCCGAGGAGTCTCAGGACGACTTCTTGGGTCGAAATCGGAGAGTCATGACCGCTTCGATGAAAATCTAGAGATCACCCGGCCCGGACGGGACGTCCACGGCGTGTTCGCGCAGGGCCTCGAGTGGGACGATCTCCAGAGCACTCTCGTTCGTCGAGGCGAGAACGACGTACGCTGCGGCTCCGTCGCGGTGAGCGCGGAGCCAGTTGATGGCCGTCACGCACCATCGGTCACCCGGCACGAGGCCGGGAAAACCGTACTGAGGCATCGGCGTGCTGAGGTCGTTGCCGATGGACCTTTGATGAAGGAGGAATTCTGCGGTGACGACAGCGCAGATTGTGTGACTGCCCAGATCCTCGGGTCCGGTCGTGCAACAACCGTCACGGTAGAAACCCGTCAGGGGGTCAATGCCACAGGGCTCCAGCGGTCCACCAAGAACGTTCTTGTCTGCCATCGATTCATTATCGTCGATGAACTGCGCGGGCGATGCAGTGCGCGTTCGAACGAGGCACGGTGGCGATGACTCACCGCGACCAGCCGGGTCTTCAACGATCTACCCGGGAAAGCGACTGTGAACGCACCGAGAAGTACGGGCGTCACTATGGCGACCTGGTCAGTGCACGCGAGAGGCGTGGAATTCTTCAGGTGATCGCTACTCGCGTCGATGGACAAATGTTGGCGAGTACTCGGTTCTAGGGCGGAGCCACGACGTCGTTGACGATCGTTCCGAGGCCCTCAATAGTGGTCGTGACCACGTCGCCCTCGCGCAAAAATCTTGTAGGAGATTGTCCTTTGCCGGTTCCATCCGGCGAGCCGGTGAAAAAGATGTCGCCCGCTCGCAGTTCGCAGATCGACGAAACGTACGCGACGACGTCGCGCACCGAGAAGATCATGTTCGAGGTGTTGGAGTCTTGAAAAGGTTCCCCGTTGACACGACACTGAATATCAAGATTGTTGGGATTGGCGATCTCGTCGGCGGACGTAAGCCACGGTCCAATTGGCCCAAAGTTCCGGTGCGACTTACCCATCGAGAACTGCGCGTTGGCGCCCCTCATCTGCAGGTCGCGGTCCGACACGTCTTGGCCGACGCAGTAGCCCGCAACGTGGTCGAGGGCGTCATCGGCCCGGATATCGCGACCACCTCGACCGACGACCACGACGAGCTCGGCCTCCCAGTCGGTCATCTCTGACACTCGCGGAATGGAGGCGAAGGGTCCCGCGAGACACGAGGCGAACTTTGAGAACACCAGTGGAACGTCGGGTAAGGCGAGGCCCATCTCCCCCGCGTGGGCGTAGTAGTTGAGCCCGATGGCGAATACCTGCGACGGTGCTTGTACGACAGGCCCCAACTCGTGGAACATGGACGCATCAAAGACGTCTACCGGTACGCCGATCGCCGCCGAGTCCCACCACTGACGCAATTCGTCGAGGCGTCCGACAATGTCGTCAACCGACGAGGAAAACTGGTTCTGCGACGCGGTGGCGACGTCCACCGTGCCATTCTCTACGAGCACGACAGCGCGGCCCTGACGATTCCCTACGCGCACGGCGTACCTCATCTCAATTCATTTGACCCTCCTATTCTAGTTCCGAGGTGTCGGCACTTCGGTCGCACTAGTTGGTCACGACACCATGGTGACACCCGTATGTTGGTCGAGGCGCCACGAAAGGTTCACAATGACCAAGCTGTTCGAACCACTCACGATTCGATCGACGACATTCGCCAATCGCGCCTGGGTGAGCCCAATGTGTCAATATTCCGCCACTAACGGCGTGGTGGGTCCGTGGCACCTCGTGCACCTCGGCAGTTTCGCTACGGGCGGCGCGGGATTGGTGATGGCCGAGGCGTCAGCGGTGAGCGCCGAGGGACGTATCTCCGTGGCGTGTCCGGGACTATGGAACGAGGAGCAGGTCGCCGCGTGGCGGGTCGTCACTGACTTCATTCGTTCGCAGTCGACGCCGGCGGGAATCCAATTGGCGCACGCCGGTCGTAAGGCGTCGACGATGCGTCCGTGGGATGACCACCTCATGGCCACCACGGCCGAAGGCGGTTGGGAGGCGCTCGCTCCGAGCGCGCTGGCCTTCGCGGGCTACCCCACTCCGCGGGCCCTCTCCCTCAGCGACATCGACCGGGTCGTCGAGCAGTTTGCCGACGCGGCGCAGCGGGCGCTGCGCGCCGGATTCGATCTGGTGGAAATCCACGCAGCCCACGGGTACCTACTGCACGAGTTCTTGTCACCCCTCTCCAATGAACGCGACGATGAATATGGCGGCTCCCTCGAGAATCGTGCGCGTTTATTGTTGCGCGCGGTCGCCGCGGTGCGCGAGCGCATCGGTGACGAGGTCGCCCTCTTCGTACGAATTTCGGCGACGGACTACACACCAGGTGGATGGGATATCGAACAATCCGTCGAGCTCGCAACGTGGTTGCGCGACGCCAGTGTCGACCTCATCGACGTCTCGTCGGGGGGCAACGTGGCCAACGCCACGATTCCCTTGGGTCCGGGCTATCAGGTGGCGTTCGCGCGCGAGATCCGCGAGCGTGCGGAGATACTGACGTCCTCCGTCGGACTCATCACCGAGCCGCTGCAGGCCGAAGAGATTCTGCGGGACGGTAGCGCGGACGCCGTGATGATGGCCCGGGCCTTCTTGCGAAATCCTCGGTGGGCGCTCAACGCCGCCGAGACTCTCGACGAAGTAGTCCCGTGGCCGGTGCAAATGGATCGAGCGCGCACCCTGCGACGGCCCTAATTTTCCTCGGTACGTCGGTAGACTGCTGGCGACGACAAGTCCGGGCCGCGAGGCCGTTCGAACGTGGTAGCGAAAGAAGGTGAACCGGCGGCCCGCTGGCTCTATGGATGAACAGAACTCCTTCGTTCTACGCCATTTGAGTGACCTTCAGCCGGACCTGTGGTGGCTCGACTCCGATCCACTCGAACCTGCAGCGCGCTCGTCACTCATCGGCGACGTGCACGCAGACCTGTGTGTCGTCGGTGCGGGGTACACCGGACTCTGGACGGCACTGCTGGCGAAGGAGCGCGACCCTTCTCGTGAAGTCGTAGTGGTCGAGCAATACGAGACTGGCGCGGGCGCCTCGGGGCGCAACGGCGGATTCTGCTCGGCGTCACTCACCCACGGCTTCGCCAACGGCATGCGTCGTTTTCCCTCAGAGATGGCGCGTATCGAGGCGATGGGCCGCGAGAATCTTGACGAGATTGAAGATACGGTGCGTCGCTACGGCATCGAGTGTGATTTTGAACGCACCGGAGAACTTCGTGTCGCCATCGAGACCTGGCAACTTCGCGACATGCTCGACGAAGCGCGTCTGCGCAACGAGATGGGCGACCACGTGCAGGTCCTCAGCCGCGACGAGGTGAGAGCACGAATCCACTCCCCTCTGTACGAGGGCGCGATCTTCGATCCCGACGGAACGGCACTGGTGGATCCGGCCCGACTGGTGTGGGGTCTCGAGCGCGCGTGTTTGTCACTCGGCGTGGCGATTTACGAGAATTCCAAAGTACGTCGACTCGAGGACGTGTCGGGTGCAGTGCGTGTCCACACCCCCTACGGCGTGGTGGCTGCAGCGCGCGTGGCGCTAGCGACCAACGTGTTTCCGTCACTCGTGCGCTCGGCGCGCAAGTACGTGGTGCCCGTGTTCGACTACCAACTGGTGACCGAGCCTTTGACCTCGGAACAGCGCGAGAGCATTGGGTGGGTCGGTCGCGAAGGCGTGGCCGACGCGGGCAATCAATTCCACTACTACCGATTGACCCAAGACGGCAGCATCCTTTGGGGTGGATACGACGCGATTTACAACTTCCGTGGGAAAGTTCAGCGTGACTACGAGTTCAACGCCGAGACGTACGCCACCCTCGCCGAGCACTTCCTCAAGACGTTTCCCCAACTCGCCGGCATCAAGTTCACTCACGGTTGGGGTGGCGCCATCGACACATGCACTCGGTTCTCCCCCTTTTGGGGGACGGCCCACCAGGGACGAGTGGCGTACGTCTTGGGTTTCACTGGACTTGGCGTGGGCGCGACGCGCTTTGGTGCCCAGGCGATGCTCGACTTACTCGACGGAGTCGATTCAACACGCACGCGCCTGACCATGGTGCGTCGTAAGCCGTTACCATTTCCTCCGGAGCCGTTGCGCTGGTTATTCATCCGGCTCACGCAGTGGTCGATACGTCGGGCCGACGCGAATCAGGGTCGGCGTAACACGTGGTTGAAACTGCTGGACCGACTAGGTCTGGGATTTGACTCCTAGTACCGAGTGCCCTATTCGTCGCTCGCTGCGTGGGTGTCCATGAGCCCGGCGATCATGTTCACCACCGTCGGGTCGGTCAACGTGGTGACGTCACCTAGGGCCCGGTTCTCGGCCACGTCGCGCAGTAGTCGCCGCATGATCTTGCCACTGCGGGTCTTGGGTAGCTCCGGCGTCAAGATGATCTGACGCGGTTTGGCGATGGGGCTAATGGTCTTGGCTACGTGCACGCGTAGTACCTCGATCAGGTCCACGTGGTCCTTGTCGGCCTCCTCGACCGAGAGTTTCAAGGTCACGAAGGCGACGATGGCTTGTCCGGTGGTGTCGTCGGACGCCCCCACGACCGCCGCCTCGGCGACCGACGGGTGACCCACCAACGCGTGCTCGACTTCGGTCGTCGAGAGCCGGTGTCCCGAGATGTTCATCACGTCGTCCACGCGTCCGAGCAGCCACAGGTCGCCGTTCGCGTCGAGCTTCGCGCCGTCGCCGGCGAAGTACTTGCCGGGGAACCTCGCCCAGTAGGTCTCGAAGAAGCGCGCCGGGTCACCCCAGATGCCCCTCGTCATCGACGGCCAAGGGGCGGTGACCACGAGGTACCCACCCTCGCCGTGTCCGACCTCGTTGCCAGCGTCGTCCACCACCGCGACGGAAATTCCCGGTAGGGCTCGCATCGCCGCACCGGGCTTGGTGGCGGTGATCCCCGGCAGTGGTGAGCAGAGAATCGTCCCGGTCTCGGTCTGCCACCAGGTGTCCACGATCGGACAGCGGTCTCCCCCGATGTTCTTGCGATACCACATCCAGGCCTCGGGGTTGATGGGTTCTCCCACCGTGCCGAGCAGGCGCAGGGAACTGAGGTCGTAGCCCTCGGGAATCTGGTGACCCCACTTCATGAGAGTGCGAATGGTCGTGGGCGCGGTGTAGAGGATGGTTGCTTTGAGCTCAGAGATGATCTTCCACCACCGGTCGCGTCCGCCCGAGTCGGGGAGGCCTTCGTACATGATCTGGGTGACTCCGTTGACGAGGGGACCGTACACGATGTAACTGTGCCCGGTGATCCAGCCAATGTCGGCCGCCGTCCAACAAACGTCGCTCTCTGGTTTGACGTCAAAAACGTTGTAGTAGGTGCTCGCTGCCTGGGTGAGGTATCCGCCGGTGGTGTGAAAGATGCCCTTGGGCTTAGCGGTGGTGCCCGAGGTGTACATGATAAAGAGCGGCGTCTCGGCGGGGAACGCCTCGGGCTCGTGGGCGTCACTCTGGCGATCGACGACATCGTGCCACCAGTGGTCGCGACCCGCCACCCACTCCACATCTCCCTTGGTGCGCTGCACCACCAGCACCGCCGCAACGTCGGGACAGGACCTCAGTGCTTCGTCCACCGCGGGCTTGAGTGGTGAAGCCGCCCCGCGACGAAACGCCCCGTCGGCCGTCACGACGAAACGACAGTCCGAATCGAGAATACGTGACGAGAGCGCCTCGGCCGAAAACCCGCCAAAGACCACCGAGTGGATTGCGCCCAGGCGAACAATGGCGAGCATGGCGACAATGGCTTCAGGGATCATGGGCATATAGACAGCGATGCGGTCGCCCTTCTTCACGCCGAGTTCTACCAACGCATTGGCGGCACGACAGACTTGCTGATGCAGTTCGCGGTAGGTGATGGTGCGTGACTCGCCTTCGGCATCGGCCACCCAGTGAAAGGCCACGCGTTCGCCGCGACCTTCGCGCACGTGCACGTCCACACAACTCACCGACGCGTTGAGTGTCCCGTCGGCAAACCACTTCGCATTGGGCAGCTCCCACTCGAGTGACGTGGTCGGCTCGACTTCCCACGTCAGACGGTTGGCCTGCGTGCGCCACCAGGCGACGGGGTCCTGGTTCGCTTCGTCGTAAATCGAAGGTTGCGCGTTAGCCTGAGCCGAGAATTCCGCGCTTGGTGCGAATTCTCGCCCTTCGTCGAGCCAAGCTTCAATTTTTGTTTCCGTCATGATTCCCCCCACCTCGTTTGATTGCGTGTCGTCCTTGTGGGACGTCATCGACACCCCACGTACAGTTCTACCAAGTCACCACGATGCCCGAGTCAGTCGACTCGGGCATCGTGGTGCGTGAGTTCGACGACTTAACTCGCCGGACCTACCGGTAGCACTACCTTGCCGTGCGTGCTGTTGATGACCCCCGCCGCTGACGCGTACCACGCCGCGGCCGCGGTCGCCAGTCCCGTCCAACCACCAATCTTTACGATTGAAGCGTGAGCTCCGAAGGCGTTCCAGTTGCCTATCGTCAAGAAGATAAACGTGACGAAGAGCAAGACGAAGACCGTCAGTACCGCCATGTTCACCTTCACCGAGGCGATCATCATGTAGAACGTGAAGATCGTCCAGCCCAGTAGGAAGATGCCCACGGAATTGTTGGCACCCAGAGCCTTTTGCCAGTTCACCAAGGCGTAGAACCCCAGCCAGAACGCGCCGTAGGAAGTGAAGGCCACCGCCGCGAACGTGTTCTTGCGAACGAATTCCCACATCCCTGCGAGCAATTGTGCGAGGCCTCCGTAAAAGAACGCCAACGACAGGGCGGCAGAAACGCCCGCGCCCTTCCACAGTCCCGCGTTCGCGCTACTGAGGCAAAACGTGGTCATCGCGAAACCCGCGAGCCCGAGCGGTCCCGGGTCCGCCACCTTTTCATCGGCCATAATTTCTCCCCACATGAATCAAGTCAGTCCGACGAGTTGTCGGCCCATAGATTTCTTAGTCCAATGACGAGGAGAAATTGGTTCATTTGGTCGCATCCGACTTGTGAAATGTGTCACAAGTCACCGAAATTCTCGTGGTCGATCAGTGTTTATTCGTCGATGGCGGTGCGGAACGCCTTGATGAACGCTTCCGTGTCGGCGGGCGAGGCCCCGTTCAAGATTGTGTCGACGAGAGCAGAACCTACGATGACGCCGTCGGAATGTTGGGCGGCCTCGCGCGCTTGTTGCGGTGTCGAGATACCAATACCCACCAACGTCGGTACGTCCGACGTCGCGCGCACGGACTCGACGACGCGAGCGGCGTCTCCTGATCCCTGTGCGCGTCCGGTGACCGCCATGCGCGCCGAGGCGTAGCAAAAACCTTGCGTCACCTGGGCGAGACGAGAAAAACGTTCGGGCGTCGTCGAGGGTGCGACGAGAAAGATGGTGGCGATATCGGTCTCGTCACAGACCTGGCGCCACTCGTCGGATTCCTCCAGGGTGAGGTCGGGCACGATGGCGCCCACCACGCCACCTTCGGCGAGTCGTCCCGCGGCTCGTCGCAGCCCGTAGTGGTGAAAGAGGTTGTAGTACGTCATGGCAATCAGTGGTGCACCCTGATCGCTCGCGATGAGATCGCCAACGATCGAATCGAGCGTCGTGCCACGTTCGAGTGATCGTTCGCCGGCGCGCTGGATGACCACGCCATCGATCATCGGGTCCGAGAACGGAATACCGATCTCGATGGCGTCGGCGCCGCCGTGCACGGCCGCTGCCACGTGTTGGGTCCAGTCCTCGGTGACCCCGGCCATGAAGTAGGGCACGAGGGCCTTGTGCCCCGATTCGCGCAGGGCGCGCAGGGTGACTTCGAGGCTCTTCATTCGCGACCTCGCAAGATCTCGCGAACCTGGGCCACGTCCTTGTCGCCGCGGCCCGACAAATTGAGCAGCACCTTCGAACCCCGCGGAATCGCGTGACCCGCCTCCTGCATGATCCACGCCACCGCGTGGGCGGATTCGAGCGCGGGAATGATCCCCTCGAGTTGTGACAGGGTCTGCAGGGCGACCAAGACATCCTCGTCCCCTATGCCCACGTACTGTGCCCGGCCACTCGCCGCGAGGTAGGCGTGTTCGGGCCCGATGCCCGGATAGTCGAGACCGGCCGATATGGAATGCGCCTCTTCGATTTGACCGTACTCGCTCTGCATAATCATCGACTTCATACCGTGAAGCACTCCCGGGGATCCGTTGGTGAGCGCCGCTCCCCCGGCGGCTTCCACGCCGACGAGCTGCGCCGTGGTGTTAGCGAAACCCGCGAAGATACCGGCCGCGTTCGAGCCGCCTCCGACGCAGGCCACCACGAGGTCGGGAACACCGACACCGCGTTGGGCCAACTGGTCGAAGGCTTCGTGTCCGATGATGCTTTGAAATTCGCGCACCATCCACGGAAACGGGTGTGGCCCCATCACCGATCCCAGGCAGTAGTGGGTGTCGTCCACGCACGCGACCCACTCACGCATGGCCTCGTTGACGGCGTCTTTGAGGGTCTTGGATCCCGAGGTGACGGCGACGACCTTCGAACCCAGCAGCTCCATGCGAAAGACGTTGAGGATTTGGCGCTCGGTGTCAAGTTCGCCCATGTAGACCGTGCAGTCCAGTCCGAGGCGCGCGGCGGCAGTGGCGGTGGCGACTCCGTGTTGTCCGGCCCCGGTCTCAGCGATGACGCGGGTCTTTCCCATGCGTCGGGTCAATAACGTCTGACCGACGACATTATTGATCTTGTGCGAGCCGGTGTGAGCCAGGTCCTCTCGCTTGGCGAAGACCTCGACGCCGAACTGTGACGAGAACCGCTCGAGGTACGTCACCGGCGTCGGACGCCCGCCGAAATCGTGGAGCACCGAGCGATATTCCTCGACGAAGGACGGATCGGACCACGCATCGATGAACGCCGCCTCGAGTTCCAGACAGGCCGGCATCAGGGCCTCGGGAACGAAGCGTCCTCCGAAGTCACCGAAGCGTCCACTGGACGACGGGGCACTCATGTACACGCGATCTTGACTCACGACGCGCCTTTCTGCGATAGAGCCTCGCGGGCCCGGGTTACGAAATTAGCCACCTTGACGCGGTCCTTGACGCCGTGAGAGAACTCGACGCCCGTCGCGACGTCGACGCCCCACGGGTTGGTGACGTCGATCACGGCACTGACGGTGTCAGCCGCGAGGCCGCCGGCGACGAGCATGGGGACGTCGAAGTGTAGCGTGGTGACGAGCGACCAGTCGTTGGCCACGCCACTTCCGGGTTGAGCTCCGTCGACGATCACCGCGACGATGGCGGACGCTTCGTGATCGGTCAATTCAGGTGCCGTCACGGTGAGTGCTCGAATGACTCGCACGCCGCGAGCGGCCAACGCGTCGAGGAGATCGTCACTCGCGGGGTCGTGCAGTTGGACGACGGGCACCGTATCGCGTTGAACGATTCGCAGGATCTCCTGATCACTCTGGTGGCGAAAGACGCCCACACACCAGAATTGGTGGGAGAAACGTTCGATGATGTCGCCGGCGACGTCGCCCACCACTTGGCGCACCGACGAGGCGTAAACCAAACCGAGCGCGTCCGCGCCGGTGTCGGCGACGAGGTGAGCGTCGCCCAGTGTCGTCACGCCGCAGATCTTGATCTGCGGCACTCGCTCAATGTCCACGGGGCCTCCGCGGCACCGTCGCGAAGTCGCGCACCACGTCGCGTGGCGACGCTGACGTGACGAATACCTCGCCCACCAGTACGGCGTCAAAGCCCGCTTCGGCCGCACGCTGCACGTCTGCCAGGGTTCGAAATCCGGACTCCGCGATACGAATGACGTCGCTCGGCAACTCCAAGATGACGGCGGCAGCCTGGTCGGGCTCGACGTGAAAGGTATGTAAGTCACGCTGATTGACGCCAATCAGGCGCGCGCCACTCTCGAGAGCCACCGCGGCCTCGGAGGCGTCGTGGACCTCGACGAGGGGACTCAAGCCAATTTCGATGGCGAGACCAACGAAGCGAGCGAGTTCCTCAGCGTCGAGCAGCGCCGCGATGAGCAACACGGCACCCGCGCCCATTTCCGCCGCGTCCAGCACATCATTCTCAGAGACGGTGAAGTCTTTGCGCAAGATGGGCAACGTGACGGCTCGGCGCACCGTCTCCAAGTCCGAGCGCGAGCCCGCGAAGTGGGGTTCGTCGGTCAAGACCGAGATCGCGGCCGCACCCGCGACGGCGTAGTCGCGCGCCACGGCGGCCACGTCCAGGTGCTGGCCCAACCAACCCTGGGAGGGTGAACGTCGCTTGATTTCGGCGATGACCTTCACGAAACCATCGTCGTTGTTGGTCAGGGCCGACTCAAAGTGCGGCCCGCGGTAGCGCACCGTGTCCATTCGCGCTCGCCAGTCGCGAGTGTCTTTCGCTGCACGATCTCGATGGAAGACCTCAATCGCATCTAAATAGGTCTCAGCCATGTATAAATCGTAGTGCTCAAGGGTGTGAGGTCGAGGCCGAGTAATTTGTGCTGAAACAACTACGAGAGGTCCCGAGTGTCGAACACATTCGCCCATGACGTGCTCCAACCCCTGCTTCGCGGGACCGATCTCGAGCGTGACGACGCGCGCGACGCGCTGGCGCAGATCCTTGCGGGAAATGTCGACGGCGTCCTCATCGCGAGTTTTCTGACCGCCCTCACGTGTAAGGGCGAGACCGCCGCGGAAATGACGGGCTTCGTCGACGCCATGCTCGCCGCCGCAACCAGACTGAGTGTGACGTCCGAGGCGATCGACATCGTAGGAACGGGTGGAGATCAATTGCACACGGTCAACGTGTCCACGATGGCCTCGCTCGCGGTAGCGGGTTGCGGCGTGCCGGTTGCCAAACACGGTAACCGGGCCGCGTCGTCGTCGGTGGGCTCGGCGGACGTGCTCGAAGCCTTGGGAGTGCGCTTGGACGCCTCCCCCGAGATCATCTCGGCGTGTCTCAAAGAAGCGCGCATCGCTTTCTTATTCGCGCCGACCTATCACCCGGGACTCGGCTATCTCACGCCCATTCGTCGCGCCCTGGGCTTTCGCACGATCTTCAACGTCCTCGGGCCGCTCGCCAATCCGGCGCGCGTCAAGCGTTCTCTCATTGGAGTCGCTCAGGCGCACTTGCTCGAGGCGATGTCCGAGGTCCTCCACGCCCACGACGTCACGCGCGCCATCTTGGTGCACGGTGACGACGGTCTCGACGAACTCTCGCTCGGCACGACGTCGACGTTGCACACGGTGACCCCCGAGGGCGTCCACGCCTCGCGAGTCGACGCGGGTGAGCTCCTAGGACTACGCCACGACGTTAACGCGATTCGTGGTGGCGACACCGCCGCCAACGTAGCCATCGTACGTCAATTTCTCGAGGGGACCCCGGGACCCGTTATGGATGTCGTGTGCGCGAACGCGGGGCTCGCCCTCATGGTGGCGGGCAAGGCCACGTCTCTCGAAGAGGGCTTCACCCAGGCCTTCGAGAGCGTCGTCAGTGGTCACGCCGCGACGGCGCTCGAGCAACTGGTGAAGGTCTCGAACTCCTAAAGCGTGTGTCCTAATGCGAACACACCGGTTCGCCTTGACCGACTGAGCCAATCGACTCGGTGGTACTTTCTCACCGTCCGGACCTTCGAATCAAAGGACTCGCCTCCCCGGTTTCGACCCAAGGCCCTTCTTCCACTTCGAGGCCTGTGCGGGTGACGAGCGGGTCGTCTCGCGTAGCTTCGCGGTGCAGACCGGACGACTCGGGTCGTGGTGGCATCTAGCTCGCCTGACGCACTGACTGATTCTCAGTCGGTATCCACTGCGGCAAGTTAACGGCGGCATTGAGGTCGCGGTCGATTTCCAATCCACGGGCGTCACAGGAGTACCTTCGATCCGATAAGGAGAGATGGCCCTTCACCTCGCCGCAGCCCGAGCACGTCTTGGACGACGGCAAGAATCGGTCGACGACGCGGACTTCGACCCCGCGCTCGCTCGTCACACGGAACATGGATTCCAACAGCGTTCTCTGTTCATTGGTCAGATCACTGGAGTACGACATGGTCCACACACTGCCGTTCGAACTGCGCATTTCGGTCGCGATCAGTTAGGACACCCGCAGCTAGAGGGCGCGCAGGTCGCGCTTGTAGCGCGCGGCGTTTTCGACGTAGAGGGCGGCGTTGGCGACAATGGATTCTTCGGAACTTGCGTCGGGTCGTATTTCACCGGGAACTCCGACCACCAATGAATTGGCGGGGACGTGAGTACGGTTGCGCACCACCGCTCCCGCCGCGATGGTCGATCCGCTTTCGACGACGACTTCGTGCAGCACGATCGACCCGCTACCGATCAGGGAGCGATCATGCACGACGCAACCTTCGAGGTGCGCGATATGTCCGACGACGCAGTCGCTGCCGATGACGGTCGGATAGTCCGCGATGGCGTGCACCACCGCGCCATCTTGAATCGAGGTGCGCTCGCCAATAATCACCGTGCCGTAGTCACCACGTAGGACCGCCCCGGGCCAGATGGAGGAATGGGCACCAATACGCACGTCACCGATAACGACGGCGTCGGGGTGCACGAAAGCGTCGGGATGGATGTCGGGGGTCCGCTCCCCCAGCGCGTAAATCGCCATGTCCGCCTCCTAGTGGCTCAACCACGAAATTAACTGATAGAGACGCCAGATGAGGTAGATGATGGTGATAACGATGAAGAATCGCCAGCGCCACGGAATCGGCTCGCGTTGGGGTTCCTCGACGGACTGACCGCAGACCTCGCAGGTTTCGCCCTCTACGGGGCGATCACAGGTGGTGCACCACTTGGCCACTATTCGACTCGAACGCGCACTCTCACCGGTGTCGAGCCCAGTTCGAATCGTTCTCGCAGGGACCTCTCCACGTAGCGCAGGTACGTGGAGGGAAGCTTGCCTGCCACGAACAACGTGAAAGTCGGGGGCTCGGTGGCCCCTTGCACGGCGTAGCGGATCTTGCCGGTGGGCGCGGGTTGCTTGACTTGCAGGTCGCGAATGGCGCGATTGAGAGCCCCGGTGGGCACGCGTTTCACGTAGTCGGCGGCCGCGATGGAGAGCGCGGGCAAGATGCGGTGCACACCCTTGCCCGAGGTCGCCGTCGTTTTCATGACCGGGGCGTCACCGAGGAACGCGAGCTTGTCGCCCACCGTCGCGAGCACTTTGTCGCGCTCTTCGGTGGCCACGAGTTCCCACTTGTTGAGCACGACCAGTGACGGACAGCCCGCGGCCGAAATGCGCTCGGCCAGACGCTGGTCCTGGCCCGTGGCCCCGACGGTCGCGTCGATGACCAGCACGGCGATGTCGGCGCGATCGAGGGCGTCGAGGCTGCGCAACACGGCGTAGGTCTCCAGACCGGCTTCGGTTTTGGCGCGTCGTCGCATTCCGGCGGTGTCAATGAACCGGATGAGGCCCATGTCGGTTTCAATCAGGGTGTCAATGGCGTCACGCGTCGTACCGGGCATGTCGTGCACGACGGAACGCTCTTCGCCGATGAGTTGGTTGAACAGCGTCGATTTGCCGACATTGGGACGCCCCACGATGGCCACGCGCAGGGCGCCATCTTCTTCGATGTTGTCCATCAGGTCCTCGGAGGCGAGGTCACCGAGGCGCGCCACGATCTCGTCGAGCAAGTCGCCGGCACCGCGACCGTGCAGGGCACTGACGCAGCGCGGGTCGCCCGCGCCCAGGCTCAGGAACTCCCAGCTGCTGGCCTCGTGCAGGGTGTCGTCCACCTTGTTGACGACGAGCAAGACCGGCCGCCCCGATCGCAGGGCCCATCGCGCGGCGTGGGTGTCCTCGTCCACCATTCCCGTGAGGACATCGACGACCAAGAGGACGAGGTCCGCGCTGTCCAGGGCGTTGGTGGCCTGTTGCGAGACCTTCTCTTCGAGGGCGTCGCCGGCTTCGAGCCATCCCCCGGTGTCGACCACGTCAAAGGCGACGCCGCACCACTCGACCTCGACCGCCTTGCGGTCACGGGTCACCCCGCGGTGTTCTTCGACAACGGCCACGCGCTTAGCGGCGAGTCGATTGACGAGGGCGCTCTTTCCCACGTTGGGACGGCCCACGATGACGACTTGGGGTTTTTTCATGAATGGACCAGTCCTTTGGCGCGAGCGCGCTCAAGAACGCTGCGCAGATCTTGGCCGGTCGTGCGAACGATGTTCACCGGACGGGGTAGGTCCTCGACACCGAGGCCGTCGATGAATCGTCCTTCGGACAGACAGACGTCGGGTAACAGGCACGTGGTGGTGGCGGGCACGTCGGCGAGGACCCGTTGGAGGTCCGCTCCCGTCATGAGACCGGCAACTTTGATGTTGCCACCGAAGTAGCGGTTCTGCACCGTCAGGACGTCCACGTGGGCGAAATGATGACGATCGAGTAGTTCGCGCAGGATCGGCGCGGCGTATTCGCCCGTCAAGAGTGCGACGTCACCGTCAATGTCGTCCTCGGAGGTATCGGCGCGCGGCGCGCGGTACCCGAGAGCGGGTGCGCCGTCGACGGATTGAAAGAACCCCGTCCCGAGTTTGTCCATCTCTGAGTGACCCTCGAAGCTCTCGAGGAATGCGGCCACGAGGCCGATACCATTTTCGGCCTGGTCGAGCGATTCGAAACTGCCCGCGGGCTGGGGTTCGCGTTCGGCGACGAGGTAGAACTCGTCGGAGGCGTAGACGCTCACGCGCCCGAAGAGCTCGCGCGTGAGGCGCTGGTACTTATCAGCCAATTCAATGACGCGCTGCGCTTCGTCGCGGCTGTGTGAGCGCATCGTCTCTTCGAGCGTGAAGTCACTGACTCCAACGGGTACCAGAGCGACGGTCTCGAGTTCGGGGTAGAGCGTGACGACGTCTTGGAGTGTGCGCTCGAGTTCGGCGCCATCGTTGACGCCCGGACAGACCACCACTTGGGCGTGAACCTCAATACCGGCCTTGAGAAGCTCGCGTAACCAGCGCAGACTGGTGGCTCCACGAGGATTGCGCAACATTTCGGCGCGCAACTCGGGGTTGGTCGAGTGGATCGAGACATACAGCGGCGAGAGCTTTTCGTCGATCACCCGCTCCAGATCGAATTCGGTAAAGCGCGTCAGCGTGGTGTAATTCCCGTAGAGGAACGACAGGCGAAAGTCGTCGTCCTTGACGTAGAGCGACCGGCGTAGACCCTTGGGGAGTTGGTAGATGAAGCAAAAGGTGCAGTGATTATCACAGGTACGGATACGGTCAAAGACCGCTGAATCAATGGACAGACCCAGCGGTTGACCGACGTCCTTGGTGATGGTGACCTTGTGGCGAAGAGGCCGGCCCTCGCGCTGGAGCACCAAGGCGACCACGTCGCCGTCGATCAGTTGTTGGTACTCGATGATGTCGGTGGGTTCGCGTCCGTTGATAGACACCAACTCGTCACCGACCTCGATGTCGGTCCCGGTGACGGGCGACGCAGCAGAAATGGAAGAAATACGGACACCCGACACGCGTACAGCCTAGGCCCCGCCTGGAGAGGGCCAATCTCTACGTGACTCGCTGATCGTTAGTCGAATGGTCCTCGCATCGATACGAGACGCTGCTGCGCTTGAATTGAAGGAGCCGCTTTGACCCTTGCGGACGTCAATGAGGTCACTTCGAATGTCTCGTCGCATAAACCGCTGGTCTGAGAGCTCCTGGATCTCCTCAATGCACGCCGAGACGACGTCGTTGCGAACCCTTCGAAGACGAGTAATTCCCGTCCTCGCGCGAACATCGCGACTTGTATTGAACCCCGGGCGCGCTACGCGACGTTGGTAGGGACGCCACTACCGAGCGTCGTCGACACACGGGCGGTTCGTGAGTTCACTGGCGCCCGGGTCCTTTTTGTGAATGACGAAGGCTCGGCGAGCACGTCGTGGGTCGTATGACGGGGCCGCGAAGCCAGTTTTGCTAGAATTTCACGGTGAATTCAAACGTCTGTGTGCGGCACGTTGCGCGCGCGTTGCACAGAGATGTCCCCTCATTTCTCACTAACTTGGCCGCGCCGCGGTTGTCGTGGGTGTTCAACTAAAGGAACTCGATGCCGAACGTGGACTTAGAGAAGATTCGAATCGCCAATTTACGCAAGTTCGCCATCAAGGAGTCGCTCGAACGGCTCGACGCGGAGCGGCCCGGATTCGAACCTGAGGAGATCGTTGCCTCAATCTGCGCTTACGAAGAAGAACTCAACATCGGCGGCGTCCTCGAGAAGATGCCGACCACGATTGATGGCAAGCCCTACACCACCCTCGTCGTCGTCGACGGTGGCACCGACCGCACCGCGGAGGTGGCACGGTCGTTCCCGGGAGTGGTGGTCATTGAGTTCCCCGTCAATCTTGGGCACGGGGTGGCGCTGCAAGTGACGTATCGCTACTGCATCGATCACAATGTCAAGTACGTGATCACCCTCGACGCCGACGGCCAAAATGACCCCGCCGAGATGCCCAATCTGCTGGCGCCCCTGGTGAGCGACACTGCTGACTTCGTGTTGACCAGTCGGGTGTTGGGTGAGGACAAGACGTCGGACGCGATGCGCAAGACCGGCGTGCGTTTGTTCTCGTTCATCATGAACCGAATGGTTGGCGCACAGCTCACCGACACCTCCACGGGTTACCGGGGTCTTCGCGTCACGATGTTGGCCGACGCGATTGATCGGCTACAACAGAGCCAATACCAAACAGCTGAGTTGCTGATCGTGTGTCTCAAGCGAGGCTGGCGCCCCGCCGAGGTGCCCACCGTGTGGTATCCCCGCGCGTCGGGAACGACGAAAAAGGGCAAGAACTGGCTGTTCGGATTCCGTTACGCGCGCGTGGTGTTCGGGACCTACTGGCGCGAGCGATAACACCGCTCCATCGAAGCAGCGTCGCGTATCGTGGTGCTCAGATTCCCAGACTCTGGTGGTAACTAGCCTCGAGAGCGCTGCGTAACTCTTCCGTCTTTTTCGCGATCTGTGAACGCGACGGCCGACCGTCGTGTTGCGGCGGCGCAATGGCGGCTCCCACGACGATACGAACTTTGACCGGGCGCGGGATTTTGGCGCCCTTGGTGAGTACTCGGTCGGTTCCCCCAATTCCCACTGGGACCACGGTCGCGCCCGTGCGCGCGGCGATGAACATCGCGCCGTCGTGAAGCGGTGCAACGTTGGGACCGAAGTTTCGCGTGCCCTCGGGAAACAAGATCAGAGCGTGTCCGGCATTGAGGACTTCTTCGGCCGATCGCATGGACTCCCGATCGGCACTGCCGCGCTTGATGGGAAACGCGCCCAGTTGAACGAGCGCGGTGCCTAGGACGGGAATCTTGAACAATGAGTCCTTAGCCATGAAGAAGACCTTGCGTCGCGACATGAACAGGGTGAAGGCGAAGTCGAGGTTGGACCGGTGAATCGGGGCGATCAGCACGGGACCGCTCAGGGGGATATTGTCGCGACCGCGGATGCTGGGACGAAAGACGAGTCGCGCCACGGCCCCAATGAGTACCGTGACCACCCGGTAAAAGAACGTCTTCCTGGGGTTCAGTTTGAGGTGGTGCTCTTGAGACATCGAACGATCTCCTCTACGACGTGGTCCACACTGAGTTCGGTGGTGTCCAACGCTATGGCGTCCTCGGCCTGACGAAGCGGTGAGACGACGCGCGACGAGTCGGCGTGGTCGCGTCGCGCGACCGACTCACCCCCCTCTTCCCCGCGTCGTCGCGCGCGCTCGTCGAGTGACGCCGTCAAGTACACCTTGACCCGCGCGTGCGGAAAGACGACCGTAGTGATGTCGCGACCTTCGACGACGAGACCACCCGATTCTTCTCGGGCGAGGGCGCGCTGGCGTTGGACCATCGCGGCACGAACCGCGGGATTGGCGGCGACGATCGATACCTCGACGTTCACTACGTCGGTACGAATCTCGTCGTGCACGTCACGTCCATTGATGGTCACGCGCGGACGCGTCGTGATGACGGCACCTTGGGCGAGTTGGGCGACCTCCTCGTCGTTCGCGGGGTCGATGCCGCGATGCAGGACCTCACACGTGACGGCGCGGTACATCGCGCCAGTGTCGAGCATGTTCCAGCCCAGTCGTTGGGCTAACGCGCGCGCAACGGTGGACTTTCCCGATCCCGCCGGACCGTCGATCGCGATGATGTCGGTGGTCACCGCAGACGTCCCAGATCGTCGAAGAAGCCGGGGTAGCTCGACGATACCGTGTCGGATCCGTCGATATCGCATCCGTGCCCGGCGGCGCCCGCGACGGCGCTCGACATGACGATGCGGTGGTCGAGTCCCGCGTTGATGGTAAAGGGCGCAAACGCCTCGGCGCTGCCGAGACCTTCGATGAAGTAGTCATCTCCCTCGCTCCACGCGTGACACCCCAAGAGACGCGCCAACTCCAAGGCGCCTTCGAAACGGTCGGACTCCTTCAAGCGCAGTTCGCCCATGTCGCGAAACACGCTCACCCCGGTGGCGGCCGCAGCCGCGACGGTGAGGACGGGCGCCTCGTCCACCGAGGGAATCTCGGCGGAATGGACCTCAGTCGCGTGTAGACACGACGAGCGAGCGCGCAGGGTGATACCGGAGTCGCCGGGGCGTTGGACGAGGTCCGCGCCCATTCGCTCGAGCACGTGAACGTAGCCAATACGTTCGGGTGAATTCTCGACGTCGACGATCTCGATGTCGGCGTGGGGATGGATGAGACCCAGGACGCAAAAGAACGCCGCTTGAGAGGGGTCGGTGGGCACCTTCCAGGTGAGCGCGTGCGGGCGCCCGGGTTCGAGGGTGACGCGTCGCCCCGCGCCGACGTTCTCGCTGTCGACGCCTACTCCGGCCGCGCGCAACATCACTTCGGTGGTGGTACGCGTGCGCACCGCCTCGTGCACGGAGGTGGGGGCACTCGCGAAGAGCCCCGCGAGCAAGATGGCCGATTTCACCTGGGCGCTCGCCGTCGGGACGTCGTAGTCAATTCCGTGTAGGGACGTCGAACCTTCGATCTCGAGGGGTGGCGTGATGCGTGGACCCTCCCCCGTGACACGCGCACCCATGAGGCCCAGGGGTATTGCGACGCGGTCCATTGGTCGACGCGATAGTGACGGGTCTCCCACGAGTCGATGTCGTCCCGCGAGAGCGCTCACGACGCCGCTCAGTAGACGCATCGTGGTGCCGGAGTTCCCACACTGAAGGACATCGTCACTCGCGCGCAACCCGGCGTCGGGACCGGTGATGAGAACGCGGGCACCGTCGTCACGTCGTAGGGCCCCAAGTTGCACCATGATCTGTGAGGTCGACGCGACGTCGAGTCCGGGTGAGAGTCCCTCGATCGAACTCTCGCCGGCGGCGAGGGCACTTAACATGACGGCACGGTGCGACGCGCTCTTGTCGCCCGGAACTCGAACGGATCCGGCGAGAGTGGCGCAGGGCTCGACGCGGCGCATCATGTCTCGCGCACCACCCCAAAGTCCAGGGCTCGCAGGGCCTCCATGAATCTCTGCGCCTGTTGTTCATCGACGGCGAGTAACAAGGTGCCCTTGGTGCCCTCGATGGCGTGAGCAATTTCGATGTCGTAGATGTTGACCAACATCTCCGATGCGGTCACGGTGACACTCGCGAGCGATCCCGGTCGGTCGGCGACCATGATGCGCAGATACGCCATCTGGTCGGAATCGAGCGCTCGACCTGGCAGCTGGCGTCGGGCCACAGCGGCACTGGTGAGACTGTCCTCGAGCGCGGGCCGGTCGCGTGATTCGAGAGCGCGGCGCAACATCGCCAAGCGCTCTTCGAGGGCGACGAGGGCGCTCGAGACCGCCTCGTGATTCTCAAAGAGGATGTCGGGCCAAATGGCCGGGTCTCCGGCGGCGATGCGCGTCATGTCGCGGAATCCACCCGCGGCCAACTGCAACAAAACGGCGTCTTGGCGCGCGGCGTCGGCGGCCTGGTTCATCAACGCCCCGGCGAGGAGGTGAGGAACGTGACTGGCGAGGGCCACCAACCGGTCGTGGTCCGCTGGCGAGACGGCCACCACGTTGGCGCCGATCTCGCGGTAATAGCCGTGCAGTCGCGTGTAGACGTCGGCGCGGGTGGTGTCGGTGGGCGTCAGGACCCACGTACTGCCCTGGAACAGGTCCGCGCGCGCACCAGAAAGACCTCGTAATTCAGATCCGGCCATCGGGTGCCCACCGAGGAAGCGCGAGTCCGTCACGTCGCGCACGATGGCGCCCTTGACGCTCGCGACGTCGGTCACGATCACCGCGTCGTTGTCACTTCGCGCGAGGAAATCGTTGGCGACTTCCGCCACGACACCCGCGGGCGTGGCGATCGCCACGAGGTCCACGTCGCCGGGTGCGACGTCACCACTGATCACGTCGGAGCTGAGGGCCTGATCAAGTAGTTCGCGACGCCGGTCGTCGCCGGTCACGGACCACCCGGAGTCGCGCAGGGCCAGGGCGAGCGACGCCCCAATGAGACCCAGACCCACGATGTGGGCCCGCTTAGCGGAGGTCATCTCGAAGGTTCTGGGCGTCGCGCAGGTACACGTGGCGGATCTCGTCGCGAGTGCGCGCGGAGTAGGCGTGCATCATGACTCGGATGCAGTGGCTCTTGGCCCCGGGGACGGCAATCTCACTGGCACAAATTAATGGCACGGTCTGAAATCCGATGCCGCGCGCCGCCGCGGCGGGAAAGGCCGCCGTTAGGTCGGGGCTCGTCGTAAACAACACACTGATGATGTTGTCGATGTTGATGTCATTGTCGTGGAGCATCGTCGTCAAGAGTTCGCGCGTGACCACTTCAATCTCTCCGACGTCGTCACTCTCGCACGTTGTCGCGCCACGTACGGCGCGGACCAGCAAATTTGTCATGACGGCATCGTAGAGGCGATGTCGTCGTTCATACCAACCGCTGCCATGACGCGACGAACTTCACCCAGGCTCAACTGGCGCGAGGAGCCCGGGCTGAGGGTCGGATCCTGGATGGGACCGATACGGGTACGTACCAGTCGCGTGACTTCGTGACCGACGGCCGCGCACATCCGCCGTACTTGGCGGTTGCGACCCTCGTGGATCACGATGCGCAACAATCCCTCCGAGACACGACTGACCTGGGCCGGCGAGGTGCGACCATCGTCGAGTTCCACCCCGTCGCGCAGTCGTCGGATGGCACCCGGCGACGGATCACCCTCAACGCGCACGAGGTATTCCTTGGCGATTCCCGAACTGGGGTGCGTCAAGAGGTGCGCGAGTCGTCCGTCGTTGGTCAAGATGATGAGACCTTCGGTGTTCATGTCCAAGCGCCCCACCGGGAAGATTCGCGCGTTCGACACCACCAGGGACAAGACCGTCGGTCGACCGTGGGGGTCCGAGGCCGTGGTGACGATGCCGGTGGGCTTGTTGAGGAGGTAGTACACCTTGCTCTGGGCTACGGGCGCCATTGACCCGTCGACGCAGATCATCTGCGTTTCGGGATCGACTCGATTTCCTAGTTCCGCGATTCGACCGTCGACCGTGACGCGTCCCTCACCGATCAAGATCTCACAGGCGCGTCGCGAGCCGTAGCCGGCGCGCGCCAGGGTCTTTTGCAGGCGCTCGCCTTCTTCCATCTACGCTCCGTCGAGATCGTCGCCCACCGAGGACATCTCGGCGACGAGTGCTTCGGCGGTCTCCATGGGAACGAGGAAGTCCTCAATGGCCGGTAGGTCCAATAGGGAGGCGAGGCCGAGGCGGTCGAGGAACAACTCGGTCGTGCCGTACAGGATCGACTGTCCCGGTCCGGCCGCGCGCCCGACTTCTTGGATATAGCCGCGCTGTTCGAGTAGTCGCACCACGCCGTCCACGTTCACCCCGCGTAAGGCGGTGATCTGAGCGCGCGAGATCGGTTGGCGATAGGCGATGATGGCCAGCGTCTCGAGGGCGGCCGAAGAGAGTCGGTGCGACACGTCACGATTGGCGAAACGCGTGACCCACTGCGCGACGTCGGGCGACGACTGCATGACCCATCCACTGGCTAACTCGGCGAGTTGGAAACCACGCTTCTCCGACGCGAATTGTGTGCGCAGTTCCCTCAGCACCATCGTGACTTCCTCGACGTCGGCGTCGGCGACGTCGGCGAGTTCCTCGACGGAGATGGGCTCGAGCGCCACGGTCAACATGGCCTCGAGTCGTTGTTCGAGCGAGGCGTCATCCCTCATAGGCGTCGATCCTTTCGAGGTCGAGACGGGTGTTGTCGTCGATCCATTCGATCTCGACGTCACCAAAGGTGCCACCCTGGCCCAGTTCGATGTGTCCGAGTTTGCACAGCTCGAGGACGGCGAGGAAGTGCACGATGATCTCGATACGAGAACCCAGTCCCGCGGTCAGGTCACGGAACGAGATGCGCCCCATCGCGGGAAGACGCTGGGCCAACACCACCACGGTCTCGGCCACGGTGACGGCGTCGACCGTGACGTGATTGAGGCGCACCACCGGAACCGGCGTCTCCTCGATTCCGCGAAGGTACGCGCCAGCTAAATGCGCGGGGGTGACGCCGGCCAATAGGTCGGGTGGCTGCACGACGAAGCCGTCGTCGATGCCGCGCAGACGCGAAAAGGAGCGCGCCGCACGCTCGAAGAGCCCGACGAACGAATCGGCCAGATTCGCGTAGGTCCGCAGTTCCAGGAGTCGGGCCAACAAGACGTCGCGCTCTTCCCAACCGACGAATTCCTCGTCGGGTTCGGTGGCGTCACGCCCCGGGAGGAGTCGATGGCTCTTGAGTTCTAAAAGAATGGCCGCGATAAGCAAGAACTCCGACAGCACGTCCACCTCGAGGGCGACCGCATCGTCGCGCAGGGTAGCGACGAAGGCGTCCACCACGGGCGCGAGGGGCACATCGAGGATGTCGACGTCGTGGCTGCTGATCAACTGCAGGAGCACTTCGATGGGTCCGCTGAAAGACGGCGTCGTCACGACGTAGGTCACGGGCCAACTCTAGTAAATCTCGCGTCGACCCCGACCTCACCTACGATGGACGGATGCGCATTCTCTCGGGAATTCAGCCGTCAGGCTCCATGCACATCGGAAACTACCTCGGGGCGGTGCGCCAGTGGGTGAGTTCTCAAAACCCTGACGCCTTCTACTGCATCGTCGACTTGCACGCCCTCACGCTCCAAATCGAGCCCGAGAAACTACGCGAGCAGACGGTGGACTACCTCGCCTCACTGCTGGCGGCGGGCCTGGACCCCGACGTGTGCACGCTGTTCGTTCAGAGTCACGTCCCGTACCACGCCCAGATGAACTGGCTCCTCGAGTGCGTAGCGACCTACGGCGAGCTCTCACGCATGACCCAGTTCAAGGAGAAGTCCTCTCGTCAGGAGGGATACCGGGTCGGTCTCTTGACGTACCCGGTCCTGATGGCCGGCGACATCTTGTTGTATTCGGCCCACGAGGTTCCCGTGGGCGACGACCAATGCCAGCACCTGGAACTCACCCGGGTACTCGCCGAGCGGTTCAATAATCGCTACGGCGAGGTCTTCACGGTGCCCGTCGCCGTGCAGCCTTCCGCGTCGGCGCGGGTGATGGACCTCCAAGAGCCCACGCGCAAGATGTCGAAGTCGCTGGCGAGCCCCCAGGGACTCATTTACTTGAACGACGCACCCGCCGAGATCGACAAGAAGATCAAGCGGGCGGTCACCGACACCGACAACGAGGTACGTTACGACGTTGAGAAGAAGCCCGGACTATCGAATTTGCTCGAGATGTTCGCTAGCTTCTCTGGCGAGACCCCCCACGACGTGGCACGTCGTTACGAACGCTACGGGGACCTGAAGAGAGATTTGTCCGAAGTGATCATCGAGTCGCTCGCGCCGATGCAACAGCGTTACCAGGACCTGCGCGCCGACGAGGGTGCTTTACGCGCACTCGCCGCCCAGGGAGCCGAGAAGGCCGCCGAGGTGGCGGGTCCGCTGTATCGACGGGCCGCCGCGGCCATGGGTCTCTAACGCGTCGCCTGGTTGAACCACCACTGCTCCAGGCTGTTGAGCCATGAGGTGCCCAGGTGCAGCGTGAGCGCATTGAGAACCAACAAGACCATGAGGAACGGCAGCGCCCGCGCGCGCATCTGGTAGTACTTGGGGAGGTGGCGCACGGGGACGAAACGCTCGATGATTGCTGATCCGTCGAGTGGTGGAATGGGGAGCATGTTGAAGACCGCCAAAATGAGATTGACCAGTCCAAAATCCACCATGAAGACGAAGAAAGTATTTCCGTTGGTCAGTGACCCAAAGTTGACGTGGTGAACCTCGTAGTGGACGTACACGGCGGCAATGAAGGAAAGAATGATGTTAGTGAGCGGTCCCGCCAACGACACGTAGAGCGACTGAGCGCGAGGATGACGCAAACGTCCAATGTTGACCGGCACCGGCTTGGCCCACCCGAAGGCCGGCAGCCCGGTGACGATCAAGAGAAACGGCAACAGCAGCGTGCCGAAGGGGTCAACGTGTCGAACGGGATTGAGGGTAAGTCGCTTGGCGTTCTTGGCGGTGGGGTCGCCGCACAAGTAGGCAACGTATCCGTGACTCACCTCGTGCAGGATGATCGACGGGATGATCGCCAGAAGGAAGTAGAAGGTATTCACGCGGTCACGTCGTCAATCATGGGCTCGAGGGTGGGCGTTGGAATAGGCACGTTGCATTGAGGTTATCGAGACGGCGGTATAGATCTGGGTCGTCGAGATCGACGCGTGGCCGAGTAGCTCCTGCACGACCCGGATATCGGCCCCGTGCGTCAGCATGTGCGTGGCGCAGCTGTGGCGAAAGACGTGGGCGCTGATGGTGGATCGATTGATACCGGCCGCCAGCGCCCGTGAGGCGATGACGAGGTCGATACCCTGACGCGACAATGCTCCCCCGCGGACGTTGACGAAGACGTGAGCGTGAGCCCGGGGTCGTGGAAACTCCGATCGCCCTCCCGGGCCGAGGTAGTCGCGCAGGGCCACTTTGAGGCTGCGACCCATGGGAACGAGTCGCTGTTTCGAACCCTTGCCTGTCACGCGAATCAGTTCTTCGTCGAAATCGAGGTCTTGGACCTCGAGACCCACCACCTCCGAGACTCTCGCGCCAGTCCCGTAGAGCAGTTCCAACAATGCCCGGTCGCGCCGATCGACCGGCGTCTGGCGCGGCAGCGTGTCGAGAAGCAGGGCCACCGTCTCCTCGGGCAGCGGTTTGGGTAGCGTGCGTCCGCGTCGCGACGGCGTCACGTGGGCGCTGGGGTCGACGTCGAGTTGACCTTCCTCGACTAAGAAGCCCCACCAACCCCGCAGCGAGGACAACGCGCGCGCCACGGAACTCGCGGCGCGCGTATCGCGCAGTTCGTTGAGGTAGTTCTCGAGATCTCCAGTGGTGACATCGGCGAGCGGCCGGTCGGGTCCCCACCAGGACAAAAAGGCTTCGATGTCGCGTTCGTAGGCTTCGATCGTCGCCCGGCTACGACCCTTCTCCACGGTGAGCCACTGCACGTACTCACTCACCTGGGCGTCAGGAGTGGTCATTGACCTCGAGATAGTGGCGCAGCCCAATCGTCAAGGTCGCGTCATTGACATCACCGTTGTCGAGTAGGGCACGCACGTCGCCACGGGTGAGCCACACGACGTCCGCGGCGCTCTCTTCGGGTCCGTCTGGTGATCGACCGACGAATTCCAGGTGGCGCGCCTCGAAGATGTGCATGAGTTGCGTCGTCCAACCCGGTGAGACGTACACGTCGGCGATCTTCTTCCAGTCGCGCGCCGCGACCCCCAACTCCTCGCGGAGTTCGCGTTGGGCCGTGGCCAGCGGGTCAGCGTCACCCGCATCGATAGTGCCCGCAGGAATCTCCCACAGCACTTGATCGACCGTGGCGCGATACTGGCGGATCAGGCCGACCTGGTCGAGGTCGTTGATGGCCACCATGGCGACGGCTCCCGGGTGCACGGCGACGTCGCGTTGGAATTGCTTGTCCTGATGGGTAATCGTTCGTCGTTCGATCGAGAAGACGTGCGACGTCAGGAGGGTTTCACGCTCGACAACCGAGAATGACTCGCTCACAAGGTCGCGTCGACAGTGGTGGGGTCAAGGATGTGCGGTTCGCGACCTTCAGCGCGAACGCTCGCGGCGACGATCAAACCGTGAAAGAGCGGGTGGGGCCGGTCCGGTCGTGACTTGAATTCGGGGTGGGCCTGGGTGCCGACGAAGAAGGGGTGGTTCGGCATTTCGACGAATTCCACCAGATGGCCGTCCGGCGACGTACCCGAGCAGCGCATTCCTCCCGCTTCGTACTGTGAGACGAATCTCGAGTTGAACTCGTAGCGGTGACGGTGGCGTTCTGACACCACGGTGGCGCCGTAGAGTTCAGCGACTTGCGACCCTTCGGCCAACATGGCCGGACAGGCACCGAGGCGCATCGTCCCGCCGAGGTCGGTCACGTCCATCTGTTCTTCCATGAGGGCAATCACGGGAGATGACGTCGTGAGCGAGAACTCCGTCGAATGCGCGTCCGCCAAACCGAGGACGTGCCGGGCGAATTCGATGACCATAACCTGCATGCCCAAGCAGATCCCGAGCAGGGGAACCTGGTGCTCGCGCGCGATGCGCGCGGTGGCCACCATCCCTTCGATGCCGCGTTCGCCGAAGCCGCCGGGAACGATCATGCCGTCGAGCTGGCGCAGGCGACGAGCGTCGATTTCGGACGGTACGCGTTCTGCCTCGAGCCACTCGATCTGGGTTGTCGCACCTTCGGCGAATCCGGCGTGGCGAATGGCTTCGGCCACCGACAAGTAGGCGTCGGGCATGGTGACGTACTTGCCCACGATCCCGATGCGTAAGGTTTTGGACGTGTGGTGGACGCGACGCACGACGTTTTCCCACGCGGTGAGATCAATGGGGTGTTCTTCAAGGCTCACGTTCAAGATGTCGCACACGATGCGGTCGAGCCCCTCGTGGTGCATATTGAGAGGAATGTCGTAGATACTCGAAGCGTCGACCGCCGAAATCACGGCGTTGTTGGGCACGTCACAGAGCAGGGAGATCTTTCGCTTGAGACCATCAGAAATGGGCTGGTCACTACGGCACACGATGACGTCAGGTTGAATACCGTGCGAACGCAGTTCGGTGACCGAGTGTTGGGTCGGCTTAGTCTTTTGCTCGCCTGAAGGTGCGAGGTAGGGCACCAAGGTGAGGTGCACGTAACACACGTTGCCCCGACCGGCGTCGCGTCGGAATTGACGAATGGCCTCGAGAAACGGGATGATCTCCATGTCGCCGACGGTGCCACCGATTTCGACGATGGCGACGTCGGCTCCCAGCGTACTGAGGCGACGCAAACGGTCCTTGATCTCGTCAGTGATGTGGGGTATGACCTGGACGGTCTTGCCGAGGTAGTCGCCGCGACGTTCCTTGGCGATGACTTTGGAATAGATCGATCCGGTGGTGGTGTTGGACATCCGCGATAAGGACTCGTCGATGAATCGCTCGTAGTGACCGAGGTCGAGGTCGGTCTCTCCCCCGTCGTCGGTAACGAAGACCTCGCCGTGTTCGCCCGGATTCATCGTTCCCGGGTCCACATTGAGGTAGGGGTCGAGTTTGCACATGGTGACCTTGAGGCCACGAGACTTGAGAAGACGACCCAGGGACGACGCCGTCAGGCCCTTGCCGAGGGAGCTAGAGACTCCTCCGGTGACGAATACGTATTTCGTCATTCGGTGTCGAGTTCCTTCACGGAACTACATACTAGCCCGGGAGCGTCACGAGGTGACGAACTAGATCACCGATTCGAGCAATCTCCTCGCGAGTGCGTTGGCCTCATCAGTAATTTCGTCGCCGGCGAGCATTCGAGCAATCTCGCGGACGCGGTCATCTCCGGTGACGCCGCGAACCACGGTACTGGTCACGCCCGCACTCACCGATTTCTCGATGACGAAGTGGTGTGACGCCTTCGCGGCCACCGACGCCAGGTGGGTCACGGCGACGACTTGTTGCGCCTCGCCGACTTCACGCAGGCACTCTCCGATCTGTTGGGCCACTTGCCCGCCCACCCCCGCGTCTACTTCGTCAAAGACCGCCACGATGTCGGCATGCGCTGTCTCGAGCGACAGGGCGAGCAGTACCCGACTGAGTTCGCCGCCACTGGCCAAGGACTGCAGCGGTCCCTCGGGTTGCCCGGGATTGGGGGTGAAGTAGATGTGCGCGTCAGAACCGTCGTCTCCGTCGACGGCGAATCGTAGTGACGCGTGCGGTAGTGCCACGCGCGGAAGCTGTCGTTGTACGTTCTCGGTGAGGCGCTCCGCCGCCTCTTCGCGATCGCGGCGTGCCTGGGCGGCCAGCAGACTCTCGCGTTGGGTGAGGTCGTACACCAAGACGTCGAGGGCCGCGAGGCGCTCGTGAGCACCCGCCAATTCGTCAACACGTGCCCTCATCTCCTCCCGTTGGGCGATCGCGTGAGCCAACGAACCCCCATACTTGCGCGCCACGTGTTGCAAGAGTGCGACGCGCACTTCTAGATCCTCGACGATCGCCGGATCGAACTGGTCGGGTTGGGAGCGCGCGGCGAGTTCGTGAACCTGAGCTCGCGCTGCCTCGAGGATCGCGGAGAATTCGACGCGAATGTCGTCGACGCCGGTGTCTCGAGGGACGTGGGCGATGACTCGAGCGAATTGAGTCAAGACCGCCGCGTCCGAATCACCGTCGAGTTCTTCCACCACGCGAAGAAGTTCGGCCTGCGCGTCACGAAAGCGCAGCAGACGGGTGAGCTCGTTGATCTGAATCTCCAGCTCCGCGGGGTCCTCCAGACGCGCGATCGACAGTTCCTGGTACTGAAAGTCCAGGTAGTCACGTTCGCGCTCACGACTCGCCTCGTCGCCACCGAGCGCGTCACGCTCGCGGTCCAGTGCAGATAGTTCACGGCGAACGTCGTCGAGCTGCTCGGTAGATATCTCGCCGGCCGTGTCGATGATCCGCAGGATTTCTGGGCGCGAACGTAGAGCGAGCGAATCGTGTTGGCCGTGAATGACGATGACTCCCGCGGCTGCTGCACGGAGCAATTCGGCGCTCGACGGAGTCCCCCCTAAGGTGGCGCGCAACCGTCCGGTGGGTGAGGATTCGCGCGCGAAGAGAATCTCGTCCTCGTCCTCGCGCGAAAAGATGGCAACGGCCTTGGTGTCGGCCGTGAGCGCGTAGCGCGACGACGACGCCTCGCCCCCGAGACAGAGTTCCAGCGCGCCGAGCAATAGAGTCTTGCCCGCACCGGTCTCGCCGGTGAGCACATTGAAGCCCGGTCCGAATTCAATGCGGGCTTCATCGATAACGCCGAGCCCGCGCGCGTACAGTTCGACCAGCTGGGCCTTAGGCATGACCCTCTCGAAGACTCTGGCGTAGACGCACGCCGAGTTCAAAGGCACCCGACGACACCACCTTGACCGGCGTGGGACTTTGAGAGACCCACACGGACTGCCCGGGTTCGAGAACGCCGATCTGGTTGCCGTCGGCCACCACCACCGCCGGCTTGTCGTCGGCCACCAATCGCACCGTCGTGGCCGAATCGACCACGATGCTGCGGTCGATGGTGAAGTGCGGAGCGATCGGGGTAATTACGACGACGTTGAGTCCCGCGTCCACTACTGGCCCGCCCGCGGAGAAGTTGTAACCAGTACTGCCGGTCGGTGTCGCGACCAGGACGCCGTCAGCGGAGTAGGTGAGGTACTCATCCTCACCGACGAAGGTTCTCACTCGCACCATGTGACCCACTTGCGAGCGCCCAAGGACGACTTCGTTGAGGGCGAAGTCGCTGGTGGACTGGCCCTCGATGGAGATCGCGAGCGCCAGACGCTCCACCACGCGCGGATTAACCAGAGCTCCTCGCACCGAGGCCACGATCTGGTCCGACGGCACGTCCAGGAGAAAACCAATGCGACCTAAATTGACCGGCAACACTCTCGCGCCGTGGGCGTGGGCCAAACGGGCTGATCGTAGGAAGGTCCCGTCACCGCCGAGGCTGATGACCAGGGAATCTGACGAAAGTTGCGGCGCGTTGTCCTGGTCGAGAAAGCACGTGGAGGACTCGATATCGAGATCTCGTAATCCACGCACCGCCTCGCTCGCCAGTTCGAGGGCGTCGGATCGGTTGCTGAAGGCCGTAAAAAGGATGGTGGTCACGTATTACCTCGTGGCTAATGGTAGCGACTGGGGGTGCTCGCTAGTCGGTCGACCACCTAGTGAACCGGATCAGCACGACTGAGGATCACGCACTCGTCTCTGCAGCCCCCCGCGGCGGTCTCTCGGACGCAACGGTCGTAGGACGGCAAATACATCTCTGGAGATGATGTTCACGACGTGGATCATCACTCGTGACCATACGTACTGATGAACGTCACGATCTGATCACTTTCTGGAGCTTTCTATGCTTCTCCACAGACGAACCTTAGGCATTCTGTAGTTTTTCGTCATCCATTCTTAACCATTTTGCTTAGTGTGCGGTTGAACCTCGAGTCCCGAGCTATCAGGTAGGAGGAGTGCGCATGCGAATTGGTCTCTTTGGATTTGGAAAAACCGGACGGTCCGTCGCCCGATCAATTCTGAGCGATAGCGACTGCTCACTCGAATGGGTGGTGCGTAAGTCCAGCCACGTTGCGCGCGGATCGCTGGCCGATCAAATCGAACGGAGCAATATGGGCAAGAATCGGATGTTTTGCAGTTCCACGACGCCCATTGACGTCCTGCTCGATCTGTACCCCGTCGACGCAATTATCGACTTCTCGAGCGTCGAGGGCATTGACTACTACGGCGACGCCGCAGCCGCGCGCGGTATTCGCATCGTCACGGCGATTTCGAGCTACCCGTGTGAACAGCAAGAAAAGTTGCGTGAGCTGAGTACCCAGACCGCCGTCTTGTGGTCGCCGAATATCACCTTGGGCGTGAATCTCTTGATTCTCGCCGCGAACCTTCTCCAAATGATCGCGCCCTTGGCGGACGTGGAGATCGTCGAAGAGCACTTCCGCATGAAGAAGGGCGTATCGAGCACCGCGAAGATCATTGCGCGCTCCCTGGGCGTGACCGAGTGTGACATCAAGTCATTGCGCGCGGGCGGCATTGTCGGAACCCACGAGGTCGTTTTCGGATTTCCTTCTCAAACCGTGCGACTTCGTCACGAGTCCGTCAGCCCCGAAGCCTTCGGCGAGGGAGCCCTCTTCGCGGCCGAAAGTATGGAGTTCCTCTCGCCTGGTCTGTACACGATGGAAGACCTCCTCATCCCCTCCTTCATCGAGAGCGCTCGAAAGCTCCAGCCGCGAATGCTGGCGGTCAACTCCTAACCCCACGTGTCCATCGAGGTTCTGACTCGACCGCGTGATCGATCGTCCCTGACGAGTCCGACGACCTTCTCGTCACACCACCGATTCTCCAAGTAAGTCGCTCGGCACGCTCTCGAGCGTTCGCAGAATTGTCTCCGCGAGTTCTCGAGCGGAGCGAGGGTCCAACTCGAGTGCCACTCGCTCTGACGCGGATGCATCTTTATTGCGAATATCAATCATGAGTGCGTGACCCGCCGCAAAGTGGACGGGGTGATCGAAGTAGACGGTGGCGGAATTCATTGCCCTCCAGCCCTCCGCGGTCTTGCCACTCGCTCGCAGGCTAATGTTCTCAGTCTCGTACGTACACATCACGCCACCGTCTTAGCCAAGAAGTTGAAAATCTCTCGCCAACCCTCCATCGCAGATTCGGGTCGAAAGCTAGGTCGATCGACGTTAAAGAAGGCGTGGCCCGCTCCTTCGTAGGTGTGAAAGTCAAACTCTTTGTCGGCGGCCTTCAACGCACTCTCCAATATCTCGGTTTGATCCGGCGAGGGGTACTGGTCGTCCGCCCCGAAGAGTCCGAGTAACGGACCGCTGAGGTTTCCTACTTCACCCACCACCGCGACTGCGCGAACGGGCGAACCCTCCGGTGAGTCCACTGACGCGAACGCGCCGTAACAATCGATGATCGCGTCCAGAGGCAAACGGCATCCGGCGAGCAGTGACTGACGACCACCCGAGCAGTATCCAATGCACGCGACTTTGTCGTTGGAGATTGACAGGGATTTCAGGTGAGCCATGGCTCCGGCGACGTCACCAACGAGACGTTCGTCGGGTACACCACCGCTCGCGCGCGCCACGGCCGCTGCGTCGTCTGGTGCCTCGCCGGGCGCTTCACGGTGATAGAGATTGGGAATCAACGCCGCGTAACCGTTTGCGGCAAACTTTCGGGCGATCTCCTTGGTCGCCTCGTCGTAACCCGGCATGTGGTGAATCACCACGATGGACCCACAACGCTCCACGTCCGTGGGCGTCGCGAGGTACCCCTCAATCTGATCACCACCGTGACCTTCGACGGTTATTATTTCGGCCTTCAGATTGTGTGTCACACGTTCTCCATTCGCTGCTTGATTACGGTCGTGGCTACGACGGCACTGTCTCATTTCGTCGCACGAGCCTCTCGAACGAGGCCACTGGGCCATCACTACATTATTTGACATCGCCACTTCATTTGTCGCACTTCGAGACGGGATCGAACTTGTCGTCGCCCGTGCGAACTCTCCAGTGACGGGCGACCTCGAGATCGACGTGCGGAGCTCCGAAGTGGGACCAGACGTGTCCGGCAATTTTGGTGTCGAAGTGCCCACCTCAACATTCTGCGAAGGGAAACTGTCGTAGCGGTCGCCGTGAATAGGATGCGGTGGTGGGAACGAGGGCGGTAGCCGTGCTGTACGTGATTGCACTAGTCGTCGTGGTGGTGGGCGTAGACGTCCTATTCTTCCGGCACCACGTGCTGGAACGCCTCATGGTCAATGTCGGGATTGTCCTGGTGTTCGCTGCGTTCTATCTATCGTTCGTCAAGCGTCACTGAGGGTAGTCGCCGGAGTAGGACTCACCTCGCTCCCCCGCGAACCGTTTCCCTCCTGAAAACTCGGAGGTCTCAAAATTGGGTGTCGATATTGCGCCAGTAACAGCTGTGGCGGCTGGACCCGGTCGCTAAAAAATTGGTGTCGAAGACGGGACTTGAACCCGTACGCCCCTAAGGGCACCAGCCCCTCAAGCTGGGTACGTCTCTCAAATGCAAGTGACAAAGATACTGGTCACAGTGTATTTCTGCCGGTCAATATTCGCTTGCGTTTTGATTTGGGCGCTACTTGGGCGCTACGCCCTCAACTTTCTCACCGTGAGAGCCATGAAGTAGACCGTTCTAGGAGGTCACAATGAAGCGCAGGATTGCCGTCAGTATCGCCACAGTTGCACTCTGTCTAAGTGGGCTTGTTGTAGCCCAGGCGGGCGCAGTGACCAAGACAGTTAGCGCCTCGGGTGGCTCAGTCACTCTCAGCGCCTCGGTACGCAACGCGACGACGTGCCACTGGTCATCTAGTCCGTCGATCCCAAGCTTTACGACGACCGTGAAGTGCAAGACCGGCACCGTCGCCAGGTCTGCCAGGTTCACGGCGAACACCACGACTAAGGCCAAGTCCTACGCGCTCACCTTGACCGTGCGCGGTAAGTCCACAACTGTCGATCACTGGATGGTCACGCAGGCACGCAAGACGCCACCTACGACGACCACCACCACGACACCGGCGCGACTACTGCCTACGGCGGTCACGGTGACGTCGAGTGAATCACCCGTCACGGTCGGCGCACCAGTCACGTTCACGATGGCTGTTTCTAGCGTCACCAACACGACCGGCGTGGTCTATATGACTGACGATGGAGTGAAGATCCCTGGCTGTACGGGACCAAGCGCCACGGGTCAAGGTTCACTCGTCTACTCGTGCACGCTGACCTACAACGGCGCAGGTTCTCACCTGATCGTCGGCGTATTCCTTGGTGACAAGATTTACGACCAGTCAGCCGGTCAACTCACGGTCAGCGTGCAAACTTCGACCACGACGACCGTGCCAGTAGTCACGATCACCACTACCCCACCAGTGACGACGACGCCACCAGTGGTCACGACAACTACGACAACTCAGCCAGTGGTCACGACCACGACGACGACACTCCCAAGGCCGACCGTCAGCATGTCGATTACTGCGGTGAATTGGGACACTCAAGCGCCAATAACCGGCCCGGTTCCCGTTGGTACGAGTATCGAGTTCACGGCGACTGCGCTTAGCAGCGACGGCACCGACCCGTCACAGGGTGGCGTAGGCGACAGGTGGACAATGGGCGGTATGACGTACGGCAGCAATCAGGGGTGGGCGACGATTGGTTTCTCCACGGCGGGAACCTACGACGTTCACGTTGCCATCGTCGGCTGGAATCCTGCCTCACCTGACTACAACATTCCCGCCTCGGCTGACTACACGGTAGTGGTCCAGTGAGATGACCAGCGCCAGCGCCTCGCGGCCCAAGCATCAAGCTCTATAGGTGCGCCTCCGCAAGCTATTCGGTGCTCGCACCACATATTGGACAAAATTTGTCTTCCAAACCGATGGCACCGTCGCATTCGACGCATTTCCAGATGTTGACCTCTACCAATGTTCCAGCACATTTGGGACAGAACTTGGTTTCTAAATCAAACTCCTGCTCACAGTTCTCGCACCAATTACTTACGTCGCTTATCTCAGGCTGAGGGTTCGTAGGATTCTCATCAACCTTCTCCCCACACTGGCTACAGAAAGCTTGGTCTGCCCGCAGTTGATGTCCAGCGCTGCACTTCCCGACGGCGGCGGCAGCAAGAACCGGCACTGTGGTCGGCGCCTTAGTCAAGACCTGTGCAGGAGCGCCCCAAGCCGTGCAGAACTGATCCGTAGGCACTAGGGCAGTGCCGCACGATCCGCAGAATCGCCCTCCACTGGCAGAAGCAATGGGCGCAGCCGACACGCTTGATGTCTTGGAGTGCGATGCCATAAATCGAGATCGGTGAACCAAGTAGTAGGGGAAGGCGATAATCCATATCAGCAGACAGACAATCGCAACGGTCAGCGGGCTTCCGCCTAAATCCTTTGTAGTGGCCCCCTGCTTTCGCAGTGTGCCTGCGTCGTAACCTGCCCATATGGACGTGACAATGATGATCAGGAAGACCCCAGTCGTGAGATTCATGATGACTCCTTTGTGAGTTCGTTATTTTTTGAGGGCGCCATCTTGTGCTCAGTTAGGCAAGAAGTGAAACGTTCCGCTTGCTCGAACAAATTCGACGTCAGCGTGCATTCAGACAAGCAACCTTGCTGTACCGCTTGAATGGGACTCGAGAGGGCGCTGAAATCTCCAAGTAGCCCGTCTTAGAAATGCTGTACGAATAGTACGGCGCACCTGCGGGCCAAGAGTTTAAGTAGGGACCGCCCTTTGACGCCGCCAGTAGCCCCGCCTTAGTTGGCACCGTATGAGGATTCGTGAATTCAAATGCGTCAAGGGCTGTCTGGACGACCGCCCCATCTGCGAGACACGCCCCAATAGTCTGCGCGTTGCGACCTGCATTTTGACACGCAGCCTTCGTGAACTTGACAGGCGCAAAGTAGGAAGGCGCGGCCACCATCAGCACTCCAGATTTCGAGATGCTGTCCGTGTAGTACGGAAAGTTCTTCGACCAACTTGTGAGAAACCCTTTCGATATCAAAAGTGCTTGAGTTGGCACGGTATGGGGATTTGCTGCCTCGAAAGCGGCGATGGCAATTTTGATGGTTGCGCCATCCGCGTTGCAAGCATTGATCGCAGGTTGGTTCAACCTTGGGGAACTGGTCGCCATTGCCGACTCGGCAGGCACAATCAACAGTGTGGGCCCGACAACAAGCGCCACTGTGAAGAAGGATTTCATCCAAGAACGCGATTTCATTTGGTCTCTCTTCAATTGACTTGGCCACACCAATTATTTGATTCTCACACATAGATAAGACTCGGTGATTGAGTCGCCTACTCCGACGCTCTCGCCTCTCGGTCAATAGGAATCACCGTCGCGGGCTTGACGAGTGCCTCTAGAGCGTCTGCAAGGACTCGATCACGGTCTTTCGTGGCGTGCTGGTAGCGAAGTGCCGCACCCGCTGAAGCGTGCCCCGCACGGTGCATGAGTTCGGCGGTGGTTGCTCCCGTTGCAGCGGCCAAGGTCAAGCCAGTGTGACGTAGGTCGTAGTTAAGCCGACATCGGCTTAATCATGATTATGCCGATGTTTGCGTTATGCCGATGTTTATGAGAACGTCCGTTTAACGGCGGTGAGTGCCCCAAAAGCG